>NZ_JBIRSJ010000001.1:0-777116 GCF_044334165.1 Streptomyces sp. NPDC020845 | reverse complement strand
CCGCGCGCCTGGGGGGGCCCGCCCCCCGGGGGGCTGTGGGGCGCCCGGGGGGGGGGGCCCCCTGGGCCCCCCCCCCCGGGGGGGGGCCCGGGGGGGGGGGGCCCCCCCCCCCGGGGGGCCCCACGCCGGTGCTCCGCGAGGAGTTGGGCGCGATCGGCCGGGGTGCCGAGTGGACAATGTCCCGGGCCTGCGGCGGCCCGGCCGCGGGCCCGCACCGCGGGGCGCTGTGGGTGACGGGGCTGCTGGTCGCGGCCGCCGCCCTGGAGCCCGACGTCCCGCCCCGCGAACTGCCCGCCGCCGCCAAGCGGATCGCGGCCCACCCGGACCGGCGCGCCCCGCGCAAGCCCTCGCCGGGCTCGCAGGTCTCCGCCACCTACGGCGCGGCGGGGGCGCGCGGCGAGGCGCGGGCCGGCTTTCCCCATGTACGCCGCGCCCTGGACGCCCTGTCCCGGGCGCGGGGTACGGGGGCCACGGAGGCGCAGGCCCGCCTCGACGCGCTGCTCACCGTGATGAGCACGCTCCAGGACACCGGGCCGCTGTACCACGCGGGCCCGCCCGGACTGCGGCGGGTGCGGGACGGGGCGCGCGGCGTCCTCGAGGCGGGCGGCACGGCGACGGCCGCGGGCGCGGCCGCCCTGGCCAGGCTGGACGCCGAGCTGGGTGAACTCGGCGTCGCGCCCCGGGGCAGCGCCGCCGTGCTCGCCGGGGCACTCTTCCTGGACGGCCTCCCCGCGCCGCTGGCCCACCCCTCCAACAGGGCTGTCTGATCGGACCTTTGGGCGGCCCATCGTCAACATACCCCCCACCTGGGACTTCACCGCCTTTCTGAATGGAAATAGGTCGGAGGTCTTCCTTACCGCCGAGCGAGCCTGCACTATGCCCGGTAGTTCACAACCAGGTATGGGAGGCATGTACGTGACCTCAGGGACGGGGAACGGAATCTCTCGGCGAGGTGTGATCGGCACGGCCGCCGCCGTTGGCGCCGGAGGCTGGCTGACCGGATCCGGCACCACATGGGCCGCGCCCCAAGGAACCTCGGCCCGGGCGGGAAACACACATGAGCGGCTGGTGAGAGCCGCCGCCATGCGGTGGCGGCGGCTGCCGGGCGACTGGAAGGACGGGCCCTTCCTCGGCAACGGGCTGCTCGGTGTGCAGATCTACCGGGGCGCCACGGCCAACTCCGTGAAAGTCATGGTCAGCCACAGCCAGGTGCAGGACCAACGGCCGCAGTGGCGCGCCCCGTACGGCTTCTCACGGCTGCCCATCGGCCACTTCGACCTGACGCTCGCCGGCGAGGTGACCGATATCGACTGGACCCTCGACCTCTGGGACGCCGAGCTGCGCGGCACCGTCACCACCACGCGGGGCAGCGTCCGCTTCTCCATGCTGGTCCACAACTCCCGTACCGCGCTGCTGATCTCCACCCGACCGAGCGAGGGCGAGCAGTCCGCAGCCTGGTCGTTCACCTGGATGCCCGCCATCTCGCCCCGGCAGAAGGACAAGCCCGCGGACTACACGGGCAACCCCGACGCCCGCACCGGTTCCACGGGCGCCACCCACTACGCCCAGCAGCCCCTGATCGCCGGCGGCGGCTGGGCCACCGCCTGGCGCGAAAGGCGGGTGGGCACCGGCCGTCTGCTCGCCGCCCATATCGTCTACCGCTTCCCGGATGACTTGGACGGCACGACCGAGTTGGCGGTCGCCGAAGTGGCCCGTACGCTGGCCGCCGACCCGGACGAGCTGGTGCGCGAGCACCGCGGCTGGTGGCACCGCTTCTACCGGCGCAGCCTGCTGTCCGTACCCGACAAACGACTCCAGGACTTCTACTGGATCCAGCTCTACAAGGCCGCGTGCGCCACCCGGGCGGGCGGACCCTCGATGTCCGAGTGGGGGCCGTGGTACCCGGAGACCGGCGGCAGCTGGACCGCGGTCTGGTGGAACCTCAACGTCCAGATCGCCACCTGGCTGATCCAGGGGTCCAACCACCTCGAACTCGACTCGGTCACCTCCACCTTCAAAGCCTTCGAGAAGTATCTGCCGCTCTCGGTGCCGCCGGAGTACCAGGACGGCCAGACCTACGCCCTGGCCCACCCCTCCGACTGGATGCTGCGCCCCGGCGCGAAGACCGTCGGCATCCCCGGCACCGCCACCAAGACCGACAACAACGGCAATCTCATCTGGGCCATGCACAACGTCTGGCTCAGCTACCGCCACACCATGGACGTGCGGATCGTGCGGGACGTCCTCTACCCGATCCTCGTCAAGGCGGTGAACTTCTACGACCACTTCCTGCATGAAGGCGGCGACGGCAAACTGCATCTGCCGCTGACCCGGTCGCCCGAGTGGGCGGACGCCGAGGACTGCACGTACGATCTGTCGCTGCTGCGCTGGGGCTGCGCCACCCTGCTCGACTGTCTGCGCATCCTCCGTACGGACCATCCGCGCGCGCCGCGCTGGCGCGAAATCCTCCGGCGCCTGGTGGACTATCCGCGCGATGCGACCGGGGTCATGATCGGCGCGGACAAGCCGCTGACCGAGTCCCACCGCCACTTCTCCCATATGTTGTGGCTCTATCCGCTGGGCGAGCTGGACTGGGACCGGGCGGGCGACCGGGACATCATGCGCACGACCTTCGACCACTGGGTCAGGGACCGCGCATTGTGGGCGGGTTACAGCTACGGCGTCGCCTCCTCAATGGCCTCCCGGATGGAGCGGCCCGAGGATGCTCTGGACTTCCTCACCTTCTTCACCGACGGCAAGGTCGTCAACAACGCCTGGATGACACCCAACACCATGTATGTGGAGGGCGGGAACCTGGCCACGGAGAGCCCGCTGACGGCGACCCAGTCGATCCTCGACATGGCCGTGCAGAGCCACGGCGGCGTCGTACGGGTCTTCCCCTCCCTGTCGCGGCGCTGGCCGGACGCCTCCGTCCAGTCCCTGCGCGCCCAGGGCGCGTTCCTGGTGGACGCGGACCGCTCGGGCGGCCGGACGCGGTGGGTGCGCGTGCACAGCGAGTCGGGCGCGCCGCTGGTGCTGGCGCATGGCATCGAGGGCGCCATCGACGTACGGGACGAGAACGGCCGGCGCCTGAGGTACCGGGAGACGGCCCCCGGCCGTATCGAGATCCCGCTGGGCCGGGACGGGACGGCGGTCGTCGTGCCGCGTGGCACCGATCCCGACCTGGACCCGCGCGATGTGCCGGCCGTGGGCGACGCCAAGCCGTGGGGGCTGCCCGGCTGAGCCGTACCGGGCGTGGACAACTTGGGGCTTCGCCAGCACAGTTATGCCCACCCCGTGAAGGCGCGGGGTGGGCGGGCGGCTTACGATCCTGTGCCAGGACGCGCGGCCGGGGATCGTGCGCCGAACAGCCCTGAAAGCCCTGAAAGCCCTGAAATGAGGAGATCACACGTGACCGCTCAAGGGGTAGCAGCCCAGACCGGAAGCGGACCGGAGCCCCCCAGCAGCCCCCTCAACCAGGGCAAGCCGCACAGCGCCCGGATGTACGACTACTTCCTGGGCGGCAAGGACAACTACGTCGCCGACCGCCAGGCCGCCGCCAAGGTGCTCACCATGTGGCCGGGCGTCATGATCGCCGCCCGCACCAACCGCGCCTTCATGCACCGCGCGATCCGGTACCTGGCCGCCGAGCGCGGCATCCGCCAGTTCCTCGACATCGGCACCGGCATTCCGACCAGCCCCAATCTCCATGAGGTCGCCCAGTCGATCGCCCCGGAAGCCCGGATCGTCTACGCCGACAACGACCCGATCGTCCTCGCCCACGCCCAGGCCCTGCTGGGCAGCGACCCGCGGGGGCGCACCGCCTACGTCGACGCGAATGTCGCCGATCCGGACACCATCCTGAACGCCCCGGAACTCACCGAGGTGCTGGATCTGTCCCAGCCCGTCGCCCTGAGCCTGTGCGCGCTGCTGCACTTCGTCCCCGACGAGTGGGACCCGTACGGGATCGTGCAGCGCCTGCTCGAACCGCTGGCCCCCGGTTCGTATCTGGTGCTGAGCCACATCACGCCGGACTTCGATCCCGAGGCCACCCAGCGGACCGTGCAGATCTACCACAGTGGTGGCATCCAGGGAAAAATCCGCACCAAGGCCGAGGTGGAACGGTTCTTCACGGGTCTTGAGCTGGTCGAGCCGGGCATCGAGGTGCCGCACCGCTGGCACCCCGACCTCGCGGCCCCGGACACCGGGACGGCCACCGGCGATGTGACCGACGAGGAGGTCTCCTTCTGGGTGGGAGTCGCCCGTAAGCCGGGCTCCTGACCCGCCGTCCTGACCCGCCGGAACACGGGCCGCTCACACCCGGCCGCCGGGAGCGGCGCTTGCCTTCTGAAGATCCCTGCGCGTCAATGAGCCCCATCTTTTGACCGGGCATCAGCGATGCGGACATGGATCGGACGGGACGAGCGATGAGACGTACCACTGCCGGGTTACGCGCCACGGCCACCGCCGCCGCCTGCGCGGCGCTGCTCGCGGGGGCCGTGGCCCTGGCGCCCACGGCCGCCGCCGTGTCGCCGGACACCGCCACGGCCCCGTACAACTGCGGTACGTTCGGCACCGTGGAGCTCACCCTCCACGCGGCCCAGAACGGCACCAGGGCCACCATCACGCCCGGCTCCCCGGATCTGACCGCCCCGGTCGCGATCCCGGCGAACACCGTCTCCGCCACTCTGCGGTTCGAGAAGAACGGCGGCCCGGGGACGACCACGTTCACCAACGAATCCAGCCCGGCCATTCCGGCGGGTTTCCCGATAGTGGTCACGCTCGTCGGCACGGTGGCGCCGGGCGACAGTCTGGACTCCTATCTGGGCGGCGGCTCGCTGCGCATGTCGATCGGGGCCGCCCTGGTGACCTGCGACGCGCTGGCCAAGCAGACGCCGGGCCCGTTCGTCTTCGACTGATCTCAGCGGCCCGCATCACTTACGGCTTGTGGCCGACCGCCTCCGCGTAGAACGAGCGGTCCACGACCCGGTCCTCGCGCAGCGGATCGCCCTCGGTCACACCGGCCGCGGCGTACGCCTTCTGCAGACGGTCCACCGTGCCGTGGCGGATCTCCCAGTCCATGCGCAGCGACGGCACGGCGGACAGTGTGTCCGGCTCGGTCTTGAGCGCTTCGCCGAGCTCCTTCACAAACGCCTTGTCCTTCTTGTAGTCCCCGGCGAAGTAGGTGTTCACGGTGCGGATGTAGGCGCGCAGAAACGCCACTCCCGCGTCCGGATCGCCCGTCAGCAGATCGGGGCCGAAGAGAAGACCGCCCAGCGGTTCGCCCTGCGGCTGACCGCCGAGGAAGGCGTAGCCGGCGTCGCCGTCCACCTCGCGCCACACCGGGTCGAGCAGCCATGCCGCGTCCACACCGCCGTTCTTCAGCGAGGTGAGGACTTCGGCGGGGCCCAGCTGCTGGAAGCGGACGCTGTCCACGTCGGCCTGGTGCTTGGCCAGCACCTTCTCCATCGGATACATGATGACCGAGCCCTTGCCGATGAGCGTCCCGACGGTACGGTCCTTGAGCCCGACCTCACCGGCCGTCTGCCCGGGCCGCAGCCTGGCCCAGAACCCGCTCTTGGATCCGGGCGCGGGCGAGAAGTTGCCGGCGACCCAGCGGATGTCGAACCCCTGCCGGATGCCGTTGAGCACACCCGCCTCCGGCGCCGCGTACTGGACGTCGATATCGCCCTTGGCCAGCAGCGGCAGCGCGTCGGGGGTGGGCAGCAGCTTCACCTCGACGTCCAGCTTCTCCTTGGCGAACTCGCCCTTGGCCAGGGCGATCTGCAGCGGCGCCAGGTACTCGGCGTTCAGGGTGCTGGCGGAGACGACGACCTTCGTCTTCTTCTTCAGCGGCTTGGGCGCGGGCGCGCCGGGCGCACAGCGGGCCGGCGCGCGGTCCTCGGACAGGTCGGAGGGGTCGGTCCAGCCCTTGGTGCAGCCCGCGACGGGCGCGATCGGACGGGCCTTGCGCTCGGCGCCTGAGTGCGCCGAGTCGGAGGTCTGCACATCGCAGGCGGTGAGGGGGCCGAGGACGCCCAGCAGGGTCACGGCGGTGGCCAGGGCGCGGGTGAGGAAGGGTCCGGGTGCTGGCATGGGTGTTGCCTTCCGGTTCCGGTGAGGCCGAGTTGACATCAGGGATCAGGATCGGGGGAAGGTGCGGTCAGGACCGGGGGCGGCCGCGGTCCCGCGGGGCCCAGGGGGTGAGTCGGCGGCCGACGAAGCGTACGAGTTCGGAGAAGACCACGCCGAGCACGGCCACACAGACGATGCCGACGAACATCACGTCGTTCTGGAACAGCGCCCGCGAGTCGAAAATGAGATGGCCGAGCCCGTTGTCCGCGGCGATCTGCTCGGAGGCGACGATCACCAGGACCGCCACCCCGGCCGCGACCCGCATGCCCACCAGGACCTGCGGCAGCGAGGCGGGCAGCAGCACATGGCGGAACATCTGCCAGGGCCCCGCGCCGAAGACCTGACCGGCCTCCCGGTACCCCTCCGCGACGCCCATCACGGCCGCCATCGTGGAGATCCAGACGAAGAAGAAGACGGTGGTGGCCACGAGCGCGATCTGCGGGCCCTCGCCGAGGCCGAACATATTGAGGAACACCGGCAGCAGCGCGAGCTTGGGCACCACGTACAGCGCGTCGAGCAACGGCTCAAGCGCCGCGCGGACGATCCGCACCGCGCCCATCAGCAGCCCGACGGCATAGCCCGCGGCCGTGCCGACCGCATAGCCGGCCATCACCCGCTGGAGCGTGGCCCATACGTCCGGCCACAGCTTGCCGTCGGCGGCGCGCTGCCAGCCGTCGGCCGCGATCGTGGAGGGGGCGGGGTAGACGCGGGGGTCGATCCAGTGCCGGTACGCGGCGAGCTGCCACAGCAGGATCAGCGCCGTGGGCACGGCGACGGCCAGGGAGATCTCGAGGGCGAGACGGCTCCGATGGGCGCGGACCGGATCGCGCTCCCGGGGCCCGGGGCGCCGGACCAGCACGGTTTCGGCGGGCCCGTCCGGCGCCGCATCGGCCTGGGCGGCCCGGTCCGCGCCGAGCGCGGCCTCGCCGTTCATGAGCGCTTCCCCGCGGGCTGCGCCATCGCGGCGCCACCGGCTCCCGTCTGCACCTCGCCGCGCAGCAGCTCCCACAGCTCGGACTGCAACGCGGCGAACTCCGGGGAGCGGCGCAGCTGTCCGGTGCGCGGGCGCTCGAACGGCGGCCGCCGTTCGGCGATCACCCGGCCCGGCCTGGCGGACATCACCACCACCCGGTCCCCGAGCACGATCGCCTCCTCCAGGCTGTGGGTGACGAACAGCGCGGTGGTACGGGTCGCCTGGCACACCGCGAGCAGTTCGTCCTGGAGGATGGTGCGCAGCTGGGCGTCGAGCGCGGCGAACGGTTCGTCCATGAGCAGCACCTCCGGCTCCACGGCGAGCGCGCGGGCGATCGCGACCCGCTGCCGCATACCGCCGGAGAGCGCGGCCGGGTAGGCGTCGGCGAAGTCGGCGAGGCCCAGCCGATCCAGCCAGTCCCGGGCCCGTGCGTTGGCGGCCTTGCGCGGCACGCGCTGCACATCGAGGCCGAAGCGGACGTTGGCGAGCACGGTCTTCCAGTCGTAGATCCCGTAGTCCTGCGGGATCATCGCGGCCGGGTGGCGCCGGCCGGCGCGCAGTTCGACCTCGCCGCCGCTGGGGCGGACGAGCCCGGCGACGATGCGCAGAAACGTCGACTTGCCGCAGCCGGACGGGCCGACGACGCAGCAGAACTCCCCGTGTTGGACATCCAGATCGAATGGCCCGAGCGCGTGTACGTGCCTGCCCGAGTGCCCGAAGCTGCGGGTCACCGCGCGGGCGCGCACCTTCGGTGCGGCCGTGGGTGTGGTGTGCGGCTCCACCCCGTGTCTCCTCCCGCTGTTTTCCAAGAGAAGATATGACGACCCGTCAGATTGAGACAAGAGTCGGGACACCACCGACCGCCGGCCGGACCCGCCGACCGACTATCGGCCGGCCGCTCCGCCATCGCGCCACCAGTGGCGCAGCACCTGCTCGGCGGGCTTGCCGTGCGGTGTGTAGGCCAGGCGCCGCTCGGTCTCGCCGCTGTCCGGCCAGTCGTCCCACATCCACCAGCACACCCCGGCCCACCACGACTGGTCGTCGAAGGCGGTGAGCAGGGCCCGGTAGGCGGCGGACTGCTCGTCCGCCCCGGCGCGGTGGCTGATGGTCCAGGAGTACGGCGCGGCGGCGGTGCCGCTCTGGCTGACGTAACCGGCCTCGGTGAACAGGATCTTCTTGTCCTCCCGGGCGGCGAACGCGGCGAGTTCGGCGACGATCGGCTTCCAGCCCTTGGCCAGCCGCGCGGGGTCGGTCGTGGCGGTGTCCGCGAGCGGCCAGTATGCGTCGATGCCGATCAGGTCGAGGGAGCTCCAGAACCCGACGTGGGTGTACTCGTCGTAGTTGGCGGCGTAGGTCAGCGGGCCCCGGTAGGCGCCGCGCACCGCGGCGATCACCTTCCGCCAGCGGCGGCGGTCGGCGGAGGTGCCGGCCAGTTCGGTGCCGACGGCGAACTGCTCGACGTCCAGATCCTCGGCCAGGTCGGCGTAGTGGGTGATGAAGCGTTCGTACGCGGTGAACCACGCCTCCCGGTCGGCGGGCTTGATAGCGGCGCGGTCGCCGCCGTCCACCAGGTCCACATGGGGTTTGAGCATCACCTTCAGCCCGGTGGCGTGGGCCAGGCCGACGATCCGGCGCAGACTGTGGTCGCTCGCCGTCTCCTCGGTGGTGTGGATGGCGGACCGGCGTATCCCGTCCTGGTACCAGGTGGGGGTGAACACCACCCATCGGGCGCCGGTGTCGGCGATCTGCCGCAGATAGCGCCGGGCCTCGCGCCGGTCGTAGTCATCGGCGTTCCAGGCGGGCAGGGTGATCCCCCGCATCCGCCGGGCCGGTCCGGCGCCGGGGGCGGCGGAGCCGGTGTGGCCGCTTCGGTGTGAATCGGGCGGGTCGTCCCCGCCGGTCGAGCATCCGGTCAGGACGGCGACGGCGGCGGTGACCGCCGCGGTCGCCCGCCTCAGCGCTTTCATCGGACAGGGCCTTCCTCGGGCGGGGCCCGTTCCGGGTCGGCGACTGGTCGGAGGTCCGGGGAGCGGCAGCGCGGCACCCGGCTGGCGGTGGCGGTGAACGGCCGTCATGTGGTCGGTTTCACTGACCAGGAGCGGCCCTGTACGGAAGGCAGCGTGGGCGCCTACACCGAGGACGCCCACGCCGAACTCCGTGACATCACCGTCCCGGAGCGCTGACCAGGAACGGGTCGGGGGCCAGAATCGAGTCGGGGGCCAGAATCGGCTCGGCGGCCAGGGTCGGCCCCGCCACCACGACCGGTTCCCTGACCAGGAGCGGCTCCGCCGGTGTGCGCGGCTCCGGGAGCCGTGGCGCGGTGGGTGCCGGATGCGTGGCGCGGGTGAGGAGCACCACACCGCGCGCGGCCACCACGGCGCCCAGTCCGGCCAGCGCGACCCCGGCGGGGCCGCCGTGGACACGCTCGCCGAGCAGGGCGATTCCGATGGCCGCGGCGGCCATCGGGTTGGCCAGGGTCAGAACGGCCAGCGGTGCGCCGAGGCCACCGGTGTAGGCGGTCTGGGACAGCAGCAGCCCGCCCACGGCCAGGCCCGCGACGAGTACGCCCACGATGGCGAACCGCCAGGTCAGGGCCAGGCCCGCGACCGTCAGGGTCTGGGTGAGCGCCGATGCGGCCCCGGAGGTGATGCCGGAGGCGGCGGCGTGGCCGAGCCCCCGGCCGCGGCGGGCCTGGATGAGCAGGGCGACCAGGGCCAGCACGATCGCGGCGACGGCGAGCGCGGCGACGGTGCCGAGCGTCCTGTCGGGGGCGCCGTCGCCGACGGTGAGCGGCAGCAGCGCGCCGAGGCCGACGAGGGTGAGCGCGGTGCCCCGCCACTCGTCGTGGGTGGCGCTCCGTCCTGCCACCCGGGCGCCGAGCGGCACGGCGGCGACCAGCGTAAGCGCGCCGAGGGGCTGGACCAGGGTGAGCGGCCCGAATTTGAGGGCTGCCACATGGAGCAGGGCCCCGGAGGAGTTGAGTCCGACGGTCGACCACCAGGCGCCCTGCGCCAGCAGTCGCCGCAGTCCGCCCGGGCCGGTGCGGGCGGCAAGGCGCTCCTGTGCGACGGCCGCGGTCGCGTAGGCGACGGCCGACAGGAGTGCGAGGGTGACGGCTATGAGGGTGGCGTTCACGGCATTACCCGGCCCCTTTGGATATGGACGTGCTGCGATACATCTGCGTATCGATACAACAGTGTATCGGCACAGGCGCGTATCGATACGCTCGTGTACCGTGTGTTGTGCCGCACAGTCGCATACCGCACCCCCTCACCTCAGTCGACCACGGTCGACAGGGGCTGAGGCACCAGCGGAAAAGCTCATAGCGGGAGGAGAGTGCCGAGCTGATGGCAGCGCCCACCACGGCGGACACCCAACGCCGCTCCAAGATCAGTCCCGAGCGCGAGCAGGAGATCTTCGACGCCGTCCTCGCCCTGCTGACCGAGGGCGGCTATGAGGCGTGCACCTTCGAGGGGGTCGCCGCCCGGGCCAAGGCGAGCAGGTCCACTCTCTACCGCCAGTGGAAGACCAAGCCCCAGCTGGTCGCCGCCGCGCTGCGCCGCTGTGACCGGCGCATGGCGCTGGACGGCATCGACACCGGCAGCCTCGTCGGCGACCTGAGGGAGACGGCGCGCGTCGTGGGGCGAATGTGTGACTCGGACACCACGTTGCTGTACGCGCTGGGCCATGCCGCGCTCAGCGATTCGAGCCTGCTCCAGGCGCTGCACGACGCCCTGTTCTCCCGTGAGGTGTCGGTGATCGCCGTCATGGTCCGGCGCGCGATCGAGCGCGGCGAGATCCCGGCGGACAGCGTGGCGGCCGAGTTCGTCCCCGCCCAGCTGATCGGCGTGATGCGGGTCAGATCGCTGCTGGACGGGAAGCCCGCCGACTCCGACTACCTCCTCCGCTTTCTCGACGCGTCGGTCTTCCCCGCGCTCGGTCTGTCCTGACCCCGCCCGGCCCGCCGTGACCGGGCGGCCGGGCGGCCGGTCACGGCGCGAGATCGCGCAGTTCGAACCAGTCGAAGTCCCCCGCGACCCGGGTCCCGCCCAGGTCCTGGACGCAGACCCCGACGAACGCCCCGGTGAACCGCAGCCGGTCCCCGTAGTCGTCGGAGAGCCTGGTCGCCTCCAGCGCCGGACCGACGTCCTGCCAGGACACCCCGTCCGGCGAGGCGGCGAAGCGCAACTCCGGACCGTCGAAGCGGGCCCGCAGATGCACCAGCGGCCACGCGTCGACGTCGAGTTCGCAGGAGGGCAGCTCGCCGTACGCGCCGTCGTCCGTGAACACCACGCCCAGCACCCGGCCCCTGCCCTCCACATGGGTCAGCCGCAGGTAGTAGTGGGTGGTGGTGTCGTACCAGCAGATCAGGCCCGCGAGCTGGCTGAAGTGGGAGGGGCGGAAGTCGACCACCGTCGTCGCCTCACAGCGCACCGATGTCAGGCGGCGGGCGACCAGGCTCTGGTCGTAGCGGGAGTGCGGGCTCTGGCGGCCGCGCAGCCGCAGATGGCCGGGGCGCTCGGTCAGGCTCAGCCACTGGGGGGTCGCGGGGGCGCGCAGGGTGTTCCAGTACCCGGCGAGCTCGGGCGCGTCGAAGTCGTCGCGGGCGGGCCGGACCGGCGCCGGGGTCGGCGCGACACCCCGGGGCGCGGCCACCTCCAGGCTCGGCAGATGGCCGCCGTCCGCCAGCCGCAGCCAGCCGTCGTCGGTCCACTTCACCCGCTGGAGACAGGTCTCTCGGCCGAGCACACAGCGCGCCCCGGCGAGCGTACGGACCGGGCGCGAGGCCAGATGCGCGAGAAACCACTCCCCCTCGCCCGTCCGCACCAGCTCGCCGTGGCCGGCCTTCTGCAGTGGCCACTCGGGCGCGTCGCGAGTGGTCAGCAGCGAGCCGGCCGGGTCGAGCTCATACGGCCCGGTCAGCTCGCGCGAGCGGGCCATCAGGATGCCGTGGTTCCAGCCGGTGCCTCCCTCGGCGAGCATCAGGTAGTACCAGCCGTTGTGGCGGTAGACATTGGGCCCCTCGATCAGCACATCGTGGGTGAGGACCGTGCGCGGCGCCCCGATCAGGGCCTGTTTTGCGGGGTCGTACTCCTGGAGCAGGATGCCCGCGAAGGCGGGGTGTCCATCGCGCGGATCCCACTGGATGTTGAGCAGCCAGGTGCGCCCGTCCTCGTCGTGGAAGAGGGAGGGGTCGAAGCCGGAGGAGTTGAGGAACACCGGCTCCGACCACGGACCGGAGATGTCCGGGGCGGTGACGAGGTAGTTGTCGACGTCCTTGTACGGATGGCCGATGGTGCGCACGATGCTGTACGCCAGCCAGAACCGGCCGTCGTGGTACGAGAGCGAGGGCGCCCACACCCCGGCCGAGTCCGGGACGCCGCGCAGATCGAGCAGGTCGGCGCGGTCCAGGATATGGCCGGCCGGCTCCCAGTGGACCAGGTCCGTGGAGCGGTGCACGGGCACGCCCGGGAACCACTCGAAGGTGGAGGTGGCGAGGAAGTAGTCCGCACCGACGCGCACAATGCTCGGGTCCGGGTGGAATCCGGGCAGCACGGGGTTGCGGATATGGCCCGCGGTCATGCAGGTCCTTTCGTACGGCCTAGCAGCGATAAAGGGCGGTCAGCCCTTGACGGCGCCCTGCATCACACCGGCGACGATCTGCCGGGACAGCAGGAGGAAGACGAGCAGCAGCGGCAGCACCCCGATGGCGGCGCCGGACAGGATGAGCGTGTAGTCGAGGGCGTACCCGCTGGCCAGCGAGGACAGCGCGGTCTGCACGGTCGGGGTGACGGACGGATCCAGGACGATCAGTGGCCACATGAAGTCGTTCCAGGTGGCCATGAAGGTGAACATGGCGAGCACGGCGGCCTGCGGGCGGATCGCGGGCAGCGCCACATGCCAGAAGATGCCGAGTGTGGAGCAGCCGTCGACGCGGGCGGCCTCGACGAGCTCGTACGGCACGGACTCGTCGCAGGCCTGCCGCATCCAGAAGACGGCGAAGGCGTTGACGAGCGCCGGGACGATGACGGCCTTCAGGGTGGCGATCCAGCCGAGGTTTCCCATCAGCATGTACAGCGGGATCATGCCGAGCTGGGTGGGGAGCATCGCGGTGATCACCACCGCGACGAACAGGGCGTTGCGCCCGCGGAACGGCAGTTTGGCGAAGGCGAACCCGGCGAGCGAGGACAGCAGGACGCAGCACACCGTCACCGTGGTGGAGACGATCAGCGAGTTGCGCAGGGCCAGCCAGAAGTCGACGGTGTCGTAGACGCGCTGGATGTTGTGGAGCAGATTGCCGCCCGGCGTGAGGGTGAGCAGCGAGTCGCCGATCGCCGAGTTGTCGCGGGTGGGCAGGATGAAGGAGTAGTAGAGCGGGAACACGGAGGCGGCGAGCACGCCGACGAGCGTGGCGTAGACGAGGAATCCAGGGCGCCGGCCGCCGTCGGACTTAGGCCGGCGGCGGCCGGTCGTGGAGTGGGTGGCGAGGGCCATGACGGCATCAGTCCTTCGAGGCGATGCGCCGTGACAGCGCGTAGTTGATGCCGGAGACGACGGCGATGAGCAGGAACATCACCCAGGCGAGGGTGGCCGCGTAGCCCGCGTTGAACTCGCGGAACCCCTTTTCGTAGAGGTACATCATCAGCGTCTGGAACTGCCGGTCGCTGCCACCGGTGCCCTCGGTGCCCTGGATGTCGAAGAGCTGGGGCTCGGTGAAGGTCTGCATGGCGCCGATGGTCGACATGACGACGGAGAAGATGATGGTGGGGCGGATGGAGGGCACGGTGATCGACCAGAAGATGCGCCGCCTGGAGGCGCCGTCGAGCATCGCCGCCTCGTTGAGCTCGCGCGGGATGCCCTGCATGGCGGCGAGGAAGATCAGCGCGTAGTAGCCGGCCCAGCGCCAGATGATGATGGTGGCGACCGCGGGGATCGCGGTCCAGCGGCTGGCCTGCCAGTCGACCCGGTCGATGCCGACCAGGCTCAGCACATCGTTGACGATACCCGTGTGGAAGCCGTAGAGCTGCGCGAACACCAGGCTGACGGCGACCACCGACACGATATGCGGCAGCACGACCCCGGCCCGCCAGACCGCGCTGGCGCCCAGCTTCCGGTTGAGCACACCGGCGAGCCACAGCGCCACGGCCAGTTGCACTCCGGTGCCGAGCACCAGCAGCAGGGTGGTGTTGAGCAGCGCGTTCCAGAAGTACTCGTCGGCGAAGAGGGCCTGGTAGTTGTGGAGTCCGAGCCAACCCTGGTCGCCTTCGATGATCGCCCACTTGTGGAAGGAGATCCAGCCGGTGTACAGCAGCGGCCAGACCGCGAAGACACCGAAGATCACAAAGAACGGGGCGATGAAGACATACGGGGTGTAGCGCAGGTCGAAGCGGGTCAGACGGGATCGCCAGGCACGGCGTCGGAGGTGGTGCCCCGGGGCGGAGGCCGTGGTGGCCTCCGCCCCGGGGCGGGTCTCGGTGACCGTCATTCGGGTCAGTCCCCCGCCACCTTCTTCGCGTCGGAGACCGCCTGGCTCCAGGCGTCCTCCGGCTTCTGCTTGCCCTGTTCGACCCGGAGCAGCGCGTTCATGAAGGCGGTGGCCACATCGCTGTCCTTGGTGCCGCGGTAGATGGGCTGCATCTTGTCGACGGCCTCGGCGAAGATCTTGCCGGTGGGGGCGTTGGAGAAGTACGTGTCCTTCTTCGCCTGCACGGTGGGGTCGTTGTAGACCGACGGGTGGCTGGAGAGATAGCCCTTGGAGAGGAAGAGCCTCTTCTGGACCTTCGACGAGGTCAGCCAGCGGGCGAGCTCGACCGCCTCCTTGGTGTGCTTGGTCTGCTTGGGCACCAGCAGATAGGAGCCACCCCAGTTGCCGCCCTGAGGGGCCGCGGCCACCGACCACTTGCCCGAGTTGCCGGGGCCGGAGGCCTCCTTGGTGCGGTCCAGCTTCCAGGCGGGACAGACAGCGGTTGCCGCCTTGCCGGTCTTCAGGGCGTTCGCCATTTCCGGGGTGAAGGGCGGGTATCCGCCGCTGACCTTCCGTACGGACATGTTCGCGGCGGTCAGGAAGTCCTGCTTGAGGCCGGAGTTCTCATCGGCCATGAACGAGTCGTCGGATTCGGAGAAGAACGTCTCCTTGTGCTGGTTCTCCATCCCGACCCAGATGTCTCCGGTATTGGCGGTGAAGGAGGCGTCCTTCACCTTGGCCCGGAATTCCTCGCCGACTTCGGTGAACTTGTCCCAGGTGGGCCAGAGTTGACCGACACGCTCGGGGTCGGTGGGCAGCCCGGCCTTCTTGAAAAGATCGGTGCGGTAGCAGATGCCGAGCCCGCCGATGTCGGTGCGCACACCCATCACGTACTTGCCGTTCTCGACCGTGCCGTAGTCGTACGCCCACTGCACCCACGGGTCGTCGGTGTTGTTGACGCCGTGGTCGGCGAGGTTGACGAAGCGCTGGTAGCTGGGCTTGAACTTGCCGATGGTGTCGTCGCCGAGGCCCACCACATCGGAGGCGCCGCGGTTCGCCGCGAGCTGGGTGACCAGCTTCTTCGGCAGGTCGTCGACAAGCACCTCGCGGATCTTGATGCCGGGGTGGCTCTTCTCGTACTCCTTGTACAGGTCCCGGTATCCGTAGTCGACCTGGGTGGTCACGGTCAGCGTGGTCTTGCCGTCCGAGTCGCCCGCGCCGCTTCCGCAGCCCGATGCCGTGAGGGCGATGACCGTGGCTGTGGCCGCCACCACCCAAACCCTTCGGCTGGCGTGGTACTTCATGCCCTCACCTCTCTGCTTCCATGTTCAGCATTGCGCCCTTGCAAGTTCGGGATTTCGAAAGTTTCGACGCTGGAGCCGCGCGGCGGAGCCGCATATCGAAAGGACTCTTCGCGGATTCTTCTTCCCTTTGCGCCGTGTCCAGGCGGCCTCAATGTAGGAACCGGTTGTCATGCGGTCAATGTTTCGGTCGCGTAAGCGGCGCTATTCGAAACTTTCGGTGCCGGTCGGCGCCCCGCCGAGCCATGACGGGCGGGTTACGCGGGCAAGGTCTTACTCGCCCGGATCTTCACGGATCTTCGTCGACAGATCGGAACGGTTCGTATGAGTGGCACGACTCGGTCGCAGCAGTGGTACGCGGGAGACTCCCGCGACGCCTTCATCCACCGCGCCTGGATGCGCCGCGGCCTCCCCGACCACGCCTTCGACGGCCGACCGCAGATCGTCATCTGCAACACCTGGTCGGATCTGACGCCCTGCAACAGCCACTTCCGTGAGATGGCCGAGCATGTGAAGCGCGGTGTGTGGGAGTCCGGCGGTGTGCCGCTGGAGCTGCCGGTGCCATCGCTGGGCGAGACCCTGCTGCGCCCGACCGCCATGTTCTTCCGCGACCTCGCCGCGATGGTCGTCGAAGAGCTCATCCGCGCCAATCCGGTGGACGGTGTCGTCCTGCTCGGCGGCTGCGACAAGACGGTTCCGTCGCTGCTCATGGGGGCCGCGTCGGTCGATCTGCCCACGCTGATGGTCACCGGCGGCCCCATGCTCAACGGCTCCTGGAAGGGGCGCCCGCTGGGGTGCGGCACGGGGGTCTGGGAGATGAGCGAGGAGGTGCGCGCCGGGCGGATGCCACGCTCGGATCTACGGCGCGCGGAGTCGGCGATGATCCGCAGCCGCGGACACTGCAACACCATGGGCACCGCGTCCACGATGGCCTGTGTCGCCGAGGCGCTGGGCATGACACTGCCGGGGAACGCCGGGCTCCCGGCGCCGGACAGCCGGCTGCTGGAGCTGTCGCATACGGCGGGCAACCGCATCGTCGAAATGGTCGCCGAGGACCTGCGCCCCAGCGCCGTACTGACCCGCGAGGCCCTGCTGAACGCGGTGCGCGCGGTGGCCGCCATCGGCGGGTCCACCAACGCCGTCGTCCATCTGCTGGCCCTCGCCCGCCGGGTCGGCGTGGAGATCGGCCTGGAGGACATCGACCGAGCGGGCCGTGACATTCCCCTGCTCGCCGATGTGCAACCCGCCGGAGCCCATCTCATGGAGGACTTCCACCGGGCCGGCGGCCTGGACGCGGTGCTCGGGCAGATCAAGGACCGACTGGAGCCGAGCGTCACCGTCTCCGGCTGCTCCCTGACCGATCAGATATCCGGCCGCGCCAGCACCGACCTCACCGTCATCCGCACCGCCGACGGGCCCATCGCGCACCAGGCCGGGCTCGCCGTGCTCCGCGGCAACCTGTGTCCCGACGGCGCGGTCGTCAAACCGGCCGCCGCGACACCGGAGTTGCTGCGCCACCGGGGCCGCGCCGTGGTGTTCGACGGCATCGAGGACTTCCACGCCCGGATCGACGACCCCGAGCTCGAGGTGGCGGCGTCCGATGTGCTGGTCCTCCGGGGATGCGGTCCGCGCGGCTACCCCGGCATGCCCGAAGTGGGAAACATGCCACTGCCCCGCAAGGTGTTGGAGTCCGGTGTACGGGACATGGTCCGGATCAGCGACGCCCGTATGAGCGGCACCGCCTTCGGCACCGTCGTTCTGCACATCGCCCCCGAGTCCGCGGCGGGCGGGCCCCTCCGTCTGGTCCGCACCGGCGACTGGATCGAGCTGGACGTGGAACGGCGGGTGCTGAGGCTGGACGTGCCGGACGAAGAACTCGCCGCACGCGAACCGGTGACCGCCGCCGCCCCACCGGCCGAGAGCGGATGGGAGCACATCTACCGCGCACATGTCGAGCAGGCCGACCGGGGCGCCGGTCTGGACTTCCTCGCCGGAACCCGCGGGTCCTTCGTCGCCCGGGAGTCGCACTGACGGCCCTCACCCCGCGGTGAGCAGAGCCTGGCGCCGGGCGGCCGAGACGGGATTGTCAGTGGCATCCGCAATGCTGTTTTCGGATGTGAGCAACCGTCTCGGCGCAGGCGCCAGGCTTGGAGGTCGATGGTCGTGAACGCGGAAACGACCGCGTGGGAGCAGTGCAGTACGGTCCGGGTGATTCCCCCCGTACGGCCGCGCAAGCTGGCGAAGGTTCCCTTCGTCGAACTGGCGGAGGGCCGCTTGCAGGGGGTGGTGTCCAGCGGCTCGGACATCGCCCGGGTGTATGTCTCGTCGATCGCCGCGCGCACCCATGACTACAGCTGTAGTACGAACAACAACCGTCCGTGCGGCGGGGCCAACGGGGGGCCGTGCAAGCATCTGTGCGCGCTGGTCGACGAGGCGGTGCTGCAGTACGGAATCGACCGCGTGGCCCGCTATCTGCACGTCGAGGTGGGCGACGAAAACGGGGACGGCCCGGGCGCGGACCTGATGAGCCGTCTGTCGGGCTCGCGCGAGTCCGCGCCGGCGGCCGTGGTGTTCAGCCGCTTCCTGCGGCACCTGGCCTATCTGGAGCTGCCGGACACCACGGCGCCCGTCCCCGAACTGCACTGGTTCCCGGCCACGGAGGCGGTCCGCTGATGCTCGGTGTGCAACTGGCCGAACTGCTCGACGCCGATCCGCCCGGGGTCGCGGAAGCCCTCGACCTGATGGCCGGCTTCGACGACACGCTCGTCCACGGGCTCGCCCGGCTGGGCGAAGAGCGGGCCGCGGCGCTGACTGCCCTGGCCGGCGCCGTCGCGGCCTCCCCCTTGGGACCGGCGGTGGCCGAGGCCGCCGGAAAGGTCGCCGCCGGCTCCGTCTCGGACGACCACCTGGCGGCCCTGGCGGGCGCGCGCACCGCCCTCTTCGGCGCGGTGCACGACGCCCGGCTGGCCGACCTGGACGCCGCGCTCGGACGCACCAGGGAGGCGTGGCAAGAGCCGCCCGCGGCGCCGCCCGAGGCGCAGAGCATGCTCGCCGGATCCCGGTCATGGCTCCGCGAGCTGGCCATCGCCGGCTGGCGTGGCGTCGGCCACGACCTGGTATCCGCCGCGGACCAGACCATCGAGGCCCTGCTGGCCGAGCCCGAACTGCGGCGCCTGGCGGTGCTCCTGGACGGCCTGGCGGCGGAGCTGCGCGCGTCCTCCCCGCTCGCGACGGCGGAGCGGCTGCCCGCGCGGCGCTGGGCCGACCTGTGGGCGCGCGCCATGACGCTGTCGTGGGAGGGCGGACGTTCCGGCGCGGCCCCGCCGGTCGAGTCGGTGTCGGGGCGGCTGCTGCTCCTCGGCGTGGACGTACACGAACACGGCACCGCCGTGCAGGCGCAGGTCCACGCGGTCCTGGAGCCCGCCGACGGCGCACCGGCGCGCCTGGTGCGTACGAGCGTGGTCGCGGCGAAGGTCGACACGATCGTCGGCCCGGCTCTGTGGCGGCTGCTGCACGGCCATCCCACGCTGTTGACCGCGCTGGCGGAGCGACGCGCCCTGGAGGTCGCCGATCTGCCGCTGCTGGCCGGTGGCGACCTGGTGTGGCACGACGACCGGGCCACCGCGGGCGAGCCCGCGGACCCCTTCGCCACCGCCCGGATCCAGCTCGCCGGCGCGCTCGCGCCGCCGGTCCCGCCGCTGGAGCGCCATCCGGTGCGCATCGCCGAACCGGTGCTGCTGGAGGGGTACACCACGGACGGGAGCGCGCTGGAGCTGGCCGGGCGGACCCTCCCCGTCGACCTGGACCGGCTGCCCGCCTGCGGGCCGCTGACGCCCGCGCTGGTGGCCGCGTCCTCCGCCTGTATAGGCCTGCTCCGCCGGGACGGCGGGCGCTGGATGGTGCAGCCCCTGGCCGTCCAGGCGACGGTCAAGCGCAAGCCGGTCGAGGTGCACGGCGGCGACTGGGCGCTGGGGATCACGGATCCCAAGGTCGCCAAGGCCGAGGCCAGGGCGGGCGACGCGGTCGCCGTGCTGCGGGAGCGAGCGGGACGGCTGCTGCGGAAATGACCGACATCACGCATGAGACCACGCACGAGACGCCGTACGACGCCGCGCATGACACATCGGTCGGCGGCGCCGACGAGAACCGGCGGCAGGTGCTCTACTGGCGGCTGCTGGCCCGGCTGTTCGACCCCGAGGAGCAGCCCGCGCTGGAGGCCGCGAGTGTGTCCATCGTCGACGACCTCGGGCTGCCGCCCGCGCTGCTGGACCCGGCCGTGTCGGTGGACAGCCTCGTCCAGCGCTTCCCCGGCCTGGAGACCGAGTTCCAGGGCCTGATGGCGCCCTCGGACGACGGCACAGTCTCCTCGGACGAGGATGAGGACGAGGACGGGGACGAGGACAAGGACGGCGCCGCTCCGGAGGACTCCGGGGAACAGGTGCGCCGGGCCGCCCTGGTGTCCAAGCTCCTGCTCAATGTGTTCAACACGGGAGCGGGCGATGTGACGGCCAAGCAGCTGGCGGACTGGCAGCGGGACGCGGGCTGGTGCAAGCAGGCGCTGGGCACCGAGGGTTCGGAGGAGCTGAGCGGCACCCTGTCGGCCCTGGAGGGCGAGCTGGTGCGGCGTATGCGGCTGCGCGAGGTGCTGGCCGATTCGGCGCTGGCCAGATCGCTCACGCCCAGCATGTCGCTGATCGAGCAGCTGCTCCGGGACAAGGACAATCTCTCGGGGGTCGCGCTCGCCAACGCGAAGGCGCTGATCCGCCGCTACGTCGACGAGGTCGCGGAGGTGCTGCGCACCCAGGTGCAGCAGACCAGCGTGGGCACCATCGACCGGTCGGTGCCGCCGAAGCGCACCTTCCGCAACCTCGACCTGGATCGCACCATCTGGAAGAACCTCACCAACTGGGACCCGGAGAGCGAACGGCTCTATGTGGACCAGCTGTTCTACCGCCACACCGCCAAGCGGACCGCGCCCGCCCGGATGATCGTGGTCGTCGACCAGTCGGGGTCGATGGTCGACTCGATGGTGAACTGCACCATCCTCGCCTCCATATTCGCGGGGTTGCCCAAGGTGGACGTCCATCTCGTCGCCTACGACACCCGGGCGCTGGATCTGACCCCTTGGGTGAACGACCCGTTCGAGGTGCTGCTGCGCACCAGGCTCGGGGGCGGTACCGACGGTACCGCCGCGATCGCCCTGGCCCGGCCGAAGATCGCCGATCCCCGTAACACCGTGCTGGTGTGGATCTCCGACTTCTACGACAACCGGGCGCTGATGACCGACTTCGAGGCCGTGCAGCGCTCCGGGGTGAAGCTGATCCCGGTCGGCTCGGTGAACAGCTCGGGGCGGCAGAGCGTGGACCCCTGGTTCCGCGAACGCCTCAAGGATCTCGGCGCGCCCGTGATCTCCGGACATATCCGCAAGCTCGTGTTCGAGCTCAAGAACTTCCTCGCCTAGGAGACCGACGAATGAACGACAACAACATGCTGCGCGCGCCGGCCGAGGTGAAGTACGCCGAAGAGCTCGACTGGCTGGAGTCGATCGACGACGGCCCCAAGCCGTTCTCCTGGCGGCTCAGCCCCCGGATGGTCCGGCTGTTCGTCCTCGGGTCCGAACCCTCCGACGGGCTCGACCGGCAGATCCCGCAGAAGTGGTTCGGCGACCGCAGCTTTGTCGAGCGCAGCATCGTGACGCTCGCCTCGGACCGGGGACTGCTGCTGATCGGTGACCCGGGCACCGGCAAGAGCTGGCTCGCCGAGCTGCTCTCGGCCGCCATCTGCCGTAACTCGACCCTGGTCGTCCAGGGCACCGCGGGCACCACCGAGGACCACATCAAGTACTCGTGGAACGTCTCGATGGTGATCGCCAAGGGACAGTCCCGGGAATCGATGATCCCCTCGCCGATCATGACGGCGATGGAGCGGGGCGTGATCGGCCGCTTCGAGGAGCTGACCAGGTCCACCAGCGATGTGCAGGACGCGCTGATCTCGATCCTGTCCGAGAAGTATGTCTCCATCCCGGAGCTCGACGACGACAACATCGTCTTCGCCCAGCCCGGGTTCTCCATCATCGCCACGGCCAACAGCCGTGACCGGGGTGTGAACGACCTGTCGTCGGCGCTCAAGCGGCGGTTCAACTTCGTCCGCATCCCGGTGGTGACGAACAAGCGCAGCGAAGCGGAGATCGTCCGGTTCCGCACCAGTGAGCTGCTGCGCCGGCACCGGATCGAGCTGGAGGTGCCGCCCACGCTGCTGGACATCCTGCTGCAGAGCTTCGCCGATCTGCGTACCGCGTCGGCCTCGGCCACCAGCGACGACGACAAGCTCGAATCGGCGCTGTCCACCGCCGAGCAGATCGGCGTGCTCGAGGACGCCATTCTGCACAGCCAGTTCTTCGGCGACCGCGTCCTCGGCGCGCGGACGCTTGCCGGTTCGCTGGTGAGTTCGCTGGCCCGGCGCAGCCCCGAGGACCTGGCCATCCTGAACAAGTTCTGGCACGGCGTCGTGGAGCCGCGCAGCAAGGACGAGGGCGGGCCCTGGCAGGACTTCCTGGAGGGCGGCCGCGAGACGATCGCGACCCTGTCATGACGACGGTGAGCCCCCAGAGTCCCGCGAGCACGCCGGGCAGGCCGAGTCAGGCGGTTCCGCCGAGCACGCCGAGCGGATCGGGTTCGTTGGGCGGATCGCATCCCTTCGGTGCGCTCCGTGAGCAGCTGCGCGACGCCGCGGCCACCTTCGCCGGCGAAGCCGGCGCCGTCCCCGGCATCCTGTCGGGCATGGTCGACGACGTCGACCGGGCGCTGCGCGAAGAGCTCGAGATCTTCCCGGTGTGCCATCACTCACCGGCCTCGGCGCTGGCCATGGTGCGGCGGCTGCGGGAGAAGCAGCCCAAGGTCATCTATCTGGAGCTGTGCGAGGATCTACGGCCGCTCCTGGACGAGCTGCGCAACTGCCGCCTCCCCGTGGCGTTGCAGGCGTTCGCGACCGACATCGACGGCTTTCCGCTCGACTGGGCTCCGCTCAGCGTGGTGGCGCCCATCACCGAGGCCTCGGCCGAGTACCAGGCCATCGCCTACGCCCTGGACAGCCCGGACGTGGAGCTGATCCTGGTCGACCGCTCCACGGACCATGTCTTCCAGTGGACACCGCGGGAGACCGCCGAGCCCGCGGAGGCACCGGCCGCGGCGGGCGACAGTGCGGACGGTGCCGAAAGAGACACTGCCCGCCACGACGAGGCCGCCCTGCACGGCGACGCGGTCGGCATCGAGATCGGCGATCTGCGGCCCCGCTTCGCCGAGTTGGAGGCGCATCTGCTCCACCACGGCAAGGTCCGCCACTGGTCCGAGTGGTGGGACCAGTATGTGGAGCAGCCCCTGGTCGGCGCGGACTACGACACATACCGACAGGTCATGGTGCTGATCGGCAGCCTGTTCCGGCGGCTGCGCCCGGACCGGCACGCGCGCAACGCTCAGGACGAGGACCGCGAGCGCTATATGTGGACGCGGATACGCGAACACCTGGCGGCCTCGGGCGCCGACCCGGCGGGGTGCCTGTATGTATGCGGCGCCTTCCACGCGGCCAGCCCGGTCGAGCAGTTCGGGCTGGCGGCCGAGGGCGAGCCGTACGAGATCAGCCCCCGTACGGAGACCCGCTGGATGTACGGGCTCATCCCGTCCAGCCACTCCGCCATCGAGGCGCAGTTCGGACTGGCCCCGGGGGCGGTGTCGATCGCCTCGGCGACCTGGGGCAAGGCGCTGAAGCGCAGCGGTGTCACCCCGTTCCGCCCGGCGGGCGAGAAGGGAGGGAAGAAGCGGGCGGTACGCGGGCGTGCCCGGCCGGCCTCCGCGCAGGCCTCCGCTCCGAGTTCCCCGGAGGGGGTCGCGGACCGGCTGTCCGGGTTCCTGGCCACCCCGCCGGTGCTGGACGACCTCGACGAGGCCGAGCTGCTGGGGTGGTGTGTCGACATCGTCGGACTGGCGCGCCGCAATGGCTATCTCGCCAGCACGGCCGACGCCATCGCGGTGTTCGAGACGTCCATCCTGCTGGCCGGGATGCGTGGCCGCGGCCGCCCCACGCCGTACGACTTCGAGGACGCCGCGGTCACCTGCATCGAGAAGGACACCGTGCCGGGCCGCCGCGATGTGCGCCGGCTGTGCGAGATCCTGCTGGGCGGCGATCGCATCGGCGCGGTGGGCTATGACGCGCTTCCGCCGCTGGCCCGCGATGTGCTGGACCGTCTGGAACCGCTCGGGCTCAATCTCCAGGCGCGGACGAACCAGCGCGCGTTGCTCGATCTGCAGGCCGACCCGGAGCTCAAGCCCTGCTCCGATCTGCTGTGGATTCTGCGTCGGCTGCTGGGGGACACGGCCCGTCCGATCATGGGCGCCCGCAGGCTGGGCGAGCGGTCGATCCAGGAGAGCTGGGACCTGGCCATCGGCCGCAACCAGCGCTCTCTCGTCGAGCTCGGCTACGAGGGCGTCACCATCGAGCAGGTGCTGGAGCAGCGGCTGCGCCGCGACGCCTGGGCGCCCGAGGCCACCGCCGCGACCGCGCTCGAGGCCGTGGAGGAGGCCATCCTCTATCTGGGCAGCCGACGGCTCGCCGACGAGCTCGGGGCGCGGGCCGTGGAGCTGCTGACCGCGGAGCGCACCGTGGACGGCGCACCCCGGGTGCTGCGGCAGATCCGCCGGTTGCTGGCCCACTACCGGGCCGCGGAACCAGAGCTGCCGCAGTGGTGCGAACGGTTCGTGACGGCGGGCTATGCGCACTACTGCACGCTGCTGCCGACGGCCTTCGCGGACGAGGCCACGGGGCTGCGCCAGGTGGCCGCCATGCTGGGGTTCCTGTTCGAGATGGAGAGTTTCGCGCTCTCGCTCGGGTGCGACCACACCCAGCTCGAACTCGCCGTGCGGCAGTCGCATCCCGAGGCGCCCGACAAGGTCGCGCTGGTGTGGGCGGCCCGGTCGCGGCTCGGCCTGATGTCCTCGGCCGAGCTGCGCTCACGCTGCGCCGAACTGCTGGCCAACCCGCTGGTCGTCCCGGCGTTCCCGCGCTATATGAGCGGGTTCGTACAGGCCCTGGAGCCGGTGCCGACGCTGACGCCGTTCGTGGTCGAGCAGCTGTCCAAGGCGTTCGCGCGGCTGCCCGACTCGGTTCTGCTCCCCTGGCTGCCCAAGCTGATCACGACGCTGCGCGACGGTGCGCGGGAGCTGGTGCCGGTGCTGGTGCGCGAGGCGGGCCGCACCTTTCCCGCCGCGCTGTCCGCGGTCGACGCCTGGGTGCCGCCGTGGTCGGCGCGGCCGACGGCATCAAAGGCGGCGCCGGGTCCGCAGGCCGCGCCGGGCGGGGTGGTCGCGCGGCTGCTGGCCGCCCATCCGGCGACCTGTGACGCCGTGGCCGGGTCGCTCGGGTACGACGCGGAGTGGCAGGACACCGCGCTACCCGCCGGCGGAGCCGAGCGGCGGGAGGTGGGCGAGCTGCTGACCCGGTATCCGCAGACCGCGGACGCCGTGGCCAGGCTGCTCGATCTGCGGCCGGTCGGATAGCGAGTGCGCGGGCGCGGCCGGTCGGGTGTCGGGGGACACCGCCGACCGCGCCCGTGCGGCCCTGGCCGAGTTGTTCACCGGCTGGGCCCCGTAGTTCACCGCCCTGATCCAGGCGTGCCCCGGGTCATCCGGCAGCGACGCCGCCCAGCGCGCCGATCCAGGCCCGGATCGCCTCGGCTGTGGTGTGCGCGTGTTCCTCCATCAGGCTCCAGTGGCTGCCGGGGACGTCCACGGTGTCGTACGGCTCCCGCCAGGAGGTCCGCCCGCCCCCGTCCCGCGCCTCACCATCGCCATGGGTCAGCAGCTCCGGCAGCGGATCGGTGGCGCGGACCAGCAGCGTGGGGACGTCCGTCGGCTCCGGGCGCCAGCCGCGGGCCATACGGGTGTAGGCCCCCAGCGCGGCCATGGACACATCGTCCACCGCGGCGTCGAACCGCTCGCCCATCTCCAGGGGATATCGGGCGGGCATGGCGAGCAACCAGCGTGCGTCCTCGCGCTCCGGTGTGACGTGGTAGGTGTCCACGATGACGAGGCCGACGGGCGGAGTGCCGGTCGTCGCCAGCCGGGCGGCCACCGCGTGTGCCGGGTAGCCGCCCATCGAATAGCCGAGGATGACGTACGGCCGGTCGCCGAGGTGTGCGCGCACGGTGGCGACGTGCAGGTCGACAAGCGCATCCCAGTCGCGCGGAACCGCCTCCCCGTGCAGAACGCCGGGGTGCTGGAGCTCGAAGACGTCGCGCTCGCCGGCGAAGCAGGAAGCCAGCGGCGCGTACCAGGACCCGCTGGGGGTGACGGAGAAGCCAGGGAAGCACACCAGCGCGGGGGCTCCGGCGTCCTTGGTGCCCTCCCCGCCCTTGGCCAGGCGCAGCGGGGCGAGGGCGTGCCGGGCGCCGTCGGCGGGGTCGAACACCGGCATGGCGAGGGAGGCGGTCACCAGCAGATGCATCGCCGAGACCACATCGCCGGTCTCGCACACGCTCCGGTAGAGGGAGCCCAGCGTCTGCGCCGCCCGCCTGCCGTGGGGCCGGGCGGGCCCGGACACCGGTTCGGGCCGGGGCGGTTCGGGCTCAGCGGTCGCCTCTTCGGCCGGGGGCGGCCCGTCGCCCAGCGAATCGCTCAGCTTCGCGTACAGATGGTCGGCCAGCTCCCGGGCGCTGGGCCGGTCGAACGCGATGGTGGCGGGCAGCCGGACGCGCGTGTGGATGATCAGCTGGTTGCGCAGCAGCACCCCGGTCAGGGAGTCGAAGCCCAGCTCGGCGAACGGCTGCTCGGCGCCCACGGCCGACGCGTCCTGGTGACCGAGCACCAGGGCGGCCATCTCGCGGACCAGTTCCAGCAGCGCGGGTGCGCGTTCGGCGACGGGCAGCGCCGCCAGCCGTTCCCGCCAGGAACCCGCCTCCCCGCCGGGGCCCTGACCCGTGTCCGCCGCGGCGCCGTCGTCCCCGGGCCGGGCGACCGGGCGGGCCGGGCGCAGCAGTCCGCGCAGCGGTGGCGGGACCGGCGACCCGGCGGGCGTGGCCGCACGGGAGCGGTCCAGGGGCAGTGGGGCCAGCACCGGCTCCCCGGTACCGAGTGCGGCATCGAACATCGCCAGGCCCTGCTCCGGGGAGACCGGGCGTACGACGGTGTCGCGGGCCCGGCCGGACTGGTCGGTGCGCGCCGCCATCCCGTCCTCGTCCGCCCACGGCCCCCAGACCAGGGAGAGCGCGGGCAGGCCGAGGGCGATGCGGTGGTGTGCGAGGGCGTCCAGGAAGGAGTTCGCGGCGGCGTAGTTGGCCTGGCCCGGGTTGCCCAGCAGCCCGGCGGCCGAGGAGAACAGCACAAAGCGGGCCAGGGGCAGACCCTGCGTCAGCTCGTGCAGGTTCCAGGCCGCGTCCACCTTCGGCCGCGCCACCGCCGCCAGCCTCTCGGGCATCAGCGCCTCCAGGACGCCGTCGTCCAGGATCCCGGCGGCGTGGACGACGGCGGTCAGCCGGGGCGCGTACTCCTCGATCACGGCAGCCAGGGCGGGGCGGTCGGCGGTGTCGCAGGCGATCACGTCCACCTGGGCTCCCGACCGCTCCAGCTCGGTCCGCAGCCGCCGCGCGCCAGGGGTTCCGGGGCCGCGGCGGCTGACGAGCACGAGGTGCCGGACCCCGTGCCGGGCGACCAGATGGCGCGCCAGCGCGGCGCCGAGGGAACCGGTGCCGCCGGTGAGCAGGACAGTGCCACCTGCGAAGCCGCGGGTGGGGCCACCGGGGTCGGCCGGGGTGTCGGGGAGGTGTTCCAGCCGGGGGACGCGCAACGTGCTGTCTGCGACCGAGAGTTGGGGTTCGCCCGTGGCGATGGCGGCGGGCAGCAGACGCGCGGAGTCGGGCCGGTCGTCGAGGTCCACGATCGTCAGCCGCCCCGGGTGCTCCGACTGCGCAGTGCGCACCAGGCCCCACACCGCCGCCGCGGGGAGGTCAGGTGTCGGGGCCGTGGCCCCTCGGGTCACCACCACCAGACGCGCTCCGGGCGAGGCCGGATCGGCCAGCCGGGTCCGCAGCGCCTCCAGGGCCCGAGCGGTCAAGGCATGGGTGTCCGCGACCGGGTCGGTGGTCGGGCGCGGGGCGGCCAGGGAGATGACGACCGTCTCGGGGTCGGTGGCGGCGCCGCTGGACGTGGCGGTGAGTGCCGCGCCCAGCTCCAGGTCGTCGGGGCTCGCCACGGCGAGGGCCGGTCCGCCGGCATCCGGGTCGCCTGCCGGAACACCGGCCCACCGCAGGCGGTACAACTCCCGCCTCCCCGCCCCGCCGACGGCAGCCGTGTCGTCCGGGAGAGGCCGGGTCGTCAGCGACGCCACCCGGGCCACCGGTCGGCCCACCCCGTCGGCGAGGTCCAGAGCGACCGTGTCCTCGCCGACGGCGTGGGTGCGTACGCGCAGTTCCGTGGCGCCGACGGCGTACAGGCTCAGATCGCCGAAGGCGAACGGCAGCCTGGCGGTTCCCCCGGACGGCAGGGGTGACGGCGCGGCCAGCCGTCCGGCGTGCAGCGCGGCGTCCAGCAGCGCCGGGTGGATGCCGTACCGCTGGGCGTCCGGGCCCGCCGCCGCGGGCAGCCGCACCTCGGCGAAGAGCTCTCCGCCCCGCCGCCAGGCGGCCGTGACCCCCTGGAAGGCCGGGCCGTACGCGTAACCGGCGTCCGCCAGGCGGGAGTAGGCGCCGGTGAGGTCCACGCGCTCGGCGCCCGTCGGCGGCCATACGGCCAGGTCGGCGCCCGGGTCGGCGTGCGGATCCTGCGGCGTGGCCGCCGGGCCGAGCCGCCCGGTCGCGTGGTGTGTCCACGGGCCCAGCGCGCCGGACTCCTCCGGCCGGGAGTGGAGATCGGCGGTGCGTCGGCCGGAGGCGTCCGGTTCGCCGAGGGCCACCTGGATCTGGACCCGGGAGCCCGGTCCCGGCAGGAACAGCGGGGCCAGCAGGGCGAGGTCTTCCAACACCTCGAGACCGCATGCGTCGCCCGCGTGGAGCACCAGCTCGACGAGCGCGGCGGCGGGGACGAGCGGATGCCCGGCGACGGCGTGGTCGCCCAGCCACGGATGGGCTGCGCTCGACAGATGGCCGGTGCACAACAGGCGTTCGGTGCCGGGGACGGTGGTGGTGAGGGTCAGCAGCGGATGGCCGCCGCCGTCCTCGGCGGGCGCGGCGGAGCCGTCGGGGCCGTCCGGTTGCGTGTCGGCCAGCCAGTAGCGCTGCCGCTGGAAGGGATAGGTGGGCAGGTCCACCCGCCGGGCGCCGCTGTCCGCGTACACGCGGCGCCAGTCCACCGGCACGCCGTGCACATGGAGCCGCGCGAGCGCGTCCAGGACCGCACCGGGCCCGGCCCCCGGCGCGCCGGCGCCGGACTTGGACACGGCCGCGAACACCCGCCGTTCGCTCTCCTCGTCTCCCAGGGCCGCCAGGGCGGACGCGGTGAGGTGTGCGTCGGGACCGACCTCGGCGAAGGCGGTCACTCCTTCCTCGTGGGCCAGCCGGTGCACGACGTCACCGAAGCGCACGGCCTCGCGGGCGTGCCGCATCCAGTACGCGGCCGAGCGCAGGTCGTCCCCGGTGGCCGGGAGGCCGGTCAGCGCCGATACGACGGGGATGCGCGGCGCCCCGTGCTCCGCCCGCGCCGCGATACGGCCGAACTCCTCGACCATCGGCTCCACCAGCGGCGAGTGGAAGGCGTGGCCGACGCGCAGCCGGGTGGTGCGGCATCCACGCGCGGCGAGGCGCGCCGCCACGGCGAGTACGGCCGCCTCGTCGCCGGAGAGGACGACCGACCGCGGACCGTTCACCGCCGCGACCGCGACGGGGCCCGCCAGCGCCGGTTCAGCGGACGCCAGTTCCTTGGCCACTTCCTCTTCGGACGCCTCCACGGCCACCATGGCCCCGCCCGCGGGAAGTCGCCGCATCAGCCGGCCCCGGGCCGCGACCAGCTCCACCGCGTCCCGCTCGGAGAGGATGCCGGACACGTGGGCCGCCGCCAGCTCGCCGACGGAGTGTCCGGCCAGGAAGTCCGGCCGTATCCCCCAGGACTCCAGCAGCCGGAAGGTGGCCACCTCGAAGACGAACAGACCCGCCTGCGAGAAGTCCGTACGGTCCAGCAGAGCGGCGTCCTCGGTGCCCTCGACGGCCCACAGCACGGTGCGCAGCGGCCGCTCGAAGCGGGTGTCGCCGAGGTTTCCGGTGTCGCCGGTGTCGCCGGTGTCGAAGCGGTGGCACAGGCTGTCGAAGGCGGTGGCGAAGGCCGGGAAGGCGGTGTACAACTCCCGTCCCATGCCCGGCCACTGGGCGCCCTGGCCGGTGAACAGCAGGGCCAGTCGCCCGGCGGACCTCGCCGTGCCGGTGGTTTCCACGACACCGGGCACGGGGGCTCGGTGTCCACCGCCGTCCCCCGCCAGCGTGTCGAGGGCGGTCAGCAGCGCCGCGCGGTCCACGGCGGGCACGGCCGCCCGGTGCGCGAGTGCGGCGCGGGTGGTGGCCAGGGAGAAGGCGACGTCCAGCGGGGCGAGTTCGGGCCGCTCCCGCAGCAGGACGGCGATCTGCCGGGCCTGTGCGCGCAGGGCCCGCGGATCGGTGCCGGAGAGCAGCAGCGGCGGCACGGTTTCCGCGCGCCCCGCGCGGCCGGGCAGCGCCGCGGCCCCGCGGGTTCCGGCGTGTTCCGGCGCAACATCCGCAGGCTCTGCCGCCTCTTCAGCTTCTTCCAGGATCACGTGGGCGTTGGTCCCGCCGATGCCGAACGCCGAGACCCCGGCGCGGCGCGGGCTGCCGGGCGCCGGCTGCCACGGCCGCTCGTGCGCCAGCAGCCGTACGGTGCCGGGCGACCAGTCCACGCGCGGGGACGGCTCATCGGCGTGCAGGGTACGGGGCAGCCGTCCGTGGCGCATCGCCATGACAGTCTTGATGACCCCGGCGACGCCCGCGGCGGCCTGGGTGTGCCCGATGTTGCCCTTCAGCGCGCCCAGCCACAGCGGCCGGTCAGCGGACCGGTCGCGGCCGTACGTGGCCAGCAGCGCCTGGGCCTCGATGGGGTCGCCGAGCGCGGTGCCGGTGCCGTGGGCCTCGACCGTGTCGACGTCGGCCGGGGACAGCCCGGCGGTGGCCAGCGCCTTGAGGATCACCTGCTGCTGGGCGGGGCCGTTGGGCGCGGTCAGCCCGTTGGAGGCGCCGTCGGAGTTGACGGCGGAGCCGCGCAGCACGGCGAGGACCGGGTGGCCGTTGCGCCGGGCGTCGGAGAGCCGTTCCAGCAGTACGAGGCCGACACCCTCGCCCCAGCCGGTGCCGTCGGCGGCGGCGGAGAACGGTTTGCACCGGCCGTCCGGCGCCAGGCCGCGCAACCTGCTGAACGCCACGAACGGCTTGGGCCCGGCCATGACGGTCACGCCGCCCGCCACGGCCAGCGAACACTCGCCGGCCCGCAGCGCCCGCGCGGCCCAGTGCATCGCCACCAGCGAGGACGAACAGGCGGTGTCCACCGTCACGGCGGCCCCGCGCAGGCCCAGGGTGTAGGCGATACGGCCGGACGCCACGCTGCCCGCCCCGCCCAGCGCGAGATGGGCCTCCAGCTCGTGCTGGGGGCGGTGCAGGAAACGGGCCGCGTAGGCGTCGTGCATCAGGCCGACGTAGACGCCCGTATCGCTGCCGCGCAGCCGGGTCGGGTCAAGACCCGCGCGTTCGAAGACCTCCCATGCGGTCTCCAGCAACAGCCGCTGCTGTGGGTCGGTGGCCAGCGCCTCCCGTGGGGACATCCCGAAGAAGGCCGGATCGAAGTCGGCCGCCTGGCGCAGGAAGGCGCCCCGGCGGGTGATCGAGGTGCCCAGCCGGTCCGGGTCGGGGTCGTAGAGCCCGTCCAGGTCCCAGCCACGGTCTTCGGGGAAGTCCGAGGTGGCGTCGGTGCCGTCCGTGACCAGCCGCCACAGGTCCTCCGGGGTGGCCACGTCGCCCGGGTAGCGGCAGGCCATGGCGACGATGGCCACCGGCTCCTCCGCGGGCGTATGTGGCCCGGGTTCGACCGTACGGGTCCGGGCCGCGGGGGCCGGGTCCTGGCCGCCGAGCAACGCGGTGTGCAGCGACTCCGACACTGCGGCGGGCGTCGGGTGGTCGAACACCAGGGTCGCCGGGAGCGTGAGACCGGTGGCCGCGGCGAGCCGGTCGCGCAGCAGTACGCCGCCCAGGGAGGTGATCCCGAAGGCGGTGAACGGCTGGTCGGGCATCAGCTCTGGCTCGGGGACCCCGACCGTATGTGCCGTCAGGTCGAGGACCAGGCGCAGCACGGTGTCCCGGCCCGGGTCCGCGGACAGTGACAGCAGCCGCTCGCGCAGCGCGGCCGAGGCCATCTCGCGCGCCCGGTCCAGCCGTTCGGCCAGTTCATGGGCGAGCTCCGGGCGGAGGATCTTGCCGGAGGGGGTCCGGGGCACGGACGCGGTCTCGTACACCTCGTCGGGCACCTTGAAGGCCGACAGCCGCTCGCGGCAGACCTCCAGGAGCCGCGCGGTGTCGACGCCGCCGGGGCCGGGGACGACCATGGCGACCGGCACTTCCCCGAGTACGTCGTGCGGACGGCCGAGGACGGCCGCGTCGGCGACGCCGGGGCAGGTCAGCAGGGTCTCTTCCACCTCGGCCGGGTTGACGTTCTCACCGCCGCGGATGATGAGTTCCTTGACGCGGCCGGTGACCTTGAGATGGCCGTGTGCCACGCGCCGGCCGAGGTCTCCGGTGCGGTACCAGCCATCGCGCAGGACGCGTGCGGTGGCTTCGGGGCGGTTGTGGTAGCCGCTCATCAGATTGGGCCCGCGGACCCAGATCTCCCCCTCCTCCCCCTCGGCGGCCTCGTGGCCACTCGACGGGTCGGTCAGCCGCACCGTGACCCCGGGGAGTGGCGCGCCGCTGGAGCCGTCGGCCCGCGGCCCGTCGAGCCGGTCGACCGCGATCTTCCCGCAGGTCTCGGTGGAGCCGTAGCCGTCGAGCAGGGGCGCGCCCAGCAACTCCTCGACCTCGGCCCGCAGCTGCGGCGGGCAGGGCGCGCCCGCGCTGACGCATACGCGTGGCCTGGGCAGCGGCCGGGGTGTCCGGCGCAGCGTGTCCACCAGCAGATGGTAGGTGGCGGGCACCCCGGCCAGGACGGTGCAGGGCTGCTCGGCCAGGGCCTCGGCGAGGTTCGCACCCCGAGCGCCCCGACCGCTCCGGGTGCCCCGGACGCCCTGGACGCCCCGGTCGAGGAGATACGCGCTCGCTCCGACCGCGATCACTCCGAGCACACACAGCGAGTGTGCGTAGGTGTGGAACATCGGCAGTGGCCACAGCAGCCGGTCGCTCGATTCGAGCCCGTACGACGGGACATAGCCCGCCGCCACCGACCATAACGCGGCGCGCTGGGTGGTCACCACGCCCTTGCTCTGCCCCGTGGTGCCGGAGGTGTAGAGGATCCAGGCCGGTTCGTCGAGGCCGAGGTCGTCCCTGGGCGCGAGGCCCGGATCCGTCCGGGCCAGCTCCTCGAACACCAACGCGCCGTCCGGCGCCCCCGCGGGGAGCTCGTCGGCGCCGACCAGCACGACCCGCAACTCGGGCCGCTCTGCCGCCAATCGGGACACCCGGGGCAGCAGTGTCCCCTCGGTCACGATGGCGACCGCGCCGCTGTCGTCGAGGAAGTACGCCAACTCCGCGTCCGTGGCCCCCGGGTCGAGCGGCACGCCGACCGCCCCCGCCCGCAGGACCGCCAGCCGGCTCTCCACCTGCTCCACCCGGTTGCCCAGATGCAGCGCCACCCGGTCCCCGGGCCGCACTCCCAGCCGCGTGAGATGGCCGGCCAGCCGCCCGGTCCGCTGCTCCAGGTCCGCGTAGCCGACCGCCCGGCGCGCGTCCTGGAACGCGATCTTGTCCCCGGTCCGCGCCGCGTGTTCCTCGAGCATCCCCGGCAGCGCGCGGATCAACTCGCTGCGCACCTCTGCCATCCCTCACCCCTTCGGCCACGGGACGCATGACAGCGCCCCCGCCCGCACACGGTAGGCGGTTGCCGAAGGAGAGGGCGAAGGACACGCGGGAACCCTCTCGCGGCGGGGTCGACACGGCCGGGCAACGCCGTGTTTCCACTGGCTGTTAGGTTGGCACCGCTTGTTACGCATACGGAGGAGAAAGAAGTGCGCAAGGCGGCATACATGGTGGCCACTACGGTCGTCGCGGGCCTCGTGCTCAGCGGCTGCGGCGGTGGCGACGACGAAAAGACGGACTCGAAGCCGAGCGGCGCGAACACCGCCGCGAAGCAGCAGTCGCCGAGCTCCGGGCCGTCGGCCGAGCGCACGATGATCGAGCGTGCGGCCGGGTCCTGGAAGTCCATCGTCAAGGCGAGCGACAGCAGCCTGGAAACCCTGACGATCGCGGACGGCAAGGTCACCGCGAAGGGGCCGAAGCTCGACTGCACCGGGGCCTTGAAGGATGGCCAGAAGGCGGGCAAGGAAGCGCCCACGCTGACGCTGTCGTGCAAGGGCGGCGATGACGGTGGCCGGGGTGTGGGCACGGTCAAGATGAAGGACGACGACAAGCTCGCCATCGACTGGGCGGGCCCCGAAGGCGGCTACGGCGGCCTGGTGGAGAGCTTCCGCAAGGTCGGCGGCTGAGCCGCCCACGCTCCACCATCCTCGGCGGCGGACGCACGCGTCCGCCGCCGAGGCGTTTCCGGCGCTTCCCACGGCGGCCACTCCGGCGCACTGCACGGCGGCCGTTCCGTGGGATAGGCTTTTTGATCTCCGGTCCTACAGGCGCCGACAACTGCAGAACGGACAGCAATGGACGCGATATCCCCCGTTCATCTCGCCCCCGAGCCGACCGACCTCCACGGTGTCGAAGGCGCGGCCCTGCGGGCCGCGGGCCCGGTCGCCACCGTGGAGCTTCCCGGCGGAGTGGTGGTCAAGGCGGTCACCACCCGGGAAGCAACTGCCCAGGTGCTGAACGACCCACGGTTCGCCAAGAGCCTCCGGTACTGGGGTGCCCACCAGCGCGGGGAGATCCCCGCCGAGTGGCCCCTGCTCTTCATCCTGGAGGGCGAGGGGCTGCTCAACTCCGACGGCGACCTCCACCGCCGGCTGCGGCAGCCCGTTCAGCGCGCCTTCTCCCCGCGCCGGGTGCGGGAGTTGCGCCCACGCATCGAGGCGGTCACCGACCGGCTGCTGGCCGCCCTGGATGATGTGGCGCCGGGTCAGGAGACCGATCTGCAGTCCCGTTTCGCGCTGCCGCTTCCCCTGGACGTCATCTGCTATCTGCTCGGCGTGCCCGAGGAGGGCGGTCTGCGCGAGGAACTGCACGTGCTGTCGGCGGCCGCGTTGAGCAACGACGCCGGGGCCGAGGAGCTCCAGCGCACGATGGCGGAGCGTTTCCCGGCCACCCTGATGTCGATAATCGAGCGCAAGCGCGCCAGCGGCGACCACGACGACCTCACGATGGACCTGGTCGAGGCCATGGACCAGGGTGAGCTGACGGTGCCGGAGGTGATCGGCAACCTGGTGGTCACCGTCATCGGCGGCCACGAGACCACGGTGACCCTGATCTGCCACGCGGTGCGGGGGCTGTTGACACACCCTGAGACCCTGGCCGCCGCCAGGGCCCGGCAGGAGGCGGGCGAAGACCCGTGGCCGGGTGTGGTGGAGGAGGCCCTGCGCTGGGAGTCCCCGGTGCGCAGCCTGCTGTTCCGCTACGCCACCGAGGATGTGCCCGTGGCGGGCGGCGGCATCGTCCGGGAGGGAGAGGCGGTACTCCTCCCCCTCGCGACCATCAACCGCTGCCCCCACGCCTTCACCGAGCCCGACCGGTTCGACCCCGACCGGCCGGACGCCTCCCGCCATCTCTCCTTCGGCTACGGCGCCCACCGCTGCCCCGGGGCGTCCCTGGCGAAGGTGGAGGCCGAGATCGCCCTGCGGCGGCTGTTCGAGTCCTTCCCCGATATCGCCCTCGCCGAAAGGCCCGCTCCGCGCGCCGCGTCGCTGGGCATGAACAGCTACCGGGAACTGCCGGTCGTTCTGCGCCCCGCCACCGCCTGAGCGTCCTCGTACGTCGCTACTGGGCCCGCTCGGTGTTCTCGAAGCGCACCACCGAGACACCGAGCGGCGCCACCTCCAGGGTCGCTCCGGTCTTCGCCCCGGAGATCAGGTCGAGCCCGTCCGCAGCGAGCCTGACCTCGGCGGGCTCGGTCTCGGAGTGGTTCAGCAGGAACAGGAACTCCGCGCCGTCGCCGACGCGCCTGGCCGCCTCCAGGTGTCCGGGCGCGGCAGCGACGAGCGGAGAGACCCCCGCCGCCGTCACCGCCTCGAGCAGGGTGTCGCGCAGCGCGCCGGTTTCAAGGCGGGTGCCGACGTATACGACACGGCCCCGGCCGACCGCGTTGTCCAGGATCGCGGGCCGTCCCTCCAGGTCGCCGGAGGCGTAGGTGGCGAGCACCCGCGCGGTTTCGGGGTGGATGCTGTCCTGCCACCAGTCGGCGGTCCGGGTGGTTCCGTCGGGGAAGGTCACCGCGAAGGTCTCGTCGCCGCGTGCGGGCCAGTACTCGTCGATGTACGCGCCGATGAGGCCGCGGAAGGCCCCGGGGTAGGCGGGCTGCCTGACCTGGTTGTTCGCGTCGACGACCCCGGAGAAGAACGAGCAGACGAGCGTCCCGCCCCCTTCGACGAAACGAGTGAGGGCGTCGGTGAAGCGGTCGTCGACGAGGTAGGCGTTCGGCACGACGACGACCTTGTACGGGCTCAGGTCGGAGCCGAAGTGCACCATGTCCACCGCGTGGTGTGCTTCCAGGAGCGGCTGGTAGTGGTCCGTGGTGAGCTGCGTGTAGTCGAAGTCGTTGCGTGGCAGCCCGTGCGTCTCGGTCAGCCCCCACCAGGCGTTCCAGTCGAACAGCACCGCGATCTCGGCGCTCGACCGGGCGCCCACCGCCTCGGCGATCCTCGGCAGTTCACCGCCGAGCGCCTCGATCTCCTTCCAGGTGCGGGAGGCGGTGCCGGAGTGGGGCAGCATCGCGGAATGGAAGCGCTCATGGCCGCCGCGGCTCGCGCGCCACTGGAAGTACAGGACGCTGTCGGCGCCGTGGGCGATGGCCTGGTAGGAGCCGAGGCGCATATGGCCGGGCCGCTTGACGTTGTTCACCTTCCACTGCGACACGCTGCTGGCCGCCTGCTCCATGAGGACCCAGGGCTCGCCGCGCAGTGAGCGCATCAGGTCGAAGTTCAGCGCCGCGGAGATGTGGGCGTCGTCGTGGCCGGGGTTGGGGTAGATGTCCAGCGCCACGGCGTCCTGCTCAGGCGCCCAGGTCCAGTAATCCGCATTCTTGTAGAAGCGCATGTAGTTGGTGAGGACCGGGATGTCGTCGCGGTAGGAACGGACGATATCGCGCTCCATGACGAAACACTCGAGCAGCGCGTCCGAGACGAACCGCTTGAAGTCCAGGCGGCGGGTCGGGTTGGACCACGACCGTGGCACTTCCGGCGGGTTGATCTGGTCCCAGGACGTGTAGACCTGGGACCAGAAGCGGGTGTACCAGGCGTCGTTGAGGGCGTCCAGGCTGCCGTACTTCCGCTCAAGCCAGCCGCGGAAGGCGGCCGCGCTGGCCTCTCCGTACGAGGGCTGCCCGTATTCGTTGCTGATGTGCCACATCGCGAGGGCCGGGTGGTGGGAGTACCGCTCGGCCAGCGCCGCGGTGATCCGGGCGGCGTGTTCCCGGTAGCGGGGCGAGGCGGGGTCGAACTGGAGCCGGTTGCCGAAGCCGAAGCGCTCCCCGTCCTCCATGACCGGCAGGACCTCGGGGTGTTCATGGGTGAGCCAGACCGGTGGCGCCATGGTCGGGGTGGCGAGGTCGACGCTGATCCCGCCCGCGTGGAGGAGGTCCATCACCTCGTCCATCCAGTCGAAGGTGAAACGTCCCGGCTCGGGCTCGAGCGACGCCCACGCGAACACCCCCAGGGTGACCAGGTTGACCCCGGCGCGCCGCATGAGCTCGATGTCCTCGTCCCACACCGCCCGGTCCCACTGCTCGGGGTTGTAGTCCCCGCCGAAGGCGAAACCGCCGAGTCGGGCTCGGAAGGCGTCCATACGACTGTTCACGGTCACTTGAGTGCTCCTGTCGTGATGCCGCTGCGCCAGTACTTCTGCAGCGTGAGGAAGAGGACGACGAGGGGGATGGTGCCGACCATGGACCCGGTGATGACGATCCGGACGAGATCGGGCTCGCTCATCGCGTTCATCTGCCAGGAGTAGAGCCCGAGGGTGACCGGCCAGAGCGACTGGTCATTGAGGACGATCAGGGGCAGGAGGAAGTTGTTCCAGATCGAGATGAACGAGAAGAGGAACACGGTGACCAGGCTCGGCAGCAGGATCCGCAGGACCACCGTGAAGAAGATCCGGACATCGTGGGCGCCGTCGATACGGCCGGCCTCCAGCAGCTCGTCGGGGACGGCCGCCGCCGCGTAGATGCGCACCAGGAACACGCCGAACGCGCTGGACAGGCTCGGCAGGATCACGGCCCAGTAGGTGTTGATGAGGCCGAAGGAGTTGAGGAGCAGATAGGTCGGCAGGGCGAGCACCGTGCCGGGGATGAGCACACCGCCGAAGATGAGGCCCATGATGGCATTGCGCCCACGGAACCGGTACTTGGCCAGCGCGAATCCGCACAGAGCGGCCAGGAAGGTCGAGCCGAGGGCGCCGCCTCCCGAGTAGATGAGCGAGTTCACCACCCAGCGCCGGAAGATGCCGTCGCGGTAGGCGAACAGGTCGTGGAGGTTCTGCATCAGATCGAAGTGCGAGAACCAGAGCCCGAACGTGGTGTTCAGGTCGGCCGTCGACTTGGTCGACGCGATCAGCATCCACGCGATCGGGATGAGGAAGTAGGCCGTCAGCGCGATGATCGTCACGGTGAGGATGAACCGGGTCGACAGCGGCGCGCGATCCCGCCGTGCCCCGGCCGACCACACCGCGCGGCGACGGGCTCGGCGGGCGGTGATGTCACTCATCGGGATTCCTCCTCTGGAGCACTCGCAGGAAGCCGAAGGACAGCAGGAACGCGCCGATGGCGATGACGACCGCGACGGCGGCTGAGTAGTACGGCTGGTTGGACCCGAACGCCAGGTTGTAGACGATCATGTTCGGTGTGTAGTTGTAGGTCACGTTGTTGGTGATCGTGCGCAGCACCGTCGGTTCGGAGAACAGCTGGAGCGTGCCGACCACCGAGAACAGCCCGGTGATGAGAATGGCCGGGGCCACCAGCGGCACCTTGATCCGCCAGGCGATCTGCCAGTTGGTGGCGCCGTCGATACGCGCCGCTTCGAACAGATCGCGCGGGATGGCCTGGAGCGCGGCGAAGATAATGATCATGTTGTAGCCGGTCCACTGCCATGTCGAGATGTTGGCGATGGACCACAGGACACTTCCCGGGGCGAGGAAGTCGATATGGGCCCCCGCCCCGTCGAGCAGGTCCAGGACCGGGCTCACCCCGGGCAGATAGAGGAACGCCCACAGGATGGACGCGATGATCCCCGGCACCGCGTAGGGCAGAAACGCGGCGAGCTGGAACAGGCTGCGCATCCGGACGATCGCCGTGTCGAAGATGAGCGCCATCACCAGCGCGAGGCCCAGCATGACGGGCACCTGGACGACGCCGTAGAGCAGTACGCGCCCGACCGAGCGGAGGAAACCCTCGTCGGTCAGCGCCTCCGCGTAGTTGTCCAGGCCGACGAAAATGACGCTGGGCTTGGTGAATCCCAGACCGCCCGACTTCTCGACGCCGTGGAAGCTCTGCCACAGCGCATAGAACACGGGCACCAGGTGGAACACCACGAAGAGGGCCAGGAACGGAACCACGAAGGCCCACGCCATTTTCCAGTCGGCGCCGAAGCGGCGCTTGTTGCGGCGCGACGCCGTCAGGCGGGGCGGTTCCCCCGCCTGCTCGGCCCCGTTCCTCCCGTCCCGGGCGGCCGGGTGGAGGGTTGGCGCGGTCATCGGACGGACAGGCCCTTCCGCTTCAGCTGGGACTTGGTCTCACCGTCGACCTTCTTCATCGCGTCGGGCAGCGTCGTCGACTTGTTGATGACGGACTGCATGGCGTCATTGAGGTAGTTGGTGGTGTCGGTCATCGTCGGCCCCCAGGTCCAGGGGGTCGACTCGGTGCCGCGTACGGTGAACACCTCGCCGGGCACCTGACCGCCGAAGTAGGGGTCGGGCCTGGTCAGCTCCGGGATGCCCTGGCCGATGTCGGACGCGGGGAGGACATCGGCCACCAGCAGCTTGGCGCTCTCCTTGCTGGTGTTCAGCCAGGTGATGAACTTCATCGCGGCGTCGGTCTTGTTGGTGACGCTGGTCAGGGCGGTCAGCGAACCGCCCCAGTACACCGGGGCCGTGTCGCCCGTCGTCCACTGCGGCAGCGGGGCGACGGCCCACTTGCCGGAGAGGTCCGGGGCGTTCTCCTTGAGCGCAGCGCCACCCCAGGCCGGGCCGATCCAGGTCAGATACGTGCCCTTGGCGAGCCCCTTGAACCATGTGGGCTGCCAGTGCTGGTCGCCCTTCGCGTAGCCCTTGTCCAGCATCTTCTGCCAGTACTCGGCCACCTTGAGGGTCGGCTGGTCGTCGAGGTCCACCTTCCAGGCGTCCTTGTCCGTGCCGAACCACTGCGCCTTCGCGTTCCACGCCAGCGAGGCCAGCCATGCGCCGCCGTTGGCGGGAAACGCCGTGGTGTACGCCTTGGGGTGGGTCTTCTTGAGCTTCGCGGCGACCGTCATGTACTCGTCCCATGTCTTGGGGGCGGTCAGACCGGCTTCCTTGAAGACATCGGACCGGTAGTAGAGCACCTGTGTGCCGATGTCCTGCGGCACCCCGTAGACCTTGTCGTTGACGACGACCTGGTCCCATACGGCGGGCTTGAAGTGCGGCTTGAGATCGGCGGACTCGGCGGTGATGTCCTTGAGGTCACCGGCGATGATCGTCGAGGTGAGGTTGGGGTAGTCGACCTGGGTGATGTCCGGCGCCCCGTCCTTTCCGGTGATCGCGGCCTGGAGCTTCGGGTAGAAGTTCGAGGTGATCGCCTGGAACTTGACGTGGATATCGGGATGGGTCTTGTTCCAGAGGGCGACCGGCTTCGACATATCCGACCACCCCCAGAAGACGATGGTCTGCTTGCCGGAGCCGGCGCTGTCCGAGGAGCCGGAGGAGCAGCCGGTGAGGACGAGGGCCAGGGCGGCCGCCGCCGCGGCCAGGCCGCGGGAGCGGAGGCGTATTGCTGTGTGCGACATGATGACAACTCTTCGTTGAGTGTTCGCGGACGGATGGACTGTGCCGAAAGGCAGGCGTCGGTGGGGGGGACGGCGGGTTCTAGGAGATGTCGACCGTGCTGATCCGGGGTTCGGCGCCGGTCACGATGTGCACCTCGCCGGTGAGCCGTACGGTGTGTTCGAGGATCACGTCGCCCGCGTCGCGCCGGACGCTGACGCCGATGTCACCGGGCTCGACGATCCGCACCCCGTCGCGGTCGGTGAACGCCAGCAGTCGCGTGGGCACGGTGAAGTGGACGCGCGCCGACTCCCCCGGGCCGAGCGGGACACGCGCGAAGGCGACGAGCTGGGCCAGCGGGCGGGTGACCGAGGCCACGGGGTCGCTCGCGTACAGCTGGACGACCTCGGCGCCCTCCCGGTCGCCGGTGTTGCGTACGGTGACGGCGCAGCGGACCGCGTCGGCGACGTCGACGGTTTCGGCGTCGACCGTGAAGTCCTCGTAGCCGAACCGGGTGTAGCTGAGGCCGAATCCGTACCGGACGGGCGGCTCGGTGTCGATGTTGGTCACCGAGCTCGCGGCGCCGAGCGGCGGGTGCAGATAGCTGTAGGGCTGGGCCCCGGCGCCTCGGGGCAGGCTCATGGGCATCCGGCCGCTCGGGTTGACCCGGCCGCTGAGCACTCCGGCGATGGCGGCCGCGCCCTCCTCGCCGGGGAAGAATGCCTGTACGACCGCGGCGGCCGCGTCCAGCAGCCACCCGAGCGCGTAGCCGCGCCCGGTCAGCAGGACGACCACGGTCGGTGTCCCGGTGGCGATGACCGCCTCGACGAGGGCCCGCTGGGCGCCGGGCAGTTCCAGGTCGTCGGCGTCGCAGCCCTCCCCGCTGGTGCCGCGTCCGAAGAGTCCGGAGCGGTCGCCGACCACGACCACGGCCACATCGGCGCCGGCCGCGGCGGTGGCGGCGGCGGGAATGCCGCCCGTGGCCCCGTCGTCGATGCCGGTGCCCCGCTCGGTGACGATGTCGGCGGTGGCGAACTCGCGGCGCAGGGCGGCTTCGACGGTCTCCGCTCCGAGCCCGGTGTCGCAATCGGGGTGGTGCGGCAGAACGTGGTTGATGAACGAGTAGCAGCCGAACATCGCGGACAGCGACTGGGCGTTCGGGCCGATGACCGCGATACGTCCGGGCGCGGGCCTGGTGGCGCCGAGGGGCAGCGCGCCGTCGTTGCGCAGCAGGACCAGGGAGCGTTCGGCGACGGCCGCGGCCAGCGCGCGGTCCTCTGCGGTGTCCACATCGTCGGCGGACACGCCCTCGGCGTGGGCCGGCGCCGGGTCGGGTGACCACTCGGGGTCGAGCAGGCCGAGCTCGGCCTTCTGGCGCAGCACCCGCTCGAGCGCGCGGTCCACGATGTCCATGCCGAGCCGGCCGTCCTCGATGCGCTCCTTGAGGGGCTGGAGATAGGTGACGCCGGTGGGGAGTTCGACGTCGATCCCGGCGGTGATCGCCTGGGCCGCGGCGTCGCCGCCGTCCTCGGCCACCCGGTGCAGGGTCTGGAGGAAGGCCACGGCGAAGTAGTCGGCGACGACGGTGCCGTCAAATCCCCACTCCTCGCGCAGCGTGCCGGTCAGATGCCCCGCGCTCGCGGCGACAGGCACTCCGTCGATCTCGGCGTACGAGTTCATCACGGAGCGTGCCCCGGCGTCCCGTACGGCCACTTCGAAGGGGAACTCCAACACGTCGCGGACCTCGCGCGTCCCGGCGTGCACGGGTGCCAGGTTGCGGCCGGCGCGCGAGTCGGAGTAGCCGACGAAGTGTTTCAGGGTGGCGATGATCCCGGCGCTCTGCAGGCCGCGCACATACGCGGCGCCGGTGACCGCGACATGGTAGGGATCCTCCGAGATGCACTCCTCGACCCGCCCCCAGCGCATATCGCGGATCACGTCGAGGACCGGCGCCAGTCCCTGATGGATGCCCAGGCCCGCCATCGTGCGCCCGATCCGCGCCGCCATGCGCTCGACGAGCGGCGGATCGAAGGTGGCGCCCCAGGCCGGTGGTACGGGGTAGGTCGCCGCCTTCCACGCGGCGAGCCCGGTCAGGCACTCCTCGTGCACGATGGCGGGGATGCCGAGCCTGGTGTTCTCCTTCAGCCACCGCTGCTTGGCGGCCAGGGTCGCCCGGCCCTCCTGCGGATCCAGGGGCCGGGTCCCGTAGTGCCGGGTGATCTGGCCGAGTCCGTGTGCGGCAAAGTCGGCGAAGCTCTGCTCGACGGTGTCCATGGCGTCCTGCAACGGGGCCACGGCGCCGCCCTCGCGGTCGACTCCCTGCCACAGACCCACGAGTTGGGCCAGTTTCTCCTCCAGCGTCATGGCCGCGATCAGCTCGCGGACTTGGGCTCGGCCGTGGGCCGGCCCGACCGTTTCGTCATCGATGGCAGACACGCGTCACATCTCCGTGCTCGGCGGGCGGGCCCGCGGTTCTCACAACCAGAGCTATGCAATTACCCGCAAAACTTTGCGGAAGTTCTGCGCCGAGAAGCTAAGCCGGGGTAAAAACGACTGTCAATACAGCGGATCGAAAGCGCGGATCACCAGCCGTTTGCATGGGGTCCTCGCGGAATATTCCATCAAATATTGCGGGAATTTGTGGCAGGGCTGTACTGTCGCGATGGCCTACGGGAGGGAAAGGCAGCATGACCACGCGCCCAACGATGGCGGCCATCGCCGAGGCCGCGGGGGTCTCGGTCTCCACGGTGTCCCGGGTGCTCGCCGACAAGCCGGACATCTCCGAGGAGACCCGCGTCCGCGTCACCCAGGCCGCACACGCCACGGGTTATCTGCAGCGCAAAGGGCGCCGTAAACAACTCGGCGGAATCCTGGACGTCCTCATCGAGGGGACCACCTCGCCCTGGGCGGGAGAGCTCATCGCCGGGGCCCAGAACGCCGCGTTCAGCCTCGGGTACACCCTGGCGCTCACCGCGACCGGCCATCCGCGCTTCCGCATCAGCGACTGGATCGACGCACGGCGCACCCGCCCGTCGGACGGCATCATCCTGGTGCTCTCCCGGGCGCGCCACGACGAGATCGCCGCGCTGGCGGGGCTGCCCGCGCCCCTGGTCCTCCTCGACCCGGTCGGCACCAGCGAACCCAGAATCCCGACGGTGGGGGCGACCAACTGGTCCGGGGGCGCCGCGGCCACGCGCCACCTCCTGGAACTCGGCCACCGACGCGTGGGGTTCATCGGCGGCCCCGCCGAGATCCAGTGCACGAGGGAGCGGCACGAGGGCTATCTCGCCGCGCACCGCGAGTTCTCCCTCGCCCCCGATCCGGCCCTGACGCGCTACGGCGACTTCGGCATCACCGGCGGTACGGACCACGGCGCGGCCCTGCTGGACCTTCCGCAGCCGCCGACGGCGATCTTCGCCGGCTCCGACGCCCAGGCGGCCGGGGTGTACCAGGTGGCCCGCGCCCGGGGGATGCGGGTGCCCGACGATCTGTCGGTCGTGGGCTTCGACGACACGATGATCTGCGCCATGCTCGCACCGCCGCTCACGACCGTCCGTCAGCCGCTGGCGGAGATGGGCGGCGAGGGGGTGCGACTGATCGACCAGGAGCAGTCGCAGCGCGGCTCGTCGGCCGGGCGCAGGGTCGAGTTGGCGACCTCGCTGGTGGTCCGGGAGAGCACAGCGCCACGCACGGTCCGCGAGGGGGCCTGACGCAGCGTTACGACCTGACAGGCCCCGATGGGGAGACGGCTGATGGGAGGAGCAGGCGATGAGTGTACGGACCGCGGTGCGCATGACGACCGTGGCGCAGGCCGCGAACGTCTCGCAGAGCGCCGTGTCGAAGGTCCTCAACGGACGGCCCGGGGTGTCGGCCGAGGTCCGGCAGCGGGTCCTGGACGCGGTGCGGACCACCGGCTACGAGTGGCGCCGCCGCGGGCCCCGGCGCGGCTCGGTCGAGGTGGTGTTCGGCTGCGTGGTCAGCGCCGTCAACGCGCCCCTGTTGCGGGGCCTTTCCGGGGTGCTGCGTTCCTCCGGACGTGCGCTCACGGTCAACCACGCCGATGACGACGGGGACTGGCTGGACCCCCTGCTCGCGCACCGTCCGGGTGGCGTCGTCCTCGTGCTCTCCCCGGTCCCGCCGACCGTCGCGGACCGGCTGGCGCGGTCCAGCGTCCCCACGGTCGTCCTCGATACGATCGGCGACGCGCCGCCGGGGATGAACACGGTGGGGGCGACCCAGTGGCGGGGCGGGTGGCTCGCGGCCCGCCACCTCACCGGCCTCGGTCATCAGCGGATCGCGCTGCTCTCCGGCCCCCTCGAACTGACCTGTTGCCGGGCTCGCTTCGGCGGATATCTCGCCGCGCTCCGCGACGCAGGGATCCGTCCCGACCGCGATCTGATCCGCGTGGTGCGGTTCCAGACCGAGCCGGCCAGGCGCGCCGCCCACGCCCTCCTCGACCTGTGGAACGCGCCGACGGCCTTCGTCACCGGCAACGATCTGCAAGGGCTGGGCGTCATCGAGGCGTGTGTGGAGCGCGGGCTGCGCGTCCCGGAAGACGTGTCGGTCGTCGGGTACGACGACATCGACGCCGCCGCGTCCGCGGCCCCGGCGCTGACCACTGTGCGGCAGCCGTTCGAGGCGATGGCGGCCGAGAGCATCCGGGTGCTCGACGCGGTCACGGACGACCCCGGCCTGGCCCCGATCCGGCTCGACATGTCGGTGGACCTGGTCGTCAGGAAGTCGACGGGGCCGGTGCGGACGGACTGACCGGCGCCGGGGCTGCCCCGGCGCCGGGACCGCCGCCGCGGGACCGGTTCCGCGCCCGGACCGGCCCCGCGGCGGCACGGGTCTCAGGGGGTCTGCGGGCCGGTCCAGTCGGCCGCCACATGGCCGATCCGGACCCGCTGCGGATGGTCGCCGACCGCGACGGACACGACCTTCTTGCCCGTCGCGAAGTCGATCGCGGTGACCTGGTCGGCGCCGCTCTCTGAGACGATGCAGGACTTGCCGTCGCCGCTCACCGTCGCCCAGTACGGCTTGGAGGTCGGCACCAGCGGGCCCTCCTGGAAGGTGGCGCGGTCGACGACGGTCGCATAGTCGTCCATCGTCCCGGCGACGCACAGCTTGTTGCCGTCCGGGCTCATCGACAGCCCGTGGTGGCGGGAGTCGTTGACCCAGGTGGTGCGGTCCTCGCTGGTCGCGGGGTTCTTCGGGAGGGTCTTGGCACGGGTGATCTTGTCGGTGGCCACGTCGTACTCCAGGAATCCGTTGAAGAAGGACACCTGGAAGTAGAGCTTCGACTCATCGGGGGTGAAGGCCACCGGCCGGACCGCGTCCGACAGGTCCTTGCGCCCGAAGGCGTCCAGCCGGTCCCGCATGTCGATGACCTTGACCTGCTTGTAGGTGGCCGTGTCGACCACGGTGATGTGGCGGTCGCCCTTCGTCCAGTCCATCGACGGGTCGTCCAGCGCGGTGTTGACCTCGCCGATCGACATGTTCCACAGATACTTCCCGCCGTCGGTGAAGACGTTCTCATGGGGCTTGTCGCCGGCGGAGAACTGGCCGAGCTGTTTACCCGTCTCGATGTCGAGAATATGCACGGTGTTCGAGGTCGAAGCGGACACCGCGACGCGCTTGCCGTCGGGCGACACCGCCATGTGGTCCGCGCGGAACCCCGACACCGGGAAACGCCACCTCACCTGGCCCGTGGCGAGGTCGATGGACACCACATCGGCGAAGCTGGGACGGGAGACGACGATGGCCGATCCGTCCGGGGTCGAGTACATGTCGTCGACGAACTGATCGTGCCCCTCCCCCGGCCCCTGCCGGATGCCGAGGAAGAACGCGAGCTTGATGGGGTTGAGATAGATCTCGGTGAGCCGCTGGTCCTTGTCCGGTATGACGTTGATCCGGCCGATCTTGGCAAGGTCTCCAGTGGACTTGATGACATCGGCCGTGCCGTCCCAGTTGTTGCCCACGAACATCACCTCCCGCAACCCGGCGGCGCCGGTGCGCGCATCGCCCGATGCGGTGGCCGACGGGGCGGCGGTCGCCGCGGCGGAGCCGGTCACGGCCAGCACCACGGCGGCGGCGAGGGAGAGCAGGGTGCGGGTGGATCCGCGGTGCCGAGTGCCGCTCGCGGAGAACACTCGCCGGGCACGCCCGGCTGCGCAGACAGGCATGGTGCATCCTTCCAGACGGCGGGGAACGCCCCTTTTAAGCGCGGTCATGAACATGGCGGTGCGCTGCCTACTGGAAAGTAATGAAGCCGCTCCCAACCCACAAGGCCGGGGACGGCAAAAATGACACAGACTCAACTTCGCCCCCGGGCCGCCCTCATCCGGGCCGCCCGAGGGCGAGTTGTACGTGACCTACGTGACGGGAAACCCGGAACCGTCCGGTGTCCGCCGCGCGGGGTCAGCCGTCTGTCGGCCGGACGGTGTTCATAATCTTCTCGATCTCGGCCGACGTCAGCGCGTTCGGCACGCCCTGGTCCGCGTAGATGACCCAGCCGTGCATGGTGCCGTCGGGGAGCTTCTGCGCGATGCTGTGCACGATGGCCTTCGGCGGAACACAGGCGCTCGGCCGGTTGACCACCGTGACCTTGGCGGTCGCGGTGTAGCCCTCGATGCCGTTCCGCTTCCACGGCTTGGCCTGACTGACCTCGATCTTGGGCTTGTTGTCCTTGCCGCCGTAGGCGACAAAGCCCCAGTTGCCCGCCCAGTTCCGGGCGTTCTCCTGCAGACTGCCGTCCGTGCCGCCGCCGGTGGTGCCGACCGTGGCGAGCTGCCCCTTGCCCGCCTCGCCGAACGCCTTGGGGTTGGGGCTCGACGCACAGCCGCCCTCGCGGTAGTTGGCGGCGCCGGTCATCACGACGATCGGCTTGCCGGTCTCATCGTTGTAGGAGAGGGAGACGTCGGGGTTGAAGACCTTCCACTTGTCGGCCTTGGCCGGCACGTCGTAGCGGAAGTGGTGTTCTTCCCTGGTCTGCGTCTGCCACCCCGCGACCAGCGGCTTGTCGGCCGCCGGGACCGACGGGGCGGAGGAGGACCCCGACGACCCGGACGACCCGGAAGACTCAGACGACCCGGACGACGGCGACTTCGGCTGGGTGGCGCGGGCGCCCTCGTCCTTGGTCCCGTCCGTGGCCCCGCCGCCGTCGTCGTTGCATCCGCTCAGCACCAGAGCCATTCCGATGCCGACGGCCGCGATGAGGGTCTTCTTGCTCCGGCGGGACGCCACCGTGAGGGGCTGCCGACGCTGGAGAGTGTGCAGGGAATTCTGGTGCCACAACATGGCCCGCACCTTATCGGACCTGGTCTTCTGCCCCTCCGGAGGGAGGGTGGCCGGTGCCTTCGCGGAACACCACTTGACGCTCGTTCAGTTGGATCATTACATTCGGTGTGCCGAAGTCTCTCCGGAGAGCGGCGCCGAGAGCGACGCACCCAGCCGGTAACGGATGTCCCCCATCACCAGTCCGGCATTGGTCGCCAGGACCGTGGTCCGAGGCGGGGTCAGCGTCCAACACATGGGAAAGCACATGTCTCTACGCAGTTCCCTCTCGCCCCGCCAGCCGCTGACAGGTGCGGTACTGGTGGTCCTGATCGGCATCGCCGCCCTCTTCACCGTGATCGGGATCGCCCACGCGGGACCGGAGGACACCCCACGGACGAAGAAGACGACCAAGGCCCCGCGGGCCACCGCCTCCCCCGACGCCGAGCGCGCCGCCCCGGCCGACGGTGTCACGCTCCCGCCGACCGACGGCGCCAACTTCGACTACCAGATCAACGAGCCGTACACCCCGCCCTCCGGTGTGGAGATCGTCAGCAGGGACCGCGAGGCCGCGCCCGCGCCGGGCCTGTACAACATCTGTTACGTCAACGCCTTCCAGGCGCAGCCGGACGCCGAGGCCGACTGGGACCACGATCTGCTGCTCAGGGACGCGAACGGCGATGTGGTGATGGACGAGGACTGGGGTGAGGCGCTGTTCGACATCCGTACCAAGGACAAGCGGGAGCGGATCGCGGATACGGTCGGGGGCTGGATCGACGGCTGCGCCAAGGCCGGCTACCAGGCCGTGGAGCCGGACAACTACGACAGCTACACCCGCTCCCAGGACCTGCTCACCGAAGACGACGCCATGGCGTTCATCAAGCTGCTGGCCGACCGCGCACACGCCGCGCACCTGGCGATCGGCCAGAAGAACACCCTGGAGCTCGCCTCGCACCGCGAGGAGCTGGGTCTGGACTTCGCCATCGCCGAGGAGTGCGGGCAGCAGGATCCCCCGGAGTGCGGCGACTACACCAAGGCCTTCTCGAAGGTCATCATGATCGAGTACAAGGCCTCCGCGCTCGAGACCACCTGTGCCGACTGGCAGCAGCCGGGAATCGCCATCGTCCGCCGCGACCTGGACGTGTCCGCGCCGGACAGCGACGACTACATACGCGAGACCTGCGCCGCCGGATAGGCCCGTACAAGCCCGTATCACCGGCCACGACAGCCGGGCGCCGCGGCGGCAACGGGTGTAAGCAGGAGATATGCGCGATCGGCACGCTCCTGCCCATCCGGCCGGTTCACGGCGGTGGAGCCGGTGGCTGCTCGCCATTCCACTCGGGATCATTGTGGCGATCACCGTGATCGACATCCAGACACCCGAGTCCATCCATCTGGGCCCGTTCCTGATCGCCGCACCCGCGATCACCGCCTCGTTCGCGGGCCCCATGGCCACCGGCGTCATCGGAGCACTCGCCGTCGCGGCCCAGGTGGCCATCGCCCATCTGCACGGCGGTCTGATGACCGCGAACCACCAGGCGCAGGTCGGCACCCTCCTGCTGGTCTCGGCCCTGGTGACGGCCTTCCGGTTCGCGGCCGACCGGCACCAGCGCAAACTCACCCAGGTCCGTTCGGTGGCCGTGGCGGCCCAGGAGGTCCTGCTGCGGCCGCTGCCCGACCGTTTGGGGCCGCTGCGCATAGCCTCCGCCTATCTCGCGGCCGACGAGGAGGCCCAGATCGGCGGGGATCTCTATGCGGCCGTGGCCACCCACGAGGCGGCCCGCGTGGTCATCGGCGACGTACGAGGAAAGGGCCTGTCCGCCGTCGGGGACGCGGCGGCGGTGATCGGCGCACTCCGCGGATCCGCCTACCGGAATCTCTCGCTGCCCGCCGTCGCGGCGCACCTGGGCAACGCCATGCGCTGGAAATGGGACCACAGCGGCGAGGAGGGGCAGGACCCCGACGAGTCGTTCGTGACCGCCCTGGTGCTGGACTTCTACGACGACCGCCCCGTCGCCGCGATGGTGAACTGCGGACACCCGCCTCCGCTGCTGCTGCGGAACGGGGAGATCCGCACACTGGGGGTGGTCGAGCCCGCGCCCCCGCTCGGGCTCACCACGACATCGGCCGATGACTACGAGGCCGAGACCTTCGCTTTCGCCGAGGGCGACCTGCTGGTGCTCTGCACCGACGGCCTGCTCGAGGCACGGGACGCCACCGGAGCCTTCTACCCGCTCGTCGACCGCGTTGCGGCCTGGACGGACGATGACCCGTGGTCCCTGACGCGCTATCTCCAGGACGATCTGCTCCGGCACACCGGCCGGCGGGTGAACGACGATGCCGCCATCGTCGTGATCGCCCGCTGCCCCGACGCACCGGACGGGTAACCGACCGCGCACACCAGGGGCCACGCACTTCGGGGGGAGGGTGATCACCGATGTGGCCCACCTCCTAGAGTGTGCGCCATGTCGGACGACTCGCCCCTGATCCAGAGCCTGCGCGCGGCCGTCGCGGCGGCGCCCGGCGACGTACCGCTGCGGCTGCACCTCGCCGAACTCCTGCTCACCGCGGGCCGGCACGACGCGGCCGTCGCGGAGGTCGCCGTCGCGCTTCAGCACGCGCCCGGCGACCCGCAGGCACGGGAGTTGATGGCCCGCGCCATGGTGGCGCCCGCGCAGCCGCGGCAAAGCGCGCCGTCCACCGCGCAGGCACCGGCCACCGAGGCGCCCGCCGCGCCGCCGCCGGCCGCCGCGCCCCGCGGCGGCTTCGACTGGCGGGCCGCCGAGGACCAGGTCGGCGACGCGGTGCCGCCCCGGTTCGTCGAGACGCCGCTCACCGTGGACGGCAGCGGCGACCCCGGGGACGCCTCCGCCTGGGAAGTGGCCGCGCCCGGCACGGTACGGCTGGCGGACGTCGGCGGTATGCAGGAGGTCAAGGAGCGCCTGGAGGCGGCCTTCCTCGCCCCGATGCGCAACCCCGAACTGCGCAAGCTGTACGGCAAGAGCCTGCGCGGCGGACTGCTGCTGTACGGGCCGCCCGGCTGCGGCAAGACCTTCATCGCGCGCGCAGTGGCCGGAGAGCTCGGCGCCGGGTTCCTGTCGGTGTCGATCAACGATGTGCTCGACATGTGGATCGGCAACTCCGAGCGCAATATGCACGAGGTGTTCGCCACCGCCCGCCGCCAGGCCCCCTGTGTGGTGTTCCTCGACGAGCTGGACGCCCTCGGCGGCAAGCGCAGCCGCACCCAGAACAGCGGTATGCGCAACACGGTGAACCAGCTGCTGACCGAACTGGACGGCATCGACGCCCCCGCGAACGACGGTGTGTTCGTACTCGCGGCCACCAACCTCCCGTGGGACGTGGACATCGCGCTGCGCCGCCCGGGCCGCCTGGACCGCACCCTTCTCGTACTGCCTCCCGACGCCCCCGCCCGCGAGGCGATCCTCCGCTACCACCTGCGCGACCGCCCCATCGAAAGCATCGACCTGGGCAAGCTGGCCAAGGCCACCGACGGCCTCTCGGGCGCCGATCTGGCCCATGTGTGCGAGGCCGCGGCCGAGAGTGCGCTGCTCGACTCGGCACGCACCGGCACCGTGCGCATGATCGGCATGAAGGACCTGCTCAACGCGGCGAAGTCGGCCGTCCCCTCCACCGAACCGTGGTTCGCGGCCGCCCGCAACGTGGCCATGTTCGCCAACGAGGGCGGGATGTACGACGACCTGCTCGCGTATCTGAAAAAGAGGCGGAAGCTGTGACCCTGCACCCGGCCGTCGAGCAGGCCGACGCGCTCATCGACCTCAAGCGGTACGACCAGGCCCAGGCCCTGCTCGGCCGCCGCCTGGCCGAGGACCCGGACGACATCCGCGCCTGGGTGAAGCTCGGCCGCTGCCAGCTGGCGGCGGGCCAGGTGGAGCAGGCGCTCACCTCGCTCGGCGAGGCCCTTCAGCGCGCCCCCGAGGACATCGGCGCGCTGTACATGTACGCCCAGGCGCTGCGCCGCGCGGACCACCTGGAGCAGCCGGAGCGCTGGCGCAAGGCGGAGGAGGCGCTGCGCCAGGCGCTGCGCGTCGATCCGCAGAACAGCTTCGCGCATGCGCTGCTCGCCGAGTTCCTGATGTACTACCCGACCCGCCGCACCGAGGCCCTGGGTCTGGCCAGGGAGGCGGTGCGGCTGGACCCGGAGAGCGTGGAGGCGTACCAGGCGCTGTGGCGGACGGCCGGCGCCGCGGGCGAGACCGAGACCTACAAGTGGGCGCTGCGCCAGGTGCTCCGTCTGGAGCCCACCGACAACCAGGCCCTGTATCTGGTGAGCATGCAGGAGGCGCACAAGCCGGGCACCACGGCCGCGCAGGCCGCGGAGGTGTACGCCGACGCGCTCGCCGCCGCCCCGGACAACAACGGGCTGCGCCACGACCTCGACCGGGCCACCTACCGGCTGCTGCGCGGTATCCGCTGGCTGGCGCTGATCTGTGTGGCGGCCGCGGGCGTCATGGTCGATCTGTTCCCCGAGGATGGCGAGGCGGCGCGGGAGCTGCCGGTGCCGCTCGGCAACCGGCTGTGGGTGCTGGTGGTGATGGCGGCGATCTGGGGCTTCGGTGCCTGGCGCCGCTACCGCAGGCTGCGCACCGGCGTCCAGCTGAATGTGCGGTCCCTGGTGCGCCGCGGCCGCTGGGCCCGCGTCGTACTCGCCCAGGCGGCCTGGGCGATGCTCTGCGCCCTGCTGATCTCGCAGATGCCATGGACGGAGCGCACCGTGCCGCGGATCCTCTTTGGGGCGGGGCTGGTGCCCACGCTGGCCACCATCTGGTTCGACCGGAGGAAGAAGCCATGAGCGACCATGCCAGCGACTACGACATCGCCGCCGTCCGCCGGGAGTTCCCCGCCCTGAAGGCCGGCTCCGCCCACTTCGACGGCCCCGGCGGCACCCAGACACCGCTGCCCGTCATCGAGGCCGTCTCCGACGCCCTGGCCAATCCGCTGTCCAACCGCGGCACCCGCACGCCCGGCGAGCGCAACGCCGAAGCCACCGTGTCCGGCGCCCGCCGGGCGCTCGCCGATCTGCTGGGCGCCGACCCGTCGGGCGTGGTCTTCGGCCGCAGCGCCACCCAGCTCGCGTACGACGTCTCCCGTGCCCTCGCCAAGACCTGGCGGCCCGGCGACGAGATCGTCGTGACCCGGCTGGACCACGACTCCAACATCCGCCCCTGGGTGCAGGCCGCGGCGGCGGCCGGAGCCACGGTCCGCTGGGCCGACTTCGACCCCGGCACCGCCGAGCTGGCCCCCGAGGCCATCGGCGCCGTGCTCGGCGACCGCACCCGTCTCGTCGCGGTGACCGCCGCCTCCAACCTGCTGGGCACCCGCCCCGACATCGCTGAGATCGCCCGGCTGACGCATGAGGCCGGGGCCCTGCTGTACGTCGACGGCGTCCACTACACCGCCCACTCCCCCGTCGACGTCGAAGCGCTGGGCGCGGACTTCTTCGCCTGCTCCCCGTACAAGTTCCTCGGCCCCCACCACGGCGTGCTCGCCGCCCGCCCCGAGCTGCTGGAGACCCTGCGCCCGGACAAGCTGCTGCCCTCCACGGACGCCGTCCCCGAGCGTTTCGAGCTCGGCACCCTGCCGTACGAGCTGCTGGCCGGCACCCGGGCCGCCGTCGACTTCCTGGCCGGGCTCGGCCCGCGGCAGGACGGCCCGCGCCGGGAGCGGCTGGTCTCCGCGTTCACCACGCTGGAGGCGTACGAGGACTCGCTGCGGACGCGGATCGAGGCGGGGCTGGCCGGCCTGGACCGGGTCACCGTCCACTCCCGTGCGGCCGACCGCACCCCCACCCTGCTGCTCACCATCGAGGGCCGCGACACCGTGGACGCCTACCACTATCTGGCCGCCCGGGGGGTCGACGCGCCGTCCGGCTCCTTCTACGCCCTGGAGGCGTCCCGACGGCTGGGGCTCGGCGACACCGGCGGGCTGCGCGTGGGCCTCGCCCCGTACAACGACACCGGGGACGTGGACCGGCTGCTGGAGGGGCTGTCGGACTTCCTGCGAGAACAAGACTGACGCGGAGGATCGGCAGGGTCAGTCCGGCCCGGTCTTCATGATCTTCCAGACGCGGGTGGCCACCTGAAGGTTCAGCCGGGTCTCGGCGTTGGTGAGGTCGGAGCCGCTGATCTCGCGGATCCGCTGGAGCCGGTAGCGCAGTGTGGAGCGGTGGACCACGAGCGCCGCGGCGGTCCGGCTGTAGTTGCCGCCGCAGTCGAAGTACCGGGACAGGGTCGCCACCAGGGCCGTCCGGTGTGCGGAGTCGTAGTCGAGCAGCGGCCCCAGCCACTCCCGGACGAACCCCTCGATCTCCTGGTAGTCGTTGCCGGCCCGCAGGATCCGGTAGAGCCCCAGGTCCTCGAAGAAGGTCGTCCCGTACGCCGTGGGAGAGCGCCGCCGCACCTCCAGCGCCCGCAGCGCCTCCCGGTAGGAGCGCGGGATCTCTCCCGGGGAGTCGCAGCGGCCGCCCACGCCGATCGCGCCGGACCCCGTCCCGGCCTCCCGGCTGAGCGCGGCGTACAGCTCCCGTCCGGGCGGTCTGCCGTCGGTCACCAGGACCACCGTGCCGGACCGGCGGGCCGGCAGCGACCGCATGCCCAGCGCCGCCGCCGACTTGTCGACGGTCTGGACGAAGGAGTCGTCGGCCGCCCGCTCCGCCCACCGCACGACGACCACATGGTGCGGACCGTGCAGATCGTGGCCGAGCGCCTGGGCCCTGGCGTAGGCGCTGGTGTCGTCCGAGCCGGTGAGCAGGTCCTCCACCAGATCGCGCCGCAGCCTCAGCTCCACCTCCGCCAGCGTGCGCTGATGCGCCAGCTCCAGGGCCAGCGACACGGTCGCGTGCCGGAGGGCGAGCAGAGCGCGGGCGTCCGCCCGCGCCTCGCGGTCGGCCAGGAACAGCGCGCCCAGCACCTCGCCCCGCGGGGCGGCGACCGCGAGCAGGCGGTCCCTGACCCGTACCGGATGCCCGCCTCGGGCGGTGTCCCGCAGCATCTCCTCGTGGCGGGCCGGGTCGGGTGTGGGGTACGGGTCCGGGCGCCCGGGGCCGGCCCAGGCCCGCGGATGGCCGAACCGGTCCTCGATCCCCGCGGCAAGCCCGGTGATCTGGTGCAGTGCCTCGGCGATGCCCGCCTCCCCGTCCCCGTGCACGGCGGCCCGGTGGAGGGTGTCGAGGATCCCCCGCTCGTGCTCGAACTCGGCGCGTACGGACTCCAGCCGCTCCCGGACGGCCTGCTGCTCCGCGCGGGCCCGGCGCAGCTCCGCCGCCCGCTCCCGCTCCCGCCGGTGCGCGGCCGCGCCGGACAGGGCCGCCGCGGTCTGCCGGGCGAGCGCGGTGAGCCAGAACCGGTCGTCCTCGCTGGGTGGGGCCCCGGCGCTGACCACGAGCTGACCGCGCAGACCGCCCGGTTCCCGCAGCGCGTACGCCCAGCCCCAGGCCCGCCCGGACAGCCGCACCGGCCCGTCCCGCCCGGCCAGTTCCCGGACCTGCTCGTCGAGGGCGGCGGCCGGGTGAGCGTCGGCCCCAGCGGCCGCATGGTGGCGCGTCAGCGCACCGCCGACCATGAGGTACCCGGCCTCGGCCCGCCCCGGCCCGACCGCGCCGACCAGGGCCATCGCCCGGTGCAGGATCTCGGTCTCGTCCCGGCTGTCGAACAGGGCGGTGGAGCGCAGCAGCAGGCCGCGTGCCTCGGGGGTCAGGGAACGGTCCTGGGCCCGACGCCGTTCGCGGGAGAAGGCTGTTGAGGTCATTCCGTCGCTCCGTCCGCCTTCGGAGAGCGAATCCGGGTTCGGAGGACGCGTCCGGGTCCGCGGGGTACCCGCCCGGCGGGGCGGCCACCGGCCCGGCCACGCGCCTGTTCTGTGCTCGCAGGTCCACCCTAGGCGCGGTTTTTGGCCCCCGCAGGCGCAGGCGTGCCGGGGCCCCGTTTTGCCAGGCTGGGCGCGTTGGGGTCGGAAGGCGGGTGAAGACCGGTTCATTCCGCGGCTGCGCGCTGCCGCCGCTTCCTACAAGGAGTTCCTCATGGCCAAGGCAGTCGGAATCGATCTGGGCACCACCAACTCGGTGATCGCGGCGTGGGAGGGCGGCGAGGCGACGGTCGTGCCCAGTTCGGAGGGCGGTCGCACAACCCCGTCCGTGGTGGCCTTCACCGACACCGGCGAGCGCCTGGTGGGCCAGCTGGCCCGGCGCCAGGCGATCCTCAACCCCAAGGGCACCATCTACTCGGCCAAGCGTTTCGTCGGCCGGCACTACGACGAGGTGTCCGACGAGGCCAAGGCGGTCGCCTACGACGTCGTCCCGGACGAGCAGTCCCTCGCGCGCTTCAAGGTGCGCGACAAGCTGTACTCGCCGGAGGAGATCAGCGCCCTGGTGCTGCGCAAGCTCGCCGACGACGCCGCGAAACAGCTGGGCGAGCGGGTGACCGAGGCGGTCATCACGGTGCCCGCGTACTTCAACGACGCCCAGCGCAGCGCCACCAAGGACGCGGGCGAGATCGCGGGGCTCGAGGTGCTGCGGATCATCAACGAGCCGACCGCGGCGGCCCTGGCGTACGGTCTTGACAAGAAGGGGCATGAGACGGTGCTCGTCTTCGACCTCGGCGGCGGCACCTTCGACGTGTCCGTCCTCGACGTCGGGGACGGCGTGGTGGAGGTGCGCTCCACCGCGGGCGACAGCCATCTGGGCGGCGACGACTTCGACCGCCGGCTCGTCGATCACCTCGCCGATAAGTTCCAGCAGAACAACGGCATCGATCTGCGCCGGGATCCGCAGGCGCTGCAGCGGCTCTTCGAGGCCGCGGAGAAGGCGAAGACCGAGCTGAGCTCGGTGACCCAGACCCAGGTCAACCTGCCGTTCATCACCGCGGACGCCTCGGGCCCCAAGCATCTGACCGAGTCGGTCATGCGGTCCACCTTCGACCAGATCACCGCCGATCTGGTGGAGCGCTGTCTCGGTCCGGTCCAGCAGGCCATGGCCGACGCCAAGGTCGGCGAGAACGACATCGACGAAGTGATCCTGGTCGGCGGCTCGACCCGGATCCCCGCGGTGCAGGCCCTGGTGCGCCGGCTGACCGGCGGCAAGGAGCCCAATATGAGCGTGAACCCGGACGAGGTGGTGGCGCTGGGCGCCGCGATCCAGGCCGGGGTGCTCAAGGGCGAGGTCAAGGACGTCCTGCTGCTGGATGTCACACCGCTGTCGCTCGGTGTCGAGACCCGCGGCGGGGTCATGACGAAGATCATCGAGCGGAACACCACCATCCCGGTGCGCCGCACGGAGACCTTCTCGACGGCCGAGGACAGCCAGCAGGCCGTGGACATCGTGATCCTCCAGGGCGAACGGGAGCGGGCCGCGGACAACAGGGGTCTTGGCCGGTTCCAGCTGACCGGCATCCGCCCGGCGCCACGTGGCGAACCGCAGATCGAGGTCGTCTTCGACATCGACGCCAACGGCATCCTCAACGTCACCGCCCGGGACCGGGACACCGGCAAGGAGCAGTCCGTCACGATCAGCGAGACCGGCAACCTCGACCGCGGCGATGTGGAGCGCATGGTCCAGGAGGCCGAGCGCAACCGCGGTGAGGACCAGGCGCTGCGGGAGGCCGTGGACGCCCGCAACGAGCTGGACGCCATCGCCTATCAGGTCGAAAAGCGCCTCACCGAACTGGGCGACGCGGCGCCCTCCCATGAGAAGGCGCGCGCCGAGATGCTGGTCGGCGAAGCCCGTGAGGCGGTCCGGGGCGAGGCGGGCGTGGACCGGGCAAGGCCGCTGATCTCCGAGCTCCAGCAGGTCTACGCGGGCCTGGCCGCGCATGGGACGGCCGGAGGCGGGGGCGCCCAGCAGACCGGCCCCGACGAGGGTGGCGGAGGCGACGAGGACGTCGTCGACGCCGAGTTCGACAAAGGCTAGGCGGCAGCGATGTCCCACCGTCCGCAGGAGCCCGAACCGGTGCCCGAAGGCGCCGTGCCGGAACCCGAACAGGATCTGCCCGCCCCGGGCACGGCCGAGGCGCGCGGCGCGGGCGGGGAAGGGCCCGGTCCGGACGCGGCAGGCGGTCCCGCCCCGCCCGAGGACGAGTACGCCACGGCCCTGGCCGAGTTGGAGGACCGCTGGCGCCGCGCCCTGGCCGATCTGGACAATCTGCGCAAGCGCCACGCCAGGGAGCTGGAGCGGGAACGGGCCGCCGAGCGGGCCCGTACGGCCACGGCGCTGCTGCCCGTCATCGACAACCTCGAACTCGCCCTCTCCCACGCCGAGGCCGACCCCGCCGCCATCGTGGAAGGTGTCAAGGCCGTACGCGACCAGGCCGTGGGCGCCCTCGCCCGGCTCGGCTACGCACGCCAGGACGAGACGGGGGTGCCGTTCGACCCGGCCCGCCACGAGGTGGTCGGCGTGGTCGACGACCCCGAAGCGGAACCGGGGACGGTGGTCCAGGTGCTGCGCCCCGGCTACGGGGACACCGACAACCAACTCAGGCCGGTGGCCGTCGCCGTGGCCAAAAGGGAGTGACCGGCCGTGGCACGGGACTACTACGAGGTGCTGGGGGTCTCACGGGGCGCGAGTTCCGACGAGATCCAGCAGGCGTACCGCAAACTGGCCCGCAAGCACCACCCGGACGTCAACAAGGACCCCGCGGCCGAGGAGCGGTTCAAGGAGCTCAACGACGCCTACAGCGTGCTCTCCGACCCCAGGACCCGGGCCCGCTACGACCGGTTCGGCGACGACTTCCGCAAAATCCCCGAGGACTGGGAGGAGCGGGTCGGCGCCGGCGGCGGAGAAGGCTTCGGCGAGGGCTTCGGCGAGGGCTTCGGCGAGGGCGGCTTCCGGGGCTGGACGACCTCGCGGGACGGCGGCCGGGTACGGGTCGTCCGGGGCTTCGGCGAGGACGCACAGGGAGCGGGCGTCGACTTCGAGGACCTGTTCGGCTCGTTCTTCGGCGGCGGCGGCGGGCGCGCGGCGGGACGCGGCAATGTGCCCGGGGCCGACCAGGAGGCCGAACTGTCGCTCACCGTCGAGGACGCGTACCGCGGCGGCCGCCGCTCCATGACCCTGGCCGGGCCCTCGGGGCAGCGCACCTTCCAGGTCGACGTCCCGCCGGGCGTCATCGACGGTCAGCGCATCCGGCTGGCCGGACAGGGCGGCCGCGGCAGCGGTGACGCCGCGGCCGGGGACCTGTATCTGCGGGCGCGGATCCAGCCCCATCCGCGGTTCCGGCTGGAGGGCCGGAACATCCATGTCACCCTCCCGCTGACCCCCTGGGAGGCCGCGCTGGGCGCGACCGTCCCCGTGCCCACCCCGGGCGGCGCCGCAAAGGTCACCGTCCCCGCCGGGTCCTCCAGCGGCCGCCGGCTGCGGCTGCGCGGCGAGGGCATGCCGAACCCCAGCGGCCCCGAGGGCCATCTGTACGCCGAGATCCGCGTCATGGTGCCGGCGCGCCTCACCGACCGGGAGCGCGAGCTGTTCGAAGAGCTCGCCGCCACCTCCTCCTTCGACCCCAGGAGCGCACGATGAGCACCCACCCACCGACGTCCCCCACGGCCAGGCCCTCGCCCGCGGCCTCCGTCCAGTACGCCCTGGTGCCCGCGCGCACGCTCACGCTGGAGACCGTGGCCGACCGCGCCGGGCTCCACCCCGAACTGGTCCGGCGCTTTGTCGCCCTCGGCCTGGTCGACGCGCGGCGCGACGCCGCGGGGCGGCTGGTGTTCCCCCTGACCGCCCCGGCGACGCTGGCCCGTGTGGAGCGGCTGCGCACCGGACTGTGTCTGAACTACGCGTCCATCGGCCTGGTCCTCGATCTGCTCGACCGCATCGGCCGGCTCGAGGCCGCACTGCGCCGCAGCGGCGCGAGGAGTGATCAACCCCCATGGACATGAACCGCCTCACCCAGAAGTCCCAGGAAGCCCTCCAGGACGCCCAGACCAAGGCCCTGCGGCTCGGTCAGACCGAGGTCGACGGCGAACATCTGCTGCTCGCCCTCCTCGACCAGCCCGAGGGCCTGGTGCCCCGGCTGATCGACCAGGTGGGCGCCGACCCGACGGCGCTGCGCACGATGCTGGAGGCCGAGGTGGCCCGCAAGCCGAAGGTCACCGGCCCCGGCGCCGGCCCGGGACAGGTCTTCGTCACCCAGCGCCTGGCCAAGCTGCTGGACACCGCCGAGCAGGAGGCCAAGCGGCTCAAGGACGAGTACGTCTCCGTCGAACACCTCGTGCTGGCCCTCACCGACGAGGGATCCGCCACCGCGGCCGGGCGGGTGCTCAAGGAACACGGCGTCACCAAGGAGGCGTTCCTCAGCGCCCTCACCCAGGTCCGCGGCAGCCAGCGGGTCACCTCCGCCAACCCCGAAGTGGCGTACGAGGCGCTGGAGAAGTACGGCCGCGACCTGGTCCTCGAGGCCCGCTCGGGCAAGCTGGACCCCGTCATCGGCCGGGACGCCGAGATCCGCCGGGTCACCCAGATCCTCAGCCGCAAGTCGAAGAACAACCCGGTGCTCATCGGCGACCCGGGCGTCGGCAAGACCGCCATCGTCGAGGGCCTGGCCCAGCGCATCGTGCGCGGCGATGTCCCCGAAGGGCTGCGCGACAAGACCATCTTCGCCCTCGACATGGGGTCCCTGGTCGCCGGGGCGAAGTACCGCGGCGAGTTCGAGGAGCGTCTGAAGGCCGTGCTCAGCGAGGTCAAGGCCGCCTCGGGCAGGATCCTGCTGTTCGTCGACGAGCTGCACACCGTGGTGGGGGCCGGGGCGGCCGAAGGAGCCATGGACGCGGGAAACATGCTCAAGCCCATGCTGGCCCGCGGCGAGCTCCATATGATCGGCGCGACCACGCTCCAGGAGTACCGCAAACACATCGAGAAGGACGCCGCGCTGGAGCGCCGCTTCCAGCAGGTGCTGGTGGACGAGCCGTCCGTCGAGGACACCATCTCGATCCTGCGCGGGCTGCGGGAGCGCCTGGAGGTCTTCCACGGCGTCAAGATCCAGGACACCGCCCTGGTCTCCGCCGCGACCTTGAGCCACCGCTACATCAGCGACCGGTTCCTGCCGGACAAAGCCATCGACCTCGTCGACGAGGCGTGCGCCCGGCTGCGTACGGAGATCGACTCCATGCCCGCCGAGCTGGACGAGATCACCCGCCGGGTCACCCGCCTGGAGATCGAGGACGCCGCGCTTGCCAAGGAGACCGACCCGGCCAGCGGGCAGCGGCTGGCGGAGCTGCGCCGGGAACTGGCCGATCTGCGCGCCGAGGCCGACGCCAAGCGCGCCCAGTGGGAGGCCGAGCGGCAGTCCATCCGCCGGGTGCAGGAACTGCGCAAGGAGCTGGAGGAGGTGCGCCGCGAGGCAGAGGAGGCCGAACGCGTCTACGACCTCAACCGCGCCGCCGAACTGCGCTACGGCAGGCTCCAGGAGCTGGAGCGCCGGCTGGCCGCCGAGGAGGAGCAGCTGGCCGCCAAGCAGGGCGGCCACCGGCTGCTGCGCGAGGTCGTCACCGAGGACGAGATCGCCGACATCGTCTCCGCCTGGACCGGAATCCCGATCTCCCGCCTCAAGGAGGGCGAGCGGGAGAAGCTGCTGCGCCTGGACGAGATCCTGCGGGAGCGGGTCATCGGCCAGGACGAGGCGGTCAAGGTGGTTGCCGATGCCATCATCCGGGCCCGCTCGGGGATCCGGGACCCGCGCCGCCCGATCGGGTCGTTCATCTTCCTCGGCCCCACCGGCGTCGGCAAGACCGAGCTGGCCAAGACGCTGGCCGCGGCCCTGTTCGACACCGAGGACAACATGGTCCGCCTCGATATGAGCGAGTACCAGGAGCGGCACACCGTCAGCCGGCTGCTCGGCGCGCCGCCCGGATACGTCGGCTACGAGGAGGGCGGCCAGCTCACCGAGGCGGTGCGCCGCAAGCCGTACTCGGTGGTGCTGTTCGACGAGATCGAGAAGGCGCACCCCGACGTCTTCAACACCCTGCTGCAGGTCCTCGACGACGGGCGGATCACCGACGCCCAGGGCCGGGTGGTCGACTTCCGCAACACCATCCTGATCATGACGTCCAACATCGGGTCGGTGCACCTCCTCGACGGCGTCACCTCCGAGGGCGAGCTCAAACCGGACGCCCAGGGCCTGGTGATGAGCGAGCTGCGCGCACACTTCCGCCCCGAGTTCCTCAACCGGGTCGATGACATCGTGCTGTTCAAGCCGCTCGGCGAGCCCCAGATCGAGCGGATCGTGGACCTGCAGTTCGAGGAGTTGCGGCAGCGCCTGGCCGAGCGCCGGATCGCCGTCGAGCTCACCCAGGCCGCCCGGGAGGTCATCGCCCACGAGGGCTACGATCCCGTCTACGGGGCACGGCCGCTGCGCCGCTTCATCTCGCACGAGGTCGAGACCCTGATCGGACGCGCCCTGCTGCGCGGCGACGTCCAGGAGGGCGCCACGGTGCGCGTCGACGCTCAGCACGGCGAACTGGTCGTCACCTACGAGCAGGAACCACAGGAAGGGTGAACGCCATGGCCCTCGAGCCGGACCCGCATCTGTCCATGGTCCGCGATGTCACCCCGCGCACCCCCGAGGGCTGCGAGGAGTGCCTGCGCCTGGGATCCGCCTGGGTACATCTGCGGCTCTGCCTGACCTGCGGACACGTCGGCTGCTGCGACTCCTCACCGCTCAGGCACGCCCGCGCCCACGCCCACGAGGAGGGACACCCCATCATGGAGCCGATGGAGCCGGGTGAGGACTGGCGGTGGTGCTTCGTCCACGAGGCGCTGGTCTGACGGCGCCGACGCTACCGGCTTCACCGGCGGCGCGGTACGCGCCGACGATCGCGACGGGCAGCCGCGCCCGTCCCCCGTGCGCCCCGAACCACCCGTGCGCCCCGTGCGACCCCGGCCGGATGACCCTGCGCGAGTACGCCCCGGTCGTCGCCGCCCAGCGGGAACTGCGCCGCCGGCCACGCGACGCCAGCGCCACCCGGGTGCGCGACCGCGACTCCGTCGACGGCCGCCCCCGCGGCCATCTGCGCGCCTTCGGCCTGTCGCGGATCCGGCTGCGCGAGATGGCGCACACGGGCGAACTCCCCGGGCTGACCAGGAGCAGTTGGTGATCCGCGCCCGGCGCTCAGCGCGCCGGAGCCGGATCGGCCGTCCAGCGGCCCCGCCTCCGTACCGCCTGGTTCACCCGGCCTGGGCGCGCTCCGGGTCGAGGGCGAGTTCGGAGAGGTTCATGGCCAGTGTGCGGTGGACGGCGGGCAGCCAGTCCAGGGCGCGCAGCGCGGTGTTCCTGACCGAGCGCAGCGGTGAGTTCCCGACCGTGGCAATCTTCGTCATCCGGTGGGTGAACGCCACGACCTGCTCGGCGACCGGGCGGCGCAGCGACTCGTACTCGTCCAGTACGTCCCGGCCGTCCCGCAGCGTCGTGACAAGTCTGCCGCCGAGGACGAGGGCGTCCTGGATGCCGGTGTTCATCCCCTGCCCGCCGGCCGGGCTGTGCACATGGGCCGCGTCCCCCGCGAGCAGCAGCCGTCCGGACCGGTAGTGGTCGGCCAGCCGGTGGTGCACCCTGAACCGCGAGCTCCACACCACCTCGGTCACCTTCCCCCGGTGGGCCTGAGGGCCGCGGGCGTCCAGCAGCCGCTGCACATCCCCGATGCCGGGACGGGCCGGGGCGTCGTCCTGGGTGGCGACGATGCGGTATCTGCCGCCCGGCAGCGGGGCCACCACGGCCACGCCCTCCGGCGCGAAGCAGAGCTGGATCTCGTCGTCCCCGAGCGGCCAGTCCATCCTGACATCCGCCAGCACGAAGGACTGCGCGTAGGTGTCGCCGGTGAACGGGATCCCGGTGTGCTCCCGGACCGTGCTGTGCATGCCGTCGGTGCCCACCGCGTACGCCGCCCGGATCTCCTGGCCGTCCGCCATGACCGCGGTCACGCCCTCCGCGTCCTGGCTGATGCCGGCCAGCCGGTGGGGGCGCAGCACGCGCCCGCCGGACGCCTTCAGCCGGGCGAGCAGCACCTCCTCGGTGATGTTCTGCGGGACCAGCAGTGTGAAGGGGAAATCGGTGGGCAGTTCGTCGAAGCCGACGGTGAGCAGGGGGCGGTCGCGGTCCCGGACGGTGAACCGGGTGACGAGCAGGCCCCGTTGGACCAGTTCGTCGGCCGCGTCGATCTCGCGGAGCACTTCGAGGGTCCGGGCGTGCACGACCGCGGCCCGCGAGGTGTTGGCCCCCTCCGCGGCCTGGTCCACCAATACGGCGTCGATCCCGGCGGCGGCGAGCTTGGTGGCGAGGGCGAGGCCGACCGGTCCCGCACCCACGATCAGGACGTCCGCGGTCTGGGGAAGACGGTCCATCGATACCTCCAACGACGAGCGACACAAGCACAAACGCCGGGCAGACCCTCCGCGGCCTCGCCCGGGTGCCACGCTAGGGACCTGCGGAGGCGGGGGAATCTGCCGGATGACTGGGGTGTGCGGGTCGCACACCCGCTCGATCTAGGTATCGTCATAGCGTGTTGCGATCAGGGGGAGAGCGAGGGGCCGGGGCATCGGCGCCCCGTTCGCGGCCTGGTGACCGTACGGCGTGGCGGGGCCCCGCGTGGTGATGCACGGTCGGGCGGAGGAACTGCGCGCCCTCGACGGTCTGCTGGCCGCCGCCCGTGGCGGGCACAGCGGGGTCCTCGTGGTGCGCGGCGCCCCCGGCATCGGGAAGTCGGCGCTTCTGAATCATGTGGCGGCCACGGCCGCCGACCCGGCCCCGTTCAGGACGATTCGCAGTACGGGGATCGAGTTCGAGGCCGAGCTGCCCTTCGCCGGACTGCACGCCCTGCTCCACCCGGCGCTGGACCGCCTGACCGCCCTGCCGGCGCCGCAGGCCGCCGCGCTGCGCGCAGCGTTCGGGCTCGCGGCGGCGGAGCCCGGGGACCGCTTCCTGGTGGGCCTCGCGGTCCTGTCGCTGCTCGCCGAACTCGCCGGGGACGGGGCGCTGCTGTGCGTCGTGGACGACGCGCACTGGCTGGACCGCGCCTCGACCGAGGCCCTGGTGTTCGCCGCCCGCAGGCTGACCGGCGAGGGGGTGGTGCTGCTCTTCGGGGCCCGGGAGACCGGTGCGGGCCACCCGCTGACGGGCCTGCCGGAGCTGCGTCTTGCGGGCCTGGGCCGGGCGTCGGCGAGCGCGCTGCTGGCCGAGACGAGCCCCGAACTGGCCGATGGCGTACGGGAGCGCGTCCTGGCCGAGGCCGGCGGCAATCCGCTCGCGCTGATCGAACTGCCCGACGCCCTCACCCCGCGGCAGCGGACGGGACGACTGCTGCCGCTCGCCTTCCACCTCGGTTCGCTTCCGCTGACCGAGCGGCTGCGGAGCGCCTTCGGCGCCCAGGCCGACCGCCTCCCGGAGCCCTCGCGAACGCTGTTGCTGATCGCCGCCTTGGAGCAGACGGGCGACCTCGACGTGATCCTCCGGGCGGCCGAAAGCATGGGCGCGGGGGTGGCGGACGCCGAGGCGGCCGAACGGTCCGGACTGCTGCGCACCACGGCCGGTGCCGTGGGGTTCCGCCATCCGCTCGCCCGTGCCGCCGTCATCCAGGCGGCTCCGCTGCACCGGCGACTGGACGCACACCGGGCCCTGGCCGACGCGCTCGGGGACACCTCGGCCGACGCGCCGAACGACACCGCCGACCGCAGGGCCTGGCACCTCGCCGCCGCGGCCACCGGGACGGACGAGCGCGCCGCCGCCGCGCTGGAGCAGGCCGCCGACCGGGCCCGTAGCCGGTCCGGCTACGCGGCGCAGGCCATGGCCCTCGAACGCGCCGCGGAACTCACTCCGGACCCCGCTGTACGGGCCTACCGGCTGGTCGCCGCGGCCGAGGCGGCGACGGACTCGGGCGAGCCACGCCGCGCGCTGGAGCTGGCCGAGCGGGCGGCGGAGGGAGCAGCCGAAACCTTCCTCGCCGCGCGCGTCGCCCATGTCCGGGCGACGGTGGAGTTCGAGGACGGGTCGCCGCTGCGCGCCGCGCGGCTGCTCATCGACGGGGCTCGCGCCCTCGACGGGAATCACCCAGGCAAAGCGGACAAGGCCGTCGCGATGCTGATGGAAGCCGTCCGCGACGCCTACTTCGCGGGCCATGCGCAACTGGCCCGCACCGCGGCGGACCGGCTGCTCGTGGTCGGCGGCGAGACCCCGTACAGCCGCGCGCTGGACGGTCTGGCCCGGCTGATCGCCGGTGACCCCGCGGCCGCGATCGGCCCCATGAACGCCCTGGCCGCGGCCGTTCTCACCCCGCACGGCACCGCCCCCACCCCGGCCCCCCACCCCGGCGAGCGCCTGATCGCGGGGGCGATGGGGATGATGACCGGGGACGAGGAGACGGCGTCACGCATCCTCAATCCCCTGGTGGCCGACGCCCGGGCCGGCGGGCTGATCGGCTGGCTGCCCAGCATGCTGGAGCACCTCGCCATCACCGAGACCTTCCTCGGCAACCACCAGGACGCCCGCGCGCACGCCCAGGAGGGGCTGTCGCTCGCCGAGAGCATCGGCCAGTCGCACCGGGCCGACCATCTGCGCTGCGTACTCGCCTGGTTGGCGGCGGCGGCCGGGGACGAAGAGGAGTGCCTGCGACTCGCCGAGCCCGCCGTCGCCCGGGCGGCGGAGCGCCATACCCTGCGGACCGTGTCCTGGGGCAGCATGGCCATCGGTCTGCTCGACCTGGTCCATGGACGTCACGAGCGGGCGCTGAACCGCCTCGAGGCCACTGCCGACGCGCCGTCGGCCCGGGGCAGCGGCTCCACGTTCCTCGTCCACCTCGCACCGGACCAGGTCGAGGCCGCCGCCCGCAGCGGACAGCCCGACCGGGCCGCCGCTCCGCTGGCCAAGTTCGAACGCTGGGCCCGCGCGGCCAACCGGCCCTGGGCCCACGCCGTCGCGCTGCGCTGCCGCGCGCTGACCGCACCCGCCGACGCGGCGGGCCCGCTGTACGCCGAGGCCGTCGCGCTGCACGCCCGGGGCGGGCGGCCCTTCGAACGGGCCCGCACCCAGCTGCTGTACGGGGAGTGGCTGCGGCGCGCCCGCCGCAAGGCCGACGCCCGCTCCCAACTGCGCTCAGCGCTGGAGGCGTTCGAACGCATCGAGGCGACCGCCTGGGCCGACCGGGCCCGCGGCGAACTGCGGGCGACGGGGGTGTCGCACCCGCGCGCGGCGGCGGGGTCCGGGCTCGACCGGCTCACCCCGCAAGAGCTCCAGGTGATCCGCCTGGCCGCGGACGGGCTGTCGAACCGGGACATCGCCGCCCAGCTGTTCCTCAGCCCGCGTACCGTCGGCTACCACCTCTACAAGGCGTACCCGAAGCTCGGCATCGCCTCCCGCCGCGAACTCGGCGCGCTGGCCCCTTTGGGCCGGCCAGGATGAGCCGCGCCCCGGGTCGGCCCGCCGGCCGCTCCGCGGCTGACCGTTCGGCCCTGGCCGGACGGTCGCTCCGCGCGCGCCGTCAGGAGATGTAGCCCTCCCGCAGGGCGTAGGCCACGGCGTGGGCGCGGTTGCGCAGGCCCAGCCGGGTCGTCAGGCTCTGGATGACGTTCTTCACGGTCCGTTCGGAGTAGGCGAGTTTGACGGCGATCTCGCCGGTGCCCATCCCCTCCGCGACCAGCCGCAGGACATCGGTCTCGCGCGGCGCCAGGCCGAGCGGCACCCCCGGGCGGCCGACCGCGCCGGGCCGCAGCGCACCGACTTGGCTGACCAGTTGGCCGATCAGATCGGTGGGGAGGTCGCCGTCACCGCGGGAAGCCGCGAGTACCGCCTGGTACAGACGGTCTCCGGTGGCCTCGCGCCGCCAGACGATTGCCCCGACGCCGCATTCGATCACATCGAGCAGTTCGGCCCGACGGATCAAACTCGCGACCAGGACCACACGCAGCCTCGCGTCGTGCACGAGTCTGCGCAGGCCGGTGAGCGTGGTCTCGTCGATCGAGTCCGCGAGCAGCACCGCCACGTCTCCCACCTGGGCGTCCGACTCGTCGACGAGGGCGACCTCGGGGTGCCGGCGCAGCTGGCCGACCGCCCCTTCCTGGGAGATCGGGTCCTGCGCGTGGACAACGACGGAAATCCTGCGCCTGGATTCCCTCGTCGCCGACTGTGGGTTCGGCGGCTGTGAAGAGGCGCGCAATGTTCTCCCTCTGTCCACCACGAAACGGATTGCGGGGCTCCGGATGTGATCATACGGTAGCCGACCTCGGCGACCGTGCGTTCGAAATCCTCCTTTATCGTTCCGATACCATCGGCGCCCCATACAGCGAAAACGCTAAGGAAACTCCTCGAAAACCGCTACGGCCCCGGGCGAGACCGCCGACCACGCCTCGCGGCGCACGAGGAAGACCACCGGCACCAGGTCGCGGTGATCGTCACCCGCCGCACCGCGCAGGGGTAGAGGCGGGCCGGCCCGCTTGTCAATACCGTCGCGTATTTCACGTGGGAATTTATCTTCCGTCCATCCGAGAATGCTTTCCTTTCCTTGAGGGAGCGCAAAGCGGCAGCGGTGGCGGAAGGGCGGGCTCGGCGGTGGGGGATATGAATATGCCAGGTGGCGGGCGCGGGGTCCTCGAAGGCGCGTTCGCCTTACTGGAGGCCGTGGAAAGGGCCGGGGAATCCCGGCTGACAGCATTGGCCGCGGAGAGCGGATTACCGAAGACGACCGCACGCCGACTCCTCGAACAGCTCGTCGAATTGGGCGCGGTGGAACGCTCGGGTGGCCTTTTCCGAATGGGCTCGCGCATGTTCCGGCTCGGTCTCGGCTGGCAGCCGCACCCCGGCATGCTGGCGCTCGCCCGCAGACCTGTCCACGAGTTGGCGAGAGCCACCGGTGCGACGGTGGGGATCTTCGTACTGCGCGAGGGCCGGGCGCTGACGGCCGCCGCGGTCCCGGGCGAATGGGATACCTTCGCGCCGATGCGAGCGGGGACGGCCTTCCCCTGGACGACCGCCGCGGGGAAGGTCCTGGTGGCGGGCGCGCCCGCCGGCCTGCCCGTCGACCCGCCGACCAAGGCGTGGTCTCGGGAGGCGGCACAGATCCGGGAGGCCGGGTTCGCCGTCGACCGTCAGGAGGTCGCGGAGGGGGTGTGCTGTGTCGCCGTCCCCCTGCGCGGCCGCAGCGGCACGGCCGTCGCGGCCCTGTGCGCCCTGGTCGACCCCTCCCAGCCGCTGTCCCCGCTGACGGCCTCGGTGGTACGGACGGGGAGGGTCATCAGCGCCTCGATGCAAGGGCGCCCGGGGCGCTGATCCGCTCAGCGGCACAACAGATGTCCCGGAGTGACCCGCTGTGCGAAGGTCGGGGCCAGTGGCCCGGAGTGCGGCCCTCGTCACCCTCTGTGGAGATCACCATGACCCATGTCGCCGAGTCCGGATCGGGATCCAGGTCCGGAGCCGACACGCCGAGCATCCCCTCACCGGTGCCGCCGACGACTCTTCCCACAATCCCGCCGACGGCTCCGCCGGTGACGGCGCCCGTGCTCGACCAGTCCACCCGCGAGATCGACAAAGCGACCTTCGTCCCCCTGGACGTGGAGACTCCACCCATCGGACAGGCCCTGACGAAGGCCGCGTTCGTACGTCAGCTCCAGCTCCAGCCGGACGAGGCGAACGCGATACGGGACCGGCACCCCGAACTCGCCGAGCCCCTGGGGGACCTGCTCACCCCGTCTCCCTTCTCCCCCGCTCCGCTCTCCGCCTTCGCCGCGGTCCCCACCCTCGCACTCGAAGAATTCGGACAGGCTGTCGTCGCTCTGCGCCACGAGCGCGCGGAGGAGACCGAGGAATCCGCGCGCGGCGCGGCGCTACAGGCGCTGCAAACCGCCGTGGTCGCGGCCAAGGGCCTCGAGGCCAACACCGCCGCGCCCCGGATGGGCCTGATGAACCTGGAACGACTGGAGATGACGCCGGCCGGGATCGAGCGCGGCGAACTCGTCGCCACCATTCCCCTGGCCCCGCAGGAGGAGACCGCCGTCACCTACAAGGAATGGTCGGTCCAGAAGAAGGAGTTCAGCTCGATCGTCACCGACTCGCTGGAGACCTTCAGCGAGACCGGGGTCACGGACAACACCGAGCTGTCGCAGTCGACGTCCTCACAGCAGCAGCACTCCAACCAGTTCAACATCACCGGGACCGTCTCCGGCGGCATCCCCGTCATCTCCGGCTCCGTCACCTCGGGATACACCGGGCAGGACGCCGCCTCCCAGTCGGCAACCGACAGCAGGAAGCACGCCACCACCCTGACCCAGAAGGCGTCCACCCGCGCCCGGCAAGAACACAAGGTCACCATCACCACGACCACGGTCACCGGGACCTCGCAGACCACCACCAGGACACTGAAGAACCCCAGCGCGACCAACCCGATCCGCATCGACTACTTCAGCCTCATGCGCAAGTGGCGGGTCCGCCTCTACCGGTACGGTATGCGGCAGACATACGATGTCGTCCTCCCGGAGCCCGCCGCCACCATGCGCCGCCCGTACGCGGAGCTGGAGGCGCTGAAGGCCCAGCTCGGGCCGTTCGTCTTCAACGTCCCGCACAACGACATCACCGCCGAGATCCGCAAGGGCGACCCGGAGCCGCCGACGACGGACCCGCCCACCCCCAAGTCCCCGCACTATCTGGTGCTCGCCGACCAGTACGACGCGCAGGTCCCGCCGCCGCCCCCGGACCTGCCCCCGCAGACGTACGCGGTGGAGACCGGGCCGCTTCCGCAGGGCCGCGGCGTCACCAGGATGCCGCTCAACATCCCCGCCGGGTACGAGATCGTGAGCATCACCATCAGCGGCCGGATGACAAGCTTCGCCGGCCGTTCGGGCCAGTTCACCATCGAGGGCACCACGCTGCCCTTCGATCCCTTCGGGGAGAAGGTCTTCGCCCCGGACGCCGTGCTCAAGCGGGACACCGACGGCGGCGACTTCATGGCCGGCGCCACCGGGACACCGGTCCTCGTCCTGGTCTTCGACCAGGTGTCCACCCAGTCCCTGCTGCTGACCGCCGAAGTCCAGCCCACCCAGGCCGCCATGGAACGCTGGCAGTTCGATGTGTGGAACGCGCTCTACACGGCCGCGCAGACCAAATACTACGCACAGCAGCAGGACATCGCCGGCCGGATCGCGGCGCTGGAGGCGCGGCTGAACGACGTGGACACGCTCACCCTGCGCCGTGAAGAGAGCGACGAGATCATGAAGAACGTGCTGCGCTATCTGCTCGGCGGCAGGTTCCCCAGCATGCCGAAGGAAGTCCTCGACGCATTCACCGCGGCCAAGGTGGACGTGGCACACGGCACGGGCTTCGAGGGAAACACCATCGGCCCCGACTCGACGCTGTGGACGACGGTCCGCCAGTACGAGGACGTCGTGCGCTTCGTCAACCAGGCCATCGAGTGGGAGAACGTGGTCAGCTTCCTCTACTCGTACTTCTGGGACCTCCCCGAGAGCTGGCGTTTCATCCGCGAGATCGAACACCCCGACGCCAACCGGCAGGCGTTTCTGCGCGCGGGCAGCGCACGGGTGGTGCTCACCATTCGCAGGGGCTGGGAGACGCGGTGGGTGAACTTCGTCGAGCACGGTGTCATCGACGACCCGAACGCCCCCGAGAACCCCTCGCAGTACTGGACCATCGCCCAGGAGATCGCCGCCTACGACGACCGCAACTATCCGGGGATCCCGCCCGCCAACCCCGGCAGGTCCGCCACCCGGCTGGAGGACGCCGTGTTCACCACCTCGACGGCCACGGTGGGCCCGTCCACCCGGCCGGTGTCCATTCCGGTCGCCTCCAGCGCGGGGTTCGTGGTCGGCGCCCAGGTCGTCATCGACGCGGTCCACGGCCTGGAACACAGCCAGGAGGCGCAGAAGATCACCAGGATTCCCGACGGCACCCATATCGAGGTCGCCGGGCTCGACAACGCCCACAACGGTTCCCCGGCCGCGCCGTTCCCGGTCATGCAGCCGGGCGAGAAGGGCGAACTGATCGCCGAATGGAACGAATACACCCCGACGTCGGGCACGGACATCGCGGTCACCAGCAATCTCTCGGCCATCTCCTGAAGGGCGTTGGTGCGTCATGGCCTCCCGGCTCGACACCCAGCAGATCACGATCTGCCCCGGCGAGGGCAACTTCACCCGGGGCGCGGGGCGGGTACGAGGCACCGCGAAGGGTGAAGAGAACACCATGGAGTGGCAGTGGGCCCAAGGGGCCATGTTCGGCTACTTCTATCCCGACTTCAAAGGCCGCTATCCCGAAGCGTCCTTCGTACTGGCCGAGAACGAGTACACGCGGCTGCTCACCAATCTGACGGGTCCTGACCGGTTACTGGGGCGGCTGGTCAAGGAGTTCCGCAGGGACTACAAGGCCGGCGGGCAGCTGCGCCCCGACATTCTCGGATTCTGTGCCAGGCCCCCGCAGGCCGGTCCGATCGTGCTGGAGCTGCTGGAGGTCTCCACCGCGAATCAGGCGGTGCCCACCCTCAGAGACGACATCGGCTACAAGCTGAACAAGTTCGAGCAGATCATCCGCAGGCTCGACCCCGATATCAAGGACGGCTTCAGCCTGACCTCCTACAGCGTTCAGGCCGGTGCCTCCAAGTGGCGGCCGATCCCCATGTACCAGCGGATCGTCCCGCTGCCGCCGTACACCGACGAGCAGGGCAACAAGTACGTCGAGTGGATCTGCTTCCAGCCGACGTTCAACCGCAACTGGCCCTACGGAATCGACGGGCTGCTGCTGTACGAGATCCACCGCATGCCCTACAACTCCGATCTGGCGGTCGTACGCAAACTGATCGACGAGGAGAAACGCCGCCGAGCGGCCGCCCGGACCCCGTACGGCGTGACCCTGACCCCATGGCTGAACGAGGAATACCTCAATCGGATGCCGCGTGACCGGGACGCCCTGCGGTTGGCCGCCGCGGTCATGGGCGTCGGGCTGCTGGCGCTGCTCGCCATCGAGCTGCTGCCGGTGGTCGCGGGCCTGGAGCTCGGCGCGGCGGCGGTCGGAACGGGCCTGACCGAAGCGGGGGCGGGGGCGGGCGTGGCGGCCGAGGCCGGGGAGGTGGGCGCGGCCGCCCTCGCCGCACGGGCCTCCGCCATGCCCACGGCGCTGGAGACCGCGGGCAAGTGGCTCTCGGCCCTCGGCCGCCACCTGCTGCTCAACCCGAAGCCGGCGTTCGCGGGCTGAGGCGTGAACTCGTCAGGCCGGTGAGCATGCGGTGCCGGTGCAATCGGCGCTCGTGCGGCATGCCTTGCGGTATTCGCTGGGGCTCACCCCGTGGATTCGCTTGAAGGCCGCGCTGAAGCCGAACGCGTCCGCGTATCCGACCTGGTGCGCCACCGCGGCGACCGTCGCGGTGGACTCCAGCAGCAGATCGGCGGCCAGGGTCATCCGCCAGTCGGTCAGATACGTCAACGGCGGCTTGCCCACCAGCTCGGCGAACCGACCGGTCAGCGTCGTCCGCGACACCCCCGCCTCACCGGCCAGCGCCGCCAGCGTCCAGGGCCGGTCCGGCGCCGCATGCATGGCCCGCAGCACCGGGCCGACCGCCTCGTCGCCCAGCGCGCGGAACCAGCCGACAGGCACGGCCCCGGGCTGGTCGAGCCAACCCCGCAGCGCGCACACCAGCAGCCAGTCGAGCAGGCGGTCCAGCACGACCTGCTGCCCCGGCGGACACGCGGCGGACTGCGTGTCCAGGAAGTCGAGCAGCGACGCACACCCGTCGTTGCCGGGCATCACCAGCACCGGAGGCAGCACCCCGAGCAGCCGCTGCGCCACCTGGGTCCGCACCTGGAACGTCCCGACGACCAGCACCGTACGATCGGCCGGCGCCACCTCGGCCGACCCCGGCGACCGGGGACGGTCGGAGAGGGCGAACGGCCCAGGTCCACGCACGATCGCGGTGTCCCCGCCCCGGACCGGCCGCGGCTGCTCGCCCTCGCCACGGGAGATCTCGCCTCGGGAGATCCAGCCCTCACCCCGCAGCGGCGTGCACAGCGTCAGGGACGCCCCCTCGGTGAACCGCAGCGTCCACGGCGGCGTCAGCTCCGTCCGGCTGAAGCCGACACCGTCCGAGCGGACACCTCGCAGCAGATCGTCGAACGGATCCATGGGCTCACGATAGCCGTCCGGACGATCGGACATGATCCGCGGACGACGGCCCATGCCCCGTCCTGTACCGCGGCCAGTTGACTGGCCGGCATGACAACACACAGCAACCAAGTGATTCTGGTCCTGGGCGCGACCGGCAAGACCGGACGCCGACTGGTGCAGACGCTGCGGACGGCGGGCAGGACCGTCCGGGCCGCGTCCCGCTCCGGCGAGGTCCGCTTCGACTGGTCCGACCAGGACACCTGGCCCACCGCCCTGGAAGGGGCGTCGGCGGTCTATCTCATTGCTCCCCAGGACCCGGCGCTGGCCCCGACCTTCGTCAAGCAGGCCACCGAGGCGGGCATCGCTCGTTTCGTGGCCCTGTCCGCACGCGGTATCGAGCGGCTTCCCGCGGACTTCTTCCGGGGGATGACCGCCGCGGAGCAGGCCGTACGCGACTCCGGTGCGCAGTGGACCATCCTCCGCCCGAACAACTTCAACCAGAATTTCGACGACGACGTCTGGCGCGCTCCGCTGCGGGAGGGCCGGCTGGCCCTGCCGATCGGCTCCGTGCCCGAGCCGTTCATCGACGCCCAGGACATCGCCGATGTCGCCGCGGCCGTGCTGACCTCGGACGGCCACCACGGGCAGGTGTACGACCTCTCCGGACCACGGGCCCTCACCTTCGGCACGGCGGTGGCGACGATCGCCAAGGCGGCAGATCGGCCCATCCGCTATGTGGAGCTCACGCCGGAGGAGTACCGGGCCGAGCTCCTGGCCGAAGGCGTATCCGAGGAGGCCGCCGCGGAACTCGATGCGCTCTTCGCCGGGATGCGCGCCGGACACTTCGCCGAACCCGCCGACGGAGTACGGCGCGTGCTCGGGCGCGACCCCGTCGACTTCGACACCTACGCCACCCGGGCCGCCGCGGCCGGCGCGTGGTCGTAGCCGAGCCCACGCCGGTGGCACCCGCGCTCGCGGGTGCCACCGCACACACACCGGATGTGCGCCCACCGCACATCAGCCGTTCCTCATCACACCATCGATCGGACCTCTCTCGTTCACACCGGCTTCTCAGAATCTGCACGTCCCCAGCATGTACGTGCCTGCGCCGGCGGGAGTTGAACATGAGCCACGGTCATACACACGGCCACGGTCACCACCATCACCACCACCACGGAAGCGGCGACGCATCGTCCCTGCCGCCAGCCCTCGACATGTCGGTGCCCGACGAGGCCCTGACTCCCAGCCAGCTCTCCCGGCGCTCCATGCTGCGCCGCACCGGCCTGCTCGGCGCGGGCCTCGCGGCGGGCAGCGTCCTCGGTGGCGCGGGCCAGGCCGCGGCCGCGGCGCCCGCGTCGGTGACAGCCGCATCGGTGAGTTCCCGGAGCGAGCGCTCCGGCGGGTATCTGTGGCTGGCCGGCGACCACCACATCCACACCCAGTACAGCTCCGACGCCAAGTACCGGGTCATCGACCACGTACGACAGGCGAACGCCCACGGCCTCGACTGGATGGTCATCACCGACCACGGCAGCGAGACACACGCCAAGATCGGCGTGGAGAAGGTCAACCCGGACATCGTCGCCGCCCGCGACCAGATCGACGACACCCTCGTCTTCCAGGGCCTGGAGTGGAACATCCCGGCCGCCGAGCACGGCACCGTGTTCGTACACCCTGGCAAGAACGAGGTGGCGGTGCTGAAGGAGTTCGAGAACTCCTTCGACGGCTCGGTGAAGAAGGCCACCTCCAGCACCCCCGCCAACGAGGCGCTGGCCATCGCGGGAGTCAACTTCCTCGCCGAGCAGGTCCAGCGCCGCCGGGTGAAGGACATCCTGTTCCTGGCCAACCACCCGGCGCGCAAGGGCATCGACTCCCCGCACGAGATCCGCGGCTGGCGCGACGCCCAGCCGACCATCGCCGTCGGCATGGAGGGCGCCCCCGGCCACCAGGCCGCCGGGCTGCCCGCCCCGAACGGCCCCGGCGGGGCCCGTGGCATCTACGACAACAGCCCTGGCGCCGACTCCTATCCCGGCTACCCGCTGGAGAGCTACCGCACCTGGGGTGGCTTCGACTGGATGACCGCCACCGTCGGCGGCCTGTGGGACAGCCTGCTCGCCGAGGGCAAGCCCTGGTGGATCACCGCCAACTCCGACTCCCACAACGTCTACGCCGACTCCGCCGTGCGCGGCCCGAACAGCGACTTCAACGCCAACGGCCGCTACAACGACCCCGTCTACGGCGGCGGCCCGGGCCTCACCGACACCGACTTCTGGCCCGGCCAGTACTCCCGCACCCACGTGGGAGCCGCCTCCTTCGGCTACAAGGCGGTCATGGACGGCATCCGCGCCGGCCGGGTCTGGGTGGACCACGGCGGACTCATCAGCGGTCTCAACGCCCAGCTGCGCTCCGGCGGACGCGCGATCACCCTCGGCGACGCCCTGCATGTGCGCCGCGGCAGCCAGGTCGACCTGGTCGTCGAGATCAGCCTGGCCAACGGGCCCAACTGGTCGCAGTTCGTGCCGAAGCTGGCCCGGGTGGACATCATCCAGGGCGCCGTCACCGGCCCGGTCTCCGACAAGGACACCTTCACCACCCCGGACACCAAGGTCGTGAAGTCCTTCGAGGTCAACAAGTCGACCGGTTCGGTGCGCCTGACCTACTCCCTGGGCCGGGTGGACAAGCCGGTGTACGTGCGGCTGCGCGGCACCGACGGCAACCGTAGCGCCGTCGGCCTGCGCGGTGCCGCCGTCGACCCGGCGGGGCCGGCCATGGATGTGATCGGCGACGCCGATCCGTGGAAGGACCTGTGGTTCTACTCCAACCCCATGTGGGTCCTGCCCGCATGACCGCACCCCACGACGTACCCGGCGTCCACTCCTTCATCGGGGTGGACGCCGGGTCGGCGAATCTACGCGAGGCCGACCATCTGATCCACGATCTGCTGGACCACCTCGCCCTCGCACCGGGCACGGTCGCCTGCACCCATCTGATCCGCACCGACGAGCGCCGCTCCACCGCCGTCTCATTCGCCCTGCCCGACGCCGCCGCGGCCGAGGCCGTAGGGGAGCGCATCGCCGGATGGCAGCGCCCGGATGCAGGGGCGGTCCTGGGTGAGCGCTCGTACGGTGCGAAGCAGGTTGCCCGTACGGCTGCGTCGGCCGCCGCGGAGCACGCCCGGCGCAGCGGCGGGCGGGCCGTGGTCTACCCCGGAGTGGAACGCCTCACGGGCACGGTGACCGTGGCCGATCTGCTCGCCCTGACCGCCATCGACCGGATCACCGTGGTCGGCGCGCCAACGGCGGACGGCCAGGGGCCCGATCCCGCCGCCCCGGTGCTCACCCGCGACCACGTACGGCCCGAGTGGCGGGACGGGTGGCTCACCCTCGCCCTGATGCCGGCCGCCGGCGGGGCGCTGGCGCCGTTCGAAGTCCCCGATCCCACGCCCTGCTGCGCCGACCACGTCTGACGGGGCTCCCTGCTGGAGCAAGCCCACCGTCCGGCCGCTGCCGTCCTGACCTGCGTTTTCTCGCTTGGCACACTATTTCTCGCTGTCGGCGCGCCTCGGAACCGCCATAGACTCGAATCCCCTCGGGGCCTTCCCACCCAGGAGGATGCGATGCTGCGGCAGACCCGACTGCCCGATGAGCCCGCGGACTATCTCGCCGCCCGCGAAGAGCTCCGGCTCGCCGAGATCGAGCTCATGCGCCACCGCGAACGGGTCGCGGCCCGGCGGCGGGCACTCCCCCAGGGGCCGGCGGTCGACGACTACGCCTTCATCGAAGGCCCCGCCGACCTCGACGCGGGCGACTCCCCCGTCCGCGAGACCACCCTGAGCGAGCTGTTCACCGCCCCGGACCGGCCGCTGATCGTCTACCACTTCATGTACGGCAAATCACAGACCGGGCCGTGCCCGATGTGCACCCTGTGGACCGACGGCTACAACGGCATCGCCCACCACATCGCCCGGAACGCCGACTTCGTCATCGCGGCGGCCGCCGACCCGCCCTCCCTGCGGCAGCTCGCCCGCGACCGCGGCTGGTCCCGGCTGCGCCTGCTGAGCTGCGGGGACAGCACCTTCAAATACGACCTCGGCAGCGAGGACAAGGACGGTGAGCAGGACTCCACGATCTCGGTCTTCACCCGGGACGGCGATGGCACGGTCCGCCACCGCTACTCCGCCCATCCGCGGATGGCCGAGGACATCAAGGAGCGCGGGATCGACCTCCTCAGCCCCGTCTGGAATCTGCTGGACCTGACGCCGGGTGGCCGTGACGACTGGTATCCGCGGCTGGACTACTGACCGGCCCCACGAACATTGACATGTTCACACAGGGCTCTTATGGTCCAGGCCATTCCTATCCGTATTCGGAACTGCGTTCCCATTCGTGAACGGAAGAGGTCACCGGATGGCACGAACCAGAACCGCCCTGTGCACCGTGCTCGCCCTGCTGGCCGGCCTGCTGAGCCTTCAGTTCACCGGCCCGGCGGCCCCACGCGCGACGGCCGCGCCGGCCACCTTCGCCCACCCCGGCGTCCTGGTGAGCCGCGCCCAGCTCGACTACGCCCGATCGAAGGTGCAGGCCGGCCAGCAACCCTGGAAGGCCGCGTACGACGACATGCTGGCCAGCTCCTACGCCTCGCTCTCGCGCACCCCCAAGCCGCGGGCCGTCGTGGAGTGCGGCTCCTCCTCCAACCCCAACTACGGCTGCACCGACGAGCGCCAGGACGCCATCGCGGCCTACACCGACGCGCTCGCCTGGTACTTCACCCGGGACAGCAGATACGCCAAGAAGTCGATCGAAATCATGGACGCCTGGTCGGCGACCATCACCGATCACACCAACAGCAACGCCCCGCTGCAGACCGGCTGGTCCGGATCCACCTGGCCGCGGGCCGCCGAGATCATCAAGTACACCTACGACGGCGGCTGGCCGGGCGCCGGCCGCTTCGCGACCATGCTGCGCAACGTATACCTCCCCGAAGTGATCAACGGCGCGGCGACCAAGAACGGCAACTGGGAACTGGTCATGACCGAGGCGGCGATCGGCATCTCGGTCTTCATCGAGGACCGCACCAGTTACGACAAGGCGGTCGCCACCTATCTCGCCCGCGTCCCGGCGTACATATATCTGACCAGCGACGGCGATCTGCCCAAGCCGCCCGCGGGCAGCAGCATCGACACCAGCGCCGAGATCATCAAGTACTGGCAGGGCCAGAGCACCTTCGCCGACGGCCTCGCCCAGGAGACCTGCCGCGACTTCGGGCACACCGGCTGGGGCATCGCCTCCGTCGCGGACATCGCGGAGACCAGCCGCATCCAGGGCCAGGACCTCTATCCGAAGATCCAGGACCGGCTGCGCTACGCCCTGGGCTTCCACACCTCCTATGAGAACGGCACCGCCGTGCCGTCCTGGCTGTGCGGCGGCTCGGTCAAGAAGGGCCTCGCCGAGGTCACCGAGGTCGGCTACAACGCCCTTCACAACCGCCTCGGCATCGCCATGTCCAACACCCAGAAGTACACCGAGGGACACCGGCCGTCCGGCACGGACAACTACTTCAACGCGTGGACGACCCTCACCCACGCGGACAACCCCTCCTGACCGTCACCGATCATCGGTCGCCGGGCCGTCGGCCCGGCGACCGCGGTGAGACCTCCCAGACCGCGACCGTGCACTGCCGGACGCGGTACCGTGCGCGGACAGTCAACCGCGCGGCCACCCGCTCCCCTTAACATGGCCCGGCCCCCTTGGGCGGATCACCCGTGAGGGCATCCCCGCCCCCGGGTGGCCGAGGGATGCATACAACGGGATTTTTCATAGCGAAGCAGGATGATGCTCCATATGATGGGGATCACCAGCGCACGCATGGACCGGACAGACACACACGGACCGGCGGCGCCAGGTGGCGCCGATCAGCCCGGGGTGGGAGACGCATGGCACAGGCCGCAGACACAGCGCGGACCATCATCCTGACCGTGGACGACGACCCTGGAGTGTCCCGTTCCGTAGCCCGCGACCTGCGGCGACGCTATGGCGCAGAGTATCGCGTGGTGCGCTCGGAGTGCGGGGAGTCCGCCCTTGACGCGCTGCGGGAACTCAAGCTGCGGGGGGACGCCGTCGCGGTGATCCTCGCCGACTACCGCATGCCGCGGATGAACGGCATCGAGTTTCTGGAGCAGGCACTCGACATCTACCCCGGTGCCCGCCGTGTGCTGCTGACGGCCTACGCGGACACCGATGCGGCCATCGACGCGATCAATGTCGTCGACCTCGACCACTACCTGCTCAAACCGTGGGACCCGCCCGAGGAGAAGCTCTACCCGGTCCTGGACGATCTGCTGGAGGCCTGGCGGACCAGCGAGCACCGGCCGGTGTTCACCACCAAGGTCGTCGGACACCGCTGGTCGGCGCGCTCATCGGACGTACGGGAATTCCTGGCCCGCAACCAGGTGCCGTACCGCTGGTACTCATCCGATGAACCGGAAGGGCGGCGGCTGCTCTCCGCGGCGGGCGAGGACGGACTGCGGCTGCCGCTCGTGATCACCCCGGACGGCACCGCGCTCGTCGAGCCCGAGGACCGGGACCTCGCCGCCCATGTGGGTCTGGCGACGACACCGGCGGCCGACTTCTACGACCTCGTCATCATCGGCGGCGGACCCGCCGGGCTCGGGGCGGCCGTGTACGGGGCCTCCGAGGGGCTGCGGACGGTCCTGGTGGAGCGGTCGGCGACCGGTGGCCAGGCGGGTCAGAGCTCACGGATCGAGAACTACCTCGGCTTTCCGGACGGCGTGTCCGGGGCGCAGCTCACGGACCGGGCCCGCCGCCAGGCGGCGAAGTTCGGCGCCGAGATACTGACCGCGCGCGAGGTCACCGGGCTGGAGGTCAACGGCGCGGCGCGCATCGTCCGGTTCTCGGACGGCTCCGCGATCGCCGCACACGCCGTGATCCTCGCCACCGGCGTGTCGTACCGGGAGCTGGAGGCGCCCGGGGTGGCCGATCTGACCGGGTGCGGGGTGTTCTACGGCTCCGCGCTGACCGAGGCGACCGCCTGCCAGAACCATGACGTCTATATCGTCGGTGGCGCGAACTCCGCCGGCCAGGCCGCGATGTATCTGGCCCGGGGCGCCAAGTCGGTCACCCTCGTCGTGCGCGGGGAGTCCCTGTCGTCCTCGATGTCGCACTATCTCATCCAGCAGGTCACGGACGCGCCCACGATCTCGGTGCGTACGAACACGGTGGTCGAGGCCGCCCATGGCGCGCGCCAGTTGGAGCGGCTCACCCTGCGCGACACCACGACCGGCCACAGTGAGCTCATCGACGCCCAGTGGATGTTCGTGTTCATCGGCGCGGCCCCGCTGACCGACTGGCTGGGCGACGCCGTGCTCAGGGACTCCCGCGGATTCATTCTGACCGGCCCCGATCTGACCCCCGACGGGCGCCCGCCGGCCGGCTGGGAGCTGGACCGGCCGCCATACCATCTGGAGACCAACGTCCCCGGGGTGTTCGTGGCGGGAGACGCTCGGGCCGAGTCCGCCAAGCGCGTCGCCTCCGCCGTCGGAGAGGGAGCCATGGCGGTCATGCTGGTGCACCGGTATCTGGAGCAGTCATGAACGGATTGCGCTGCGACCCGGAGGAGATCGGCTCCCTGTTCCTGTTCGAGAAGCTGTCCCCCGAGCAGCTTGCGCGGCTGTGCCGCGACGGCCGGGTGCAGGGGTTCGAACCGGGACCGGTGTACGCCGAAGGCGACCCGGCCACCTGCTTCTATGTGCTGCTCGAGGGCACGCTCGTGCTCTCCAGCCGGGTCGGCACCCAGGACGTGGAGGTGAACCGGAGCTCCAGCCGCGGTGTGTACGCGGGAGCGTTCCACGCCTATCTGGGCGATCGCGTCCAGCAGGTGTACACCAGCTCGCTGCGGGTCGTCGAACCGTCGCGGTTCTTCGTGCTGCCCGCCGAGACGTTCTCCGGCATCATGCGCGACTGGTTCCCCATGGCGGTCCATCTGCTGGAGGGGCTGTTCTTCGGCACCAAGAACACCCAGCAGGCCATCGGGCAGCGGGAACGGCTCCTGGCTCTCGGCTCGCTGACCGCGGGCCTCACTCATGAGCTGAACAACCCGGCCGCGGCGGCGGTGCGCGCCACTTCGGCGCTCAGGGAGCGGGTCGCCGGAATGCGCCACAAGCTCGGCGCCATCGCGGCGGGCCCGTACCGGCGCGACACCCTGCAGATCCTCGTCGAGGTCCAGGAGCGTACGGCCGAGCGCGTCGCCAAGGCGACCGCCCTGAGCCCGCTGGAGACCGCGGACCGTGAGGACGCCCTGTCCGACTGGCTGGACGACCACGGCATCGAGGACGGATGGCGGCTCGCGCCGACGTTCGTCCAGGCCGGCCTGGACACCGACTGGCTGGACAACGTGGCGGCGGCGGTGGGCGAGGACACCCTCCCAGGGGCCATACGGTGGCTGAACTACACCGTCGAAACCGAGCTCCTGATGAACGAGATCGAGGACTCGACCACCCGCGTCTCGGGCCTCGTCAACGCCGCCAGGCAGTACTCACAGCTCGACCGGGCCCCCTTCCAGGTCGCCGATGTGCATGAACTGCTGGACAGCACCCTGCTGATGCTCTCCGGGAAGATGGGCCCGCACATCACCGTCGTCAAGGACTACGACCGCACGCTGCCGAAGATCCCCGCATACCCCGGCGAGCTCAACCAGGTATGGACAAACCTGATCGACAACGCGGTCTGCGCGATGAACACCATGGACGGCCAGGGCACTCTGACCGTGCGTACGGCGCGCGACGGCGACCATCTGCTCGTGGAGTTCGGCGACACGGGGCCGGGCATTCCGGCGGATATCCGCGACCGCGTCTTCGACCCCTTCTTCACCACGAAACCGGTGGGTCAGGGCACCGGGCTCGGCCTGGACATCTCATGGCGCATCGTCGTCAACAAACACCACGGCGATATCCGCTTGGAGTCCGCCCCGGGCGACACCCGCTTCCAGGTGCGCCTCCCGCTGACCGCCACCGACCTCGATGCCGCGCAGTCCGACACCCCGCAGTCCGGTACCTCACAGGAGCCCTCATGACCACGCAGAACGGAATAGACCCCTCGGTGCCGCCGAGTGGCACCGGTTGCGTCGAATGTGACGCCGCCGACGGATGGTGGTTCCATCTGCGGCGCTGTGCACAGTGCGGCCACATCGGCTGTTGCGACGATTCGCCCGCGAAGCACGCGACCGCGCATGCCACGGCCACCGGGCATCCGCTGATCCGCAGCTTCGAACCGGGCGAGGGCTGGTTCTGGAACTACGAGACCTCCGAGCTGTACGAGTCCGGGCCGCCGCTGGCCCCGCCGGAGAGCCACCCGGCCGACCAGCCGGTGCCCGGCCCCGCGGGGCGGGTGCCCGAGAACTGGGCGCAGACGCTGGGCTAGCCCCCAGGGTGACCCGGGGGCTGCCGGCGGGGGCCGAGGTGGACGCGTACTCGGACAACGACCCCTGTTTCGCGTTCGCCGTCGGCACTCCCGGGTCGCCCCCGGCTGGATCAAGCCACGGTCCGTGCTGTCAGAACCATTGCCCTGGAGACGAAGGGCTTGTTAGCTTGCGCTCGCTGTAAAAACGATTCAATCAGCAACACGGCGGGAGTCCCTTCATGCCAGTCAGCCGTCGGACCTTCGTACGCACCGGCATGACCGGAGTCGCCGCCGCGGTCACCGCGGGCTGGCGGGTCGGCGACGCCGTCGCCCGGACGTCGCCGCGGCGCCCGGGCGGAATCGACCGGCACGCACTCGTTTCGCGCCATGACGTGGTCCGCACCGCCAGCGATCCCCTGACCCCGCTGCAGGTGGGCAATGGACAGCTGGCGTTCGGCGCCGATGTGACGGGGTTGCAGACCTTTCTGCCCTTCGCCACCCTGTCCGACTGGGGCTGGCACAGCGATCCGCTCCCGGACGGCCAGACCCCGTCGGACTTCGCCGGACAGATCTGGGACACCCATGGCCGGCCGGTCCGTTACGACATCCCCGATCCGCAGCACCCGGAACTCTCCAACTGGCTGAGGGCGAACCCGCATCGGATCAACCTGGCCCGCATCGGCCTGAGGCTGCTGCGCGCCGATGGGACCGAGGCGGTCGAGGCCGATCTGAGCGGCTGCCACCAGCGGCTGGACCTGTGGACCGGAACGCTGCACAGCCGGTTCACCCTGGAGGGCAGCCCCGTCACGGTGCGGACGAGCTGTGGCCCCGATCTGGACGCGGTGGCCGTACGGATCGACTCACCGTTGGTGGCCGACGGCCGGCTCGCGGTGTTCATCGACTTCCCGTACGCCAATGGGGCGGAGAAGTTCTCCGCGCCCTTCGTCGGCGTCTGGGACCGCCCCGATGCCCACACCACACGGCTGCGGACCCGCGGGCCCCGCCACGCGGACATCACCCATGAGCTCGACGACACCCGCTACACCGTGGGCCTCGTCTGGCAGGGCGGCCGGGAACAGCCGTCGCGGGCCGACGGCCATCCGCACCGGTATCTGCTCCGCGGTGGCGGAGGCACCCGGCTGGAGGCCACCTTCCTCTTCGCGCCCCGGCCCTCCCCCCGGGTGCCCAGCGCCACGGCGGTCGAGGCGGCCACGGCCAGGGCCTGGCCGGCGTTCTGGCGCTCCGGCGGGGCCCTCGACCTCTCGGAGAGCGCCGATCCCCGGTGGCGGGAGCTGGAGCGCCGGGTGGTGCTCAGCCAGTACCTGCTGGCGGTCAACGAGGCCGGCAGCACCCCGCCCCAGGAGTCCGGGCTGGTCAACAACGGCTGGTACGGCAAGTTCCATATGGAGATGTACTGGTGGCACGCCGCGCACTACGCGCTGTGGAACCGCTGGCCGCAGCTGGACCGCGGCGTCGGCGTCTATGAACGCCTCCTCGACTCGTCCCGGGAACGCGCCCGGCTCCAGGGTTACCAGGGCGCGCGCTGGCCCAAGATGACCGATCCCGGCGGCCGCCAGTCGCCCGGTGAGATCAACGCGCTGCTGCTCTGGCAGCAGCCCCATCCGATCTTCCTCGCCGAACTGGACTACCGGGCCCACCCGACCCGCGCGACCCTGGACAAGTGGCGGGAAGTCGTCTTCGCCACGGCCGAGTTCATGGCCTCGTACGCCTTCGAGGACGCGGGCCGCCAGGTGCTGGGCCCGCCCCTGCATCTCGTCTCCGAGAACAGTGACCCCAAGGTCACCGTGAACGGCGCCTTCGAACTGTCCTACTGGCGCTTTGGACTGCGGCTTGCGCAGCGGTGGCGCGAGCGGCTGGGCCGCCCCGCGGACCCCGGCTGGCAGACGGTGCTCGACGGCCTCGCGCCGCTGCCCGTGCAGGACGGGGTGTATGTGGCGTACGAGGGGGTGCGCGACATGTGGACCGAGTACATCTACGACCACCCTTCGCTGGTCGGCCTGTACGGCTGGCTGCCGGGGCACGACGTGGACGCGACGGTCATGCGCGCCACCGCCCGCAAGGTGTGGGACGTATGGGCCTGGGACGCCGCCTGGGGCTGGGACTTCCCGATGCTCGCGATGAACGCGGCGCGGATGGGCGAGCCGGACCGCGCCGTCGACTTTCTGCTGCATGAGAAGTTCGGGTTCGACGACGCCGGGATGCCGCTCGGCGGCTCCCGGGTCGCCACGCCGTACTTCCCGGGCGCGGGCGGGCTGCTCTACGCCGTGGCCCTGATGGCCGCCGGGTGGGACGGTGCCAGGGGCGATGCGCCCGGCTTCCCGTCCGGCGGCCGGTGGCGCGTGCGGTGGGAGGGGTTGGCACGCGCCGTGTAGGGCCGGAACGGTTGACTCAAGGTTTTCTGGCCACGCCGCCGTACATGGAGACATCCGCATCCGACAGCCTGCCGAGCGCGGGGTCGTCGGGACGCCAGCGGTGGATCGGGACCAGTCCCGGCTCGACCAGCTCCAGCCCCTGGAAGAACTGTTGGACCTCTTCCTTAGGGCGCTGCTGCACCGGAACCCGCGATGCCGCGTACACGTCCGCCGCGCGCTTCATCTCCTCGGGAGCGAAGTCCGAGGTGCCGTAGGTCAATGCCAGATAACTTCCGGAGGGGAGGGCGTCCACCAGCTCGCCGAGGATGGCGTAGTGATCGTGTTCCGGGGGGACGAAGTGCAGGATTGAGATCATCATCAGCGCCACCGGCTTGCTCAGATCCAGCGTCTCCAGCAGCTCAGGGGCGGTGAGTATGGAGCGGGGCTCTCGCAGATCGGCCTCCGCGTAGGCGGTCATTCCCTGCGGGGCGCTGGTGAGGAGGGCGCGGGCGTGCGTCAGCACGATCGGGTCGTTGTCCGTGTAGACAATGCGCGCCTCGGGGGCGATTTCCTGGATGACCTGGTGGAGGTTGGGGGAGGTGGGAATTCCCGTTCCGATGTCTAAGAACTGTCGAATCCCGGTCTCTTCGGCGAGCATGCGCGCCGATCGGCGCATGAAGTACCGGTTGTTCCGTGCGATGGTGCGGGCGTGCGGCAGGACGGCCAACACCTTTTCGGCCGCCTCTTGGTCCGGGGGGTAGTTGTCCTTCCCGCCCAGGAAGTAGTCGTACATGCGCGCGGAATGCGCACTTCCGGTGTCGATCTCATCGGCCGACCAGCTCATCCGGGACAGTGCCCCTCTCCGTTCTGTCGAATGCGCGATGTCGCGGTCCGGTCCGCCCACATCACAAGGTCACGGCGCGAAGCCATGTGGGGGAAACTCTCGCATCAATCGCTGGGCCGCCGCTTCCAATTCCCGTTGTTTACGGAATCCGGCCCGGATCATGGCCGCCAAGGCCACCTCCAGGAGGGTGAAGAAGGTGGCGGGGACCAGCAACACCATCTTGTCGGTGGCGATGGCCTGTACGACCATCCCGACGACGCCCAGCAGTACCACCGCCATGACCGGCACCAGCTTGACCAGCTTGCGCTCGCCCCTGATCATCGCGGCGTGGTTGCGGGCGGCGCGGGCGCTGCGCCCGTGGAACGCCGGGTGCGCCTCGGCCACCTCCCAGGGCGTACCGGGCGGCAGCGCCTCGAACCGCACTGCCGGGTCGGGGTCGGGGACGAATATCCGCCGGCGGACGGACTTTTTGCCCAGGGTGCGGGCGTAGCGGTAGCCGTAGGCGGTGGCCAGCTGGATGGCCTGGTCGGGCAGGAGTTGCGTATTGGCGATCGCGACCTCGGGCCGGCCGTCGAACAGCGGCGCGTACTGGGCCCGCCGCCGCTCCCCGAGGCGGGATACGCGCTGGGAGAAGGTGCCGCTTTCGCCACTCATCATGTGCTCCGACCGTCAGGGGGTAGGCCCGGGACAGAGCGCACATTATCCCAGGTCCGCGGGGTGAGCCGGAGCGGGGCGGGCGCCGCGCAGTCGGCATTGAAACGTCCCGGCCGCCGCTGCGTATCTGCTGTCACGGGATCGCCCGCGCCCTGACCACCCGCCACAGTCAAGGAACTGCCCCATGAACACGTCAGTTTCTCTCGGTTCTCTCGGTTCTCTCGGCGTCACCGGCCTGGGAGTCATGGGCCGCAACCTGGCCCGCAACTTCGCCCGCCACGGCTACCCCGTCGCCGTCCACAACCGCTCCGTGAACCGCGTCCATGCGCTCATCGAGGAGTTCGGCCACGAGGGCACCTTCGTCCCGGCCAAGACGGCGGAGGAGTTCGTGGCCGCTCTGGAGCGCCCCCGCCGTCTGGTGATCATGGTGCAGGCGGGCGCGGCCACCGACGCCGTCATCGACGAGTTCGCCCCGCTGCTCGAGCCCGGCGACATGATCATCGACGGAGGCAACGCCCACTTCAGCGACACCCGCCGCCGCGAGGCCGCACTGCGCGAGCGCGGCCTCCACTTCGTCGGCACCGGCATCTCCGGCGGCGAGGAGGGCGCCCTCAACGGCCCGTCCATCATGGTCGGCGGCTCGGCGGAGTCGTACGGCGTCCTCGGCCCGATGTTCGAGGCCATCAGCGCGAAGATCGACGGTGAGCCGTGTGCCACCCATATCGGCACCGACGGGGCCGGACACTTCGTCAAGATGGTCCACAACGGCATCGAGTACGCCGATATGCAGCTCATCGCCGAGGCGTACGACCTGCTCCGCCAGGTCGCCGGATACACCCCGGCCGAGATCGCGGACATCTTCCGCACCTGGAACGAGGGTCGGCTCGGCTCCTATCTGATCGAGATCACCGCCGAAGTCCTCGCCCACACCGACGCCGACACCGGCGGCCCCTTCGTCGACGTCGTCGCCGACGCCGCGGGCCAGAAGGGCACCGGCCGCTGGACCGTGCAGACCGCCCTTGACCTGGCCTCCCCGGTCACGGCCATCGCCCAGGCCACCTTCGCCCGCGCCGCCTCCGGCCAGGCCGAGCTGCGCGCCGCCTACCGCGGTCTGCCCGGCGGCACCACACCGCCGCTCAGCCGCTCCGAGGCCGCGCGGTTCACCGCACAGGTCGAGCACGCCCTGTACGCCTCCAAGGTCATCGCGTACGACCAGGGCTGGAAGATGATCCAGGACGCGGCGGCCGAGTACGGCTGGAAGATCGACCTGGGAGCGGTCGCCCGGATCTGGCGCGGCGGTTGCATCATCCGCGCCTCCTTCCTGGACCGCATCCGCGCCGCGTACGCCGCCGATCCGGAGCTGGTCAGCCTGGTCGGCGAGAAGTCCTTCGCCGCGGAGATCACCGACGCCCAGGTGCCCTGGCGCGAGATCGTGGCCTCTGCCGCCCGCCGCGGCATCCCCGTCCCCGCCTTCTCCGCGGCCCTCGCCTACTACGACACCCTGCGCGCCGACCGCCTGCCCGCCGCGCTTCTCCAGGGCCAGCGCGACTACTTCGGCGCCCACACCTACCGGCGCACCGACCGCCCCGGCACCTTCCACACCCACTGGTCCCACCCCGACCGCCCGGAGACCACCGACTGAACCTCAGGGCCCCCCGGGTGCGGCCCCGGACATCGCCGTCCGGAGCCGCACCCGTCGTCCGCCGCACCGCGATCAGCGCAGCGGCATCGGGTCCTTGACGCCGCTGCGCGCGGCGGGCATCGCCGCGCCGTGGAGGCTTCCCGACGCCCCGGTGCCCACCGACGCGGGCGCCGAGGCGATCACGCTCGCGTTGCCGAGCGCCCGTACGGTGCCGGGGTCCAGACGGGTGGCGCGGGAGCGGATGTTGGTGCCCGTGACATGGGACCAGTGGTGGATGATCCGGTCCATGACCGGGCGCAGCTGCGAACCGCGGGTGTAGAAGTACTCCGGCTGCTGGGTCGGCTCCAGCCTCCGTTCGATCGAGTACAGCAGCAGCGAGACATCCGGCCCGAGTTGCAGGAACGACCGCGAGTCCTGGTGTGCGTCCAGCTTGACCCGGGCGCCGAGCCGCCGCAGCCGCTCATGCGGGGTGCTGGCGGTGGCCCGCAGGTCCCGCACCACCGGGCTCTCCCAGCTGACCGCCAGGTGCAGCCAGGACAGGAAGGTCACCGCGACGAACTCCTCGTGCGCAAGCCCCGCCTGCGAGGGGCCGCGCCGGTCCAGCATGACGTCCCCGATCTCCTGGACCAGGTCCTGGATGCGGAAGTCGTCCGTCGGATTGGCGCCCGAGGTGTTGCTGGAGTGCTGGATGCCGATGGACACCTCCTCCAGCAGCTGCCCGAAGAGCACCGGGAAGCGGTTGTTGGCGACATCGGTGCGGTGGTACGGATACGCCCCGGGCTTACCGCCACGGCCGTGGTTCAGATCGAGCCCGAGCAGCCGGTGGTAGGCGTTGCGGCGGACGGCGTCCGCGTCGGGCCGCAGCTCGCCGGTGACGGCGAGCACGGAGAACGGGCCGGGGTCGCGGAAGAACAGCCGCTCGGTCTGGTCCAGCCACTGCAGGGTCTCGGCGGACGGTGTGTTGAAGTTCTCCGTGTTGAAGAAGGACACCAGGATGCGGCGGAAGATCTCCAGGATCCGGGTGTTCTCCAGCATGTAGGCGTAGACGAGATGGTCGGTCTTCTCCGGCAGCGGCAGCTCGGTGCCCTGGAAGCTCGTCAGCACTCGTCTCGCGTTCTCCTGGGCCTCGCGGGCGTACGCGGGGTCCCGTACGGGGAAGGACTCGCTCTTCTGCTGCCAGGTCGCCTCGATCAGCGAGGCCAGATCGCCCGCCGTCTGCCGCGAGATGAACTCCGCCACCTGCGCGAATGTCTTCTTGGGCTGGGAAGCCGCCAGCAGGGCGCCGGCGAGTTGCATAAACACGGGTCGGTCACCTCTCGGGAGTCAGGACATCGGCGGGCAGGGAGAGCCTGCGGCGGGAGACCGTCGCGTCCGGGCTGTACGTCCGGGTCTCGCCCGCCGTGTCCTTGTAGACGACGCTGCCGGTGACGGCGAAGGGGCCGGGCCCTTTCGGGATGCTCACGGGGGCTACGAGATAGCCGCCCGGGGCCACGGTGGGCTTCTGCCCGCCCGGGTAGGTGTACTTCTCCACCCCGTCGATCCTGATCGAGACCTTGAACGCCTCGGGCTTCGACGGTGAGTTCACCACATGCGTGATGACCTGCGCCTGCAACTCGACCGCGTCGCTCCAGCGGGTGGCGAACGGCGGATACGCGGGTGTCGGCTTGCGCCCGGCGATGGCGTCGTGCGCGGTCAGGAACTCGGCGTACAGGGAGTTGAACGAGGCCGCGCCCAGCTTCTCCTCGTCGGTGAGCTCCTGCCGGGCCAGCCGCCGCGGCAGCAGGCGCAGCTGGTCGACGATCTGCTGGAGCGGGTTGGGGGCCGGTTCGGCCACGACGGCTATGGCATTGCCTGACTCGATCGATTTGGTTGTGCCGGCGATCGGTTTGGGTGTGTTCGTGTTGGTCATGGTCAGCCTTTCCTGCCGAGCGCCAGCAGCCAGTTCTCGAACTCCGCGCGTGCCTGCTGTGCGTCCGGGCCGTCGAGTGACAGCCGCAGGCAGCCCAGGGCGAGAATCCGGAGTGGTTCCGCATCGGCCCAGTAGTCGGATGTGTAGAGCGCGGGCCCGCCGCGTCGGGCCAGGGCGGCCAGCTCGCCGGGCGACACCCGGCCGGGGTCCAGCAGCTCCGCGAGCGACCGTCCGCGGAAGGCGGACGCGGACTGGCGCAGACACGCGCGCGCCAGCCGGGGGATCACCGGTACGGCCCGCCGCAGCGCGTCCCGGCGCTCCGTCGGCAGGTCGTCGAGCGGGTACGAGCGCAGCCAGGCGCGCTCCATGTCGTCCCAGGGCCCGCTGCCGTACCAGTCACGGCACATCGCGGTGGAGAGCAGGACGCGCAGATACGCGGGCGGGTGCGGGTCGCCCACCAGGATGGTGGTCACGGCCTGCGGCGGTCCCGCGATGACGTCGTGCAGGGCGGCCAGCGCCGCGTAGCCGGTGTGCGCGAAGGCGTACGCGTCCGCGGCGATCTCCTGCGCCCACCGTGCCCAGGCGTCGGCGACGTCCTCGCCGCCCGGGCGGGCGGCGGTGTGCAGCGCGCGGGCCAGTTCCTCGTTCCAGCCGAGCTGGAACGCGACCTGGTGGCCGGTCTCGTGGATGAGCGCGGTCGGCCGGAGCAGATTGTGCCGGGTGATCTTGATGGCGGCCACCGGGCTGATGGCGGCCGGATCCCACAGCCGCACCCCCGCGCGGAGGATCGAGGCCCCCATCCCCTTGTCGATGTAGGTGAGCACTTCGGGCACGGGCTGCCCGAGGCGCGGCAGGACCGCCGTCATGCTACGGACGGCGAGATAGTCGCAGGCGCGCAGCAGTGCGGCCAGCCGCTGCCCGGTACGGGTGTTGACGGCGTCGCCGTAGAAGTCGGCGACGGTCTCCACCCGCTGGATGTCGCGGCGCACCGCCACCACGCCCCGGCGCACGGCCTGCACTTCCTCGACCGTACGGGCCCGGGCCAGCGCGCCCGCGAGCGCGCGTGTCTTCGGGCGCAGCCGGTCCACGGCGCGCTGCAGTTCGGAGCGCAGGGCGAGGCCGAGCCGGTGTTCCAGCGAGGCCCAGGCCGCTGCCGAAGCGAAGTTCTCCGGCTGGGCCAGGCCCTCGGTGGCGGCGGTCCAGTGTGCGAGCTGCCGGGCGGTCTGGACACGCAGCGCCGCCGTGTCCGGTCCCTCCTGCGCTGCGGTGGCGGTGGCGGTGGCGGTGTTGGCGGGCCCCGGCGGAGCCGCCGCGCCGTCGTGCACGGCGGCGGGCGGAGGTGCCTCGACCGGTACCGCTCTAGGTCTCGGCCGGAGCGTGTCAACCACGGTGGCGGCCCGCCTTGACCTCCACCTTGGCGGCGGGCTCGGCGGCCAGCGCGCCGATGGCCCGGGACACCTCGGACCGGGAGGGCAGCCGGCGCCCCAGGATGCCGGTGACGATCCCGACCAGCGGGGCACCGGGCAGGGTGACGACCAGCGTGACCCCGTCCCGCGGATCCTGCAGCGCGCGGACGAACTCGTCGACGCGGCCCTTGAAGTACTGCGCGAACGCCTGGCCCGCGGCCCGCTTCAGCCCCTCCGCGATGGCCTCGCGCAGCCGTGGCGGGAGCGACGAGACCAACTCCTCGCCCTCGTCCGCCGGGGACAGATGGGAGGACTGCTCATGCGCCTCGCGGAACACCCGCACGCTCCGGCCCTCGCCGCCGAGCAGCGCCGTCGCCGTGGACTCGGCCAGCGCGGAGGCGAGAGCGCCGAGGAAGGGGCCCACGGCGGGCGGTGTGCCCGCCGACCGCAAGATCTCCTGCGCCCGCTCCTCGGCCAGGTGGAGCGCGATGGTCAGGCTCTCCTGGCCGGCCCGGGCGTCCACGGTGACCCGCGCCTCGGTGGGCCTGCGCAGCTGCTCGGGCGCCTCCGCGCCACCGCCCGCGGCCCGGGCCCGGTCCGAGCCCGACTGCCGGTCGGCGAGCTCGATGCCGTACAGCCTTACCCCCCTGGGCAGTTGGCGCCCCTTGACGACCTTCGGGACCTGCGCCATGCCGAGCCCGGGGTGGCCGAGGAGCGAGTCGGCGGCCTGCCGGGTGAGCGGGAGCAGGGCCAGCAGCCGGGCGCCGCCGCGGCCGGCGCCGCGCTGCTCGGCGGCCTGGATCTGGCGCGCCCAGGTGTGGGCGCCGGCCTCGTACAGATGGATCTTCAGTCGGACCGGGAAGGCGCGCACCCGGAACTGGTCGCGCAACACCGTGGCCAGCGGTGTCCCGCCGCCGGTGCGCAGCGTGGCGGCCTGTTTGGCGCCGACCTCCACCTCGAAGACGCGCGAGTACTTCTTGTAGCGCAGCTGCCCCTTGGCGCCGCGCGGCAGCGGCACCCACATGCCCTTCACCCCGCGGGCCTCCGTCTCCTCCAGGTCCTCGCGCAGGAGGGTGGAGGGGATGTTCGCGGCGGCGGCGACGTTGAACGCCTTGCCCGCGGCGACCTCGAGGCGCACCGGGTCCTCCAACTCCTCGGCGGGGAGCTGGGCGAGCTGCCGTACGGTGTCCTCGGCGGTGGCGGCGAGCGCGCTCGCCGCCAGCCGCTCCGGCGCCTCCGCGGCGGTCTCCAGGCTGAGGAGTTTCAGGCCGGTGTCCGCGATCGCCGTGGCCAGGATGCGGGCGTTGCGCGGCCCGGTGAACTTGCCGATGAGCGCGGCGAGCAGATTGGACAGCGCCCCGACGACGTTCTGCCGCCCGGCGATCTGGATGATCTTGCGCACGATGGGCAGCGCGGCCATCACCACCGGCAGGAACTCCTCCAGCGCGGGCCGCGGATCACCGCCGTCCGGCAGTCGGCTCAGCGCCTCGGTGAACCGCTCCCGGGCCTCGGCCAGCGCCTCGGCCTCGGTGGCCGGGCTCTGCCGCCCGTACGCCTCGCCCGCCCCGCCGGACAGGGACTGCGCCGCCTCCGCGGCCCATGCCTCGCCCTCGCTCTCGTCGCGCGCCAGCAGCAGACCGGCAGTGGCCCCGGCGAGTTCCAGGCTGAGCAGGGCGGCGGGCGTCGGCTCCGCGCCGAGCGCCTGGGCGGCCGGGGCGTGGCTCTCGGCCGACTCGGACGCTTCGGCCTCCTCGGCCTCCGTCATCGGCGCCTCGCGCAGCAACTGGCGGGCGAGCTGGGTGGCGATCGGGCGGACCGGGGCGGGCAGCCGGCCGATGCCGATCTTCAGCACCCGCGTCAGCAGCGGCTGGACGATCGGGCGCAGCTGGCGCAGGATCAGCCCGATGGGCATCACCTTGGCCACCGCCTGCACACCCGTCTTGACGGCCTGGACGCCCTTCTTCGCCAGATTCACCGCGCCGCTCACGGCCTTCTTCGCGAAGTTCTTCAGTGCCCCGAAGAACTGCTCGAAGGCGGGCGACTCCCCCAGCGCGGCCGGCGGCGCCACCGACTCGAAGACGCTCTCCAGCTCGGCCTCGGTGAGCGAACGCGTATCCGCCTCCCCGGCGGCCTCGGCCAGCGCCTCCAAGTACCGCTCCGCCTGATCGGCCAGCGCCTCCAGCCGCTCGCGCACCGGCTGCTCCGCCGCCTCCGAGGCCGAGGCGCCCACGAGGGCGGCCGCATGCTCGGCGTGCAACGCCGCGGTCTCCTCGAGCAGTTCGGAGAGGGCTTCTTCCATCTCGTCCGAGTAGAGCTCGGCGAGCAGTTCGCGCACCGCCTCGCTGTGCGCGTCCACGGGCCCGCGCCCGGTGTCCCGGGCGGCGCCTCTGAACGGGCTGTCCAGATACGACGCGGACGGCGCCTCGGTCCATTCTTCCTCGTCGGACACGCTCCCCCGCTCTTCGGAGCGGAATGGGGAGGTGGGTGTCCATGCTTGATGATCGGTCAGTGTCACGCTTCCCCCGTCAGTCTCAAGCGAATTACCGAACCAGTGGCGATAATAGGGCGCGGTAACGGACATAGCGGCGGGATGCATGTATTCCGGATGAGTGAGTCCTATGTGAATTCAGTACATAAGATCGTCCTGGGTTCGTACATATGCGGTGGCATCCGTCTTGCACAACGCACTCTTCGGCCCGAACACCACACCCTTCGGCCTGAGTACTCTGATCACGTGAGTGGGAAGGAACAGGCGGCCGGTGTGGTCGTCGGCGCGGCGGTGGGCGACGCGCTGGGAGCCCCGTTCGAGTTCGGCCCGGCGGGAGCGTTCTCCGCCCGGTTCCCGGCGTGCGGTGTCGGTGGCGAGATGTGCGGGGGCGGTGGCTGGGACCGGGGCGAGGCCACGGACGACACACAGATGGCGGTCCTGGTCGCGGAGTCCTTGATCGAGCGGGGCGAGCTGGACCTGCCGGACATCTTCGCCCGCTTTCAGCGGTGGGCCGCGGCCGGGCCCAAGGACATCGGCCTGCAGACCGAAGACGTGCTGACCAACGGTCTGCCCTGGGACCTGGCCGCGGCCGTCCACTTCCAGATCAATCTGCGGGCGGCCGGCAACGGCTCTGTGATGCGGGCGTCCACCTCGGCGGTCCGCTACGCCCGCGACGGACAGCAGGCCACCATGGACGCCGCCCGCCGCATCGCCGCCCTCACCCATGGCTACCGCGCCGCCTGGGAAGGCACTGCCGTCTTCCATGAACTCGTACGCATCGCACTCGACGGCGGCGACCCTCTGGCGGCGCTCCCGGACGTCCTGGACCTGGTGCACCCGGACCACCGGGACCGGTACGCCGTCGTCCTCGACCGTGGCTGGCACCCGGATCAGGCCACCGAGTTCAACGGCGCCGTCTGGCCCTGTCTGGGCTCCGCCGTCTGGGCGCTGCGCACCACCGGAAGCTACGAGGAGGCGGTGCGCGCCGCGATCGACCTCGGCGGTGACACCGACACCGTCGCCGCGGTGACCGGCGGTCTCGCCGGCGCGTGCTACGGGCTGGAGGCGATCCCGAGCCGCTGGACCGAGCCGCTTCATGTCCCCCTGCCGGGCTCCGGCAGCCCCCGCTGCGGCTACCGGAACTCCTCGGCCTCGTCCGCCGCCTCGTTGCCCGATCCGAGCCGCACGACGCGGAGGGCCGCTCGGCGTAAGACGGCCGCGCCGCGCTCGGCCGGCTATGGCTCGCCGCCGCAGGGCCCCAGGCTCGCGGCCGTCACGACCACCTGGCCGTCGGCGCCGTCCTGCCCCGGCGCCGGCGGTCCCGCCGGTGGTCCCGCCGGTGGTCCCGTCGGTGGCAGGAGACGAGGTGAAGCCACGGCCGGGCGCGCGGGTTCGGCCGGGGTGGGCGCCGGGACGGGGAGCGGCCGGGCCGCCCGGTGGGCGGGGTGCGGCGGGTGGGTGAGCAGTCGGTGGAGGGCGGCCCGGCGGTCCTCGTCGGTGTCGTGGACCAGGGTGAGCTCGAGGGCGTAGGCGCGGAGCAGATCGTGGCCACGGTAGCGGCCCGGGGCGTCTTCGGTCACCAGATGGGCCCGGCTCAGCTCCGCGAGCAGCGCGCGGGCCCGCCGTACCGGTTCGCCGAGCAGCCCGGCGGCGATGGCCTGGGTGACGTCCGGCCCCGGATGGAGGCCGAGCAGACGGAACAGCCGGGCGGCGGGCGGGCTGAGGGAGCGGTACGACCGGGCGAACGCCGCGCGCAGGTCGGTGGCCGGGTCTCCGCTGTCCAGCGCGTCCAGGCCCACACAGTCGTCCCGCAACTCCTCGACCACCGCGCCCAGCGGGAAGTGCGGACAGGTGGCGGCGCGGGCGGCCACCACCGCGAGGGCGAGCGGAAGCCGGGCGCACACCTCGCCGAGTTGGCCGGCCGCCTCCGGTTCGGCCGCCACCCGGGCCGCGCCGAGGCGGTGGGCCAGGAACTCACGGGCCTCACGGGCCGACAGCAGGTCGAGGGTGACGGGCCAGGCGCCCTCGGCCGCGACCAGGCCGACCAGCCGGGTGCGGCTGGTGACCACGACGAGGCAGCCGGGTACGCCCGGCAGCAGCGGCCGTACCTGGTCGGCGTCCTGGGCGTCGTCCAGCACGATGAGCACCCGCCGGCCGGCCAGCACACTGCGGTAGAGGCCGAGCCGGGCGGCCCGGCCGGCCGGGATCCGCGGCGCGGGCACGCCGAACGCCTCCAGCACGGTGGCCGCCGCCTCCGCCGGGTCCAGCGCCGGGGCGTCCGGCCCGCCCTGGCGCAGGGGCACATACAGCTGGCCGTCGGGGAACCGGTCATGGACCCGGTGGGCCCAGTGCACCGCGAACGAGGTCTTGCCCACCCCCGGGCCGCCGCCGATCGCGGCGACCACGGTGGTGGTCGCCGTGGCCGCGAGCAGGCCGTCCAGATACGCCAGCTGCTCACTTCGGCCGACGAACAGCGGGACATCAGGCGGCAGTTGCCGGGGCACCAGCGCCTGTTCGACGAGTGGTCCGCGGCCGTCCGATGCGCCGACTGAGATGGCGGTCGGTACCGGGGCCGGGACGCCGGGGTCCGGGGCGCACCCGGCCGTGTTGGCCGTCCCGCATCCGGTGGTGTCGCGCAGCAGCCGCAGATGGGTGTCGCGGAGCGAGCGGCCCGGTTCGATGCCCACCTCGGAGGCGAGCCGGGCGCGGGTGTTCGCGTACACCTGAAGGGCCTCCGGGGTACGGCCGCACCGGTGCAGCGCCAGCATCAGCTGCACCTGCAACCGCTCCCGGAACGGGTGACGGCCGACCTCCTGCTGGAGCTCGCCGACGGTGTGGACATGCCGGCCGGCGGCGAGCCGGGCGTCGAAGTAGTCCTCCAGGGCGCTCAGCCGCCGCTCGTTCAGCCCGGGTACCTCCAGCGCGCGAAGCGATTCGGTCACCCCGCCCAACGCCGGTCCGCGCCAGGTGTCCAACACGGCGCGCAGCCGTTCGGCGGCCTGCTCGGGGCGGTCGGCTTCGAGTTCTTCCGGGGCCCGTGCCACGGCCTCGTCGAAGACGTGCAGGTCGAGTTCACCGGGCCCCACCACGATGAGGTAGCCCGGCGCCTGCCGGAGGATGGCGCCACGGCCCAGCAGTTTCCGCAGCTCCGACACGTGGACGTGGATCTGTCCGCGGACGCTGGGCGGCGGGTCGTTCCCCCACACCAGATGGGACAGCCGGCTCTCGGACACCACCCGGTTGGCGTTCAGCAGCAGGGCCGCCAGCACCGCCCGTCGTTTGGGCCCGGCCACGGGCACGGGGCCTTCCGGGCCGGTGGCCGTCACGGGGCCCAGGAGCTGGTAGCGCATCGTGCGTTCTCGTCCTCGGCTACTGCGGCGATGCGGCCTTGGCGTCCGGCGTCTCGTCTCCGCGCCGCCGGCGCGCCACCTCGCGGCGGTAGCCGCCCGGCCGGTCATCATCCCGGACCGAGAGAGCGTCGGCGATCATCTGCCGGGTCTCCGAGAGGCTGTCGGAGTCGGCCGGTACGAACTCCATTTGACGCAGCGTCCGGCTCTGATACGCCTCGGACGGCACCGGCTGCACGGCGAACAGCGGGTACCTGCGGGAGAGTCGGACCACCTCGTCGGTGCGGCGGAACCGCAGGTTGCCCATGAGCGGTCCGTGCCACCAGCCGGATTCGAGCAGCCCGTCCTGTACCTCGTACGTCAGGCTGCCCGGCAGGTTCGGCACGCCCCGCACCAGCAGGCTCCACTCCGGCGGGGTGCGCGCGACCAGGCCCGTCCACACCTGGAGCAGCCCGGGTTCGGGCGCGGCGGAGAAGACCGGCAGTCCGAGCACGGGGTCGTCGTCGGGCGCCTCGCCGTCCCGCACGCGCAGCATGGTCTGGGCCGCCACCTCGGTGAGCGGCAGCCAGTCGGGGCAGCCTTCGGCGAGCCAGCGGAAGGAGGCCCCGTCCCACTTCACAAAGCAGTCCAGCGGCGGGTAGAGGTACCAGCCGTACGCCGAGGCGGCGCGGAACGGTTCACAGTAGGAGACGGCGCGGAACGCGGCGGTGCCGAGCGCCGCGGGGTCGGCCACCGTCGGCGGCACGGCTCCGTCGAAGCAGGAGCGGAACGAGAAGAGCGTCATGAGCCGGGTGTTGCCTTCTTCCTCAAGGTTCCTCAAGCTTCCCCAAGCGCCTGCGGACCGTCCGGCCTTGGGCGCCGCGCGGCGCCCAAGGCCGTCCCAAGTGCGTGGTCAGCGCTGGGCGCCACGCACCGCGTCGACGAGTTCCGAAGAGCTGCGCGCGGCCGGCCATCCGAGGCTCATCCGGACCGGGACCACCAGGGCGTCCCGCAGAACAGCGGTCTCCAGGCCGGAAACCGGGGCCTTTTCGGTCGTCTTTCCGTTCCCCATGACAAATCCTCCTACGGTGGTGTACCAGGGCTTGCCCGACCATGCTTGCGCACGACACTTCGCGTCCGCTTCGAAAACACTTTCTTTTTGCCTCCGACCCCGGCGCCAGAGGTCCGGACGGGTCGGCGAAGCCGGCGAGCACCACGACCGAATCCGGGTCGTTTCGGCGCTTATGCGCTGTTGGCGTTCGACATCGGGCCCGCGACCCGCTGCCGCGGTATCACCAGGCCGAACTCATAGCTCAGCGCGACGGCTTGGGCCCTGCTGCTGATTTCCAGCTTCCCCATGGCGCGGTTGAGATGTGTCTTCACCGTCGCTTCGCTGATGTGCAGAATCTTGGCGACAGTCGAGTTCCCGTACCCCTTGGCGACCAGCTTGAGTACCTCGGCCTCGCGCATGGTGAGCGTGGCCAGTCTCGAACCGTCGTATTCGACCGGCGTGGTGCGATGGGTGCAGATGTCGACCAGACGTGACATGACGCCGGGCGAGAACACCATATTGCCGCGGGCGGCGGCCGTGACGGCCGCGGTCATCTGCTCCGGCGGGATGTTCTTCAGGAGAATTCCGCGAGCACCTGCGTGGAGGGCCGCGTATATGTCATTGTCATCGACTGTCGAGGTGACGAGGAGGGCGGTCGGCGGGTCCTCGGGGTCCGCCTCCAAGATGCGCTGGATGGTTTCCGCCCCGCCGAGATCCGGGAAATCGGTGTCGATGATGACGATATCCGGTTTGGCACCCTCGGCCAGCGCACAAGCTGTTTCACTGTCTGCGGCCTGAGCCACCACGCTCAGCCCCGGCACCGCGTTCAACAGTGCGGAAAGCCCCAGCCTTGTCCAGGGGTGCGCATCCGCGATGAGTAATGTGGTCTCCGCACCCGCCACCACATCACTGTCTCCCCCGCTGATCAAATGTTCCTCCTCCGGGCCGAACCGGCCGACCAGACACCAGAAACCCTTGCATGCACCGGTGACACACGCAAGGAAAAACTGACCGCGCAGGTCGCTGATTACGCGTAAGTCGGCGGAATCCAGGCCTTCCAGGTCAACGGGTGAACAGGTGATGAAAGACGCGGATGGCCGTCGTCCATCGCGGTACGCCCATCGGCCCACCAGGCCGGTTTCCACTCCGCGCGGTAGCCCGAAGCGCCTGGCCGCATACCTCCGCCTGGCCGGTCGGCGGGCCACAAACCCCTTCCCACCTGCGGCAATGTTCGGAATTATCGCTTCCCCTTTTTCTTCGGCTTCCCTTCGACCAGTCGGCCGAGCCCGGCCCGGCTCACCGCCTGGGAGTACACGGGGGCCGAATACGGTCGAGGGTGGATGACGGGCATCCGCAGAGAGTGCAGTTACTGCTACACCGGCCGCTGTATGTTCGCGATTGGTTGCGTTGATACGTTCAGCGGCACGCCACTGGAATTGCCGAGTGCCTTATCGGGTAACTGTTCTCCCGGCCCGGAGAACACACAGGTGGAGGTTTCCGTTACGTGAGCTTGTCTCGTGTCATTAGTAGAATGTTGTCTACTACCCGAGGGTTCACGTTTGTCTCAGGAGAGTCGGCCGAATTTCTCAGCTTCGCCGATCTCAAAGAGGCTGCCGAGGGTATCGGCAGAGGGGTCGCCGCCGCCGGCTTCACGCCAGGGGACCGCGCCATTCTCATGCTCTCGGACCAGCGTGAGTTCATCACCGCCTTCTTGGGAATGGAGCGGGCCGGGGTGATCCCGGTCCCCGTCTTCCCACCCGCCCTGCCGACCCGGACCGATGCCTACCGGGAACGTCTGGCCTCTCTTCATGCGTCGTGCCTGCCGCGTCAGGTCATCGCCGATGAACGGCTCTTCGACCTGTGCGCGGAGTGCGTCGGCGAGCGGCCGTTGCTCTATGCCCAGCTGTCCGCCGGTGAGGCGACCGAGCGCCGGGCGGAGCGGCCGGACGACCCCACCCTCTTCCTGCCGTACTCCCCCGAGACCCCCACCTGGCCCCCTCCGCCGTACGCATTCACGCGGCGCTCTGCCCCCACGGGGTTCCGGGAGCCGACGGTCAGCCCGTCGTACACCCTCGCCCCTCAGCAGGCAAAGGAATCATCCGATGACGCCCCGCCAAAGGGCGGGCAGGGCGGCGGGAACGCACAGGACGCCCCGATCGGGATCGCCGCCGACTGGCTGACCGGCGTCTGGCAACAGTGCGCGGTCAGGCTTCCCGCTGTATCGCGAACCGCAGATGGAAAGTGATGAAAGTGAACGAAGTGAAGACGTCCACGGATCTGGACGCGATTGTTGACACCCTCACCGCGGCCTTCCTCGAGGACGACCCGGTCGTCAATTGGCTGATACCGCCCGGGACTCCGGAGCGGGAGCGCTATCTGCGCGGCTTTCTGCGGGCCTGGGTGAAATTCATGCTGGACCACGAGGGGACCGCCATCGTCACACCGGACCACAGTGGCGTCCTCGTATGGGAGCCCTCGCCCTCGGGCAGGACAGTGCCCCTCACCGCGGAGGACGAGGAGGCGTTCCTCGCCGATATCGCAGCCTCCACCGGCCCCGCGGAGAAACGCTGCCTGCAGCTCATCGAAGCGCTCGACTCCAACTATCCGCACGACCTTCCGCGGCACGGACATGTCGCGCTCGCCGCCGTCCACCCGGATGCGCGCGGGACGGATGCCAGGACGGCCCTCACGGACGAGCTGGTACGACTCGCCGTATCCCTCGATCTCGGAGGCTACTGCGAGGCCTCGTCCGAGCGGAACGCCCTGCTGTGGGAGCGGCTTGGCATGCAGCGCATCGGCGAGCCGATCCAACTGCCGGAATCCGACGTCACCTTGACTCCCATGTTCATTCCGCCGCCCGGAGTCCAGGGTTGAGCGTGCCGCGGGGCCGACTCGGAGGGTCCTTTGATGCGTGAGAACCCCTTGCACAGCTACAAGCTCTATATCGCGGGCAAGGACGTCGAGGGCGACGGCTGGGTGTACACCGTCAGCGCACAGTCGCTGCTCGAAGACGTCTTCACGAGCGTCAGCCTGAAAAGGGATCTGGAGCGGAATCCCGAATCCACGGCCGCGGACCACCCCTATGTGGTGGGCCGCTGCGCCGTCGCGTCCGATGCCGCGATCGATCTGGCCACGGAGGCCGCTGCGTCGGCCGCACCGGGCTGGGCGGCGATCCCGCTGGAGCGGCGGATGCGTCTTGGCACGCTGTTCCGCGAGGCGCTGGACCGCCGCCGGGACGAGTTCCTGGACATGCTGGTCGCCGAGGGGCATCCGGTGAGCCTGGCCCGCTGGGAACTGAGCTGCCTGTTCCAGGTGTACAGCGAGGAGAGCCTGGGCTGGTACCGGCAGCGTATGCACACGGAGTTCGAGCACGCCGGGCGGCGGCTGATCGTACGCCGCCGGCCCGACGGCGTGGTCGCCTTCAACCCGCCGCAGAACGCTCCCGCGCCCAGCGCCGCCCTCGCGGTGCTCGCCCTGATGGCGGGCAACGCCGTCGTCGTACGGGCGCCCCGCTCCATCGCCCTGTCCACCATGTGGGTGCTGCGCGAGGTCGTCGCGCCACTGCTCGACGAGGTGGGGGCGCCCCCCGGTGTGCTCAACGCCGTCTGCTCCAACCCGAAGCAGACACTGGACCGGTGGATCGAAAGCCCGCTCATCGACGACATCTTCTACATCGGCGGCAGCAAGGAGGGCCTGGCCTTCCAGGAGCGGTGCGTCGCACACGGCAAGAAGCCGATCCTGGAACTGGCCGGCAACGACAGCATCGTCGTATGGAAGGACGCGGACCTCACGCGCGCCGCCGAGGCGATCTGTGAGTCGTTCTACGGCTCCGGGCAGATCTGCATGGTGCCCAACTGCGTCCTGGTGCACCCCGCCGTCGCCGACGAGCTGATCGCCGCGGTCAAGGAGCAGGCCAAGACCGTACGCCCCGGCTATCCCGAGGACGAGGGCGTGCTGCTGTCCCCGGTCCGCCGCAGCGAGCGCTTCTTCGGACTGCTCCAGCAGGCCCTGGCGGGCGGCGCGGAGCTGGTCACCGGCGGCAGGCGCACCGAACTGGACGGCACCCCTTCGGACACCGGTGTCTTCCTCCAGCCCACCGTGGTGCGGGTGAACGGGCTGCCCGGTGCGCGCCGCCTGGACGTCGTACGCCAGGAGACGTTCTTCCCGCTGCTGCCGATCGTCGTCCCGGAGCCGTCCGCCGATGACGAACTCCTCAACGGGTTCCTCGATTTCGTCAACACCAACGAGTACGGGCTGCGCAACTCGCTGTGGGCGGAGTCCGAGGACGTCATCGACGCGTTCGTCCAGCGCGTCGTCAACGGCGGCCTGCTGAAAATCAACGACTCGCACATCGGGTTCCTGCCCTATCTGCCCAGCCATGGCGGGACCGGCCTGACCGGCGGGGTCTTCGGCGAGGCCAACTATCCGATGCTCAAGACCTCGCACCTCCAGGGCGTGTCCATCGCCCGTGGCGCCAGCCCGCGTGAGGCGGTTTTCGGGTCCTGACGGCCCGCCGCCGACGTACGCCCCACCTCTTCGAACCGCTCTGATTCACCACCGCACAATCCGGAGGACGTTACCCGTGACCGTGATCCAGGGAGCCCGGGTCGACACCGAGGAGGAAATCCTCAGCCTGTACCGCGCCCACCTCAGCAAGGGGCGGGCGACTCTCGCCGAGCTGTTCGGCAGCCATATGGAGGTGGAGTCCTCCGGGGCCTGGCTGACCACCAGCGACGGCGAGCGGTTCCTGAACACTGGCGGCTACGGCGTCTTCATCATGGGCGCCCGGCACCCCATCGTCATGGAGGAGGTGGAGCGCCAGCTGCACACCCACCCCACCGCGACCCGCATCCTGCTGGAGCCCACCGTCGCCCGCGCGGCCGAGGCGCTGGTCTCCGTCATGCCCGAGGGCCTGGACCGGGTGCACTTCGCGCTGTCCGGCGCCGAGGCCGTCGAGACCGGTCTCAAGCTGGCCCGCGCGGGCGGCCGCAGGCGCACCGTCTCGATGCTCGGCGGCTACCACGGCAAGACGCTCGGCGCGCTGTCGACCACCGCCAAGGAGGTCTACCAGGCGCCGTTCCGCCCGCTCATCCCCGACGTCCGGCATCTGCCCTTCGGCGACGCGGAGGCGCTGGAGGCGGAGTTGCGCGCCCACCCCGGCGAGGTGTGCGTCATCCTCGAACCCGTCCAGGGCGAGGGCGGAGTGATCATCCCGCCCAAGGGCTATCTCAAGCGCGTCGAGGAACTCGTCCGCGCCTACGACGGTTTCCTGATCCTCGACGAGGTGCAGACCGGGTTCGGCCGGCTCGGCGAGTGGTGGGGTGCCGACACCGAAGGCGTGGTCCCCGATGTCCTGCTCACCGGCAAGGCCCTCGGCGGCGGTGTTCTGCCCGTCTCCGCGGCGGTCGCCACCCGCCAGGCGTTCCGCCCGTTCGACAAGGACCCGTACGTCCACACCGCCACCTTCTCCGGACAGCCGCTGCTGATGGCCGCCGTGCAGGGCGCCATCCGGGCGGTCAAGGAGGAGCGGCTGGTGTCCAGGTCCATGGACCTCGGGGCGGTGCTGCTGTCGCGGATCTCCGAAATCGCCCACCGCAACATCCCCGACCAGCTCGTCGAGGTACGCGGCCAGGGCCTGCTGATCGGGGTGGAGCTGGTCGAGGCGGGGCTGGCCGGCGAGCTGCTGATCGAGCTGTTCAACAACGGAGTCGTCGCCAACCACTCGATGATCGGCAGTTCGGTGGTGCGCTTCACACCGCCGGCCACCCTCACCGACGGCGATGTGAAGTTCTTCCTCGAATCCTTCGACAAGGCCACCCGCGATCTGATCAGCGGCTCGGCCACCATGCCGGAAGGCGGTAACTGAACGTGCGGCACGTGGAACTGGACGCCGTGGTGCGCTCCGAGAAGGCGGAACACGTCTTCGGATGCGTCGTCAAGTGGGAGAAGTATCCGCAGCTCGCCCCGCATGTGCAGGCCGCCACCGCACACGTCGCCCACCCCGCCGAGCAGGGCAGCTCGAGTTGGGAGCTGCACTTCCGCAGCGGGCTGCTGCGCTGGACCGAGGAGGAGCGGTTCGTCCCCGAGCGTGGTGAGATCCACTTCGAGCAGACCGACGGCGACTTCGACAGCTTCGCCGGGCAGTGGCAGATCACGCAGAGCGGCGATGATGTGCTGGTCCGCTTCGACGCCGACTTCGACTTCGGCATCCCGAGCCTGGAGGGGATTCTCGACCCCATCGCCGAGCGGGTGATCAAGGAGACGGTCGCCTGGGCGATCACCGGGCTGTTCGCCCGTACGGAGATACGTGGCGACGTGGGCACCCCCGAGACCGCGGTCACCGGCGGCGCGTAGACCAGGCCCGGACGCGTAAGGAGAACGCGCAACCATGAACGGTTCGTTGGAGGGTGTCGCCGTGGCCGGCGGCGCGCCCGCGTCCGTGATCGTCGGCATCGGGGCGTACGTCCCCCCGAACCCGGTGACCAACCACGACCTCACCGCCCGTCTGGACACCTCCGACGAGTGGATCCGTACCCGTACCGGCATCTCGTCCCGGCATATGGTGCTGCCCGGACAGGCCACCTCGGATCTCGCGGTCGAGGCGGGCCGGCGGGCGCTGGAGTCGGCGGGCCCAGAGCATGCGGAGGGCGTGGACGCCGTGGTGCTCGCCACCACCACACCCGACCGGGCGTGCCCCGCGACCGCGCCCGAGGTCACCTCGCGGCTGGGGCTCGGCACGGTCGCGGCCTTCGACGTCTCGGCCGTGTGCAGCGGGTTCCTGTACGGGCTGGCCACCGCGACCGGGCTGATCGCGGCGGGCACGGCCGGCCGCGTCCTGCTCATCGCCGCGGACGCGTTCACCACCCTCATCGACCCGCAGGACCGCGCCACCGCCGTCATCTTCGCCGACGGGGCGGGGGCCGTGGTGCTGCGGGCCGGTGAGCCGGACGAGCCCGGTGCGGTCGGCCGTGTCGTACTCGGCAGCGACGGCTCGCTCAGCGGACTGCTCCAGGTGCCGGGCGGCGGATCCCGGCAGCGCAGCCTGGGCGGGCCGGTGAAACCCGGCGACGAGTTCCTGCGGATGGCCGGGCGCGACACCTACCGGCACGCGGTGGGGCGGATGACAGAGGCGTCCCGGCAGGCGGTGCAGGCCGCCGGCTGGGGTCTCGCGGACATCGACCGGCTCGCCGCCCACCAGGCCAACGCACGCATCCTCGCGACGGTCGCGGACGACCTCGGCATCCCCGAGGACCGGCGGCTCTCCAACATCGCGTACAACGGCAACACCGTCGCCGCCTCGATCCCGTTGCTGCTGGCCGACGCCACCGCCGACGGCAGCCTCGCGGCCGGCCACCGGGTGCTGCTCACCGCCTTCGGCGCCGGGCTGGCCTGGGGCGCGGCGACCGTCCTCTGGCCGGACGTCAAGCCCGGCTGAGGCCCTCGGCCACTCCCCCACTGTGCACCCTTCGGAAGGAACGCAGCCATGTTCGACACCCTCAAGGAAATCCTGGTCAACAAGCTCAAGGTGACACCGGAGCAGGTCGTCCCCGAGGCCACCAGGGAGGACGTCGAGCTCGACTCGCTGGCCGTCGTCGAGCTCTCCCTCGTACTGGACAAGGAGTTCTCCATCGTCATCAGCGACGACGAACTGCTGGAGGTGGACACCATCGGCGACATGGCGCGCCTCATGGAAGAGCGGAGCGCGAAGGTCTGATGGGCCGCCACGATGTCGCCGTCACCGGACTCGGCCTGGTCACCCCGGCGGGAATCGGGGTCGGGCCGAGCTGGGAGGCGGCCCTGGAGGGGCGGCCCACCGCAGCCCCTGACCCGGAACTCGCCGGCAACCCGGTGTGGATCTCCTGCCGCGTCCCGGACTTCGACCCAGATGGGCTGCTCGGCGGCCGCCGGGCCCACCGGCTGGACCGCTTCGTGCAGTTCGCGCTGGTCGCCGCGCGGGAGGCGGTCGCCGACGCCGGGCTCGACCCGGCCACCTGGGACGGCGGCCGCGTCGGTGTGGTCCTCGGCTGTGCCGACGGCGGCCCCGCCACCGTGGAGGCACAGCACCGGGTGCTGATCGAGGAGAACCCCGCCTGGGTGTCCCCGCTGCTGCTGCCGATGCAACTGCCCAACATGCTCGCCGGGCAGACCGCCATCGAGTTCAAGGCCACCGGCCCCAATCTGGTCGTGGCCACCGCTTGTGCCTCCGGCGCGAGCGCCATCGGCGCCGCGCGCGATCTGCTCACCCTCGACCGCTGCGACATCGTCGTCACGGGCGGCAGTGAGGCGATGATCACCCCCCTGGTCATGGCCGGATTCGCCAAGATGGGCGCCCTGTCCAAACGCCAGGACGACCCGGCCACCGCGTCCCGGCCCTTCGACGCCGACCGCGACGGCTTCGTCGCGGGAGAGGGCGCGGGTGTGCTCATCCTCGAACGCGTCGCCGACGCGGCGGCCCGTGGCGCACGCGTACGGGCCAGAATCGCCGGCTACGGCGCGACCGCCGACGCCCACCACGTGACCTCGCCGCACCCGGACGGCATCGGCATCGAAGCGGCGCTGCACGCGGCGCTCGCGGACGCGGGCGCCCGCCCGGAAGACGTCCAGCATGTCAACGCGCATGGCACCTCCACCCCGCTGAACGACCTGGCCGAGGGCCGTATGCTGCACCGCGCGCTCACCGGGGACCCGCTGGTGACCTCGACCAAGGGCGTCACCGGCCATCTGCTGGGCGCGGCCGGCGCGGTGGAAGCGGCATTCGGCGTGCTCACCGTCGAACAGCAGCGTGTGCCGCCCACCGCCAATCTGCACACACCCGATCCTCGCCTCGACATCAAGATCGCCACCGCCCCGACCACCACCCGTATCGACCTCGCCCTCTCCAACTCCTTCGGTTTCGGGGGGCAGAACGCGGTCCTGGCGATAGCGAGGGCGTAACGGACTCAAGGAGGCAACACGCGGGGGCCACGGCGAGTGCCGCTCTCGTTCCCGGGGCTCGTCTACGCTGACGGACGGCGCGGGTATCACGGTGTCCCGCGTCCTCGTCGGCACTGCATGGCACTCCGCGACCAAGCGGCGGCAGGGATGGCCCATGAACACGCGTTGGCCCCGTTCGCTCTCCTGCGTCATCGTGACCGCCATGTCCTCGGCCCTCCTCATCGGCTGCGGGGGAGAAAAACACGGCCGGAGCTGTTCCGGCCGCACGGGCAAGGACCTCTCCGGCCGTACCGTCGCCGGTGACGACCTGCTGCAGAAGACACTGCGCTGCGTCAACCTCGAAGGCTCCACGCTGACCGGGCTGGTGTCCGAAGCGAATCTGCGCCACGGCAACCTCTACAAAGCGCGGCTGACCGGTGCGTCACTGGAGAACGTCGATCTGCGCGAGGCCGACCTCCGCGGGGCCGACCTCAGCTCCGTCTCCCTCTCCCAGGTCGACCTGCGCGGCGCCGATCTGAGCGATGCCATGCTCGGCAAGGGTCTCCTCGAAGACGTGAGCTTCGGCGGCGCCCACCTGTCCGATGTGGATCTGCGGGGGGCCTCCCTCACCCACGTCGACCTCACCAAAGCGGATCTGAGCGGCGCCGATCTGTCCGGCGCCGCGCTGTCCGACTCGGATCTCCGCGGCGCGCGAACGCGGGATACCGACCTTTCGACGACGACCTGGGAGAACGTCGTCTGTCCGGACGGCTCCCGCTCGAACGCCGGGACTTCCTGTACGAGCCATCTCACCTAGGCGGCCCGCGTCAGACGCTCGGCCGCATCCACGCCTTCGCGAAGCATGTCGGCACGTCGAGGGACGCCGCCTCCTTGCGGTACGCCCGCGGCGACCGGCCGACGATGTCACGGAACGTACGGCTGAAGGTCCCCGGGCTGCCGAAGCCGACGTCGAAGCAGATGTCGGTCACGCTGCGGTCGCTCTCCCGCAGCAGGAACATCGCACGCTCGACCCGGCGCCGCTGCAGGTAGCGGTGCGGCGTCTCGCCGAACGTGGCCCGGAAGGTGCGGGTGAAGTGCGCCTGGGACACATGGGCGATCCGGGCCAGGGCCGGGACGTCCAGCGGCTGCGCATAGGCGCGGTCCATCGCGTCCCGCGCCCGCAGCATGCGGCGGTTGGTCTCTTCCGTGGCACGGCTCACCGCGCCATCACATCACAGTGACGACCGGACCGCGCTCTCCCGTCCGTACTCTCCTTACGGACCCGTGACATGGTGGGCGCGGTTCGGTGGCGCCGGGTGTCCGCGGGCCTAGCGTGGGGCGCATGCGCGTACTGGTCACCGGCGGTGCCGGATTCATCGGGTCCCATGTCGTCGAGGCTCTGGCGGAGCGTGGGCACGAGCCCGTCGTGTACGACGTGTGTGCCGACGCGGGATCGGATGTGCGAGACCGTGCCGCGGTCCGCCGGGCCCTGTCGGGTGTCGACGCCGTCTGCCATCAGGCGGCGATGGTCGGCCTGGGTACCGGCTTCGCCGAGGCGGCCGAGTATGTCTCCCGCAACGACCTGGGGACGGCCGTCCTGCTCACGGCCATGGCGGACACGGGCGTGCGGCGGCTGGTGCTGGCCGGCTCCATGGTGGTGTACGGGGAGGGCCGGTACCTCTGCGAGCGGCACGGGGTGGTACGCCCGGGCGCCCGGTCCGCCGCCGACCTGTCGGCGGGGCGCTTCGAGCCCATGTGCCCGGTGTGCGGAGCCGAGCTGTCTCCCGGGCTGATCTCGGAGGACGCCCCGGCCGATCCGCGGAACGTGTACGCGACGACCAAGCTCGCCCAGGAGCACCTGGGGGCGGCGTGGGCCCGCGTCACGGGCGGGTCGGCGGTATCGCTGCGCTACCACAACGTGTACGGCGCGCGGATGCCCCGCGACACCCCGTACGCGGGGGTGGCCTCATTCTTCCGCTCCGCGCTGGCCCGTGGCGAGGCCCCGCGCGTGTTCGAGGACGGGTGCCAGCGGCGGGACTTCGTGCACGTACGGGACGTGGCCGCCGCCAATGTGGCGGCGCTGGAGGCGGATTCGCCCGAGGGCGCGCTCACGGTGTACAACGCCGGCAGTGGTGAGCCGCACACGGTCGGCGAGATGGCACGGGCGCTGGCCACCGCGTACGGCGGGCCAGAACCCGTGGTGACCGGGGAGTACCGGCTGGGGGACGTCCGGCACATCACGGCGGACTCGTCGCGGCTGCGGGCCGAGCTGGGGTGGAAGGCCCGGGTCGGCTTCGAGGAGGGGATGCGGGAGTTCGCCCGCGCCGAGCTGCGCGGTGGGTGAGCGCGGCACCCCGGAGGTCCGCGCCCCGGCCACTCACCCCTCGGCCGCGGGGAGCGTCACCTCGAAGCGGCAACCGCCGGAGACGTTGCGTACGGTGGCGCGCCCGTGGTGGGCCTCCACGATGCCCCGGACGATCGCGAGGCCGAGGCCGGCGCCTGCCGGGGGTGTGCGGGCGTAGGTGCCGCGCCAGCCGGTGTCGAAAACGCGCGGCAGATCCTCCTCCGGAATGCCGCCGCAGCCATCCGTCACGGACAGGACGACGCCGTCCGCGGAGCGCTCGGCGGCCACCGCGACCGTGCCGTCGGCCGGGGTCCGCCGGATCGCGTTCACCAGGAGGTTGCCGAGCACCCGGCTCATCTCCTTGCCGTCGACCTCGACCGGCACCGGTTGAACGTGGTCGCCGACCAGCCGCACGCCGTGCTCGCGCGCGAGCGGGTCCGCACCCGCGAGAGCGTCACCGACGAGGTCGTACAGGGAGGTCCGGGAGGGGGTGAGGGCGAGGGCGCCCGCGTGGATGCGGGACAGCTCGAACAGGTCGCCCACCATGTCATTGAGCCGTTCGACCTCCGTGCGGATCTGGCGCAGATAGCGGTCGGGGTCCGCGGCGACGCCGTCCTCCAGCGCCTCGGACATCGCCCGCAGTCCGGCGAGCGGTGTGCGCAGGTCGTGCGAGATCCAGGCGACGAGTTCACGCCGGGAGGACTCCAGCGCCCGCTCACGGTCGCGGGACTCGGCCAGCTTGGCGCTGGTCGCCCGCAGCTCCCGGCTCAGCGCGTCCAGTTCGGCGGTCGCGGGTCCTTCGGGGCTGGTGAAGTCGCCGCCGTCGCCGAACGAGCGGGCGGCGACCGCGAGGGCCCGGCTGCGGGCGACGACCCAGCGGCCCAGCAGCAGGGCGGTGGCCAGGGAGACGACGGCCGCCATCGCGACCACGGTCGTGACGACGGTCAGGTCGTGCGCGGACAGGAACATCGCCCATGCCACGGCCAGCGTGCCGGCGAGCATCGCGGCCACGGCGACGGCGGCGACCACGGCGAGGTGCGCGATGAGCGAGCGCCGCCGGACCAGCCGCAGCACGCACGCCCCGAGCAGCCCGGCAGCGGCGGCGCCGAGGAAGGCGAGCAGGGCGATGAGCAGGGTGTCGCGCACGGTCAGCGCTCCCGCTCGGCGGGGTCGAAGCGGTAGCCCACGCCCCACACCGTCTGGATCAGGCGGGGTCGGGCCGGGTCGTCCTCGACCTTGCCGCGCAGTCGGCGTACATGGACGGTGACCGTGGACAGGTCGCCGAAGTCCCAGCCCCAGACCTCGCGCATCAGGTCCTCCCGGCTGTAGGCGCGGCCGGGATGGCGCAGAAAGAACGCGAGCAGGTCGAACTCGCGCAGGGTGAGGGCGAGTTCTACGCCGTTCTTGGCGGCGCGGCGGGCGGCGGGATCGACGGTGAGACCGGCCGCGTGGAGGGGCCGCGCTTCCGTTCCGGGCGTGTTCGGCGTTCCGGGCGTGTTCGGCCGCGTGCGGCGCAGCACCGACCGCACCCGCAGCATGAGCTCCCGCGGGCTGAACGGCTTGGTGACGTAGTCATCGGCGCCCACCTCCAGACCGAGGATCCGGTCGTCCTCGTCGCCGCGGGCGGTGAGCATGATGACCGGTACGGGCTCGTGTCCCCGTATCCGCCGGCACACCTCAAGGCCGTCCATGCCCGGCAGCATCAGATCGAGCACCACGAGGTCAGGCCGGTTCGCGGCGGCGCGGGCGAGCGCGGTCGGCCCGTCCTCTGCCCGGTCCACGGTGTACCCCGAGCGGCCGAGGTATCCGCAGACGACCTCGGCGACGGTGGGATCGTCCTCCACGACCAGGACATGGGCGACTTCGGCCGGCCGGTGGCGCGGGTCCGTGGGGCCGGCCCCGGTCGGCTCGTATGGCTGCTGCATGGGCCCAGCCTGGCACCACTCCCCCGTCCGAGCGGCCGCCCGGGCCCCGCCCGGCTCCGACGTCCGTGTTTCGTAAGGAGCAGAAGTCCGATATGCGCCATTCGCGTTCGTAGAGTGAAGGCCGTGACCACCTCTCCCACGGAGCCTGCGGACGGCCCGGCACCGGCTGTCGACGTGATCCTCCCCTGCCTGAACGAGGCCGACGCCCTGCCCTGGGTGCTCGCGCACATCCCCGCCGGCTGGCGCGCGCTTGTCGTGGACAACGGGTCCACCGACGGCTCCGCCGCCCTCGCCCGCGAGCTGGGGGCGACCGTCGTCTCTGAGCCGCGCCGCGGCTTCGGCGCCGCCTGTCACGCCGGTCTGACCGCGGCGACCACCGACATCGTGTGCTTCTGCGACTGCGACGCCTCTCTCGACCCCTCCTCGCTCGTCCCCTTCGTCCGCGAGGTCCGGGCCGGTGAGGCCGACTTGGTGCTCGGCCGACGCCGTCCGCAGGGCCGGGGCGCCTGGCCCGTGCACGCCCGGGCCGGCAATCTCGCGCTCGCGCGGATACTGCGCCGTCGCACCGGGCTGCGGCTGCGCGACCTCGGGCCGCTGCGCGCCACCCGCCGCGAGGCGCTGCTGGGCCTCGGGCTCACGGACCGGCGCAGCGGCTACCCCCTCCAGATGGTCGTACGGGCCGCCGACGCCGGATGGCGGATCGCGGAGCACGACGTCCCGTATCTGCCGCGCGCCGGGGCCTCCAAGGTCACCGGCACCTGGCGCGGCACCTGGCAGGCGGTGCGCGATATGAGCCGGGTCCTCGGCGATCCGGCCGCACCGGGAGGAGGTCCTCGGTGACCACGCTGCTCGTCATCGCCAAAGAGCCGCGGCCCGGGTGGGTCAAGACACGGCTGACACCGCCGTTCACCGCCAGTGAGGCCGCGTCCCTCGCTCGCGCGGCCCTCGCGGACACCCTGAGCGCGGTGGCGGCGACCCCCGCGTCCCGTCGCGTCCTTGTGCTCGACGGGACGCCGGGCCCCTGGCTGCCGCCCGGCTTCGACGTCGTACCCCAGTGTGCGGGCGGGCTGGACGAGCGGCTCGCCGACGCCTTCGCCGGATGCGACGGCCCCGCCCTGCTCATCGGCATGGACACACCCCAGGTCACGCCCGAACTCCTCACCGTGGACTTCACCGACTGCGACGCGTGCTTCGGCCCCGCCGAGGACGGCGGTTTCTGGGCCCTGGGTCTCGCCGAACCAGACCCCGGCCTGCTGCGGGGTGTGCCCATGTCGACCGCCGCGACGGGTGCCCTGCAGCGGGAGCGGCTGGTCGCCGCGGGTCTAAGGGTTCGCGATCTGCCCCGCCTGCGCGACGTCGACACGGCCCGCGACGCGTGGGCCGTCGCCGCCGAGGTGCCGCACGGCCGGTTCGCGGCGCGGCTGGCCCGGCTTACGGCGGCCACGCGGCGATGAGTACGTGCTGGTCGGCACACCGTCAGTCGTGGACGGCCGGTGGCCGCTGTTTCGCCGCCCTGCGCAGCCGCAGGACCAGCAGCAGTGCCGAGCCGCCGAAGAGCACGGCCGTGATCAGCAGCCACCGGGCCAGAAACCGGTCGCTGGAAAGCCCGGTGACGGACCGATAGCGGTCCGCCATCTGTCCGCTGATCAGTGGAAACCACACCAGCAGAAGCAGCCCGGACAACGCGGCCGGTACGCGTGCGTAACCGACCAGGTCCCGGTGACCGGCCGCCTGGAACACGGTGACGACGGCGCGGTCCGCCACCGTGTACAGCGGCAGCAGCACCAGGTCATGGAGGAGGGCGGCGCCCACGAACCACAGCGACACCCCGAGCCAGTCCCCCGCGAGCAGCCGCACTCCCACGTATCCGGTGAGCGCGAACGAACAGACCAGGAGCAGGACGGTGAACGGACTGCCGATGGCGGGCCGACGACGCATCACAGGACCTTTCACAGTTCTCCGAACGCCATCCGGGCCACCCACTTGGTGTTGAGCACCCCGGGTGCGGCCGGCACGATGACCCGCGCCGGGTAGCCGTGGTCGGGAGTCAGGTCCTCGCCGTTGACCTCCAGGGCGAGGAGGGAGCGCGGGTCCGCCACCTGGTTGGCCCGCAGGGCGGCCCGGCGGAAGGCGCCGTGCCGTTGGAGGGACTCCACCAGCACATCGGGCGGATCGCGGTGGCCGACGAGTTCCGCGAGGTCCCGCAGCCGCACCCCGCGCCACCACTGGTCGGAGGTCGCCCACCCCTCCACACAGGCGATGGGCAGAGCCGAGCTGTGCAGGGGCAGCCGCAGCAGGTCGGCCCGGCTCAGCCGGACGGCCCCGGTGCGCCCGGTGACGACCAGCCGCCACGCCTCCTCACTCGTCTCCGCCGCGCTGATTCCCGCGTACCCGGCCGTCTTGTTGATCTGGAAGCCGCCTGGTCCGCTGCCGGGCTCGGGCCCGCCGCGGGGTGCGAGCACCGCGGTCTGCCGCAGCGGCCCGTCGAAGCTCTGCCCCGCCGTCGTCCCGAACAGGAGCAGCGAAGCGCCGCCCACCAGGCCGAGGGCGCCCCGCCGTGACACGGTGGGCTCGGCGGGGCTGGGCGCAACCAATTCCCCTGTCTCCCGCACTTCGCCTGCCTCCCGGGCGCGGCGCAGGTTGCGTACGGCCGCGGGCACCTTCAGCGCGGCGTGCACGACGAACGCGGTGAAGAACACCCAGGCCCCGTAGAAGTGCAGCGGGTAGAAGGAGCCGGGGAAGACGTAGTCGAGCTGGACGTTCAGCACACCCGTGGTGAACTCGAACAGCCCGCCCCCGACCAACAGCAGCAACGAGATCCGCTCCAGCGCGTGCGCCGCCGACCGGGCCGGCGGCAGCGTGAACAACCTCGGCACGACCGACCACAACTTGGCCAGCAGGACGGGAATGAGGGTGATGCCGAGCGTCACATGCACGCCCTGGGTGAGCCGGTACAGCCACACCGGATGGGTCGGCCAGGCGAAGAGGTAGAAGCCGAGAATCCCCTTGTCCGGGGTCTGGTCGTTCACCGGCGACAGATCGGGGTTGTACGCGGCGTACGAGACCAGCCCCGTCACGAACAGCACCGTGATCCCGCCCAGCAGGACGACGCCGAGCACCGAGGTGAACCAGGGACCGCGCAGCGGACTGCGCCAGAAGACGGGAGCGAAGGGAGACCGTGCCGTACGAGACCGTGCCATGCCCCGACCGTAGGCCGGAACCGCCCCGGGGAAGGGGTTGCGACGCATGACGAAATACTGACGTCCGGGCCGCGCTCGCTCCCGTCCGGCGCCCTCCGGCCTAGCGTCGTCCCTGTGACTCGCGCTCATCTCAGGGATGTGTGTGCGGCCGTGGCCGCCGCGCTCCTCGTCGTGGCGGCCGTGCTGGTCGGCCGCCATATCCAGCACACCAGCCACACCCTGTTCGTCGGCTGGCCCCCGCTCTTCGCCTCCTGGAACCCGCACCTCGGGCCCGGCACCCCGGCCGCCGTGGCGGTGGCGGTCGCGGTGGTGGCGTACGGACCGTCCCTGGCCGCGCGGCTGCCCTGGGGCGCGCTGCTGGCCGCGGCCTGGGGCACGGCCCTGGCCTGGGCCTGGTCGCTCGCCCTGGTCGACGGCTGGCACCGGGGCATCGCGACCCGCCTCACCACCCGGAACGAGTACCTCCAGGTCATCGACCGCTTCCACGACATCCCGGCCGCCCTGGGCGACTTCACCCACCACATCCTGCTCGACTCGCCCGGACACTGGCCGGCTCACATCGCCGGGCACCCCCCGGGCGCCACGCTCACCTTCGTGCTGCTCGACCGCGTCGGCCTGGGCGGCGGGGGCTGGGCCGGAGCCTGGTGCATCACCGTCGGCGCCACCACCTGCGTGGCCATTCTGATCACGGTGCGCGCACTGGCCGACGAGGACCTGGCACGACGCGCGGCGCCCTTCCTCGTCACGGCGCCCGCCGCGGTGTGGATGGCGACATCGGCCGACGGGTACTTCGCCGCGGTCGCCGCCTGGTCGGTCGCGCTGCTCGCGCTCGCGGTGACGGGGCGGGCGGGTGCCCGGACCCGGGCCGTCGCGTTCGGTGCGGGACTGTTGTCCGGGCTGACCTGCTATCTCTCATACGGGCTCACACTGATCGCACTGATCGCGGGAGCCGTGTTGGTGCTGGGCCGGGTCCGGGGCCGGGATCTGGCCCAGTTGCCTCCGTTCCTTCTCGCCGGGTTCGCCGTCGTCCCGCTCCTCTTCACCCTCGCCGGTTTCTCCTGGGGGGAGGCGTACCGTCTGCTGGTCGAGCGCTACTACCAGGGAGCCGGCGGCATCAGGCCCTACGGGTACTGGGTGTGGGCGAACCTCGCGTGCACCGTGCTCATCACGGGCCTGGCGACGGTGGCGGGGCTGCGCCGCGCCTGCGCGACGCTCGCCCTCGTACGGCACGACGCCCTCACACCAGGACGGCACGGCGCCGTCATCCGGCGACCGGACCCGCCGGGCCGTCCGGTCGCCGAACGCCGTCTCGCCCTGCTCGTGTCCGCGGCCCTGCTCGCCCTGCTCATCGCCGATCTGTCCGGGATGAGCAAAGCGGAGACGGAACGCATCTGGCTGCCGTTCGCCATGTGGCTGCTCACGGCCTGCGCCTTCCTCACCCGGCCGCGTCCCTGGCTCGCCGCGCAGACCGCCCTCGCCCTCCTCCTCAACCACCTGCTGCTGACCGGCTGGTGACCGCGGGGGTGTCCTGCTTGCGCACCGCCCGTGCGGCCCGCAACACCGTGCCGGGGCGCATCAGGGTCTTCACCGGGGAGAGCATGTGTGCCACGTCCAGGAAACGTCGGTGTATCACCGGATCGGTCACGGACGCCCGGACGATGAGGTCACTGATCCGGGACGCGACCTTGAAACCCCGTGGCCGTGGCCCGGTGACGTGCGGCAGCTTCAGGTCGTTGACGGCGGACGTCTGCCACGCGTCATCCACGACGGCCCGGACCTGCTTGAAGTACGACCACGCAGGGTCCCGCGGGGACTGCCCGGATTCGAGATGGGCCGCCAGGCATGAGGCGTGGATCGCGGCCGAGGACATGCCCTGGCCGTAGATGGGGTTGAACGAGGCCATGGTGTCGCCGATCGCGAGGAGTCCGGCGGGGAAACGGTCCAGACGGTGGAAGTCGCGCCGTCGATTGTCCGGATGCCGGTAGGCGATCGGCTCCCCGATCGGCTCGCCGTCCTCGGCCAGCCGGCGGAACGGTGCCGCCGGGTCCTCCTTGCAGCGGAGCAGGAACTCCTCCATCTCCCGCCCCGGTCGGTCGTCGGCGTACCCGGCCACCAGGGCGATCCACCGATCTCCCTCGACCCTGCCGAGGGTGCCCAGCCGCAGTCGGCCGTCCGGCAGGGTGGCCAGGGACTGTGCCAAGGTGGCGCCGTCCGATCCCTCCGGCCGGCGGAACAGCGCGGTGGCATAGCCGAGGTCCACCTGCATACGGCGCGTCTCCGGCTCGGGCCAGCCGCCCTCCCGTAGCCAGGCCCCGATCCGGCTGGCGCGGCCGGTCGCGTCGACCACCAGGTCGGCGTCCAGCACCTCCTCATCGGCCGCGCTCCCGGCCACATCCCCGGCCCCGTCCCCGGCCAGTTGCCCACCCAGGTAGCGCACCCCGCTCACCCGCTCGCCGGTGAAGGCCAGCCCGCGCACCCGACCGTTGACCAGTCGCAGATTGCCGAGCGCCAACACCCTGCGGCGCAGATGCGACTCCAGGAAGGGCCGCGTGGCGCTGATCATCTCCACGCCGTCGACCAGGACCTTGAGCCTGCCCTCGAAGTAGTGGTGCACATCCGTCCCGGTGTCCGCGAGGGCGGCGCCGTCGGCGACGAGTTCGGTGGCGAATCCGGGCAACCAGTGGTCGATCCTCCGGCGGCCCGCGTCCAGCAGAGCGTGCATCTGGGTGCCCTGCGGAACACCGGGGCGAGGCCCCTGACCACCCCCGAAGTCGCCCGAGGGGGCGATGTCGTCCCGTTCGAGAACCATCACCTCGTCCGCGTGATCACTGAGCACCCGGGCAGCCAACAGCCCCGCGACGCTGCCCCCGAGTACGACGGCCCTGCGCATCTCCACCTCCTGTGTGCGGTTGCCCGCACCTGCCGCCCCGGCCGTACGCCGGGAAGGGAGCGGCGGAGAACATGGTGAACTTTCAACCCCGCCCTGAACCGACCATCCGCGCACCCGGTCTGTACATTTCTGGCTCCCGCACCTCTCACGAAGGAAGGACTGTGCGATGAGCCTGCCTCCCAAGTCCTCGCGGCCGGACCGGAATGGGGTCGGTGGGATGTCGCCCGACGTCGACGCCTGGCGCGGCATGCTGCACGACTGCCTGGTCGAACTCGACGCGATCCCGCTCGGCGGCACCGGACACGGCGCCGACTACACGGGCTGGGCCCGCCAGCTCGACCTGGGGTTTCTCACCCTGACCGACGTCGGTTCCGACCCGGTGCGGGTCGTACGCGCGCCCAGGATGCTGGTCGGCAACCAGGACGACTTCTATCTGCTGTCGATCGCCCAGGAAAACAGCTTGTCGATCAACGGAAATGCGCGGTCCCCGCTGCGGCGCGGCGACGCGGTTCTGCTCGACAGCACCGCTCCCTTCCAGCTCAGCGCCAAGGAGTTCGCCCATCACCTCGTGCTGACACTGCCCCGGGCGGATGTGGCACGGGTCATGCCGGTCAGCGGGGAACGCATCGGACGCCGCATCGCCGCCGAGAACCCGGTGCTGCGCGTCCTGCGGGCGACGGTCGCGGAGATCTGCGCCGGAGGCGCGCGGTTCGAGCCGGACTTGCTGCCTGAACTGGGGCACACCTTAAGAGAGTTGCTGTTCTCCGTACTGCGGTCCGACGAGCTCACCGACCAGGCCGAGGTGAACGGGCTCCTCGGACACCACGCCCAACTCCTGCGCATGCGGGACTTCATACAGCGCCATCTCGCCGAGCCCGATCTGTCGTCGAAGATGGTGGCGGCGGCGTTCGGGGTGTCCGTGCGCTACGTCGAGCTCGTCTTCCGGGAAAGTGGCACATCACCGGCCCGGTACATCCGCCAGACCCGGATGGAGGAGGCTCGCAGAAACCTGGCGAACCCCCGGCAGCGACAGCGCTCCATCGCCGCGATCGCGCGGGCTGTCGGCGTCGAGAACCCGACCGTCTTCGCCCGCATGTTCCGCCATTTCCACGACATCACGCCCAGCGAATACCGTCGGTCCCAGACCGGGCAGAGCCGCCGATCCGGGACAATGGAAGACCCTCCGCCCCCTTGACCGGCCCCCGTGCCGGGTGCCCACCGACGGCCGTGCGCACCCGGTTGCCTCCGTGCGGGAATTGACAAGTTTGTGTTCGTGAATCGTCGACAGCGGCGCCCCGGGTTCCGGCACCGTGGGCGCCGATGTCACACGGGGTGTCACCGCGAATACTCCGGTCCTCCACCAAGCAGGGAAAACACGACTTGCTGTCCGATTCTCCACATGCCGACGACGCGGCCCCTCCCTCGGATTCACCCCCGAAAGCCACGCCGCCACGACGCGAGGCCGCACCGAACGCCGGTAGACGCGCGAAACGGGGCCGGGTCAGACAGCGCGCGGCCCGTCGACGGACCCTTCTCCGGCCACGCCGACTTCGAGGCCCCTGGTCGATCCGGACCCGCGTCCTCGTCCTGGTGCTCGTCCCGAGCGTGGCCCTGGCCGCGCTGTGGGGCACCTACACGGCCAACGGGCTCGACCAGGCGCTCGATCTGCGGCAGACCGTGCGGGACGTGGAGCGGGTAGGGGTCACGAGCGAGACCGCGATGGTGGCGCTTCAGGAGGAGCGCCGACTGTCGATGATCTACCTGGCCCGGCCCGGAGCGGACCGGGGGGCGCTGACGCGGCAGCGCGCGGACACCGACCGGAAGCTCGCGGCGATGCGCAAGGCGGCCGCGCCGGTGGTCAAGAACAACCCACCCGCTCTCAAGCGAATCTTCGCGGAGATCAGCAAGGGCCTCGGGATGCTGCCCGGATTTCGGCAGCAGGTCGACGCACGCAAGGTGAACCACGGCGACGCCTACACGTTCTACACCGGCGCCCTGGCCACCGGCATGTCGTACTTCGAGGCGGAAGCCCGGCTGACCAACGACGCCAAATCGCTCAACGAGGCCACGACCGCCGCGACCCTGTTCCGCGCCCTCGAAGGCCTTGCCCGGCAGAACGCCGTGCTGTCCGCGGGACTGTCGTCGCCCGACGGCATGTCCGCCGAGGAGCAGCGACAGTTCAACCGGCTCGCCGGGGTGCAGCAGGAGCAGTGGAAGGTGGTGGCGCCGGCCCTGCGCGGAGCACAGGCCAAGCGCTATCAGGCGGTCACCACCGGACCCGAGTGGAAGGCACTGGCCGCCGCGGAACAGTCGGCCATGAAGTCCGGCCGGATTCCGATCGGTTTCGAGCGCTGGCAGACGTCGATGCTCCAGGTGGCGGAGAACCTGCAGCAGCTCACCCTGGACCAGGTGGACTTCGCGGTCGGATACGTCAACGACCGCGCCGACACCCTGATGACCTCGGTGATCGTGACCAGCGTGGGAGCCCTGCTGGCCATCGCGCTGGCCGTGCTGATCTCCGTGCTCATCTCCCGGGCGCTGATCCGCCGGCTCCGGGAGCTGCGCGGTGCGACGCTGCGGCTGGCCGATGAGCAACTGCCCGAAGTGATCGCCCGGCTGCAGAAGGGCGACAAGGTCGAGCTCGCCGAGGCCGTCCCCGAAGTCGGACACGGCTCGGACGAGATCGGGCAGGTCGCCGGCGCGTTCGCCACAGCCCAGCGGATCGCCGTACGCGCGGCGATCGAGCAGGCCGAAACCCGCGAGGGGATCAGCCGCGTGTTCCTCAACCTCGCACAGCGCAGCCAGGGGCTGGTGCACCGGCAGCTCGCCCTGCTGGACACGCTGGAGCGCGGAAGCGAGGACCCCGATCTGCTCGCCGAACTGTTCCGGGTGGATCACCTCGCCACACGGATGCGACGCAACTCCGAAAACCTGTCCATTCTCGGCGGCGCGATACCGTCCCGGCGCTGGCGTCAGCCGGTGCAGTTGGCCGAGATTCTGCGTGGGGCGGCCTCGCAGACCGAGGACTACTCCCGGGTCAAGCTGGCCGGTATTCCCGAGGTCATGCTCGCCGGCCCGGTGGCGGGCGACATCATGCACCTGCTGTCCGAGCTGGTCGAGAACGCGACGACGTTCGCCCCGCCGCATACGAGCGTGCAGATCCACGCCGAGGTCGTGCCCAAGGGGCTCGGGATCGAGATCGAGGACCGTGGCATCGGCATGGCCGATGACGTCCGCGAGGAGGCCAACCGCCTGCTGAAGGCGGCGCCCGAGTTCAACGTCATGGGCTTCACACAGGACACCCGACTCGGTCTGTTCGTCGTCGCACGGCTGGCGGCCCGCCACAACATCATGGTCACCCTGCGCCCCTCCCCGTACGGGGGAACCTCGGCCGTCGTGCTGGCGCCACCGGAACTCCTCGAGGTGACGGAGGCCGAGACCAACACCCCGATCCACGACCGCGCCGAGGCGATGGCCGGGACGGCGGCACCGCACCCGGGGACGTCGCCGCCCCGCCGGGAGGAGCCGCACGTGCCCGACCATGTCACACCCAAACGCAACGATCCCCCGGACACGGGGCGCCCGGAGCGGCCACAGCGAAGGTCGAAACAGCTGCCTCGCCGTGTCCGTCAGGCGAGTATGCAACCGCAGCTGCTCCACCCCGTGGCCACGGAGCCCGAAGCGGGGCCCGCGGAGCGGTCGGCCGAGGAGGCCGGCCGGATGATGGCGATGTACCAGCGCCAGTCGTACCGGGGGCGTGCCGACGCGGAGCAGCAGCAGGAACGGGGCAGCGGACAAGACGATACGGCCGGGCACTGGCCGGCCGGAGAAGGGCAGTGGGACCCGCGATGACACAGATGCCGAAGCAAGCCAACGACCTCCACTGGATGCTGGACGATCTGGTCCGGCGGGTCCCCCGGACCAGGCATGTCCTCGTGTTGTCGGCCGACGGGCTGGTGATCGCCCACTCGCGCGATCTCGGCCGTGAGGACGCCGAACACATGTCGGCTGTCGCCTCGGGTTTCCAGAGCCTGGCCGGCGGCGTCGGACGACGCTTCGGCGGAGGGCCCGTGCGGCAGACGATCGTCGAACTGGAGAGCTGTTTTCTGTTTGTGACCGGTGCGGGACGAGGTGCCTGCCTCGCCATCCTCGGTGAGGCCGATATCGACGTCGGTCTCGTCGCCTACGAGATGAACCTGATCGTCAAGCGTGTCGGCGAATACCTCGCCGCGGCGCCACGACAGGCGGCAGCCGTTTCGCCGTCGCCCTTCTGAGGTGAGGACCCATGTCCGAACCGGAGGAATCATGGTGGGACGTGGACGCAGGCCCCATCGTGCGCTCGTTCGCGAGAACCGGCGGCCGGACCCGGCCCACTCGGGACGAGTTCAACCTGATCACCCTGATCATCGCCACGAACACCGACACGGCACGCCACGGTCTCGAGCCGGAACACATCATGATCCTGCGCATGTGTACCGGCAACCCGCTCTCCGTCGCCGAGATTGCCGCTCGGCTGGACATGCCCGCGACAGTGGCCAAGGTCCTGCTCGGAGACCTACTCGACATGGGAGCCATCCACACCCGCGCACCGATCGCGCTGGCGGAGGCCCCGGAAATCCACGTACTTCAGGCGGTACTCGATGGTATTCGCAGGCTCTGAGCCATATCCCGGCGCCGGCGGCCTCCCGACGGCGGTCAAGATCCTGATTGCCGGCGGGTTCGGCGCCGGGAAGACCACCATGGTCGGCGCCGTCAGCGAGATCTCCCCGCTGCAGACCGAGGAGGTGATCACGCAGACGAGCGAGGGCGTGGACGATCTCAGCGGGGTGGAGGGGAAGACCACCACGACCGTGGCCATGGACTTCGGCCGGATCACGATCAGCCAGGACCTGGTGTTGTACCTCTTCGGCACACCCGGGCAGAACCGCTTCTGGTTCATGTGGGACGAGCTGGCCCTCGGCGCGCTCGGAGCCATCGTGCTGGCCGACACACGAAGAATCGAGGATTCCTTCCCCGCCGTCGACTACTTCGAGCACCGCGGCACATCGTTCGTCGTCGCGGTCAACCGCTTCGACGGCGCGTGTGACTACGACGTCGAAGAGGTCCGCTATGCGCTCGATCTCGACGCACACGTACCGGTGGTGATGTGTGACGCGCGCTCCCGCGAGTCCAGCAAACTCGTCCTCGTCACCTTGCTCGAACACGCGATGGCGAGCCGGATGGCGGCCGTTCGCTGACGAGCGCGTCGGTGACGACTGGGGAGTGGGGCGGGCATCCTGAGCAGTTTTGGATAAGTTTCCGTCCGTCCGGCCGAGTAGCGTGATGCGCATGTTCAATGCCATCACGCACTCGACCATCTACGTCCTCGACCAGGACGAGGCCCTCGACTTCTACGTCGGCAAGCTCGAACTGGAGGTCTGCGCCGACATCCCCCTGGGCTTCATGCGCTGGCTGACCGTCTGCGTCCCCGGGCACCCGGAGCGCGAGATCCTGCTGGAGAAGCCGGGCCCTCCGTCGATGTCCGAGGAGACGGCGGAGCAGGTCCGCGAGCTGGTGAGCAAGGGCGCGACGGCCGGCACGCTCTTCTTCAGCACGGACAACTGCCGCAAGACCTACGAGACGCTGCTGGCCCGGGGCGTCGAGTTCACCGAGGAGCCCACCGACCGCCCGTACGGAATCGACTGCGGCCTCCGCGACCCCTTCGGCAACAACATCCGCTTCTGCGAGCGGAAGTCCTGAAGCGCTCAGCCGAACCGACCCCTGGCTGAGCAGCCGCTCCACCAGCAGCAGCGCCCCGATGGCCACCATCGCGGCGCCTGAGCAGCGGATCACCGCCCGTGCCGCCGCCGGGCGGGTCCGCAGCACCGCCCGTGCCGCCGTGCCCACTCCCGTGTAGACCGCGGCGCAGTTGGCCGTGTGCACCAATCCCAGGAGAGCGATCTGCGCCGCGACCGGCCAGGTCGCCCCCTGGGCGATGAACTGTGGCAGCAGCGCCAGGAACAGCAACAGCGCCTTCGGGTTGAGACCGCTGATCCCGGCGCCTTTCACCGCCCGCCTCAGCCACAAGCCTGCACTTCCCTCCGCACCCGCCGTCGGGGCGGGAGGCCGGGCCAGGGTGGCCATGCCCAGCCATACGAGATACACCGCGCCCACCGCCGTCGGCACGGTCAGCACCAGCGGCCCTCGTCATGAAGAGCGTCGTCGAGAACCGTCCGCTGCCACTGTGAGAACACGTCCAGCGCGGGATCAAACGAGAACGTCCAGGTCGGCCACCACGGGCCGACCTGGACGTCATACGTCAGGCATGAACCAGACGCGATCGACTCAGACGAGGTCGAATCGGTCGAGGTCCATCACCTTGGCCCACGCCGCGACGAAGTCGGTCACGAACTTCTCCTTCGCGTCATCGCCCGCATAGACCTCCGCGAGCGCGCGCAGCTCGGAGTTCGAGCCGAAGACGAGGTCGGCGCGGGTGCCGGTCCACTTGACGTCGCCGGTGGCGTCATCGCGGCCCTCGAAGGTGTGCTGGTCCTCCGAGACCGCCCGCCACGTCGTGCCCAGGTCGAGCAGGTTGACGAAGAAGTCGTTCGTCAGCTTGCCCGGGGCATCGGTGAGGACACCGAGCTGCGTCTGCTGGTAGTTCGCGCCGAGGACACGCAGGCCGCCGACGAGGACGGTCATCTCGGGAGCGCTCAGGCTCAGCAGGTTCGCCTTGTCGAGCAGCAGGTACTCGGCCGGCAGGCGGTTGCCCTTGCCCACGTAGTTGCGGAAGCCGTCAGCGGTGGGCTCCAGCGCGGCGAAGGACTCCGCGTCGGTGTGCTCATCCGTGGCGTCCACACGACCCGGGGTGAAGGGCACCTCGATGTCGTACCCGCCGTCCTTGGCGGCCTTCTCCACGGCGGCGGCACCGCCGAGGATGATCAGGTCGGCCAGGGAGACCTTCTTGGCGCCGGAGTTGAACTCCTGCTGGATGCCCTCGAGGACACGCAGCACCTGCGGCAGCTTCTCCGGCTCGTTGACCTCCCAGCCGCTCTGCGGCTGCAGACGGATACGGGCGCCATTGGCACCGCCGCGCTTGTCGCTGGCGCGGAAGGTCGAGGCCGACGCCCACGCGGTGGACACCAGCTGCGAGACCGTGAGGCCCGAGTCCAGCAGCTTGGCCTTGAGCGCCGCGATGTCGGCGGCGTCGATGGCCTCGCCCTCGGCCGCGGGCAGCGGGTCCTGCCACAGCAGGGTCTCCTCCGGGACCTCCGGGCCGAGGTACAGCGACTTCGGGCCCAGGTCGCGGTGGGTCAGCTTGTACCAGGCGCGGGCGAAGGCGTCCGCGAACTCGGCGGGGTTCTCGTAGAAGCGACGCGAGATCTGCTCGTAGATCGGGTCGAACCGGAGCGAGAGGTCCGTCGTCAGCATCCGCGGGGCGTGGCTCTTCGACGAGTCGTGGGCGTCCGGGATGGTGCCCGCGCCGGCCCCGTCCTTGGCGACCCACTGGTTGGCGCCGGCCGGGCTCTTCTCCAGCTCGTAGTCGTACTCGAACAGGTTCTTGAAGAAGCCGTGGCTCCACTGGGCCGGCGTGCTGGTCCAGGTGACCTCCAGGCCACTGGTGATCGCGTCGCCGCCCTTGCCGGTGCCGTAGGTGCTCTTCCAGCCCAGGCCCTGCTGCTCGATCGGGGCGGCCTCGGGCTCGGGGCCGACGTTCTCCGCCGGGCCGGCGCCGTGGGTCTTGCCGAAGGTGTGACCACCGGCGATCAGGGCGACGGTCTCCTCGTCGTTCATCGCCATGCGGCGGAACGTCTCACGGATGTCGCGGGCCGCGGCGATCGGGTCCGGGTTGCCGTTCGGGCCCTCGGGGTTGACGTAGATGAGGCCCATCTGGACCGCGCCGAGCGGGTTCTCCAGCTCGCGGTCGCCGGAGTAGCGCTGGTCGTCGAGCCAGACCTTCTCGGGACCCCAGTACACGTCCTCCTCGGACTCCCATACGTCCTCGCGGCCGCCGGCGAAGCCGAAGGTCTCAAAGCCCATGGACTCCAGGGCGACGTTGCCGGCGAGGATCATGAGGTCGGCCCAGGACAGGCTCTGGCCGTACTTCTTCTTGACCGGCCACAGCAGACGGCGGGCCTTGTCGAGGTTGCCGTTGTCCGGCCAGCTGTTCAGCGGGGCGAAGCGCTGCTGACCGGCACCGGCGCCACCGCGGCCGTCGCTGATGCGGTAGGTGCCGGCGCTGTGCCAGGCCATACGGATCATGAACGGGCCGTAGTGACCGAAGTCGGCCGGCCACCAGTCCTTCGAGTCCGTCAGCACCTCGGCGATGTCCTGCTTCACGGCAGGGAGGTCGAGGCTCTTGAACGCCTCGGCGTAGTCGAAGTCCTCACCGAGCGGGTTCGCCACGGCGGGGTTCTTGGCGAGGATCTTCAGGTTGAGCTTCTCCGGCCACCACTGGCGGTTCCCACCGCCCTGGGTCGGGTGCAGGGCGCGCCCGTGTGCGACCGGGCAGCCGCCACCGCCCTCCGTCTGCGCGTCTGCGGCGATAGCGTCATGGTTCTCTGACATGGGAATCCTTCCGGACTGGGCGGATCATGGTGCTCAAGAACTGCGGGCGGTGGAACAGTCGGGGCACAGGCCCCAGTAGATGACCTCGGCCTCCTCGATCGAGAAGCCGTGGTCGTCGGACGCGGTCAGACAGGGGATCTCGCCGACCGCGCAGTCGACGTCGGCGACGGCACCGCACGACCGGCATACGACGTGGTGGTGGTTGTCCCCGACACGTCCCTCGAACCGAGCCGGGCTGCCCGCCGGCTCGATCCGGCGTATGAGCCCGGCCGCGGTGAGCGCGTGAAGGGCGTCATACACAGCTTGCAGGGAGATGTGACCCACGCGATCGCGCACTCGGGAGGCGATCGCCTCGACATCGAGGTGGTCGCCGTAGCGGACGGTTTCGAGCAGCGCGACACGGGCGGCCGTCACTCGCAGGCCGGCACCGCGCAGCTCCTCGGCGGGGGCCGGGCTCTGGGATGCGGTCATGACGCCAACCTACCTCCACAAACACGACCTGTACAGGAAAACGAATGATTCAAGTTTAGTGGTGGCGCGGGTCAGCCAACGTTTGCCTTGTTGTGGCGTGACATGCGGTGCGAGTGGCGGCCTGGAAGGTGCGGCGCAGATGGCGTTGACGCGTTGGCAAGCGCTTGCTAATTTGCCCTGTGCGTGATGGCCATCACCTGTAAAGAAGCGCTCAAACTGCCCCTCCTAGGACAGGCAGCGATCAGTAACCGCTCTCATGAGCTGCGTGCCGCCCCCACGGCAGCCCCCCACAACAGGAGGTCCCAGCGCCATGAAGCACACCCGGATTTTCCCTGCCTCCCAGCAGAAGGCCCCCGCGGCCACCGACGTACGCCGCACACGCGGTGCCCTCGCCGCCGCGGCGGTGGCGGTGTTCGCGACGGCGGGTCTGCTCGCGATCCCGCCATCCGTCTCATATGCCGCGCCCCTCGCCGCAGGCGATCTGTACGTGTCGGCGAACGGCAGCGCCAGCGCGCCCGGCACGGAGTCCTCTCCGACGACGCTCGCCTCGGCGATCACCCGCATCACCCCCGGTGGCACCATCTATATGCGCGGCGGGGCCTACAACCTCTCGCAGACGGTCACCATCGCACCGGGCAACGACGGCACCTCGAGCGCTCCCAAGAAGCTGTCCGCCTACCCCGGCGAGAAGCCGGTGCTGAACTTCTCGGCCATGAGCGAGGACCCGGCAAACCGCGGGCTCGCCGTCAACGGGTCGTTCTGGCGCGTCTCCAACATCACCGTCGAGCGCGCCGGCGACAACGGGATCTTCGTCGGTGGCAGCAACAACGTCATAGAACGCACGGTGACGCGCTTCAACCGTGACACGGGGCTCCAGATCTCCCGTATCGCCTCCAGTACCCCCCGCGACCAGTGGCCGGCGAACAACCTCATCGTGAGCTCGGAGTCACATGACAACGCCGACTCCGACGGCGAGGACGCCGACGGCTTCGCCGCGAAGCTCACGGTCGGCTCCGGGAACGTCTTCCGGTACGACGTGTCGCACAACAACATCGATGACGGTTGGGACCTCTACACCAAGACGGACACCGGCGCCATCGGCCCGGTGACCATCGAGGACTCCCTCGCCCTGAACAACGGCACCCTCACGGACGGCTCCCAGGCCTCGAAGGGTGACCGCAACGGCTTCAAACTCGGCGGCTCGGACATCGCCGTCGACCACGTCGTCCGGCGCAGCATCGCCTACCGCAACGGCAAGCACGGTTTCACCTACAACAGCAACCCGGGTCATATGTCGGTGTCGAGCAACATCGGCATCGACAACGCCGAGCGCAACTTCTCCTTCGACGGGGGCACTTCGGTGTTCCGGGACAATGTGTCGTGCCGCAGTGGCAGCGGGACGAAGGACCGCACCATCGGCGATGCCGACGCCTCGAACCAGTTCTGGTCCGGCACGAACGGCTCTCGGTGCTCGTCGTACAGCGGCGCGCTGAAGTGGTCCTTCGCCTCGGACGGGAAGCTCTCCGTGTCCTTCGGCGGATAGCGGCCAGGTGCCTCCCCGCCACCCGGCTCGCCGGAGCCGGGTGGCGGGCGTTGGCTGGCGGGCGCCGGGTGGCGCGGCACGGGCACCGCCGGTCAGGGCATCGCGGGCCGGGCGTCGCCCGTCGGGCGGTGCAGGTAGGCGCCGACGGGCTCGCCGACGATCCGGCCCGCCCGCAGGATGTGGTTGCCCCTCAGGAAGGTGTCGGTGACCCGGGCGGTCAGCTCGAACCCCTCGAACGGGGTGTATTCCTGCGTCGACTCCGACTCCGCCGCGCGCACGGTCCAGGTGCGGTCCGGGTCGACCAGGGCGATGTCGGCGTCGAAGCCGGGTGCGATGGTGCCCTTGGTGCCCAGCCCGTAGCGCCGGGCCGGGTTCCAGGAGGTCAGCGCTGCGATTCGGCCCAGGGGCAGGCCGCGCTTCGTCCCCTCGGTGATCAGGCCGGGCAGGAGGTACTCGGTTCCGCCGAATCCCGCCTTGGCGAGGAAGACATCGTCCTTGGGCTCGCCGAACTTCAGCTCCTCGCGGCAGCACGCGTGGTCGCTGACGACCCAGTCGACGGTGCCGTCGAGCACGTACTCCCACAGCGCCTCGACGTCCTCCCGGGGCCGCAGCGGCGGGTTGACCTTGCCTCCGAGGCCGTGTGCGGTGGTGATGTCGGCGAGCAGGTGCCCGATGGTGACCTCACGGCGGAAGTCGATGTGCGGGAAGGCCCGGCTCATCCGTACGGCCGCGTCGACCGCCTTGCGGGAGGACAGGTGCAGCAGGTTGATCGTCGGCAGCCGGGTCTCGTGGGCCAGGTAGGAGGCGATGGAGACCGCGAGCCCCTCGGAGTGCTGCGGCCGGGAGGCGCTGTAGGCGGCGAGCCCGGTCAGCTCGCCCGCCTCCTCGACCAGCTTGGTGTACGCGGTCATGATCTCGGCGGTCTCGCAGTGCAGGGACAGCGAGATCTGTTCGGCGAGGTCGGGGAATCGCTCGCGTGCGGCCTGTACCCCGCGCATGACGAACTCGAAGTGCGCGTAGTCGTACCGCTCGTCCTCGGGGATCATCAGGAACGCATTCTGATCGGCGGACCTGCCGTGCAGGCCATGGCTGCCGTAGAACATGAAGACCTTGAACGAGGTGACGCCGAACCGCTCGATCAGATCGGGGATCTCATCGATGTGGGCCCGCGAGATCGGCGCCAGGTGAAAGCCGTAGTCGACATGGGCACGTCCCGCGACGGCGCCCAGCACCTCGGGGAAGAAGTCGGTGTACGCACCGCCCCTGTTGAGGTAGTACCGGCCCGTCCGAATGTAGGTCAGGGCGCTGGTGACCCCGCCCTGCGCACTCGCGCGGCTCTCGCTGGCCGCGTCCTCGGCCGGCGGGTGGTAGATCCCCCAGTGCTGGTGGGCGTCGACGACACCGGGGAACGCCAGCTTGCCGCCGGCGTCGACCACCCGCCGGGCCACCCGCCGGGACCCTGACGCGGCGATGCCGGGGGCCACGGCGGCGATCCGCCCACGGCTGACGGCGATGTCCGCGGGCCGGGCGTCATCGTGGTCGTGGGTGACGACACGGGCGTTCTTCACCACCAGGTCGTACTCGGTCACCTCGCTCATGCCCCGATCACCCGGCTCTCCTGCGTCCAGAAGACAAGGCGCCTCTGGGCAAGACGGATGATGAAGTGAGCGATCAGTCCCAGTACGGAGAGCACGACCAGCACGGCGAACATCCCGGCGATGTCGAAGTTGTAGTTGGTCTGCAGCAGCAGGTATCCCAGGCCCTCCTTCGCCCCGATGAACTCGCCGACGACAGCGCCGAGGATCGAGAAGACGACCCCGATCTCGAGACCGGCGAAGATGAAGGGGAGCGCGCTCGGCAGTCGCACCATCGTGAAGACCTCGAACCTGCCGGCGCCGAACACCGTGAGCATCTGGACCCGGTCGGCATCGGCCGAGCGCAACCCCTCGACCACGTTGACCAGCATCGGGAAGAACGCGATGACCGCCGCCATGACGACCTTGCTCGTCATTCCGAAGCCGAACCACACGACGAACAGCGGCGCGAGGGCCGCCTTGGGCACCGTCTGGAAGGCCACGATGTACGGCATGAAGGTGCGCTCGATCAGCCGCATCTGCGAGATCGCTGTGCCCAGCACCAGCGCCGCGCCCGCGGCGAGGAGGAAGCCGTACAGCGACTCCAGCACCGTGACTTTCAGATGTCGCCAGAACAACGGGTCGGCCAGTTGTGTCCGCAGGGCGTCGAAGATCTGGGAGGGGCGCGGCAGCAGGTAGTCGTCGACCCCGAAGGCGGGGACCGCGAACTCCCACACGAGCATGGCGATTACGAACACGGCGGGAACGAGCAGCAGCTCGGGCCGCTCCCTCAAGTCCACGCGGGGCCTCATGAGTCGATCACTCCGATGGCGTTGAAGTGCTTGCGGATCCGCTCGACATAGACCCCGGCCCGGTCCGAGGCCATGACGCCGAGCACACGCGGGCGTTCCAGCTCGATGTCGACGATCTCGGCGATACGGCCCGGGCGGGGGCTGAGGACCACCACCCGGTCGGAGAGGAAGACCGCCTCGGGGATGGAGTGGGTGACGCACACGATGGTCTGGCCGCTCTCCCGCCAGATCCGCAGCAGCTCGACGTTCATGTACTCACGGGTCATGGCGTCGAGCGCGCCGAAGGGCTCGTCCATCAGCAACACGGCCGGGTCATGCACCAGGGCCCGGCAGATCCCGGCGCGCTGCTGCATCCCGCCGCTCAGCTCATGGGGGTACTTGCCCTCGTAGCCGTCGAGGCCGACCATCGCGAGCAACCGCTCGGCCCGCTCCCGGTACACCCGGGCGTCGAGCTTCCGTACCTCCACGGGCACCATCACGTTCTGCAGAACGGTGCGCCAGGGCAGCAGGGTGGCCGCCTGGAAGACCATGCCCACCTCGGGAAGCGGCCCCGCCACGTCGCGGCCCGCGACACGGACCGCCCCCTCGCTCCTGGGAATGAGCCCGGCGAGGATCTTCAGCATCGTGGTCTTGCCGCACCCCGAGGGGCCGACGACCGAGATGAACTCGCCGCGCCGGACGGTGAAGGCGATGTCCGAGAGCGCCTGGGTCGGCTCCGATCTGCGCGGCTGGTAGCTCTTGTGCAGTCCGTCGACTTCGATCCAGCGGCCTTCGTCCACATCGGGCGGGGGAAGCGCGTTCAGGCGGCGTCGACGGCGACCCGCAGTCCTCATGGCCATAGCGGTCTCCCTACCTTCCTGCTGGTGGCGCGCCGGTCGCTACTTGGCAGCCTTCGCCTTCTCGATCACAGCCGCGGAGTCGAAGTCGTTCGCGCCGCCCAGCAGGCTGTCGTCCCACAGCTCCGAGAGATCGACGTCCTTGGTGATCTGGCCGGACGTCTTGGTGTAGGCGATCGTCTTGTTCCACTCCGCGTCGCTGATCGCGCCCCAGTTCTTGAAGCTCTCGCGCTCACCGGTGGCGGGGATCGCGGTCTTGATCCACGCGTTGAGCGTCCTGCTGTCGTCGGCGATACGGTCGTCGGCCTTCTTACCGGTCAGCAGTTGCGGGAAGGCCTGGTAGCCGTCACGCATGGCGGCCTCGGAGTTGACGGCGGAGAAGAGCAGCGCCTTGTACATGGCGCGCAGATAGCGCGTCAGCACGTCCTTCTTCTCCTTCAAGGTCTTCTCGGTCACCGCGAAGGTCAGCGAGCGAATCCCCTCGAAGGCGTCGGAGTTGTCCAGGTAGCGAAGCTCGGTTCCGGTGTTCTCGATCGTGGTGTACGCCTGTGTGTACAGCGCGAGCGCATCGACCTTGCCGCCCTCCAGGGCGGACAGGGCCTGCGCGCCCACTCCGACCGGCAGCAGCTCGATGTCCTTGGCCGCGTCCAGACCGGCGTCGCTCGCGTACGCACGGGCGTAGATGGGCGAGCCGGAGGCGAGGCTGATGACGCCGATCTCCTTGCCCTTGAGGTCGGCAGGGGTCTTGATCTCGCTGTCCGGCTGGACCGCCATGCGCCACGGCCAGTTCTGCACCAGGCCACCGATGGCCTTGACCGGGATGCCCTTCTCCCGCGCGGCGAGGATGGCTCCCGCGTCGGCCGCCGTGATGTCGGCACTGCCCGAGGCGACGGCCTGGATCGCGGCCACCGAGCCGTCGGTGTTGATCACGTCGACGCTGAGCTTCTCCTCGGACAAGTAGCCCTCGGCGTCGCCCACCGCATAGGTGGCGACCTCTTCCTTGGGCGCGATCACGGCCGAGGCGACGGCGAGGTCGAGCGAGGCCTCGGCGCCTGAGGCGCTGTTGGAAGACGAAGAGGCGCCGCCTCCGCAGGCGGAAAGCACCGCGAGGGCGGCAAGGGTGGCGGCAGTGACGCCGAGCCGCAGGGAATGTCTCATGTTCGGCACCTCTCTCGATCCGGTGGAGCAAGCGGTATCGGTTTTGCGAACACCCATTGGCAGCGCCCGTTCTGAGAGGGAGCGGCGTGTCTCGTTTCCGGGGACGTAGCGGTCGACGAATCGCTCATCAGGACAACCAGGACTCGGCCCGACTCGGGGGCAGACCTCCAGGATGTCGGAGGTGAACAGGGTGCGGAAGATGGCTGGTTGTCGCGGGCGGCATTCCCGTGGATGGTTTTGGGCGGATACGGGGCTGGCTCCGTTGAGCCGCGGGTGGGGCGCGCGCCTGCCGACAACCCGTGTGCGCGACCTTAGACTTGGTGATTCGGATGGCCGGAATCGAATATCCCGACTTCAGCCCCACCAGGGCAGGGCGGTAATTGTTGCCTCAGGTCCTCCGACGAAACGGGAGGAGGGCTGTCATGCCCAAAAGTCTCATCGTGTGCTGCGACGGCACGTGGAACACCGCCGATCAGGTCGAAGGCAGGCAGCCCTGCCCGACCAACGTCACCAAGCTCGCCCTGGCCGCGGCTTCCCAGGACGCGGCCGGGCACCGGCAGTGCGTCTACTACCACCGTGGCGTGGGGACCAGCCGGTGGGACCGCCTGCGCGGCGGCGCGTTCGGTGTCGGGCTGTCCCGCAATGTGCTGGATGCCTATCGTTTCCTCGTCGACAACTACGAACCCGGCGACGTCCTGTACTTCTTCGGGTTCAGCAGGGGTGCGTTCACCGCCCGCAGTGTCGCCGGCATGGTCCGCAACTGCGGCATCCTGCGCCGGGAGAACTCCCACCGGATCGACGAGGCCTGGGCCCTGTACCGCAGCTCGGCCGACAGGCCGAGCGGTGTCGCGGCCAGCCTGTTCCGCCGGGCGTACTCGTACGACCCGCGGATCCGTTTCATCGGGGTGTGGGACACCGTCGGTGCCCTCGGTGTCCCGGCTCTCGGACCCCGCTGGCTCAAGCCCGTCATAAGGCGGTTGAACCATCGCTGGGAGTTCCACGACACCAAGCTCAGCACCCGGGTCGACGGCGCATTCCACGCGCTGGCCATCGACGAGCGGCGATCGGCGTTCGAGCCGACACTCTGGCATCAGCAGCCGGGAGCCGAGGGGCAGGAGCTGAAGCAGGTGTGGTTCACCGGCGTCCACTGCGACATCGGCGGCGGATACGCCGAGGCATCCCTGTCGGACATCGCTTTGCTGTGGATGGTCGACCGGGCGCGGGAATACGGACTGGAGTTCCAACCCGGAGCAATCAGCCCTGACGGTCCCAGCCGGATATCTCCTGGCGAGAGCGTCGACTTCAGGGTCGAACCCGATCCGATGGCCCCTCCACACCCCTCCCGGACGGGTCTTTACCGCTTGGTCAAGCCCCTGGATCGGCCCATCGGCGAGGCCGCTCACAGGGCCGGACGGGCCGACGGCTGTGAGTACCTGGCTACGACCGCGAAGGAGCGCTACGACGGGGACCCCGGCTACCGGCCGCCACGGCTCGTCAAGTACCTCGCCCAGCCGGAGAACGTGCGCCTCGAGTCGGTGCACCTCGAGTCGACACCACAGGCAGCGCCGACCCTGGGCGAGCGGCCACGGGGCGAGTAGTCGCACCCGGAGCAGAACACGCAGGTCAGTATCCGTACGGCACCGTGAGCCCCGCCTTGCCCCGTCCGACGACCCGTCAAGGACGGAATTTTGTCAAAAGCGTTGACGAATCTCTTGGGGCACTCCTACCTTCATCGCGTCGCGCATCGTACGTCATATACGAGGCCAGCTTTGCAGAGATTGGAGGCCTATGATCCGTATGTCCGTTTGCGGGTTGCCTCAGGTACGCGCGATCAGAAAACAGAAGCAGCCGCTCATTCGCTGACGCCGCTCATTCACTGAGAAAGAGAGATGCGGCCCGTTCACCGCCAAGATCCCGGGCCGCGACAGAGAGTTCCAATGCTCCCTATCAGGGGAGCCTACCCAACTCCGGGAGCTATGGTGCCCCTTTTCAGCGTGCCCTTGTCCAAAACCGGGAGATCACCTTCTCGGCAGCGCAGCAGCATGCGCTGGACGATCGTCGGTTTCTCGGCGCTCGGCCTCACCATCGCCTATCTCGATCGCGCCGCACTGAGCGTGGCGATGCCGCATATGTCGAAGGAGTTCCACATCAGCTCTGCCATGCAGGGCGTCTTGCTTTCGGCGTTCTTCTGGACGTACGCGCTGTTCCAGATTCCCTCCGGGTGGCTGCTCGACCGTTTCGGCCCGAGGGTCATCTATCCCATCGCGGTCGGCTGGTGGTCGATCTGGACGGCGCTGATGGCCTTCGCACGCGGCATCGGTTCGGTCATTGTGTTCCGCCTCGGCCTGGGTATCGGTGAGGCACCGGTGCAGCCCGCGAACATCAAGGTCGTCTCGCGGTGGTTTCCGCGCAGGGAACGGGCCTTCGCGTCAAGCCTGTTCGACATGGGCCAGCAGATCGGCACGACCCTGTCGATCCCGGTGGTGACGGCACTGACACTCTTCGGCGGCTGGCGCCTGGCATTCGTCGTGATCGGTGTCGCCGGGCTGCTGTGGCTGGTGGGCTGGGCGGCCGTCTACCGCGACCCCGAGGAGCATCCTCGCGTTTCCGCGGCCGAACTGGCGCACATTCGGTCCGATCAGGCTGCCACGGCCGCCGGGGAGTCGGGCGATGCCGATGTGCCGTGGCGGGAGCTGCTGGGCGACTCTCAGGTGTGGGCACTGACGGTCGGCTATGTGTTCCGCTCGCTCGCCGGAGCGTTCTTCCTCACCTGGTACCCCAGCTATCTGCTCGACGATCGCGGATTCTCCGAGGCGGATTTCGGCATGGTGGGCTGGATCCCGTCCCTCATCGCGATCGGCTCCACCGTGCTCGGCGGCATCGTGTCCGACCGGATGCTGGCGTCCGGACGCTCCCCGAACCTGGCCCGGAAGGTGCCGATCGTCTCCGGGCTCGGCCTGAGCGCCTGTATCGGCTTCGCCCCGTTCATCGAGAGCAATCTGATGTTGATGGTCGTGCTCACGGTCAGCAGCGCCGCGCACTCGTTCGCGGGCGCCGCGATCCTGAGCCTGCCCGCGGAAGTGGCGCGCTCCTCGGAGTGTGTCGGCGCAGTGGCCGGCTTCCAGAACTTCGGCTCCCAGGTGGGCAACCTGCTCAGCCCCATCGCCATCGGACTGTTCCTGGCCTCGAGCAACGGGTCCTATGTGGGCCCCCTGCTCGGCGCGGCGGCGAGCTGTCTGGTCAGCGCGGCGATCTATCTGTTCTGGGTGCGTGTCAAGCCCGTCGCCCTTCAGGATGACCTTCCTGTGGAGCCCGCAGAAGACCGCGAAAGGACCACCTCGTGAACACCTCGCTGAATGTCGCCCGCCTGGTCGACCGACTCTCCACCGTGGTCGGCATCCCCGTCGTTCCGTACGACGAGGACGGTGCGGTCGACCAGGATCTGACCGCAGCGCTGACGGACCGCCTGATCCGCAACGGCGTGACCGCGCTGACGCCCAATGGCAACACCGGTGAGTTCTACGCCCTCTCCCCGGACGAACGCCGACAGGTTCTGACCTGCGTCCTCTCGGCCCGCGAGAGCGCCACGACCATCATCGCCGGAGTAGGGTTCGACCTGGATTCGGCCATCGCCGACGCACGCTTCGCCCGCGACTCGGGAGCGGACGCCATCATGGTTCATCAGCCCGTCCTGCCCTACCTGGCGGCGGACGGCTGGGTCGAGTACAACGCGAGGGTCGCGGCAGCTGTACCCGATATCGGGGTGTTGCCCTACCTCACCCATCGCGCCATCACCGGCGCCCACGTAACCCGCCTGGTGGAACGGGCGCCGAACGTGGTCGGGCTGAAGTACTCCGCTCCCGATCCGGTGGTGTTCGCCACCACCAAGGCCCAGGCGGCGGAGGGACTGCTGTGGATCGCCGGCCTGGCGGAGTCGTACGCCCCGGCCTACTGGCAGGCGGGGGCACGGGCCTTCACCTCCGGCCTGGTCAACCTCGCTCCGGCCGTGTCCCTGGAACTGCTCACGGCGCTCCGGCAGGGTGACTACGGTGCCGCCGGACGGGTCTGGGTACGGATCCGCCACTTCGAAGAGCTGCGGGCCCGCGATGCCTCGGCCAACAATGTGTCGGTGGTGAAGGAGGCCATGCACCAGCTTGGTCTGTGCCGACGCGACGTCCGTCCGCCCAGCCACCCGCTGTCGGAGGCACTCGCCCGCGAGGTCACCGAGTCCATGGCGCCGTGGCGCTCCGCAGTGCCCGAGGCGACCGGAGTAGCCGAGGCGGCCGGGGGGCGTGCGGTATGAGGATCGAATCGCTGGAGACATTCCGGCAGCGGGTGGGCGACCGCCCCCGGGTGCTGGTCAAGATCAGCACGGAGGACGGCATCGACGGGTGGTCGGAGGTGTACAACCATGGCCCGGACCTGGCCTATCCGCCCCTGCTCGACTACCTGTTCGACCAAATCAAGGGCATGGACGCCCAGTCCCCGAGCCGCGTCAACCAGTTCCTCCTTCAGTCCAGCCGCTTCCCTCAAGGGGCGCTGGGCCTTGCCGCCATCGCCGCCATCGACCACGCGCTGTGGGACATCGCGGCCAAGGCCCTGGGTGTGCCGGTCTACCAGCTGCTCGGCGGCGCCGTACGCGACCGGGTGCGTGTCTACGCCGGCCTGTACTCCGCGCCGGACGTCGAGGAACTGGCGGACACCACTGCGGCGTTGCACGATCAATTCGGCTTCACGGCGTTCAAGCTGAGCCCCTACCGGACGGAGCCGCACCGGACCCGGTTCGGACTCATCGTCCGCGAGCTGGGCGAGTACTTCGGCGAGGTCCGCAACAGCCACCCCGCGGAGTGGGACTTCGCGTTCGACGCGCACGCGTGTCTGTGGGAGCCACGGCAGGCGGTCGACATCGGCGCCGCGCTCGCCCCCAACCAGCCGCTCTTCCTCGAGGAGCCCGTGCGGCCCGAGCACATCCCCGCCTGGGGAAGGATCCGGTCCGAAATCGCCGTGCCACTGGCGACCGGGGAGTGTCTCTACACCCCCCATGAGTTCCTGGCGCTGCTCAGCGCGGGCGGAGCCGACATCGTGCAACCGGACATCTGCGTCGTCGGGGGCCTCACCCAAATGGTCAAGATAGCCACCGTCGCCGACGCACACTACGTCCCGGTCGCCCCGCACAACCCGCTCGGTCCGCTCGCCACCGCGGCGAACGTGCACTTCGCGGCCGCGACGACCAACTTCGACATCCTCGAGTACAAGCCCGACGACGTGTCGTGGTGCCCCGACCCCTACCTCCCCGTCGATGGATACCTCGAGCTGCGCCCGGACCGCCCCGGCTGGGGCGTCGAGATCGACGAGGCCGCGCTCAAGACCGACGACTGGGTCGGCTGGAAAAGGAAGGTGCCGGTACGCCCTGACGGCTCGACAGCGTGGATGTGAATGATTGCCGGGTCGTGCGCGAGCGTTTCGGCTCGCGCACGACCCGTCGAGCGGCACGGGCTCAGGACAGCCCGAGCTCGTTGTCCAGCATCTCGAAGACCTCGCTGTCGGTCGCGGCGTCGAAGTCGAACTCGTGGTCGGCCTTCTGGTCCGGGTCCCCTTGCAGGGCCCCCCATCGGCTGCGCAGCACCTCCAGGCGCCCCGCCACGCGCTCGCGCAGCTCCGGATCGACCGACACCTGCGCGAAGGCGAGCTCCAGACGGTCCAGCTCGGCCAGGATGGACATCGGCCCCGCGTCCTCCGGGAGCAGTTGCGTGCGTATGTGGTCGGCCAGTGCCTCCGGTGTCGGGTAGTCGAAGATCAAGGTGGCGGGCAGCCGGAGCCCGGTGGCGGCGTTGAGGCGGTTGCGCAGTTCGATCGCGGTGAGCGAGTCGAAGCCCAGGGTCTTGAACTCGCGGGTCGGCTCGATGGCGTCGGCCCCCACGTGGCCCAGCACATCGGCTGCCTGCGCACTGACCAGTTCGCGGACGGCTTCCGCCCTTTCGGCATCGCTGAGACCGGCGAGCCGGTCGGCCAGCGAGGCCCGGGTTTCCACGCCGGCTCCGGCCGCTCGCCGGGTCCTCGTCCTGATCAGGCCACGCAGCAGAGCGGGGACCTCGCCCTGGGCGCGCCAGGCGGGCAGGTCCAGCCGGACCGGAACGACGGCCGCCGCCCCGGTCGCCAAGGCCACGTCAAACAGCGTCAGCCCTTCCTCGATCGACAGCGGAGGCATACCCGACCGCGCGAGCCGCGCCAGGTCCGCCTCGGTCAGCGTGCTGGTCATCCCTTCGGTCTGCGTCCACGGCCCCCATACGAGCGACACCGCGGGCAGACCGGCCGTACGCCGATGCACGGCCAGCGCGTCCAGGAACGCGTTGCCCGCCGCGTAGTTGGCCTGACCGGCGGCGCCGAACACACCGGCCACCGAGGAGAAGAGGACAAACGCCGTCAGGTCCAGCTCACGCGTCGCCTCGTGCAGCGCCCATGCCGCGTCGGCCTTCGGCCGCAGCACGGCGGCCACGCGCTCCGGCGACAGCGACTCCAGCACACCGTCGTCCAGCACCCCCGCCGTATGCACCACCGCTCGCACCGGACGGTCCGGCGCCACCCCCGCCAGCAGGTCCGCCACGGCGTCGCGGTCCGCGACATCGCATGCCACGGCTTGTGCGTCCGCACCGTGCCGGGCGAGTTCCGCGACGAGTTCGCCGACTCCGTCGGCGTCCGGGCCGCTGCGGCTGGCCAGGATCAGGTTGCGGACACCGTGCTCCGTCACCAGATGGCGCGCCACCTCACGCCCCAGCCCACCCGTACCGCCGGTGACCAGGACCGTCCCCTCGGGATCCCACATCACGGCCGACGTGTCCGGATCCGCCGCGGCGGTGGACGCACGCACCAGCCGCGGGACGGTGATCGCGCCGGCGCGGAGATCCGACTGCGGCTCGCCCGAGGCGACGGCCTGTCGCAGCGCGGCCACGGAGGCATCCGTGTTGTCGAGGTTCACCAGGCCGAACCGGCCGGGGTGCTCGGTCTGCGCCGAGCGGACCAGGCCCCATACGGACGCGGCGGCCAGGTCCTCGCCCGTCGTCGCGCCACGCGTGACGAACACAAGGCGCGAGGCGGCCGCGCCCTCGTCCGCAAGCCACGATTGGGCGAGGTGCAGGGCCCAGGTCGCCGCCTGGTGCGCGGAGCGCACCGGGTCTTCGGGGATGACCGGGTCCTTGGGAGTGCCGTCCCCGACCGGAACCAGCACGACGTCTGGTACGTCGGCTCCCGTCGGCGGCGATGTCACCCCGGCGATGTCAGCACACGCCTCCACGGGCCTCCCGGCGGCCCGCAGCGCCTCGGTCAGCCAGGACCGCTCGGAGCCCAGCACCACGGCGGTGGCGGCGTCCGGGGCGTCGACGGCGGGCGGCAACGGCGAGACCGGCGTCCAGTCCACCTGGAACAGCGCGTCCGTATCACTCGTGTCCGCGGCGCCGAGTTGGTCGGCGGACACCGACCGTACGACGAGCGAATCGATGGAGCCGACCGGGCCACCGGCCGTGTCGGCCAGTGTGATCGACATGGCGTTGTCGCCCGCCGGGGACAGCCGGACACGGAGCGCCGACGCGCCGGAGGCGTGCAGGGCGACGCCCTCCCAGCTGAACGGCAGACTCGCCATGGCACCCGTACCGGCCGCCCCGTCGTCGCCGCCACCCCCGTCCGCTTTGTCGAGCCCGGCGAGGAGGGCGGTGTGCAGGACGGCGTCGAGCAGCGCGGGGTGGAGTCCGTATGCCGCGGCGTCGGCCTCGCCCCGTTCCGGGAGGGCGACCTCGGCGAAGAGTTCATCGCCGCGCCGCCAGGCGGCCCGCAGCCCCTGGAACAGCGGCCCGTAGTCGAAGCCGATGTCCGCGAAGCGGTCATAGCAATCGCTCACATCGATGTGCTCGGCGCTCTCCGGCGGCCACACCGCCAGCGGTTTCGCGGTCGCTGTCCGCTCGCCCTCCGCCAGCACACCACTGGCGTGCAGGGTCCACTCCCGCGCCATGCCGTCCGGCCGGGAGTGGACACTGACGGGACGACGGCCGGAGTCATCGGCCTCGTGGACGGCGAGTTGCAGCTGTACGGCACCCTGTTCGGGCAGGACGAGCGGCGCCGCCAGCGTCAACTCCTCCACCCGGTCGCAGCCGACCTCGTCCGCGGCCCGGAGTGTCAGCTCCAGCAGCGCCGTACCCGGCACCACCACCCGGCCCATCACGACGTGGTCTGCCAGCCACGCATGGGATCCCACGGAGAGACGGCTGGTGAACAACGCCCGCTGGCTGTCGGCCAGTTCGACGGACGCTCCCAGCAGCGGGTGATGGGCGTCCCCCAGCCCCGCCGCGCGCACATCGCCGGCACGGCTCACCGTACCCGTCGGCCAGAACCGCTCGTGCTGGAAGGCATAGGTGGGGAGTGGTACTCGGCGGGCACCCGGGAACAGGGCTGCCCAGCGCACTTCCGCACCGTTCGCGAACATCCGCGCCATGGCCGTCAGCGCGGACCGCTCCTCGCCTCGGTCCTTGCGCAGCACCGGCACCAGCAGGGGCTCGTCGGCAAGGCTTTCGGCTGCCAGCGCCGACAGCGCCCCGTCCGGCCCGACCTCGAGGAACCTGCGCACCCCGGCGTCGCCCAACACCGCCACGGCATCGGAGAACCGTACGGTCGCCCGCACATGCTCGACCCAGTAGTCGGCCGAGCACAGATCTGTGCCCTTGGCGGGCCCGCCCGTCAGTGTGGACACCACCGGAATGGCCGGTGGCTGGTAGGACAGCCCTTCGACCAGAGTACGGAACTCGTCGAGCATCGGGTTCATCAGCGGGGAGTGGAACGCATGCGACACCCGCAGCCGGCTTGTCTTCCTCCCCTGCGCCGCAAACCGCTCCGCGATCTCCAGCACTGTCTCCTCAGCCCCGGACACCACCACCGAACCAGGACCGTTGACCGCCGCGATCGACACGTCACCGGACAGCAGCGGCACCACCTCGTCCTCAGCCGCCCGCACCGCCACCATCGCCCCACCCGAGGGCAGCCCCTGCATCAACCGACCCCGCGCCACCACCAGCGCACACGCGTCCGCCAGCGACAACACCCCCGCCACATGCGCCGCCGCAATCTCACCGACCGAATGCCCCACCAGATAGTCGGGGACGATCCCCCAGGACTCCACCAGCCGGAACAACGCCACCTCAACCGCGAACAGAGCAGGCTGAGCGAACTCCGTCCGATTCAGCAACCCCTCGTCCTCACCCCACACGACATCCCGCAACGCCACGCCCAACAGCGGATCCAGCCCCGCCACCACCTCATCCCACGCCCCCGCGAACACCGGGAACCGCCCATACAACTCACGCCCCATCCCCAACCGCTGAGCACCCTGCCCCGCGAACAGGAACGCCATCCTGCCCTCACCGATCGCCGAACCCTTGATCACGTCCGCATTCGACTCGTCCGCGGCCAGTGCCGCCACGCCCCGTGCCACGCCCTCCAGGTCCTCGCCCAGCACCACCGCCCGATGCTCAAACGCCGACCGGCCCGTAGCCAGTGAGAAGCCCACGTCCCGCAGCCCCAGCTCTCCGCCCGCTCGCATATGCGACAGGAGCCGCCCCGCCTGACCACGCAGAGCCGTCGGTGACGCGCCCGACACCACCCACGGCACCAGCCCGCTACTCTCCGACTCCTCCTCAGGCGCGCCACCGACCGCGTCAGAAGGTTCCGGCTGTTCCACGATCAGGTGGACGTTCGTGCCGCTGATCCCGAAGGAGGACACACCCGCCCGGCGCACCCGGTCCGTCGGCGGCCACTCCGCCGGCCCGGTCAGCAGCTCGACCGCGCCCGCTTCCCAGTCCACATGCGACGACGGCGCGTCCACGTGCAGCGTGCCGGGAAGCACACCGTGCCGCATCGCCATCACCATCTTGATCACACCAGCCACACCCGCCGCGGCCTGCGTATGACCGATGTTCGACTTCACCGACCCCAGCAACAGCGGACGGTCCGCCTTCCGATCCTGACCGTACGTCGCCAACAACGCCTGCGCCTCGATCGGATCACCCAGCCTCGTCCCCGTGCCATGCGCCTCCACCACATCCACATCCGAAGCCGACAGCCCCCCACTCGCCAACGCCTGACGAATCACCCGCTGCTGCGACGGACCATTCGGCGCCGTCAGACCATTCGACGCGCCGTCCTGATTGATCGCCGAACCCCGCAAGACGGCAAGCACTTCGTGCCCATTGCGGCGCGCATCGGACAGCCGCTCCAACACCAGCAGACCCACGCCCTCGGACCAGCCCACACCATCAGCCGACTCCGAAAACGCCTTGCACCGCCCATCCGGCGACAACCCCCGCTGCCGCGAGAACTCCACAAACGCCACAGGCGTCGACATCACCGTCACACCACCCGCCAACGCCAGCGAACACTCCCCCGCCCGCAACGCCTGCGCCGCCAAATGCATCGACACGAGCGACGACGAACACGCCGTGTCGACCGTGACCGCCGGGCCTTCGAACCCCAAGGTGTAGGACACCCGGCCCGAGGCCATGCTCGCGGCGCTGCCGTTCCCCTGATAGCCCTCGAACTCACCCCCGCCGAGCAGATCGGCGTAGTCGTTGTACATCACCCCGGCGAACACACCGGTCCGGCTGCCCCGCAGCGACACCGGATCGATCCCGGCCCGCTCAAACGCCTCCCACGACGTCTCCAACAGCAGCCGCTGCTGCGCATCCGTCGCCAACGCCTCACGCGGACTCATCCCGAAGAACGCCGCGTCAAACTCCCCCACATCACGCAGGAACCCGCCTTCACGGGTGTAGGAGGTGCCGAGGTGGTCCGGGTCCGGGTCGTACAGCGCCTCCAGATCCCAGCCCCGGTCGGTCGGGAAGCCCGAGACCACGTCGGTTCCCTCGAAGACCACCTGCCACAGGTCCTCGGGAGTGCGCACCCCACCCGGGTAGCGGCAGGCCATCCCCACGACCACCACCGGGTCGTCGGATGTGGCGGGGAGGGTGTGCGTCGGCGCCGACATCTCGGTTTCGACTCCGAACAGCTCGTCGATGAGGTAGTCGGCGAGGGTGGTGGGTCTGGGGTAGTCGAAGACGAGGGTCGCGGGCAGCCGCAGCCCCGTGGCGGTGTTCAGCCGGTTGCGCAGCTCCACCGCCGTCAGCGAGTCGAACCCGAGGTCCTGGAACGACCGGGAGGGTTCGACGGACTCGGCTCCGGCGTGCCCGAGTACGAGCGCCACCTGGCCGCGTACCAGGCTCAGTAGGGCGTCACGCCGTTCCCCCCGATGGGCCGGCGTGCTCAGCCGTCGGATGAGCGAGGCGGCTGCCCCCGAGCCCGCGACGGCTGCGCGGCGGGCCTTGGCCCGGACCAGTCCGCGCAACAGCCAGGGGATCTCGTCCTGGGTGCGCAGCGCGGGCAGGTCGAGCCGGACGGGTACGACGGCGGCCTCGCCGCTCGCCAGGGCGGAGTCGAACAGCGCCACCCCCTGTTCCGCCGACAACGCCTGCATACCCGAGCGCGCCATCCGCCTCAGGTCGGCCTCGCTCAGTGCACTGGTCATCCCGCCCGCCGGCTCCCACGGGCCCCAGGCCAGCGATACGGCCGGCAGACCGGCCGTGCGTCGATGCTCGGCCAGCGCGTCCAGGAAGGCGTTGCCCGCCGCGTAGTTGGCCTGGCCGGCTCCGCCGAACACGCCCGCCGCCGAGGAGAAGAGGGCGAAGACGGAGAGATCCATGTCCAGGGTCAGCTCATGCAGATGCCAGGCCGCGTCCACCTTCGGCCGCAGTACGTTCGCCATCCGCTCCGGCGACAGCGCCTCCACCACGCCGTCGTCGAGCACACCTGCCGTATGGACTACTCCGCGCAGCGGATGCGCCTCGGGCACCCCGGCCAACACCTCGGCGAGCCCGTCGCGGTCGGCGATATCGCACGCTGCCACGGTGACATCCGCGCCATGAGCCGTCAGCTCGGCGACGAGGTCCTCGACGCCTTCGGCGGCCGGGCCACTACGGCTGAGCAGCACCAGATGGCGCACGCCGAACTCGGTCACCAGATGGCGGGCCACCAGCCGGCCCAGTCCTCCCGTGCCTCCGGTGATGAGCACGGTGCCCTCGCTGTCCCATGCGGGCGAGGTCCCGTCGGATGCGGGGACGCGGATGAGCCGGGCCGCCCGGATCGCGCCGTCGCGCAGCGCCACTTGCGGCTCCGCGGAGGCGAGGGCTTCCAGCAGCAGCGATCCCGGTGTCCTCACGCCGTCGAGGGCGCGGTCAGCGGTGAGGCAGGACTGCGGGGCGAGGTCGAGGTCGAGGTCGATCAGACCGAACCGGCCGGGGTGTTCGGTCTGGGCCGAGCGCACCAGACCCCACACCGGGGCGGCGGCGAGGTCGTCGGCGGCCGTCGCGCCACGCGTGACGAACACCAGCCGGGAGTCCGCCCACCGCTCCTCCGCCAGCCAGGTCCTGAGCTGCTCCAGCACGCTGGTCGTGGTGGTCCGTACGGACTCCACCATCGGCGATCCGGAGTCGCCGCCGACCACGGGCACCAGCACGATGCCCGGTGCCGCGGCCTCCGATGCGGCCGCCAGCGAAGCGAGATCGGCGTGCGTTTCCGCCGTCGCGCCGCCCTCCTCTATGAGCGCGACCAGGCCCAGCGGGTCCGGGCCCACGACCGCCAGCCGTTCGCCGAGGGGGGCCGCCGCGGGTGTCGCCACCCAGTCCAGGCGGAACATGGAGGTACGCACGACGTCCGGGACACCGTCACCGCCGTTCCCGTGCTCGGCCGGGAGCTCGGCCACCACCAGGGAGTCCACCGTGGCCACCGGGACACCGGCCGGATCGGCGAGCGCGATCGACAAGGCGCCGTCCGCGCGACGTGACAACCTCACCCGTACCGAGGAGGCGCCCACGGCCCGCAGCGAGACCCCCGACCAGGAGAACGGCACGGCACTCGTGTCCGTGTCGGAGTCCGAGTCCGATTCGTCCAGCACGGCCACGTGCAGAGCGGCGTCGAGAAGTGCGGGGTGCAGGCCGAAGGCCGCCGCGTCTGCTTCCATCCGCTCCGGCAGGTCCACCTCGGCGAACAGTTCGTCGCCCAACCGCCACGCGGCCCGCAGGCCCTGGAACACCGGGCCGTAGCCGAAGCCCTCGGCCGCCCGGCGTTCGTAGAAGCCGTCCAGGTCCAGCGGCGCCGCCCCGGTCGGCGGCCACACCCTCGCATGCGGCGTCGCGTCGCCGAGTTCAGCGGAGGACGGCGACGCGGCGGCGGTGAGGGTGCCGGTGGCGTGCCGCAACCACGGTGTGTCCTCCGCGCTCTCGGGCCGCGAGTGCACACTCACCGGGCGGCTGCCCGTCTCATCCGGTTCGCCCACGGTCAGCTGCAGCTGTACGGAGCCCTGTTCGGGAAGCACGAGCGGTGCCGCCAGGGTGAGCTCGTCCACCCGGTCGCAACCGACCTGGTCACCCGCGCGGAGCGCCAGCTCCACCAGCGCCGTACCCGGCACCACCAGCCGCCCCATCACCCGGTGATCCGCCAGCCACGGGTGGGACCGCACCGAGAGAAGGCTCGTGAACAGATGTCCTCCGGCACCCGCGAGCTCGACGGCGGCACCCAGGAGCGGATGGTCGGCCGCGCCAAGGCCGGCCGCGCGTACATCGCCGGCCCGGCTCGCCGTACCCGTCGGCCAGAACCGCTCGTGCTGGAAGGCATAGGTGGGAAGGGCCACCCTCCGGGCGCCCGCGAACAGCGGAGACCAGTCCACCTCCACTCCTCGTACGTGGAGCCGGGCCAGGGCGGTGAGGGCCGACCGTTCCTCCCCCTGGCCCTTGCGCAGTACCGGCACCAGCGCTGCCTCCTCCGGCGCAGACTCCTGCGCCAGGGCGGAGAGCACCCCGTCGGGCCCCAGCTCCACGAAGACCGTGACGCCGTCGTCGGCCAGGGTCCGTACCCCGTCCGCGAACCGTACGGCCTGACGGACGTGGGCCACCCAGTAGTCGGCGGAGCACAGCTGCTCCTCCGTAGCGAGGCCGCCCGTCACATTGGACACCACCGGAATGGCCGGGGGCCGGTAGGAGATGCCTTCGGCCACGGTGCGGAACTCGTCCAGCATCGGGTCCATCAGCGGGGAGTGGAACGCATGCGACACCCGCAACCGGCTCGTCTTCCGCCCCAGCACCGCAAACCGCTCCGCAAGCTCCAACACCTCCCGCTCCGCCCCGGACACCACCACCGAACCAGGACCGTTGACCGCCGCGATCGACACCTCACCGGACAGCAGCGGCACCACCTCGTCCTCAGCCGCCCGCACCGCCACCATCGCCCCACCCGAGGGCAACCCCTGCATCAACCGACCCCGCGCCACCACCAGCGCACACGCATCCGCCAGCGACAACACCCCCGCCACATGCGCCGCCGCAATCTCACCGACCGAATGCCCCACCAGATAGTCAGGGACGATCCCCCAGGACTCCACCAGCCGGAACAACGCCACCTCAACCGCGAACAGGGCAGGCTGAGCGAACTCCGTCCGATTCAGCAACCCCTCGTCCTCACCCCACACGACATCCCGCAACGCCACGCCCAACAGCGGATCCAGCCCCGCCACCACCTCATCCCACGCCCCCGCGAACACCGGGAACCGCCCATACAACTCACGCCCCATCCCCAACCGCTGAGCACCCTGCCCGGTAAACAGGAACGCCATCCTGCCCTGGTCGCTCACCGAACCCTCGACCACACCCCCATCAGCCTCACCCGCGGCCAGTGCCGCCACGCCCCGCGCCACACTCTCCAGGTCCTCGCCCAGCACCACCGCCCGATGCTCAAACGCCGACCGACCCGCAGCCAGTGAGAAACCCACATCCCGCAGCCCCGGCCCACCACCAGTCCCCATATGCGACAGCAGCCGCCCCGCCTGGGCACGCAGAGCCGCCGACGACGCACCCGATACCACCCACGGCACCACACCGACGCCGTCCGAAGACTCCTCAAGCCCGCCGTCGACAGGGTCGGAGAGACCCGGCTGCTCGACGATGAGGTGGGCGTTCGTGCCACTGATCCCGAAGGACGAGACGCCGGCGCGCCGCGGCTGCCCGGTGCCAGGCCACTCGACCGCCCGGGTGAGCAGCTCGACCGCGCCGTCTTCCCAGTCCACCTCGGACGAGGGCGTGTCGATATGCAAGGTCCGCGGCAAGAGACCGTGCCGCATCGCCATCACCATCTTGATCACACCAGCCACACCCGCCGCGGCCTGCGTATGACCGATGTTCGACTTCACCGACCCCAGCAACAGCGGACGGTCCGCCTTCCGATCCTGACCGTACGTCGCCAACAACGCCTGCGCCTCGATCGGATCACCCAGCCTCGTCCCCGTGCCATGCGCCTCCACCACATCCACATCCGAAGCCGACAGCCCCCCACTCGCCAACGCCTGACGAATCACCCGCTGCTGCGACGGACCATTCGGCGCCGTCAGACCATTCGACGCGCCGTCCTGGTTGACCGCGGAACCACGCACCACCGCCAACACCTCGTGACCATTACGGCGGGCGTCCGACAGCCGCTCCAGCACCACCACGCCCACGCCCTCGGACCAGCCCACACCATCAGCCGACTCCGAAAACGCCTTGCACCGCCCATCCGGCGACAACCCCCGCTGCCGCGAAAACTCCACAAACGCCACAGGCGTCGACATCACCGTCACACCACCCGCCAACGCCAGCGAACACTCCCCCGCCCGCAACGCCTGCGCCGCCAAATGCATCGACACCAACGAGGACGAACACGCCGTGTCGACCGTCACCGCGGGCCCCTCGAGCCCCAGCGTGTACGACACCCGCCCCGACACCACGCTGCCCGCACTGCCGTTGGCCTGATAGCCCTCGAACTCGGAGCCGTGCAACAGAGTCCCGTAGTCGTTGTACATCACCCCCGCGAACACACCCGTCCGGCTGCCCCGCAGCGACACCGGATCAATCCCCGCCTGCTCAAACGCCTCCCACGACGTCTCCAACAACAACCGCTGCTGCGCATCCGTCGCCAACGCCTCACGCGGACTCAACCCGAAGAACGCCGCGTCAAACTCCGCCGCATCCTGCAAGAACCCGCCTTCACGGGTGTAGGAGGTACCGAAGTGGTCAGGGTCCGGGTCGTACAGCGCCTCCAGATCCCAGCCCCGGTCGCTCGGAAAGCCCGTGATGGCGTCCTGACCGCCGGCCACCAGACGCCACAGGTCCTCCGGGGAACGCACCCCACCCGGATAGCGGCAGGCCATCCCCACGACCACCACCGGGTCGTCGGACACGATCGGCAGCGCCTCGTCGCGGGCCTGGTCCGGGGCCGATCCCTCGGTCCGCACCCCGAACAGCTCGCGGTGCAGATGGTCGGAGAGCGCGACCACCGTCGGGTAGTCGAAGACGAGGGTGGCGGGCAGCCGGAGCCCCGTGGCGGTGTTCAGCCGATTGCGCAGCTCCACCGCCGTCAGCGAGTCGAACCCCAGATCCTGGAAGGAGCGGGAGACCCCGACCTCGCCGGAGCCCGTATGCCCGAGCACCAGCGCCACCTGGCCACGCACCAGGTCGACCAGCGCCTCACGACGGTCGGTGCCGGTCAGGCCGCTGAGGCGTTCGACGAGGGTGGCCGCCTCGCCCGAGCTCGGCAGCGTATGCCGGCGGGTGCGGGTGCGGATCAGAGAGCGCAGCAGCGGCGGAATCTCTCCACGTGCGCGCAGCGCGGGCAGGTCGAGCCGGACCGGTACGACGGCGGCCTCACCCGTCGCCAGCGCCGCGTCGAACAGCGCGACACCCTCCTCGACGGACAACGGCGGCGTAGCCGCGCGCGTCATGCGTTCCACGTCCGCGTCGGTCAAGCCGCTGGTCATTCCACCTGCCCGGGACCATGGGCCCCACGCCAGCGACACCGCCGGAAGCCCGGCCGTACGTCGATGTTCGGCCAGTGCGTCCAGGAACGCGTTCGCCGCCGCATAGTTCCCCTGGCCTGCCGAGCCGAACGTACCCGCCACCGAGGAGAACGTCACGAAGGCCGTCAGGTCCAGTTCACGCGTCGCCTCGTGCAGCGCCCACGCCGCGTCGACCTTGGGCCGCGCCACCTTGGCCAGCCGTTCCGGCGTCAGCGCCTCCAGTACACCGTCGTCGAGGACACCCGCCGTATGCACCACGGCCCGCACCGGGCGGTCCGCCGGTACGTCCGCCAGCAGGGCCGCCACCGCATCGCGATCCGCCACATCACACGCCACCGCGCGCACATGGGCACCATGACCCGTCAGTTCCGTGACAAGTTCGGCCGCCCCGCTCGCCGCGCCGCCACTGCGGCTGGCCAACAGCAGATGCCGGACACCGTGCTCGACCACCAGGTGGCGGGCCAGCACACCGCCCAGTCCACCCGTGCCCCCCGTGATCAACACGGTGGCCTCAGGATCCCACTCCGCCCCGGCCGTCTCCTCACCAGCGGCGGAGGTACGGACAGCGGGGGTACGGACGGCAGGGGTACGGAGCAGCCTGCCCGCCAGGACGGCACCGTCCCGGACGGCCGTCTGCGGCTCGTCCGACCCAAGGGCCTCGGCCACCGCCGCGGCGGACGGCTGCCCCCCGTCGAGGTCCAGCAGGGCGAACCGGTCCGGGTGCTCCGACTGCGCCACGCGGACCAGGCCCCATACGGACGCGGCCGCAAGATCCTCTCCCGTGGTCGCGCCACGCGTCATGAACACCAGACGGGACCGCGTCCACCGCTCGTCGGACAGCCACGTCTGCAGCACGCCCAGGATCCGGGACGTCACCTCATACGTGGCGCCCACCACATCGCCCTCGGGCCCCGACACGGGCATCAGCACCACGGCGGGCGGTGGGTCCTCGCCTGCCGCGAGGGCGGCGAGGTCTTCGCAGCCGACAACGGCCGGCCCCGTCGTCCGCAGCCCCTCGACGAGTCCACCGTCATCGGGCCCGACGACGGCCACGGAGGCCGGGGGCACCGTCGACGCGCGCACCGGCGTCCAGTCCAGATGGAAGAGCGAATCCGCCACGGCGCCACCGGTGTGGTCGGTCAGCTCGGCCGACATCGCGCGCAGGGCAAGCGACTCCACGGAGAGCACGGGCCGCCCCGAGGGATCGGTGGCCTCCAGGGACAAGGTGTCCGGCCCGGCCGACGACAGCCGCACCCGTAGCGCCGACGCTCCGGCCCCGTACAGAGACACTCCCGACCACGAGAAGGGCAGCACACCGGGCCGGACCTCGGTCCCCGCCCAGGAGGCCGCGTGCAGCGCGGCGTCGAGCAGCGCCGGATGCAGCCCGAAAGCAGCGGCGTCCGCCTCGGGACTGTCCGGCATCGCCACCTCGGCGAATACGTCGGTGCCGCGCCGCCACGCCGACCGCAGGCCCTGGAAGAGCGGCCCGTAGTCGAAACCGAGCTCGGCGAACCGCTCATAGCAGCCGGTCAGATCCACCAGTTCGGCACCCTCCGGCGGCCACACCGGCCAGCCGCCCACTTGGTCGCCGCGCCCGGCCATCGCCAGCACCCCGTCGGCGTGCAGCACCCACTCCTCCGACCGGCCCTCAGGCCGGGAGTACACGCTGACCGGGCGACGGCCCGCCTCGTCCGGATCCCCGACAACCAGTTGCACCTGCACGGCGCCCTGCTCCGGCAGCGTGAGCGGCGCCGCCAGCGTAAGCTCCTCCACCCGGTCGCAACCGACCTCATCGCCCGCCCGGACCGCCAACTCCAACAGCGCGGTACCCGGCACCAGCACACGCCCCGACACCCTGTGATCGGCCAGCCACGCATGCGACCGCAGCGGAAGCGACAGCCGCCCGGTGAACAGCCGCCCTTCGGAACCCGCGAGCTCCACGGCACCGTTGAGCAGCGGATGCTCCGCCGAGGTGAGGCCGAACGCCACAGCATCTTCGACCGATGGTTCGGTACGCGGCCAGAACCACCCGCGCTGGAAGGCGTAGGTGGGCAGATCCACCCGACGGGCACCCGGGAACAGGGCTGCCCAGTCGGCCTCCATGCCATCGACGTACAGCTGCGCCAGCGCGGCGGTGACCGCGTGCTCCTCCCCCCGGTCCTTGCGCAACACCGGCACCAGCACCGCGCCGTCCGAGGCCGTTTCGGCCGCCAGGGCCAACAGCGACGCGTCCGGCCCGACCTCGACGAACCTGCGTACCCCGGCGTCTCCCAACGCCGCTATGGCGTCGGAGAACCGCACTGTGGCCCGCACATGCTCGACCCAGTAGTCGGCGGAGCACAGCTGCTCCTCCGTAGCGAGGCCGCCCGTCACATTGGACACCACCGGAATGGCCGGGGGCCGGTAGGAGATGCCTTCGGCCACGGTGCGGAACTCGTCCAGCATCGGGTCCATCAGCGGGGAGTGGAACGCATGCGACACCCGCAACCGGCTCGTCTTCCGCCCCAGCACCGCAAACCGCTCCGCAAGCTCCAACACCTCCCGCTCCGCCCCGGACACCACCACCGAACCAGGACCGTTGACCGCCGCGATCGACACGTCACCGGACAGCAGCGGCACCACCTCGTCCTCAGCCGCCCGCACCGCCACCATCGCCCCACCCGAGGGCAACCCCTGCATCAACCGACCCCGCGCCACCACCAGCGCACACGCATCCGCCAGCGACAACACCCCCGCCACATGCGCCGCCGCAATCTCACCGACCGAATGCCCCACCAGATAGTCAGGGACGATCCCCCAGGACTCCACCAGCCGGAACAACGCCACCTCAACCGCGAACAGGGCGGGCTGAGTGAACTCCGTACGGTCAAGAAGCTCCGCTTCGGGCGTGCCGGCCTCGGCGAACAGAATCTCGCGCAGAGGGCGGCTCAGATGCCCGTCCAACTCCTCGACGGCAGCGTCGAGCGCGTCGGCGAAGACCGGATACCGGCTCGCCAGCTCACGCCCCATGCCGGGGCGCTGACTGCCCTGACCGGTGAAGAGGAAGGCAGTGGCGCCGGGGCGCGGGGCCGCCGAGCCGAGCACCACATCAGCGGCGGACTCTCCCCCGGCCAGAGCAGCAAGCGCATCCAGCGCACCCTGGCGGTCGCGGGTCAGCAGCACAGCTCGACGCTCGAAACGCGACCGGGACAGCGCCAAGGACAGCGCGACATCGGCCCTGTCCGCCTCGGGCCGCTCGGCGAAATGGGATCGGAGACGTTCCGCCTGGGCACGCAGGGCCGCATCCGTCTTGCCCGAAATCGCCAAAGGAACGACAGCGGGGGCGTCCTGCTCCTCGGCGGCCGGGGCGATCGGCTCGGCCGGAAGATGTTCCAGGATCACATGCGCGTTGGTCCCGCTGATCCCGAACGAGGACACACCAGCCCGACGCGCCCGCCCCACCTCAGGCCACGCCCGCTGCTCCGCCACCAGCTCCACAGCACCAGCGGACCAGTCCACATGACTGGACGGCACCTCCAGATGCAGCGTCCTGGGCACCGCACCCTGACGCATCGCCATCACCATCTTGATAATGCCCGCAGCACCCGCAGCCGCCTGCGTATGACCGATGTTCGACTTCACCGAACCCAGCAACAACGGCAGCTCGCGATCCTGCCCATACGTGGCCAACAACGCCTGCGCCTCAATCGGATCGCCAAGCGTCGTCCCCGTACCATGCGCCTCCACCACATCCACATCCGCCGCGGACAACCCCGCACTCGCCAACGCCTGACGAATCACCCGCTGCTGCGACGGACCATTCGGCGCCGTCAGACCATTCGACGCACCATCCTGATTCACCGCCGAACCCCGCACCACCGCCAACACCTCATGCCCAAGGCGACGGGCATCGGACAACCGCTCCAACACCAGCACACCCACACCCTCGGACCAGCCCACACCGTCGGCCGACTCCGAGAACGCCTTGCACCGCCCGTCCGGCGACAACCCCCGCTGCCGCGAGAACTCCACAAACGACGCCGGTGTCGACATCACCGTCACACCACCGGCCAACGCCAGCGAGCACTCCCCCGACCGCAGCGCCTGAGCCGCCAAATGCATCGCCACGAGCGAAGACGAACACGCGGTGTCGACCGTGACCGCCGGACCTTCCAGACCCAGCGTGTACGACACCCGCCCCGACACCACACTGCCCGCGCTGCCGTTCGTCTGGTACCCCTCGAACTCCGCACCGCGCAGCAAAGTGCCGTAGTCGTTGTACATCACCCCCGCGAACACACCCGTCCGGCTGCCCCGCAGCGACGCCGGATCGATCCCCGCCCGCTCGAACGCCTCCCACGACGTCTCCAGCAACAACCGCTGCTGCGCATCGGTCGCCAACGCCTCACGCGGGCTGAGCCCGAAGAACGCCGCGTCGAACTCCCCAGCATCGTGGAGAAAGCCACCTTGCCGGGTGTACGACGTGCCTACGTGATCCGGGTCCGGGTCGTACAGCGCCTCCAGATCCCAGCCACGGTTGTCCGGGAAGCCCGAGATGGCGTCCTGACCGCCGTCCACCAGACGCCACAGGTCTTCCGGAGAACGCACCCCGCCCGGGTAGCGGCAGGCCATGCCCACGACCACCACCGGGTCATCGGCGACGGGGAGGAGTGCGTGGGCCGCGTTCCCGGCCTCCGCGGTATCCGCGGCACCGGTCGCTTCCGGACCGAGCAGTTCGTCAAGCAGGTAGCCCGCCAGCGCCTCGGCGGTCGGATAGTCGAAGACGACGGTCGCGGGCAGCCGGAGGCCCGAGGCGGCGCCGAGCCGGTTGCGCAGCTCCACCGCCGTCAGGGAGTCGAAGCCCAGCTCCTGGAAGGCGCGCGTCGGCGCCACGACGTCCGCCGTCGCATGTCCCAGCACCAGCGCCACATGCGTACGGACCAGGTCGAGCGCGGCCTCCGAGCGCTCCGCTCGCGGCAGGGCGGCCAGCCGCTGTGCGAGGGAGGCCGAGGTGCCGGGCGCGGTGGCCGCCGAGCGGCGGAGGGGGGTGCGGATGAGTCCTCGCAGCAGTGGCGGGATCTCGCCACGTGCGCGCAGCGCGGGCAGATCGAGCGGTACGGGCAGGAGGACGGCGTCCGGCGCGGCGAGGGCGGCGTCGAACAACGCCACGCCCCGCTCGGCCGGCAACGCGGGCATGCCCTCCCGGGCCAGGCGGCGCATGTCCGCCTCGGTCAGGGTGCTGGTCATCCCGCCCGCCTGGGTCCACGGGCCCCAGGCCAGCGACGCCGCCGGAAGCCCGGCCGTACGTCGATGCTCCGCCAGCGCGTCCAGAAACGCGTTGCCCGCGGCGTAGTTGGCCTGGCCCGCACCGCCGAAGGTGCCCACGACCGACGAGAAGGTGATGAACGCGGCCAGGTCCAGGTGGCGGGTCAGCTCGTGCAGATGCCAGGCGGCATCCACCTTCGGGCGCAGTACGGCGGCCATGCGCTGCGGGGTAAGGGTCTCGATCACGCCGTCGTCCAGGACGCCCGCGGTGTGCACCACGGCCGTCAGCGGGTGGTCCCGCTCCACACCGGCCACCAGCTGGGCCAGTGCGTCGCGGTCGGCGATGTCGCATGAGGCCACGGTCACCTGGGCGCCCAGTGCGGTGAGTTCGTCGGCCAGCCGGTCGGCGCCCGCTGCGGCGCGGCCACGGCGGCTGGCCAGGAGCAGATGCCTGACCTGGTGGTCGGTGACCAGGTGGCGGGCCAGTATGCCGCCCAGCCCCCCGGTGCCGCCGGTGATCAGCACGGTGCCCTCGGGGTCCCATTTGGCGCCGGGCTCGCCCGGTACGGGGCCGGGCTCGCCCGGTACGGGCACCCGGGCCAGTCGGCCGACGTGGACCGCGCCGTCACGGATCACCAACTGCGGTTCCGCGGAGCCGAGCGCCCCCGGCAGCGCCGCGGCCGACTCGGGCCGGGCGTCGAGGTCGGCGAGGACGAACCGATCCGGGTGTTCCGCCTGCGCCGAGCGCACCAGGCCCCATACGGTCGCGGCAGCCACATCGTGGACACCGGGCGGGTCGCCGGCGGCGCCTCGGGTGATGAACACCAGCCGGGAGCCCGCCAGGCGTTCCTCCTCGGCCAGCCAGGTCTGCAGGTACGTCAGCACCTGGGCGCTGAGGTGGTGTGCGGTGGCGACCACAGCGTCTGCCGCGCCGCCTGCTCCGGTGAGCGGGATGAGCACGGCGCCCGGGGCAACAACCTCGTCACCGATCGCCTGAATGAGGTCGGCGAGATCGGCGTACGGGCGTACGGTGTGGCCCGTGGCCTCGAGCGCCCCGACGAGCCCGAGGGGGTCCGGGCCGACCACGGCCAGCGGTCCAGGGTCGGCGGGGAGCGCGGCGTGGTCGGCGGTGGCGGCCGTCCAGTCGAGCCGGAACAGCGAGTCGCGCTCCGCCGCGCCCACAGCAGAGGTCAGTTGCTCGGCGGCCAGCGGCCGTAGCGCCAGGGAGCCGACCGTGGCCACCGGGGTGCCGGAGGTGTCGGCGAGGTCGAGGGACACCGCATGGGGACCGGCCGGGGCGAGCCGGATCCGGAGGGCCCTCGCGCCGCTCGCGTGCAGGGTGACGTTCTCCCAGGAGAAGGGCAGGGCCGTGCGAGGAATATCCCCGTCGAGCAGCGCCACCGCGCGCAGGGTGGAGTCGAGCAGCGCCGGGTGCAGCCCGAAGCCGTCGGTGCCCGCCGTATCCGCGACGGGTGCTGCGTCGTCCCCGACCTGGGGCAGCGCGATCTCCGCGAACACCTCTGCGCCGCGCCGCCAAGCCGCGGTGAGCCCCTGGAAGAGGGGGCCGTAGCCGAATCCGTCCTCCGCGAGCCGGTCGTACAGCCCGTCCAGCGCGATGGGCGCGGCCCCGATCGGTGGCCACTGGACAGCCGCGAACGCGGTGTCGGGAGCGGTGGTGTGCGTACGTGTAACGAGCACACCGTCGGCGTGCCGGACCCACTCCTGGCCCATCGCTCCCTCGGGCCGCGCGGACACCGCCACCGGGCGGCGGCCGGCCACGTCCACCGCGCCGACCCGCAACTGCACCTGGATCGCGCCGTGCTCGGGGAGCACCAGTGGTGTGGCGAGCGTCAGCTCCTCCACGAGGTCGCAGCCGACCTCGTCACCGGCGCGGATCGCCAGTTCGAGGAGCGCGGTGCCCGGCAGCAGCACGGCGCCCATGACGGCGTGCTGCGCCAGCCACGGATGCGTCCGCAGCGAGAGCCTGCTGGTGAACAGCGCGCCTTCGCCATCAGCCAGCTCCACGGCGGCGCCGAGCAGCGGATGGTCCGCGGAACCCAGTCCGGCGGCGGTGATGTCCCCAGCCGGGTTCGATGTCGGCTGTGGCCAGTAGCGCTCGTGCTGGAAGGCGTACGTCGGCAGCTCGACACGGTGCGCGCCGCGTCCGTCTCCGTTTTCGCTCCCCGCCAGAAACGCGGCCCAGTCGGGGGACGTTCCGCGCACATGGAGCCGGGCGAGGGCGGTGGCCACGGACAGTTCCTCGGAGCGGTCCCGGCGCAGCAGCGGCAGGAGCGCCGTGTCGGGGGACAGGGAGTCCCTTGCCATGGCGGAGAGTACGCCGTCGGGACCGATTTCGAGGAAGGTGTCGACGCCCGCGTCTTCCAGTGTCCGGAGGCCGTCGGCGAAGCGTACGGCGGCCCGGGCGTGCTGTACCCAGTAGTCCGCGGACGGCGTCTCGCCGTCGGTGCCGGTGTCGGTGCCACTGCCGGGGACGGGTGTTCCGGTCACCATGGACACCATGGGGATCCGCGGCGCATGGTAGGTCAGTCCCTCGGCCACGGTGCGGAAGTCGTCCAGCATGGGGTCCATCAGCGGGGAGTGGAAGGCGTGCGAGACCGACAGCCGCTTGGTCCTGCGCCCGCGTGCGGCGATGTCGTCCGCGACATCCCGTACGGCGCTCTCGTCACCGGCGATGACCACGGCTTCGGGGCCGTTGACGGCGGCGATGCCGATCAGATGCTCGCGGCCCGCCAACAGGGGCGCCACCTCGTCCTCGGCGGCCTCGAGCGACACCATCGCGCCGGCCTCGGGCAGGGCCTGCATCAGCCGGGCGCGTGCCGCCACCAAGGTGCAGGCGTCCGGCAGGCTGAGCACCCCGGCCACGTGTGCCGCGGCGAGCTCCCCGATCGAATGCCCGGCCACGAAGCGGGGCGTGACACCCCAGGACTCCACCAGCCGGAACAGCGCCACTTCCACCGCGAACAGGGCGGGCTGAGTGAACTCCGTACGGTCAAGAAGCTCCGCTTCGGGCGTGCCGGCCTCGGCGAACAGAATCTCGCGCAGAGGGCGGCTCAGATGCCCGTCCAACTCCTCGACGGCAGCGTCGAGCGCGTCGGCGAAGACCGGATACCGGCTCGCCAGCTCTCGCCCCATGCCGGGGCGCTGACTGCCCTGACCGGTGAACAGGAAAGCGCTGACACCGGGCCGCGGCGCCACCGAGCCGAGCACCACATCACCGGTGGACTCCCCCGTGGCCAGAGCAGCAAGACCACTCAGCGCGCTCTCGCGGTCGCGCGTCAGCAACACTGCCCGGTGCTCGAAGCCCGACCGGGACAGCGCCAAGGACAGCGCGACATCGAGCCTGCCCACCTCCGGCCGAGCAGTGAGATGGGACCGGAGACGTTCCGCCTGGGCACGCAGGGCCGCATCCGTCTTGCCCGAAATCGCCAAAGGAACGACAGCGGGGGCGTCCGGCTCCTCGGCGGCCGGGGCGATCGGCTCGGCCGGAAGATGTTCCAGGATCACATGCGCGTTGGTCCCGCTGATCCCGAACGAGGACACACCAGCCCGACGCGCCCGCCCCACCTCAGGCCACGCCCGCTGCTCCGCCACCAGCTCCACAGCACCAGCGGACCAGTCCACATGGCTGGACGGCACCTCCAGATGCAGCGTCCTGGGCACCGCACCCTGACGCATCGCCATCACCATCTTGATAATGCCCGCAGCACCCGCAGCCGCCTGCGTATGACCGATGTTCGACTTCACCGAACCCAGCAACAACGGCAGCTCGCGATCCTGCCCATACGTGGCCAACAACGCCTGCGCCTCAATGGGGTCACCCAACGTCGTCCCGGTGCCATGCGCCTCCACCACATCCACATCCGCCGCGGACAACCCCGCACTCGCCAACGCCTGACGAATCACCCGCTGCTGCGACGGACCATTCGGCGCCGTCAAACCATTCGACGCACCATCCTGATTCACCGCCGAACCCCGCACCACCGCCAACACCTCATGCCCAAGGCGACGGGCATCGGACAACCGCTCCAACACCAGCATGCCGACGCCCTCCGACCAGCCGGTGCCGTCGGCGGCGTCGGAGAAGGACTTGCAGCGGCCGTCGGAGGCCAGGCCGCCCTGGCGGTCGAAGTCGACGAAGGTCTCCGGGGTCGCCATGACGGTGACGCCGCCCGCGAGCGCCAGCGAACACTCCCCCGACCGCAGCGCCTGCGCGGCCATGTGCACGGCGACCAGCGAGGACGAGCACGCGGTGTCGATGGTGACGGCCGGACCCTCGAGGCCGAGGGTGTAGGCAACCCGGCCCGAGGCCACGCTGCCGGACGTACCGTTGACCACGAAGCCGCGCAGGGCCTCGGGCAAGCCGTCGCCGGCCGCCGGGTAGTCGTGGTACATCACCCCGGCGAAGACACCGGTGGCGCTCCCCTTGAGCGTGAGCGGGTCCATCCCTGCCCGCTCCAGGGCCTCCCACGACGTCTCCAGCAGGAGCCGTTGCTGCGGGTCGATGGCGAGCGCTTCGCGCGGGGAGATCCCGAAGAAACCCGCGTCGAAGTCGCCCGCGTCGTACAGGAACCCGCCCACGCGGGCGAAGGACACGTCGGGCAGGGACCAGCCCCGGTCGTCGGGGAAGTCGGAGATGCCGTCGCGGCCCTGTGCCGTCAGCTCCCACAGCTCCTCGGGGGAGCTCACCCCGCCCGGATAGCGGCAGGCCATCCCCACGATGACGATCGGGTCCCCGGTCACGGCGGGGGCGGCGGCCACCTGCCGGGTGGCGGTGGTGCCCTGGCTGCGCGCGCAGAGGAAGTCAGCGACGGCCGCGGGGGTGGGGTAGTCGAAGATGAGGGTGGTGGGCAGCCGTACGCCCGTGGTCTCGGTGAGCTGGTTGCGCAACTCCACCGAGGTCAGCGAGTCCAGTCCGAGGTCCTGGAAGGTCAGCGACGGATCCACGGCCTCGGCGGAGGGATGCCCGAGCACCGCGGCGACCGCGGCCCGTACCAGCCGGGACACCGCGTCGGCGAGGTCGGCCCCCGTCAGCCCCGCCAGCTCGGCCAACGGGTCGGGCCCCGCGCCCGGCGCGCCGGCCGCCACCGCCCGCCGTGCCGGGGCGGGCACCAGCGCGCGGAAGGGCGCCGGCACGGTGCCCCGGGCGCGCAGCGCCGCGCGGTCCACCTGGGCCGCGACGACGGCAGGTTCGCCCGCGGTCGGCGCGGCGTCGAACCAGGCCAGCCCCTGGTCGATGGTGAGCGGCGGCAGGCCGGCCCGCGCCATGCGGCGCATCTCTGCGTCCGTGAGGGTGCTCGTCATACCGCTGCCCTGCGGCCACGGACCCCAGGCGATGGCCAGGCCCGGCAGCCCCTGGGCGGCCCGCCGCCGTACGAGGGCGTCGAGGAACGCGTTCGCCGCGGTGTAGCTGCCCTGCCCTGCGTTTCCCAGGACGCCGAACACCGAAGAGAACACGACGAACGCGGTGAGGTCATGGCTCCGGGTGAGCTCGTGCAGATGCCACGCACCGGCCGCCTTCGGCCGGAACGCCGTGTCCAGTCGCTCCTCGGTCAGCGCCTCGACCAACCCGTCGTCGAGCACACCGGCCGCGTGCACCACACCGGTCAGCGGATGTGCCGCCGGGATGTCGCCGATCAGCCGGGCGACGGCTGCGCGGTCCGAGACATCGCAGGCGACGACGGAGACCTCGGCGCCCAGCCGGGTCAGCTCCGCCACCAGGTCGTCGGCGCCTTCGGTGACGCGGCCACGGCGTCCGGCCAGGACGAGATGGCGTACGCCATGCGCATCGGCCAGATGCCGGGCCACCTGGGCGCCCAGCCCGCTCAGTCCGCCCGTGACCAGTACGGTGCCGTCGGTGTCCCAGACGGCCTCCCGGTGGGACTCGGCGGCAGGCTCCGAGGGGCGCACGGGGGTCAGCCGGGGCGTCAGCAGGCGGCCTTCGCGTACGGCGAGCTGCGGTTCGTCCAGCTCCAGCGCCGCGCGCAGCGGCCCGGCCGTGGGCGGGGCGTCTGTTCCGTCCAGGTCCAGGAGGACGAAGCGACCGGGGCTCTCCTGCTGCGCGGAGCGCACCAGCCCCCACACCGTCGCACCAACCAGATCGGGCGAGGTGTCGGCGTCCGTCGCGACCGCGCCCCGCGTCACAAACACCACCGCAGGCGTGTTCCCAGGCTCGTCCGCGTCTCGCAGATCCCGCTGCAACCGGTCGAGCGCCGCCGAGGTGGCGGCGCGCACCGCGTCGAGCGCGTCGTCCTCGGACACGGCCCCGGCCGGTGCGGCGACCGGGACCAGGACCGCATCCGCCGGTTCCGTCGCCTCGTCGACCACGGTCTCGCCCGCCGAGCGCAGCGCGTCGGCCAGCCCCCAGGCGTCCGGGCCGGCCACCGCCCACCGGCGGGCCTGACCGTCCTCCGCCGACGGCGCCGCGTCCACGGGCGCCCAATCCAGGCGCAGGAGCGGTTGCCCGGCCCGGCCGCCGCCGTCGGGCGTGTACGGGAGGAGGGCCAGCGAGCGTACGGAGGCCACTACCCGGCCCTCCGTGTCGGCGACGGTCAGCGTGACCGCGTCGTCGCCCGCCCGGCTGATCCGGACCCGCAGCACCGAGGCGCCCGAGGCGTGCAGCGACACCTCCGTCCAGGCGAACGGCAGCCGTCCGCCTGCGGAGTCGTCGAGCCCGGTGTACGACACGATGTGCAGCGCGGCGTCGAGCAGGGCCGGGTGCAGCCCGAACGCGGCGGCGTCGCCCGCGATGTGCTCGGGCAGCGCCACCTCGGCCAGTACGGCCTCCTCGGTCTGCCAGAGTGCGCGTACGCCCCGGAACGCCGGGCCGTAGTCGAATCCGGCCGCGCTCCGCCGCTCGTAGAAGCCGTCGAGGTCGAGCGGCACGGCGTCGGCCGGTGGCCAAGTCCGGCCGTACGCCCACTGATCGGCCGCGCTGCCCTCCTCGGCCGGGACCGGCTCGCCCAACAGCCCAGGCGCCCCAGGCGCGAGCACGCCCATGGCGTGCTGGACCCACGGCGCGTCGGGTGCGTCGTCGGGGCGGGAGTAGATCCCCAGGGTCCGGCAGCCGGTGTCGTCGGGCGGGCCGAGGGCCACCTGGACGGGGATACCGCGGTGTTCGGGCAGCGCCAGGGGCGCGGTCAGGGTGAGTTCACGTACGAGGCCGCAGTCGGCCTCGTCACCCGCCCGGACCGCCAGCTCCACGAAGCCGGTGCCGGGGAAGAGCACCTGTCCGGCCACCACATGGTCGGCCAGCCAGGGTTGGGCCGTCGTCGACAGGACGCCCGTGCACAGCAGCCCTCCGGTGTCCGGGAGTCGCACGACCGCGCCCAGCAGCGGGTGTTCCGGCCGGTCGAGGCCCGCCGATGCGACATCGGCCGCACCGGCTGTCCGCCCGGCCCAGTAGCGCTCGCGCTGGAACGCGTACGTCGGCAGCTCCACCCGCCGCGCTCCGGTCCCGGTGAACAGGGCGGGCCACTGTACGGGGACGCCGTGCGCGTGCAGCCGGGCCGCGGCGGTCACGGCGGCGGTGTCGTCGTCCTCGCCGCGGTCCGTACGGAGCATCGGCACCGCGGTGACGCCTGTCAGCTCGGCGAGGTTGTCCCCGGTGAGGGCCGTCAGTGTCGCGTCGGGGCCCAGTTCCAGGAACACCCGGGACCCGGCGGAGGCGGCCGCGGCGATCGCCGCGGCGAAGCGCACCGGGCGTACGACATGGTCCACCCAGTAGTCCGGTGTGCCGATCTGCGCCGCGTCGACCATCTCGCCGGTGACGGTCGAGACGATGGGGACGCGCGGCGCCTGGAAGGCCAGCCGCTCGACGACCGCCCGGAAGTCCGCCAGCATCGGGGCCATCAGCGGGGAGTGGAACGCATGGCTGACCCGCAGCCGCGTGGCCTTCCGGCCCCGCGCCTCGAAGCGGGCCGCGATGTCCGCCACGGTCTCCTCGTCGCCGGAGAGGACCACCGAGGACGCGCCGTTGACCGCGGCGAGTTGCGCGCGGTCGGTGTGGTCCGCGAGCAGCGGTTCCACCTCGTCCTCGCCCGCCCGCAGCGCCACCATGGCCCCGCCCTCGGGCAGCGCCTGCATCAGTCGACCACGCGCGGCCACCAGGGCACATGCGTCGCCGAGGGAGAGCACACCGGCGATATGCGCGGCGGCGATCTCTCCGATCGAGTGACCGACGAGGAGGTCGGGGACGATCCCCCAGGACTCGGCCAGCCGGAACAGCGCCACTTCGAGCGCGAACAGCGCGGGCTGCGCGTACTCCGTACGGTCGAGCGCATCGGCGTCCGCGCCGAACATCACCTCGCGCAGCGGCCGGCCCAGCTCGCCGTCCAGCAGCGTGCACACCTCGTCGAGTGCGCGGGCGAACACGGGGAAGCGGTGGGCAAGCTCGCGGCCCATGCCGATGCGCTGCGCGCCCTGGCCGGCGAACAGCAGCGTCAGGGGCCCCGCGCTCGCGGCGACGCCCCGCGCCGCCTCCACCACGCCGTCCGGGGTGGACAGCAGCACGGCGCGGTGCTCCAGCTGGGCGCGGGTCGTGGCGAGGGAGTAGCCGATGTCGGGCGCCGGGGCGCGGGTGTCGGCGAGGAAGGAGTGCAGGCGGTCGAGCTGGGCCCGCAGCGCGGCGTCGGTCCGTCCCGACACCGGCCAGGGCACCACGCGGGGGGCGGCTTCGGGTGTTGTGTCCGGGGGCACGAGCTCCGCGGCGGTGGCCGGTGGCGGCTCGTGCGGTGCCTGCTCGACGATGACATGGGCGTTGGTGCCGCTGATGCCGAACGAGGACACGCCCGCGCGGCGCGGCCGTTCCGCCTCCGGCCACGACGTCGGCTCGGTCAGCAGCTCCACCGTGCCCGCCGTCCAGTCCACATGCGAGGACGGCGCGTCCACGTGCAGTGTTCTGGGCAGCGTGCCATGGCGCATGGCCATGACCATCTTGATGACGCCCGCAACACCCGCCGCGGCCTGAGTATGTCCGATGTTGGACTTGATCGACCCCAGCAGCAGTGGACGTGTCGCGTCCCGGCCCTGGCCGTAGGTGGCGAGGATCGCCTGCGCCTCGATGGGGTCGCCCAGCCTGGTGCCGGTGCCATGTGCCTCGACGGCGTCCACGTCCGCGGGGACGAGTCCCGCTCCGGCCAGCGCCTGGCCGATGACCTGCTGCTGGGACACGCCGCTCGGCGCGGTCAGCCCGTTCGACGCGCCATCGGAGTTGACCGCCGAGCCGCGCAGCACCGCCAGGATACGGTGGCCGTTGCGGCGGGCGTCCGACAGCCGCTCCAGCACCAGCATGCCCACGCCCTCGGACCAGCCGGTGCCGTCGGCGGCCTCCGCGAACGCCTTGCACCGGCCGTCCTCGGACAGCCCGCCCTGCTTGGCGAACTCGACGAAGATGCCGGGCTCGGACATCACGGTGACGCCACCGGCCAGGGCCAGCGAGCACTCGCCGCCGCGCAGCGACTGGGCCGCGAGGTGGAGGGCCACCAGCGACGAGGAGCAGGCGGTGTCGACCGTGAGCGCCGGTCCGCGCAGCCCGAGCGTATAGGCGACCCGGCCGGACAGGACGCTGGGAGAGGTGCCGGTCAGCACATAGCCCTCGGCGTCGCCGGTCGCCTCGTGCAGCCGCGGGCCGTAGTCCTGGGCCATCGCGCCGACGAACACACCTGTCCGGCTGCCGTGCAGTGACGAGGGCGCGATCCCCGCCCGCTCGACCGCCTCCCAGGTCACTTCGAGCGCCAGTCGCTGCTGGGGATCCATGGCAAGGGCTTCCCGGGGCGAGATCCCGAACAGCGCCGCGTCGAACCGGTCGGCGTCGTACAGGAAACCGCCCGGCCGCTGTGTGGCCAGCACCTCGGCCGCCCAGCCGCGGTCGGTCGGCATCGCGGAGACGGCGTCCACTTCGCTCGCCACCAGGTCCCACAGCGCCTCGGGGGTGTCGGCCCCGCCCGGGTAGCGGCAGCCCATGCCCACGATGACCACCGGCTCATCGGCGGGCGCGGCGGTGGCCCGGGGCGGGGTCTCGCCGGTACCGGTGGCGCCGCTGGGCTCGGTGGCCAGCCGGGCGGCGATCCGGTCCGGTGTGGGGTGGTCGAACAGCGCGGTGTTGGGCAGTCGCAGACCGGTGGCGGACCTCAGCCGGGACACCAGTTCCACGGTCATGGTGGAGTCGAAGCCGAGTTGTTTGAACGTCAGGCTCGTGTCGACCCGCTCCGGTTCGGCGTAGCCGAGCACCATCGCGGTCTCGGCCCGCACCAGCCGCGCCACGTCCACACGCGGCTGCCTGGCGGCCGGCTCCGCGGGCGCGGGTGCCTCACCCGGTACGGGCTCGGGGGCGCCCGGGGGCGTGGCGGCGCCGTATTCGGTCAGCTGACCCGCCGGCTGGCCGTCCAGCCAGTGACGTTCCCGTTGGAAGGCGTAGGTGGGCAGTGCCACTCGCCGACCGCCCCGCTGGGCGAAATACGCGTCCCAGCGCACCGGGGCGCCGTGGACGTGCAGTTCGGCCATCGCGGTCAGTACCGTCAGCGACTCGTCACTGCCGGGGCGGAGTGTCCTGACGACCGCGGGGGGCGTGTCGGTGGGACCGTGAGCGTCCTCGGCGTTTGCGGCGCTTGTGGGAAGCTGGTCGAGGCATTCCCGGGTCATCCCGGTGAGCACGCCGTCCGGGCCCAGCTCCAGGAACGCGCCGACGCCCCGGTCCCGAAGGGTACGTACGGTGTCCGCGAAGCGGACGGTCTCGCGGGCGTGCCGCGCCCAGTACTCCGCGGAGCACAGCTGCTCGGCGGTGGCGAGTTCGCCGGTGAGGTCGGACACCACGGGGATCCGGGGCTCGGCGAGGGACAGCCCGGCCACGACCTGGCGGAACTCGTCGAGCATGGCGTCCATGCGGGGCGAGTGGAACGCGTGGGAGACCCGCAGGCGCTTGGTTCTGCGCCCCGAGTCGGCGAAGTGTGCGACGACGTCCTCGACCGCGCCCTCGTCGCCCGCGACGACCACGGACGCCGGGCCGTTGACCGCCGCGAGGGAGACCTCGTGCTCGCGACCGGCCAGCAGCGGACGCACCTCGTCCTCGTGGGCCTGGATCGAGGCCATCGCGCCGCCGGTGGGCAGCGCCTGCATCAGCCGGCCGCGCGCCGCCACCAGGGTGCACGCGTCGGCGAGGGACAGCACGCCGGCCACATGGGCGGCTGCGACGGCCCCGATCGAGTGCCCGGCCACGAAGTCCGCGGTGGTGCCCCAGGACTCCAGCAGCCGGAAGAGGGCCACGTGGAGGGCGAAGAGCGCGGGCTGGGTGTAGGCGGTGTGGTGCAGCAGATCGGCGTCGTCGGTGCCCTCCGGCGCGCACATCACCTCGCGCAGCGGCCTTTCGAGGTGTCCGTCCATCAGGGCGCAGACGTCGTCGAGCGCCCGTGCGAACGCCGGATACCGCCGGTACAGCTCCTGACCGGCCCCGGCCCGCTGCGAGCCCTGGCCGGAGAACAGAAACGCGGTGGTGGCGGCAGAGCGCGGCGCCCAGCCCTGGATCGCACCGCTGCCGGGAGTACCGTCGGCCAGCGCGGTCAGGGTGCGCAGTGCGCCGTCCCGGTGCCGGGCGAGGACCACGGCGCGGTGGTCGAACGTGGCCCGCGTCGTGGCCAGGGAGAAGCCCACGTCGGCCATGGCCGCCGGACTGGTTTCCGGGCCGCCGTCCGCGTCATCCGCCCCGTCCGCACCACCATCGCCGGTCACATGGGCCGCGAGCCGGGCCGCCTGTGCGCGCAGCGCGTCCGGTGTCCTGCCCGACAGCAGCCACGGCACAACGCAGGGCTCGAAGTCCTCGGGGCCCTCGCCGTCCTCGGCCGCCGTGAGGTCCGTGGCCGGTCCCGCCACGGCGGGTGTGGCGTGTCCGAGCGACGTCGCGTCCGATACGACGAGGTGGCAGTTGGTGCCGCCCATGCCGAACGACGACACCCCGGCCAGGACCGAGCCGTGGTGGGCGGGCCAGGGGCGCGCCGCCGTCACCACGTCGAGGCGCCACTCGTCGAACCGTATCCGCGGGTTGGGCCGCTCGAAGTTCAGGCTCGCGGGCAGGGTTCCGTGGCGGAGCGAGAGCGCGACCTTCAGCAGCCCGACGATGCCCGCCGCGCCCTCCAGGTGGCCGACGTTGGTCTTCGCGGAGCCGACCAGCAGCGGCTCGTCGGCGGGGCGGTCGGCCCCGTACACCGCGCCGAGGGCGGCGGCCTCGACGGGATCGCCGACGCGGGTGCCGGTGCCGTGCAGTTCGACGTACCGTACGGCGGTCGGGTCGGCGCCCGCGCGGCGGCAGGCCGCGCGCAGTACGGCCTGCTGGGCCCGCTGGTCGGGGGTGGTCAAGGCGTCGCCGGCGCCGTCGTTGTTGACCGCGCCGCCCTCGATGACGCAGTAGATCTCATCGCCGTCGGCCACGGCGTCCGCCAGCGGCTTGAGCAGGACGAGACCGCCGCCCTCACCGCGGACGTAGCCGTTGGCACGCTCGTCGAAGGTGAAGCACCGGCCGTCCGGGGACAGCCCGCCGAAGCGGGCCGCGGCCTCGGTGCTCTCGGGCGTGAGGTTCAGCTGGACACCGCCGGCCAGCGCGGCCCGTGACTCGCCGCGGCGCAGGCTCTCGCAGGCGATGTGGACCGCGACCAGGGATGACGACTGCCCCGTGTCGACCACCAGGCTGGGGCCGCGCAACCCGAGGAAGTACGAGACACGGTTGGCGATGATGCTGCGGTTCAGCCCGGTGAGGGTGTGGTGGCCGATGTCCGCGACACCCCGACGCCGGTCCAGGGCGCCGTAGTCGTCCGCGGTCACGCCGACGAACACTCCGGTGTCGCTGCCGCGGACGGCGTCCGGCGGCATTCCGGCGTCTTCGAGCAGCTCCCAGCCCAGCTCCAGCATGAGGCGCTGCTGTGGGTCCATCGCCCGGGCCTCGCGCGGGGAGATCCCGAAGAACTCGGCGTCGAAGCGGTCGACGTCCGCCAGGAAGCCGCCGCGCCCGCGATGGCCGGAGCCGTCGTCGCCGGAGCCGCCGTGGCCGGGGCCACCGTCGCCGTTTTCGTGGTGGGCGTTTTCCTGGTGGGCGTATCCGTGACGGCCAGGAGGCGGCTCGGACACCGCACTCACCCCGTCGCGCAGCAGCTCCCAGAACCGCGCGGGGTCCGGCGCGGATGGCAGCCTGCAGGACAGCCCCACCACGGCGATGGCACTTTCCCGGTGTGTACCGGGCCGGTCGGCAGGACTGGACTCGGATGGACTCAACGCTCCGCTCCCCACACACAAGTTGTCTCGTCCGGCCCCGTGCCGGCCCAACACACCCGGCAGCCCGGGTCAACGCCCGTAGAACTCCGCGACCTTGCCGATGATGTAGTCCTGGTCCGCCTCGGTCAGTCCGGTGTGGGTGGGCAGACAGAGGCCATCCGCGGTGAAGCGGCTGGCGTTCAAAGAGGCCCAGTCCGGATCGAAGTAGAGGGGTTGCTTGCTCATCGGCTGAAAGAACCGCCTGGTCTCGATCGACTCCTCGGCCAAAAACGCGCACAGTTCATCGCGGCGCTCGGCCAGCACGTCGTACATCCACAGCACATCCCGCGGCGGCATGCGGGTGATTTCCTTGATTTCCCCGAGTCCGGCGTCGTAATATGCCTCGATCTTCCTGCGCCGGTCGAGGAATTCGTCGATCTTCTCCAGCTGGCCGAGAGCGACCGCGGCCTGCAAATTGGTCATACGGAAGTTGTAGGCCAGTTTCTTGTGCAGGAAGTCGTGCTCGGGACCGATGGCCATGCCACGCAGATGCGCCATCTGCTCGGCGAGCCTGCCGTCGTCGGTCAGGCAGATGCCGCCCTCACCGGAAGTGATGATTTTATTGGCGAAAAGGGAGAAGCACGCCACGTCGGCGACCGGCCGGATGCCGTGCGCCTCGGCGGAATCCTCGATCACCCGCAGGTTGTACTCGAACGCGATCCGCATGATCACGTCCATATCGCAGCGGCGCCCGTGCACATGGACGGGCATGATGACCTTGGTACGCGGCGTGATCTTGGACTCGATGAGCGCCGCGTCGATGTTCAGGTCGTCGCCGCAGTCGACGAAGACGGGCGTCGCGCCCGTGTAGGTGACCGCCCACGCGGACGCGACGAACGTGAACTCGGGGACCAGCACCTCGTCGCCGGGGCCCACACCCAGGGCGCGCAGCGCCAGGGTGAGCGCGGCCGTACCCGAGGAGCAGGACACTCCGTGCGCCACTCCGTTGTAGCGCGCGAATTCGCTCTCGAACTGCCGGACATAGGGCCCCGCGGCCGATATCCACCCGGAGGCGATCGCCTCGGTGACGTACTTCAATTCCGCGCCCACCAGATATGGTTTCGCGGCCTGGTATGTGAAGGTCATGCCATTCCTCATTCAGCCGTGTGGCCATGGGCGCTGCCCTTATGCCACTCTATCCGCGACCCAATGCAGAATCTCTAAGGGAAGTACCAGAGCCCTTCGGTGCGGGGTCCGGTCACCGCCCTGGAACGAGCCATTCCTCGATCGCACGCGCGGTGTCCGCCGCCTTTTCCTCGATCACCGAGAAGTGATTGGCCGCCATCGGCCGTACGGTGTGCGAGGGGTCGAGCGGGGAGCTTCGCCAGCGGTCGAACTCCGGCTCGGCGCCGGGGAACCCCTCCGCGCACTGGAGGAACAGGACCGGCACCGGCACCGGGTCGTACTCCAGGTGTGCGGCGATCTCGAACCAGTGGGCCATGCCGGACAGCCGCGCGCTGTGGAACTCCCCGAACTCCGACTCGCTCCGGAAGATCTGGTCCAGCAACCCGCCGACCAGGCTGCCCTGTGACTCCACACCGGTGGGGCGGAAGGTGTCCATCATGACGACCGACTCCGGGAGGCGTCCGCCGGTCCGCTCGAGATGGCCGGTGACGGAGTAGGCGAGCGCGCCCGCCGAGGAGTGGCCGACCAGGACGTAGGGGTCGTGGTCGGCGGCCTGCTCGATGCTCGCCACCAGGGTGCGGAGGGCGACCTCGGCCGTGGCGGGCAGGCTCTCCCCCGCGCCGTAACCGGGCAGCGGGATCGCCGAGACCGGCCGGCTGCCACGGAAGTGGGCGGCCAGCCGGGCGTACTGGTGCACACCGCCGTTGACGACGGTCGAGCTGAGGCAGATCAGGCGGGGCGTGGCGGGCCCGTCGGCGAGGGACACCGGGCGGGCCATATGCCGGGGGTCGTCCGGCTGGTCGTAGGTGGGCCGGATTTTGGCGATCGCCTGCAGCATATGGAATCCGTCGCCCACCTTGTCCTCGACGACCGCGGTACGGAACATCCTGCTGACGGTGTCCTGTTCCCCGGCCGTCCCCTCCCGCGAGGCCGACTGCGGACCGGTTCCGCCGGGGCCGGCGAACTCGCGCCGTACCCAGCGGGCGAGTTCGGCGGGGGTCTTCTTGTCGAACACCAGCATCGGGGACAGTCGCAGCCCGGTCAGTGCGGTGAGCTTGTTGCGCAGCTCGATCGCGCTGAGCGAGTCGAATCCCAGCTCCAGGAAGTCGCGTTCGGGGTGGACGGCCGAGGCCTCGCCGTGGCCCAGCAGGGTGGCCGCGTAGCCACGTATCAGCTCCTCCACCGCGGTGTCCTGCTGGTCCTCGGTGAGCCCGGCGAGGCGCCTGCGCAGCCAGTCCGGACCGGTGCCGTCCAGGGTGGCGGCGGTGGCGGTACGGCGGGCCGGTGGCACCAGGGCGCGCATCAGCGGCGGCAGTTGGTCGGCGTGGGCGCGCAGGGTCGCCATGTTCATCCGCACCGGCACCGGGTTGGCGTGGCGCAGCGGAACCGCGGCGTCGAACAGGGCCAGGCCCTGGGCCACGGACAGCGGTGGCAGACCCGTCCGCGCGCTGCGCCGCAGCTCGGCCCCGTCCAGGGTCGCGGTCATCCCGGCGCTCTGCTCCCATGCGCCCCAGGCCAGGGAGGTCGCGGCCTGGCCGTGTGCGGCGCGGTGCGCGGCCAGGGCGTCCAGGAAGGCGTTCGCCGCCGCGTAGTTGCCCTGTCCGGCCGCGCCGCTGACTCCGGCCAGGGAGGAGAACATCACGAAGGCGGCCAGGTCCAGGTCGCGCGTCAGCTCATGCAGATGCCACGCCGCATCCACCTTGGGACGCAGTACGGTACTCAGCCGCTCCGGCGTCAGCGCCCCCACCACACCGTCGTCCAGCACACCCGCCGCATGCACCACCGCCGTCAGCGGATGCTCCGCCGGAATCGACGCCAGCACACCCGCCACCGCGTCCCGGTCGGCCACATCACACGCCACCACCGACACCTCGGCGCCCAGCTCCACCAACTCCGTCCGCAGCTCGGCCGCACCCGGAGCATCCAGCCCACGGCGGCTCGTCAGCAGCAGTCGGCGCACTCCGTGTCCGGTCACCAGATGGCGGGCCAGTTCGCCGCCCAGACCGCCGGTCCCGCCCGTGATCAGTACGGTCCCCGTGCCGTCCCACGGCTGGGTGGCGTCCTCGTCCGGGGCCAGCCGGGCAAGGCGTCCGACGCGCAGCGCGCCGTCCCGTACGACGGCCTGCGGCTCACCCGACGCCAGCAGAGCGGGCAGGTGGGCGGCGAGCACGCCGTGGTCCTCCGACGGTGTGCCGTCTTCCGCGCCGAGATCGAGCAGCACGAACCGGCCGGGGTTCTCCGTCTGGGCCGAGCGCACCAGCCCCCATGCCGCCGCGGCGGCGAGGTCCGCCACGGGTCCGCCGTCGTCGTCGGCGGCGACCGCGCCCCGAGTCACGAACACCAGCCGAGAGTGGGCGAACCGCTCCTCGGTCAGCCACGTCTGGACCAATTCGAGCACCTGCGCGATGGTTCGGTGGACCTCGGCCACGTCCGTGGACTCCGGCGATCCGATGGCCACCGACACCGCGTCCGGCACCGACTCCAGCGCCGCCAGCGCCGCCAGTCCCGTCGCCGTGGTGTCCGTCAGCTCGACGACGTCCGCAGCGCCGTCCGCCGCCGCGCCGCCCTCACCGCGTTGGGCGGGAATCCAGTCCAGGCGGAACAGGGCGTCGCGCGCCACCGCGCCGCCGTCCTGGGCCATGGCGTCCGGCGACACCAGGCGCAGCACCAGCGAGTCCACCGAGAGCACCGGGGCTCCGGCCGGATCGGTCGCCGTCAGCGCAACCGCGTCGGTGCCGACCTGGGCGAGCCGGACGCGCAGCATGGAGGCGCCGCCGGCGTGCAGCGACACTCCGTTCCAGGAGAACGGCAGCCGGCCGCCCCCGCCCGCTCCCAGGTCCACGAAGGACACCGCGTGCAAGGCGGCGTCCAGCAGCGCCGGATGCAGCCCGAACGAGGCCGCGTCCCGCGCCTCCTCCGGCAGGGCGGCCTCCGCGAACACCTCGCCACCGCGCCGCCACACCGCCCGCAGCCCCTGGAAGACCGGCCCGTATGCGAATCCGTCCGCGGCGGTGCGCTCGTAGAAGCCGTCGACGTCGACGGGCTCGGCACCCGGCGGAGGCCAGGCCGCGCCCTCCGGCGCGCCGGGTGTGTCGTACGGCATGTCGTGCGGCTCGCCCGGGGCCAGGGTGCCCGTGGCATGCCGGGTCCACGGGTGGTCGGGCGCGTCGGCGGGGCGTGAGTACAGGCTCAGCTCCCGGCGGCCCGACGCGTCGGGTGCGCCCGCCCACAGCTGTACGACCGCCGTGTCCCGCTCACCCAGGGCCAGCGGCTCGGCGAGGGTGAGCTCCTCCACTCGGGAGCAGCCGACCTGGTCGCCCGCGCGGGTCGCGAGCTCCAGGAAGCCCGTACCCGGGAAGAGCGCCGTGCCGCCCACCACATGGTCGGCCAGCCACGGGTGGGAGCCCACCGACAGGCGGCCGGTGAAGAGGACACCTTGGGAGCCCGCGAGTTCCACCTCGGCGCCGAGCAGAGGGTGCCGGGCGGGCGCCAGGCCCAGGCCGGAGGCGTCGTGGGCCGCGGGGAGCGCCGCCGACCAGTAACGCTCGCGCTGGAAGGCGTACGTCGGCAGCTCCACGCGGCGCGCGCCGCTGCCCGCGAAGAACGCCTCCCACCGCACCCCGGCGCCGGCGACATACAGTCCGGCCAGGGCCGCGACGACCGAGGCCTCCTCACCGCGGTCCTTGCGGCACAGGGGCACCACGGCCGCCTCCGGGGCCCGTTCGCCGAGGATGTCCCGGGTCAGCGCGGACAGGACCGCGTCCGGACCGATCTCGACGAAGGTGTCCACGCCCTGGTCGCCCAGTCGGCGCACGGCGTCGTCGAACCGTACCGCCTCCTGTGCGTGCCGCACCCAGTGGTCGGGCGAGCCGATCTCCTCCGCCGTGGCCGGGTGGCCGGTCAGGGTGGACACCAGCGGGATCCGCGGGGCCTGGTACGTAAGGGTTTCGGCGACCCGTCGGAAGTCCTCCAGCATCGGCTCCATGAGCGGCGAGTGGAAGGCGTGGCTGACCGTCAGCCGCCGGGTCTTGCGGCCGTCGGCGGTGAAGCGGGCGGCGAGTTCCAGCACCGCGTCCTCGGCCCCTGCGATCACCACCGAGCGCGGACCGTTGACGGCGGCGAGGGACACCCGGTCGGTGCGGTCGGCCAGCAGCGGTGTCACTTCCTCCTCGGTGGCCTGCAGCGACACCATCGCGCCGCCGGCGGGCAGCGCCTGCATCAGCCGGCCGCGCGCCGCCACCAGCGCGCACGCGTCGGCGAGGGACAGCACATCCGCGACGTGGGCGGCCGCGATCTCGCCGATCGAGTGGCCCGCCACCTGGTCCGGGGTGACGCCCCAGGACTCCAGCAGCCGGAACAGCGCGACCTCGAGGGCGAAGAGCGCGGGCTGGGTGTATTCGGTCCGGTCGAGCTCGGCGGCCTCGGGGGTGTCCGGCTCGGCGAACACCACATCCCGCAGCGGCCGGTCCAGCAGGGTGTCCAGATGCGCGAACACCGCGTCCAGGGCCCGTGCGAACTCCGGGAAGCGGTCGTACAGCTCCCGGCCCATACCGGGTCGCTGTGAGCCCTGGCCCGCGAACAGGAACGCCGTCTTGCGACCGCCACCGGCCGCGCCCCGGGCCAGCTCCACGACTCCGTCGTCGGTGGCCAGCAGCGCCACTCGGTGGTCGAGCGCGGAACGGCTCGTCGCCAGCGAATACGCCACGTCCAGCGGCCGGAGGCCGGGGTGGTGGTCCAGGTGTGCCAACAGCCGTTCGGTCTGGGCGCGCAGCGCCTCCTCGGTGGCTCCGGAGACGAACAAGGGCGCCGGCCGGTCGAACGGCGCGCTGACGTCGCCGGGTCCGCGCTCCGGGGCCGGGGCAGGTGCCGGTGCAGGTGTCGGTGCCTCTTCGAGGATCACATGCGCGTTGGTGCCGCTGATCCCGAACGACGAGATGCCCGCCCGGCGGGCCTTGTCGCCCGTCGGCCAGGGCACCGGTTCGGTGAGCAGCCGCACCGCCCCCGCCGACCAGTCGACGTGCGAGGACGGCGCGTCCACGTGCAGCGTCCTGGGCAGCGCCCCGTGCCGTAGCGCCATCGCCATCTTGATGACCCCGGCGATACCGGCGGCCGCCTGGGCGTGGCCGATGTTGGACTTGACCGACCCCAGCCACAGCGGCGCCGCCTCGGCGGGCCGACGGCCGTACGTCGCGAGCAGCGCCTGGGCCTCGATCGGGTCGCCCAGGGGCGTTCCGGTGCCGTGCCCCTCCACGGCGTCCACATCCGCGGCCGCCAGGCCGGCGTCAGCCAGGGCCTGGCGGATCACCCGCTGCTGGGACGGGCCGTTGGGAGCCGTCAGGCCGTTCGACGCGCCGTCCTGGTTGACGGCCGAGCCGCGTAGGACGGCCACCACCTCATGCCCGTTGCGCCGGGCGTCCGACAGCCGCTCGAGGGCGACAAGACCCGCGCCCTCGGCCCAGCCGGTGCCGTCCGCGGACTCCGAGAACGCCTTGCAGCGGCCGTCGGCGGCCAGCCCGCCCTGTGCGTTGAAGGCCAGGAACGGCCCGGGGTTGGCCATCACCGCCACGCCACCGGCCAGCGCCAGGGAGCACTCGCCCGAGCGCAGCGCCCGAGCGGCCCAGTGCAGCGCCACCAGCGACGCCGAGCAGGCCGTGTCCACCGTCACCGCGGGGCCCTCCAGGCCGAAGGTGTACGCCAGCCGACCGGAGATCACGCTGGTGGCCTCGCCGGTGAGATAGCGGCCCTGGAGCTCCGGGGGCGGGGTGTAGCCGCTCCCGGCGGCGCCGATGAACACGCCCGTGTCGCTGCCGCGCAGACCGGCCGGGTCGATGCCCGCCCGCTCCAGGGCCTCCCAGGCGACCTCCAGCAGCAGGCGCTGCTGCGGATCGGTGGCCAGTGCCTCGCGCGGGGAGATGCCGAAGAAGCCCGCGTCGAAGTGGCCCGCGGCGGAGAGGAATCCGCCCTCCCGCACGTAATCCCCCTCCAGCGGCCAGCCGCGGTCGGCGGGGAACGGGGACATCGCGTCCCGGCCGTCGGCCACGAGCCGCCACAGGTCCTCGGGCGAGGCGACGTCACCGGGGTAGCGGCAGCCCATGCCCACGATCACGATCGGGTCGTCGTCGGTGTCGCGTAGATCCACCCGGTGACGGCCGGCGGCCATGGCGGGCACCGCCACTTCGTCCCCGTCGCCGTCCCCGTCGCCGTCGCCGTCGCCGAACAGCTCGGTGAGCAGAAAGTCCGTGAGGAGGAGCGGGGTGGGGTAGTCGAAGACGAGGGTGGACGGCAGGCTCAGGCCGGTGACGGCGTCCAGCACATTACGCAGCTCCACCGCGGTCAAGGAGTCGAACCCGAGCTCCCTGAACGCGCGGTCGGCGCCGATCGCGTCCGCGTCGGCGTGTCCGAGCACCGCCGCGGCCTGATCGCGGACCAGGCCGAGCAGCAACTCGGCGCGCCCGGCGTCCGGCAGGCTCTCCAGCCGCTCCCGGAACGCGGCGACCGCCGACCGCTCCCCCTGCCGTGCCGCCCGGGCCCGCTCGAGGACGCGCCGGACCTCGGGGAGCCCGGACAGCAGGGGACTGGGCCGGGCCGACAGGAAGGCGGGGGCGAAGCGCTCCCAGTCGATGTCGGCCACGGTCACGGCCGCGTCCTGCCGGGTCACCGCGTCCCGCAGCGCGCTGATGGCCAGATCGGGGGTGAGGAGGCCGAGCCCGCGCCGAAGCAGATACTCGGACATCGCGTCCTCGGTGGCCATTCCGGCCCCGGCCCAGGCGCCCCAGGCCACCGACGTGGCCGTGGCGCCGCGCGCCCGCCTGGCCTCGGCCAGGGCGTCCAGATACGCGTTGGCCGCTCCGTACGCGCTCTGCCCACCGCTGCCCCACACCCCGGCGATCGAGGAGAACAGCACGAACAGGTCCAGCGGACGGTCGCCGAGCAGCGCGTCGAGGTTGGCCGCGCCCGCCACCTTGGCGGACACGATGTCGGCGACATCCGCAGGCCCCATCTCTCCCACCGGGACCGACCTGCCGACGCCGGCCGTGTGGACGACGCCGGTCAGCGGGGTGTCGGCGGGGATGTCGGCCAGCACGGCGGCCAGCGCCGGGCGGTCCGCCACATCACAGGCCACGATCGAGACCTGGCAGCCCGACTCGCCCAGCTCCGCCGCCAGCCGGGCCGCGCCCGGCGCATCCGGTCCGCGGCGGCTCGTCAGCACCAGCCGCTCGGCTCCGCTGCGGGCCAGCCAGCGCGCCACTTCCGCGCCCAGCGCCCCGGTGCCGCCGGTCACCAGCACCGTTCCCGTCGCGGAGAAGCCGCGCTCCTCGCGCTCCGTACGGCCGGATGCCAGCCTGCGGCCGAACAGACCGGACGGCCGGATCGCCACCTGGTCCTCGCCGTTGCCGCCGCCCATGCCATCGCCGACGGGCCCGGCGGCCAGCACCCCGGCCAGCCGCCGGGCGGCCCGCCGGTCGACGTCCTCGGGCAGGTCGACCAGACCGCCCCAGCGCCGCGGATGCTCCAGCGCGGCCACCCGGCCGAAGCCCCACACCTGGGCGTGAACGGGGCTCGCCACCCGGTCCGAGCGGCCGATCGACACCGCGCCCCGGGTCACACACCACAGCGGCGCCTCGATCCCGGCGTCGCCGAGGGCCTGCACCAGGGCCACGGTCTGTGCCAGGCCGACGGGCACGGCGGGATGCTCGGCGACCGGCGACTCGCCCAGCGCCAGCAGTGACAGCACCCCCGCGAAGCCCGCCCCGTCCGTGGACGTGGCTGTGGCTGTGGCTGTGGCTGTGGCCAACTGGGCCAGCCGCCCGGCCAAGGCCGTACGGTCCGCCTCACCGGCTCCGGGCTCGTCGACTTCGAGGAGGACGGCACCGGTCCCAAGGGCCGCGAGTACCGAGGTCACCCACGCGTCCTCGGCGTACCCCGCCGGCACCACCGCCAGCCAGGTCCCGGGGGCGGCCTCCACCGCCGTATCGGCCAGCGGCGTCCACACCACCCGATAGCGCCAGCCGTCGACCAGCGACCGCTCCCGTCGCTGCCGTCGCCATGACGACAGGGCGGGTACCACGGGGCTCAGCGCGGCGCCGTCGACGCGCAGGCTCGACGCCAGGGACTCGACGTCCTCCCGCTCCACCGCGGTCCAGAACTCCGCGTCGGCCGGGTCCGCATGGACCGTGCTCCGGATGTCCGCCTCCTCCTCCCCGGCCGCCTCGGGCCAGAAGCGCTCGCGCTGGAAGGCGTAGGTGGGCAACTCGACCCGGTGTGCCCCGGTGTCCGCGAAGAAGGCCGGCCAGTCCACCGCCACCCCGGCGACATGCAGTCGGGCCACCGCCGTGAGCAGGGCGGTCTCCTCGTCCCGGCCCCGGCGCAGCGCCGGAACCACGACCGTGTCGCCGGATCGCTCGGGCAGGTTGTCCTGCGCCATGGCGGAGAGCACGCCGTCGGGGCCGATTTCGAGGAAGGCGGTCACTCCGGCCGCGCCCATCGCGGCCACCCCGTCGGCGAACCGGACGGGCTCGCGTACATGCCGCACCCAGTACTCGGGCGAACACACCAGTTCCGCCGGCGCGGGCGCGCCGGTCACATCGGAGACGAGTGGGATACGCGGTGCCTGGAAGGACATCCCGGCCACCACGGTCCGGAACTCCTCCAGCATGGGCTCCATCAGCGGGGAGTGAAACGCATGGCTGACCGTCAGCCGTTTGGTCTTGCGCCCGTCGTCCGCGAACCGCGCCGCGACCTTGGACACCGCGGACTCGTCACCGGAGATCACGACCGAACGGGGGCCGTTCACCGCCGCGATCGACACGCGCTCGCCCAGATACGGGATCACCTCCTCCTCGGTGGCCTGCAGGGACACCATCACGCCACCGGCGGGCAGCGCCTGCATCAGCCAGCCGCGCGCCGCCACCAGCGCGCACGCGTCCGCGAGCGACAACACGCCCGCCACATGAGCGGCGGCCACCTCGCCCACCGAATGGCCCGCCAGGTGGTCGGGGCGCACCCCCCACGACTCCACCAGCCGGAACAGCGCCACTTCGAGAGCGAACAGCGCGGGCTGCGCCCACCCCGTCTCGTCCAGCAGCGCGGCCTCGGCCGACCCGGCCGGCGCGAACATCACCTGACGCAACGGACGGTCCAGGTGGCCGTCGAGGTGCCCGAACACCTCGTCCAGAGCCTTCGCGAACACCGGGAACCGCTCGTACAGCTCCCGGCCCATCCCCGCCCGCTGGCTGCCCTGGCCGGAGAACAGCAACCCGAGCCCGCCGCCCGGCCGCGCCACGCCCCGGGCTGCCCGCGCCACACCGTCCGGACCGGCCAGCAGTACGGCACGGTGTTCAAAGGCGGGACGGCCCGTCACCAGCGAGAAACCGACGTCCACCGATCGGGGCCCGGTGTCCGCCAGGAGCGCGGCGACGCGCTCGATCTGACCGTCCAGCGCCTCCTCGGTCTTCGCCGACACCGGCCACGGTACGACGCGGGGGACATGGGTCCCCGGGTCCGGCTCTTGCTCGGCCGGTGGCGCCTGTTCGACGATGACATGGGCGTTGGTGCCGCTCATACCGAACGACGACACCCCCGCCCGGCGCGGCCGCCCGGGGTCCGGCCACTCGACCGGGTCGGTCAGCAGCTCCACCGCCCCCGCCGACCAGTCCACATGGGACGACGGCCGATCGATGTGCAGCGTCCTGGGCAATGTGCCGTGGCGCAGCGCCATGACCATCTTGATCACACCGGCCACGCCCGCCGCGGCCTGGGAATGTCCGATGTTGGACTTCATCGACCCCAGCCACAGCGGACTGTCGGCGTCCCGGCCCTGACCGTAGGTGGCGAGGATCGCCTGTGCCTCGATGGGGTCGCCGAGGGTGGTGCCGGTGCCGTGGGCCTCCACCGCGTCCACATCCGACGTCGTCAGCCGGGCGTTGTCGAGCGCTTCCCGGATGACCCGCTGCTGGGCCGGGCCGTTGGGCGCGGTCAGGCCGTTGGACGCCCCGTCCTGGTTCACCGCGGTACCGCGGATGACCGCGAGCACCTGGTGGCCGTTGCGCTCTGCGTCGGACAGCCGCTCCAGTACGAGGATGCCGACCCCCTCCGACAGCCCGGTCCCGTCCGCCGCCTCAGCGAACGCCTTGCACCGGCCGTCCTCGGACAGTCCCCGCTGGGCGCTGAAGTCGATGATCACCCCGGGGGTGGACATCACCGCGACACCGCCGGCCAGGGCCAGCGAACACTCGCCGGTCCGCAGCGACTGCACCGCCCAGTGCAGGGCGACCAGCGACGACGAGCACGCGGTGTCGAGGGTGACGGCCGGCCCCTCCAGCCCGTAGAAGTACGACAGCCGCCCGGAGGCGATGGAGCCCGAGGCCCCGTCGAGGCCGTAGTCGTGGTACATCAGCCCCATGAAGACACCGGTCCGGCTGCCCTTCAGCGAGGCCGGGTCGATCGCCGCCCGCTCGACGGCTTCCCACGAGGTCTCCAGCAACAGCCGCTGCTGCGGATCCATGTGCAGGGCTTCGCGCGGTGAGATCCCGAAGAAGCCCGGGTCGAAGTCGGCCGCGTCGTAGAGGAAACCCCCCGAGCGCGTATACGACTTGCCCGGCGTGCCCGGCTCCGGATCGTACAGCTCCGACAGGTCCCATCCCCGCCCCACCGGGTAGCCGGAGGGCCGGCCGCGGTCCGTGGGAAACGCCGAGATGGCGTCGGTGCCCTCGGCGACCAACCGCCACAGCTCCTCCGGCGACGTCACCCCGCCCGGATAGCGGCAGCTCATCCCGACGATCGCGATCGGCTCCCGCTCGCCCGTCTCCAGCGCGAGCACCCGCTGACGGGTCTGGTGCAGGTCCGTCGTCACCTTCCGGAGGTATTCGAGGAGCTTTTCGTCGTCCATAGCAGCCTTCACCCGTATTCGGTCAGATGGTCGCCAGCCGTCGGCTCAGTGGAGGTCCAGCTCGTTGTCGATGAAGGCGAAGATCTCTTCCGCCGAGGACGCACCGAGCCGGGATTCCACCGAGGCCGAATCGGACTCGCCACCGGTCCACTTGAGCAGCAGGGATTGCAGCCGCACGGTCACGGCGCGGCGTCGTTCGTCGTCGGACACCGAGAACAGCAGCTCTTCCAGCCGGTCGATCTCGCGCAGGGCCGGATCCATGGTCTCGGTGTCATCGGACAGCTGAGCCGCCATGTACCCCGCGGCGGCCTGCGCGGTGGGGTAGTCGAAGACCAAGGTGGCGGGCAGCCGGAGTCCGGTCACCGCGTTGAGCTGGTTGCGCAGTTCCACCGCGGTCAGCGAGTCGAATCCGAGCTCGTTGAAGTTACGGTCCGCCTCGACCGCGTCGGCGGAACCGTGGCCCAGAATGGCGGCGACATGGCCGCGTACCAGATCGGTCAGCAGATCCAGCCGCTCCTGTGCGTCCAGCCCGGACAGCTGCCGCTTGAGGCCGTCGGCGTCACCGCCGCCCGCGGCCTGTCGGCTCAGCCTGCGCGACGCCGGGACCAACCCGCGCAACAGCGCGGGAATCTCGCCCCTACGAGTACGCAGGGCAGCGGTGTCCACCCGTGAGGCCGTCACCGTCGCCACGCCGGAAGCCAGCGCGGCGTCGAACGCCCGCAACCCCTCCGCAGCCGACAGCGGCAGCAGCCCCTGGCGCAGCAGCCGGGCACGGTCCACCTGGCTCAGCAGGCCGCCCATTCCGGTGTCCGACCATAGTCCGAAGGCCACGGAGGTGGCGGGCAGGCCCTCCTCGTGCCGATGCTGGGCGAGAGCGTCCAGGAACACATTCGCCGCCGCGTAATTCGCCTGACCCGCCGCCGCCACCGAACCACCGATCGACGAGAACAACACAAACGCGGTCAGCGGCATATCGTGCGTCAGCTCATGCAGATGCCAGGCGGCATCCGCCTTCGGCCGCAGCACCGCATCCCACTGCTCAGCCGTCAACGACCCGACCAGCCCGCTGTCACCCACACCCGCCGCATGAATCACGGCGGTCAGCGGACGCTCCCGGGGAACGGAAGCCAGCAGCTTCTCCACCGACGCCCGGTCCGCGACATCACAGCCCACCACGGTGACCGACGCGCCCAACTCCACCAGCTCATCCCGCAACGCCTCTGCGCCCTCAGCCGCCGGCCCCCGACGGGAGACAAGCAGCAGATGCCGCACCCCGTACTCGACCACCAGATGACGGGCCACCACCGCGCCGAGACCGCCCGTACCTCCCGTCACCAGTACCGTTCCCTCATCCCCGCCCAACGACGGAACGTCCGGTGCCTCAGGCCGCGCCATGCGGGTCAGCCGAGGCACCAGCATCTGACCGTCACGCCATGCCACCTCGGGTTCACCGCCGGCCACCACCGACGGCAGCACCCCCGCCACATCCTCACCCTCCGCCAGATCCAGCAGCACAAAACGCCCCGGATTCTCCGCCTCCGCAGCACGCACCAACCCCCACACCGGAGCCTGCGACACCACCACCCCCTCCCCCGACGACACCGCAACCCCACCCCGCGTCACCACCACCAACCGCGAACCACCCACCAACACACCCCGCACCGCACCCAACACCCGATCCACCACCGACCGCACCACCAACGGCACCTCGTCACCTACGACACCGCCGCAATCCAGCACGACCACCTCGGACTCAGCACCCTCGGCCTCAGCACCCTCGGCCTCAGCAGCCACCACATCCCAACCGACCCACTCCACCTCACCGCCCGGCTCCACCGCCACCGGACGCCACTCCACCTCCAACAACCCCGCGCCATCCGCCGAACCCAACTGCTCAGCCGTCACCGGACGCCCCACCATCGACCCCACCGACAACACCGGCCGACCACCCTCATCAGCCACCTCCAGCGCCAACGCATCCTTCCCCGGACGCGTCAACCGCACCCGCAACCGCGTCGCACCCGACGCATGCAACGACACCTGATTCCAGACGAACGGGAGCAGCACTCCGCCGCGCCCCTCGCCGTCGTCCGCGACCGGACCGTCCTCGCCCATCGCCGCGGCGACGCTGTTGACATGCATGGCCGCGTCCAGGAGCGCGGGGTGCAGGCCGAAACGGCGCGCGTCCGCATGGGCCGACTCGTCCAACACCACCTCGGCGAACACCTCGTCACCACGCCGCCACGCCGCCCGCAACCCCTGAAACGCCGGACCGTAGTGGTATCCGGCGCCGTCGAGGAATCCGTAGACACCGTCGACGTCCAGCTCAGTGGCTCGGGCGGGCGGCCATTGTGTGAGATCGGCGGCCGGGACAACCGACCCCGGCAACACCGTCGCCTCCGCATGCAACACCCACCCCGCATCCTCATCCACCCGCGAAAACACCCGCACCGAACGCCGACCACCAACCCCCTCATCACCCACCACCACCTGCACCTGCACACCACCCCGCTCCGGCACCACCAACGGAGCACCCAACATCAACTCCTCAACCACCCCACAACCCACCTCATCCCCAGCCCGCACCACCAACTCCACAAACCCCGTACCCGGCAACAACACCGCACCCAACACCTCATGATCAACCACCCACCCCTGCCCCTCCCGCGACAACCGACCCGTCAACACCACCCCATCCGAACCCGCCGACACCACCACCGCACCCAACACCGGATGCCCCACCACACCCAACCCCAACGACACCGGATCACCCACACCGATCTCGCTGTCGAGCCAGTACCGCTGCCGCTGGAAGGCGTACGTGGGCAGGTCCACGCGGCGCGCACCGGTGTCCGCGAACACCGCCGGCCAGTCCACGGCCACCCCGCCCATATGCGCGGTGGCCAGCGAGAGCACCATCCGGTCCCAGCCGCCTTCGTCGCGGCGCAGCGAGCCGGTGGCCACCGCCCGTACCTCGGCACGCTCGATGGACTCCTGCACGCCGACCGTCAGCACAGGGTGACTGCTGATCTCGACGAACCCGCGGAAACCCTTGTCCAGCAAGGCCCGCACCGCGGGTTCGAACCGCACCGGTTGGCGCAGATTGCGGTACCAGTACCCGGCGTCCAGTCCTTCCGTGTCCTGCCAGCCGTCGTCCACGGTGGAGTAGAAGGGGATGTCCGAGGGCCGGGGGCGGATCGGCGCAAGGGCCTCGGCCAGGCGGTCGGCGATCTGTTCCACCTGTGCGGAGTGCGAGGCGTAGTCCACCTCGATCAGCCGGGCGCGGACACCCTCCTCCACCAGGGCGGTGTGCAACTTCTCGACCGCTCCGGCCTCACCGGAGACCACCACGGACGACGGTCCGTTCACCGCCGCGATCGACACGGCGTCCGCAAAGCCGCCTGCCGGCTTCAACTCCGACTCCGATCCCGCGAGTCGCCGCTCGACCTGTTCCAGCGGCTCGGGGATCGACATCATCCGGCCCTGACCGGCCAGTACTTCGGCGATGATCCTGCTGCGCAGGGCCACCACCCGGGCCCCGTCATCGAGCGACAGCGCACCCGCCACGCAGGCGGCGGCGATCTCGCCCTGGGAGTGGCCCACCACGGCGGCCGGCTCCACGCCGCAGGAGCGCCATACCGCGGCGAGCGAGACCATCACCGCCCACAGCGCCGGCTGGACCACGTCCACCCGGTCGAGCGCGTCCTGGTCGTCGAGGACAGCCGACAGCGACCAGTCCACGACCTTCGACAGCGCGTTCTCGCACGCGAGCATCGTCTGCTGGAAGACGGTGTTGGACTCCAGCAGTTCTGCCGCCATGCCGGTCCACTGGGTGCCCTGGCCCGGGAACACGAACACGACCCGCGGCGCCTCGCGGGCGGCCCCGGTCACCACCCCGGTGGCGGGTGTGCCGGTGGCCAGCGCGGCGAGTCCTTGTACGAACTCCTCGCGGTCCCGGCCGACCACGGCGGCACGGTGCTCGAACCTGGTCCGGCCGGTGACCAGCGAAAGCCCGATGTCGGCGGGCGCGAGCCCGTCGTTCCCCGTCACGGTGGCCAGCAGCCGGGCGGCCTGGGCGCGCAGCGCCTCCGGTGTCCTGCCGGAGAGCACCCAGGGGACCGCCCCGGACCACTCCGGACCGGGGCTTTCGGGTTCCTCGCCGGGTGGGCTCTGCTCCAGGATCACATGCACATTGGTGCCGCTGGCCCCGAACGCGGAGACGCCCGCGCGGCGCAGATGTCCCGTCTCCGGCCACGCCACCGGTTCGGTCAGCAGCTCCACCGCCCCAGCCGACCAGTCGACCTGTGCGGAGGGCGCGTCCAGGTGCAGCGTACGGGGCAGGGTGCCGTGGCGCATGGCCATGACCATCTTGATCACGCCCGCGACCCCGGCGGCCGCCTGGGTGTGCCCGATGTTGGACTTGATGGAGCCCAGCAACAGCGGGTGATGGCCTTCCCGGCCCCGCCCATAGGTCGCGAGCAGCGCCTGGGCCTCGATGGGGTCGCCCAGCGTGGTACCGGTGCCGTGTGCCTCCACCGCGTCGACATCGGCGGCGGACAGGCCCGCGTTCGCGAGGGCCTGGCGGATCAGCCGCTGCTGCGCCGGGCCGTTCGGCGCGGTCTGTCCGCTGCTGCGGCCGTCCTGGTTGACGGCGCTGCCGCGGATCACCGCGAGCACCGGGTGGCCGTTGCGGCGCGCGTCGGACAGCCGCTCCAGGAGCAGCATCCCGGCGCCCTCGCCCCAGCCGGTGCCGTCGGCGGCGTCCGAGAAGGACTTGCAGCGGCCGTCGGGTGACAGTCCGCGCTGCTGGGAGAAGACCTTGAAGAGCTGGGGGGTCGCCATCACCGTGACCCCGCCCGCGAGCGCGAGACCGCACTCCTCCCGGCGCAGCGCCTGGCAGGCCAGATGGACGGCGGCCAACGAGGACGAACACGCGGTGTCAATCGTGACGGAGGGGCCTTCGAGCCCGAGGGTGTACGAGACGCCGCCGCTGAGCAGGCTGCCGCCCGAGGTGGTGCTGACGGGCTGGCCGAGTGCGTAGTCGTGGTGCATGGCCCCGGTGAACACCCCGGTGGTGGCGCCCTTCAGGGACAGCGGGTCGATACCGGCGCGCTCGAGCACTTCCCATGAACACTCCAGCAGCAGCCGCTGCTGCGGGTCCATGTGCAGCGCCTCGACGGGGCTGATACCGAACGGGGCCGGGTCGAACTCCCCGCCGTCGTGCAGAAAGCCGCCCTCGCGGGCGTAGAACTTCCCCGCCTTGCCCGGCTCCGGATCATAGCCGCCGTCGATGTCCCAGCCACGGTCGGTCGGGAAGTCCGACACCGCGTCGACGCCGTCGGCCACCAGCTGCCACAGCTCCTCGGGCGAGGTGACGTCGCCGGGGTAGCGGCAGCTCATCGCCACGATGGCCACGGGCTCCCGCGTCGCACCGGAGAGCTTGGCGTTCTGCACCCGCAGGCGCTCGTTCTCCTTCAGCGACAGGCGAAGCGCACTGACCAGCTTCTCATCGGAGTCGGTCATGTCAGTTACCCTCTTCCCAGGTGGCACCCTCAAGGCCAAGGCTGTTGAACGCCATGTCGATCAGATCGTTCTTGTCCATCGCGTCGATCGAGCCGGGCTGGTCGGACCCGTCCGCGTCCTCGGCCCCGTCCCGCGGCGTGGCGGTGGCTCCACCGAGTTCCAGCAGGGTGTCCAGCAGGCCGGCATCGCGCAGCCTGCTGAGCGGGATGCTGGTCAGTACGCGGCGCACCCGCTCCTCGTGTCCCACTGCGTCGGTGTCGGCCGCCTCAGGTACGAGCTCCGAACCCACGAACGTGGCGATGTCCCGCGCGGTGGGGTAGTCGAAGACCAAGGTGGCGGGCAGCCGGAGTCCGGTCGCCGCGTTGAGCTGGTTGCGCAGTTCCACCGCGGTCAGCGAGTCGAGCCCGATTTCACCGAAGTTGCGGTCCGGATCGACCGTCTCGGCCGACCCGTGTCCGAGCACCGTGGCGACATGGCCGCGCACCATGTCGGTCAGCACCCGCGCCCGTTCCTGTGCGTCCAGCCCGGACAGCTGCCGCTTGAGGCCGTCGGCGTCACCGCCGCCCGCGGCCTGTCGGCTCAGCCTGCGCGACGCCGGGACCAACCCGCGCAACAGCGCGGGAATCTCGCCCCTACGAGTACGCAGGGCAGCGGTGTCCACCCGCGAGGCCGTCACCGTCGCCGCCCCGGAGGCCAGCGCCGCGTCGAAGCCCCGCAACCCCTCCGCGACCGACAGCGGTGGCAGACCCTGGCGCCGCAGCCGGGAGATGTCCACCTCGCCGAGCGCCTGACCGGCACCCGCGCCGGACCACAGGCCGAAGGCCACGGAGGTTGCGGGCAGGCCCTCCTCGTGCCGTTGCTGGGCGAGAGCGTCCAGGAACACATTCGCCGCCGCGTAATTCGCCTGACCCGCCGCCGCCACCGAACCACCGATCGACGAGAACAACACAAACGCGGTCAGCGGCATATCCCGAGTCAGCTCATGCAGATGCCACGCCGCATCCACCTTCGGCCGCAGCACTCCATCCCACTGCTCAGCCGTCAACGACCCGACCAAACCGCTGTCACCCACACCGGCCGCATGAATCACGGCGGTCAGCGGACGCTCCGGAGGAACGGAAGCCAGCAGCTGCTCCACCGACGCCCGGTCCGCGACATCACAGCCCGCCACGACCACCGACGCGCCCAGCTCCGCCAGCTCATCCCGCAGCACGTCCGCACCCTGCGCGGCCGGCCCCCGGCGGGAGACCAGCAGCAGATGACGTACGCCGTGTTCTTCCACCAGATGACGGGCCACCACTGCGCCGAGACCGCCGGTGCCACCTGTCACGAGCACCGTTCCGGCACCATCGCCGAACGGCGGCGCACCCGCTTCCGCTGCTTCCCGACGCCTGAACCGAGGTACCAGCGCTTCTCCCTTACGCCATGCCACCTCGGGTTCACCGCCGGCCACCACCGACGGCAGCACCCCCGCCACATCCTCACCCTCCGCCAGATCCAGCAGCACAAAACGCCCCGGATTCTCCGCCTCCGCAGCACGCACCAACCCCCACACCGGAGCCTGCGACACCACCACCCCCTCCCCCGACGACACCGCAACCCCACCCCGCGTCACCACCACCAACCGCGAACCACCCACCAACACACCCCGCACCGCACCCAACACCCGATCCACCACCGACCGCACCACCAACGGCACCTCGTCACCTACGACACCGCCGCAATCCAGCACGACCACCTCGGACTCAGCACCCTCGGCCTCAGCACCCTCGGCCTCAGCAGCCACCACATCCCAGCCGACCCACGACACCTCGCCGCCCGGCTCCACGGCCACCGGACGCCACTCCACCTCCAACAACCCCGCGCCATCCGCCGAACCCAACTGCTCAGCCGTCACCGGACGCCCCACCATCGACCCCACCGACAACACCGGCCGACCACCCTCATCAGCCACCTCCAGCGCCAACGCATCCTTCCCCGGACGCGTCAACCGCACCCGCAACCGCGTCGCACCCGACGCATGCAACGACACCTGATTCCAGACGAAGGGCAGGAAGGTGCCCTCGCCACTGCCGCTTCGGTCGGCGATCACCATGGGTGCGTGCATGGCCGCGTCCAGGAGCGCGGGGTGCAGACCAAAACGGCGCGCGTCCGCATGAGCCGACTCGTCCAACACCACCTCGGCGAACACCTCGTCACCACGCCGCCACGCCGCCCGCAACCCCCGAAACGCCGGACCGTAGTGGAAGCCGAAGTCCCTGAGCCGGTCGTACGCGCCCGCCACGTCGGCCGCGACCGCGCCGGGAGGCGGCCATTGCGTGAGATCGGCGGCCGGGACAACCGACCCCGGCAACACCGTCGCCTCCGCATGCAACACCCACCCCGCATCCTCATCCACCCGCGAAAACACCCGCACCGAACGCCGACCACCAACCCCCTCATCACCCACCACCACCTGCACCTGCACACCACCCCGCTCCGGCACCACCAACGGAGCACCCAACATCAACTCCTCAACCACCCCACAACCCACCTCATCCCCAGCCCGCACCACCAACTCCACAAACCCCGTACCCGGCAACAACACCGCACCCAACACCTCATGATCAACCACCCACCCCTGCCCCTCCCGCGACAACCGACCCGTCAACACCACCCCATCCGAACCCGCCGACACCACCACCGCACCCAACACCGGATGCCCCACCACACCCAACCCCAACGACACCGGATCACCCACACCGCGCCGCCTCTTGGCCCAGTAGCGCTCGTGCTGGAACGGATAGGTGGGCAGGTCGATCCGCCGGGCGCCGCTGTCCGCGAAGAACGCGGACCAGTCCACCGACGCACCGTGGGCATGCAGTCGCCCGAGCGCGGTGAGCGCGGCGGCGGGCTCCGGCCGGTCCTTGCGTACGAGGGGGACGAACACCGCCGTATCGGAGGTCACCGACTCCTGGGCCGCCGCGCTCAAGGAACCGTCCGGGCCCAGCTCCACAAAGCGCGAGACGCCCTGGTCCGCGAGGAAGCGGACGGTGTCGGCGAACCGTACGGTGGCCCGGACATGCCGCACCCAGTACTCGGCGGAGCAGAGGTCTTCCGGGTCCGCGGCCGTGCCCGTGACGCTCGAGACGAGCGGGATCGTGGGCGTGTGGTAGGTCAGCCCCTCGGCCACGGCCCGGAACCGGTCGAGCATCGGCTCCATCAGCACCGAGTGGAACGCATGCGACACCCGCAGCATGCGGGTCCTGCGCCCCTCGGCGCCGAACCGCGCCGCGATCTCGTCGATCACGTCCTTGTCGCCGGACATCACCACCGACCGGGGACCGTTGACCGCTGCGATACTCACTCGGTCACTGACCAGGGCGGACACCTCGTCCTCCGCCACCTGCAGGGCCACCATCGCGCCGCCGGGGGGCAGTTCGGACATCAGCCAGCCGCGGGCGGCCACCAGAGCGCAGGCGTCCGCGAGGGACAGGACACCGGCCACATGCGCGGCGGCGATCTCGCCGATCGAGTGCCCCGCCACGTGGTCCGGCCGCAGGCCCCACGACTCCACCAGCCGGAACAGGGCCACCTCGATGGCGAAGAGCGCGGCCTGGGCGAAGTCGGTGCGGTCGAGCAGCTGGTCGTCCGAGCCCCACAGCACCTCCCGGACGGGTCGGAGAAGGTGGCGGTCCAGCTCGTCGAGCACCGGATCCAGGGCGGCGGCGAACGCGGGGAAGCGGTCGGCCAGTTCCCGCCCCATCCCCAGCCGCTGAGAGCCCTGTCCGGCGAAGAGGAACGCGGTCGAACCGCCCGCACGCGTATCGCCCACGACCAGCGAGGCCGCGGTCTCGCCGCGGGACAGCGCGGTCAGCGCCTGCCGGACGTCCGCCGGATCCTCGGCGAGGACCACAGCGCGGTGTTCGAAGGCCGAGCGCGAGGTGGCCAATGAGTATCCGATGTCCAGCGAACGCGGGCGCGGATCGGCCGAGTCCGCCGAGTAGGCTACGAGGGGCAGCAGCGCGGCTGCCTGTGCCCGCAGCGCCTCCGGCGTCTTGGCCGACAGCAACCACGGCACGAGAACGGGTTCCGGCCGCTCTACGGTGGAGGTGGGCCGTGTCGGCTGGTGCCGGGACGGCGGCGCCTGTTCCAGGATGATGTGTGCGTTCGTTCCGCTGATCCCGAAGGACGACACCGCCGCGCGGCGCGGGCCGCCGGTCTCCGGCCACGGCGTGGGCTCGGTGAGCAGCGCCACGCCGCCGGCCGACCAGTCCACATGGGAGGACGGCTGGTCCACGTGCAGGGTGCGCGGCAGCAGGCCGTGGTGCATCGCCTGCACCATCTTGACCACGCCGGCCACCCCCGCGGCCGCCTGGGTGTGGCCGAGGTTCGACTTGATCGATCCCAGCAGCAGCGGCTGATCGGGGGCGCGGTCCTGTCCGTAGGTGGCCAGGAGCGCCTGGGCCTCGATCGGGTCGCCCAGCGTGGTGCCGGTGCCGTGTCCTTCCACGGCGTCGACGTCGGCGGCCGACAGCCCCGCGCTCGCGAGGGCCTGCCGGATGACCCGCTGCTGCGCGGGGCCGTTGGGGGCGGTCAGACCGTTGGACGCGCCGTCCTGGTTGACGGCGGAGCCGCGGACCAGGGCGAGCACCGGGTGGCCGTTGCGGTGCGCGTCGGACAGCCGCTCCAGGACCACGACGCCGACCCCCTCGGCCCAGCTCACCCCGTCGGCCGCGTCAGCGAAGGACTTGCAGCGGCCGTCGGCGGCCAGGCCGCCCTGCGCTCCGAAGTCGAGGAAGGTCTCCGGGCCGGCCATGACCGTCACACCGCCCGCAAGTGCCATGGAGCACTCGCCCTGCCGCAGCGCCTGGGTGGCGAGATGGAGCGCGACCAGCGACGAGGAGCAGGCGGTGTCCACCGTCAGCGCCGGTCCCTGGAAGCCGAGGGTGTAGGAGATCCGCCCGGAGAGCACGCTCCCGGCCGAGCCAGTGCCGAGGAAGCCCAGGGACTCCGGCGGGAACTCGGCGTCGCCGCTCGCGTAGTCGTGGTACATGATCCCGGCGAAGACGCCGGTGTCGCTGCCGCGCAGGGACAGCGGGTCGAGCCCGGCCCGTTCCAGTGCCTCCCAGGACGTCTCCAGCAGCAGCCGCTGCTGCGGATCCATCGCCAGCGCCTCACGGGGGGAGATGCCGAAGAAGCCCGCGTCGAAGGCGCCCGCGTCGTCGAGGAAGCCGCCTTCCCGGGTGTAGGTGGTGCCCTGGTGTTCGGGGTCGGCGTCGTAAAGGGACTCCAGGTTCCAGCCCCGGTCGTCGGGGAACCCGCAGATCCCTTCCCGGTCCGCGAGGACGAGGTCCCACAGGTCGGCGGGCGACCGTACGCCGCCGGGGTAGCGGCAGCTCATCGAGACGATGGCGATCGGGTCGTCGTCCGCGGGCACGGCCGGGCGCGCCGGTCCGGCCGCGGACGCGGCGGTGTGCACCGCGCTGCCGGGCACCACCAGCTCGTCGTGCAGATGTCCGGCGAGCTCGCGGACCGTCGGATAGTCGAAGATCAAGGTGGCGGACAGCCGCAGCCCGGTCGCCGCGTTGAGGCCGTTGCGCAGTTCGAGTGCGGTGAGCGAGTCGAAGCCGAGGTCCTTGAACGCCTGGTCCTCCTCGATCTGGGAGGTGGCCGCGTATCCGAGGACCGCGGCCACCTGACCGCGCACCAGCTCGAGGAGGATGCGAGGCCGTTCGGTCTCAGCCGCGCCGGCGAGCCGGGCCGCGAGTTCCGTGGGTTCGGGCGCGCCGCGGTGTGCGGCGCGGCGCGCCGGGCCCCGTACGAGATGGCGCAGGAGCGGCGGGACGTCGGACAGCTTCTCAAGGGTCGCCGTGTCGAGCCGGAACGGCGCCACCACGGCGCGGTCGACGGACAGCGCGGCGTCGAGAAGTTCAAGACCCTGCTCGGCGGAGATCATCCGGGTGCCGTGGCGGCTCATCCGATCGAGGTCGGTGTCGGTGAGGGTGCCGGTCATTCCGCCTGGCCGACCTGCCTGGGGCTGCCAAGCACCCCAGGCGAGGGAGACGGCGGGCAGCCCCTGGGCCCGGCGGTGCTGGGCGAGCGCGTCGAGGAAGGTGTTGGCCGCCGCGTAGTTGCCTTGGCCGAGCCCGCCGAGGAGGCCGGCGGCCGCGGAGAAGAGGACGAACGCGGAGAGGTCCCCGGTGAGCTCGTGCAGATTCCACGCGGCGTCGACCTTGGGCCGCAGCACGGTGTCAACCCGCTCCGGGGTGAGCGATTCGATGGTCGCGTCGTCGAGCACCCCCGCCGTGTGCACCACGGCCGTGAGCGGCCGGTCGGCCGGTACGGAGTCGAGCAGGTCCGCCAGTGCGGCCCGGTCGGATACGTCGCAGGCGGCGACGGCGACCTGTGCGCCTTCGGCGGCCAGTTCATCGCACAGCCGGGTGGCGCCGGGCGTGTCGAGGCCGCGCCGACTGGTCAGCAGCAGATGGCGTACGCCGTGTCGGGCCACCAGGTGACGCGCCACCAGGCTGCCGAGGCCGCCGGTGCCGCCGGTGATGAGCACGGTGCCCGCCGCGTCGGCCCAGGACGCCGCCTCCCCGCCGGGGGCGGCGAGTCGCGTCAGTCGGGGGGCGTAGACCTCGCCGCCACGCACGGCGATACGGGGTTCGCCGGACGCCAGCGAGGCGCGGAGCGCAGCGGCATCGGCCGGGCGGCCGTCGGCGCCGGTCAGATCGGTCAGGTCGGCCAAGTCGGCCAGGACGATCCGGCCCGGATGCTCGGCCTGCGCCGAGGCCAGCAGCCCCCACACCGGGGCGAGCGCCGGTGCCACGACGTCCTCGGCGGGCCGAACCGAGACGGCCGCCCGGGTGACCACCACGAGCCGGGAGGCGGTGAATCGTTCGTCGGCCAGCCATTCCTTGACCAGCGCGAGCGTGTCGTACAGCGCCTCGCGCACCGCCGCCGGCAGGTCTCCGGGTGGTGCGGGGCGGTCGACGAGGACGTACGCGGGAGTCGGCGCTCCCTCGTCGACCGCGTCGGCGAGGTCGGCCAGGGTCGGGTGCCGGGCATCGGCGGCGTCGGCCAGCGCGGTCCCTTCGGGACCGATCACCGCCCAGGCCTCGCCGGCCGGTGTGCCCCCGCCGGCCGCCGGTGTGTCCCCGGCGTCGGCCGGTGTCTCTTCGGCCTCGGCGGGTCCGGTGGTCACCGGCAGCCAGTCGACGCCGAACAGCGAGTCGCGCAGCCCGCGGCGCGACATGCCGTCGACCGGGGACGCGGGCCGCAGCACCAGCGAGCCGATGGTGGCGACCGGTTGGCCCGCCGTGTCGGCGGCCAGCACCGACACGCCGTCGGAGCCGGTAGGAGTCAGCCGTACCCGCAGGGACGACGCGCCGACGGCGTGCAGGGCCACGTCCTGCCAGGCGAACGGGATCCGGGCGCCCGGCCCCTGGTCCTGGCGCAGCCCGCCCATGGCGTGCAGGGCGGCGTCCAGCAGCGCCGGGTGCACCCCGAAGGTCTCGGCCGCGGCGTGGTGTTCCCGGTCCAGCTCGATATCGGCGAACACCTCGTCGCCCAGGCGCCACGCCGCGCGCAGCCCCCGGAACGCGGGACCGTAGTCGGAGCCGGCTTCCGCGAGCCGGTCGTAGTAGCCGTCGAGGTCGATCGGGTCCGCGCCGGCCGGTGGCCACGCCGTGAGCGGTTCGGTGGCGGCCTGCCCGCCCGGCGCGAGCGTGCCCACGGCGTGTCGGATCCACTCCGCGCCGTCGTCCGTGTCGCCGGGCCCGTCGTCCGGGCGCGCGTACACGGTCAGCGGCCTGCGGCCGGCCTCGTCCGGGCCGCCCACCAGGATCTGCAGCCGGGCGCCGCCGCCCTCGGGCAGCGGTACGGGCGCGTGGATGGTGAGCTCTTCCAGCAGCGGGCAGCCGACCTCGTGTCCGGCATGCAGGGCCAGTTCGACGAAGGCCGTGCCGGGGAACAGCACCGAACCCGCGATCACATGATCGGCGAGCCAGGGGGTGGCGCGCGTCGACAGGTGGCACGTAAAGACGTGGCCGTCGTCCTCGGCCAGGGCCAGCCGGGCGCCGAGGAGCGGGTGTCGCGCCGGGGTGAGCCCGAGCCGGTCCGCGCCGGGCTCTTCGGGTGGCGGGTTGAGCCAGTAGTGCTCGTTCTGGAAGGCGTAGGTGGGCAACTCGACGTGGTGTGCGCCGGAGCCGGCGAAGACCGCTGCCCAGTCGGGGGACACGCCGTTCACATGGAGCCGGGCCACGGCGGTGAGCAGGGTGCGGGGCTCGGGGCGGCCCTCGCGCAGCAGGGGAATACAGAGCGCGCTCTCACGGCCGATGGACTCCTGCGCCATCGCCGAGAGTGTTCCGTCCGGGCCCAGTTCGACGTACCTGGTGACATCCCGGTCGGCCAGCCAGCGGACACCGTCGTAGAAGCGCACCGTCCGGCGTACGTGGGACACCCAGTACGCGGGGTCGGCCAGCTGCTCGGAGTTCGCCGCCTCGCCGGTGACATCGGAGATCACGGTGATGGCCGGTGGCCCGTACGACAGACCGCGGGCGACCTTCTCGAAGTCGGCCAGCATCGGTTCCATCAGCGGGGAGTGGAAGGCGTGGCTCACCTGGAGCCGCCTGGTCTTGCGGCCCAGGGCGCGGAAGTGGTCCGCGAGCCGGTCGACGGCCTCGGCGTCACCGGAGACCACCACGGACTCGGGCCCGTTGACCGCGGCGACCGCCACCCGTTCGTCCAGCAGCGGCAACACCTCGTCCTCGCGGGCGCGCAGCGCCACCATCGCCCCGTCCCCGGGCAGCGCCTGCATCAGCCGGCCGCGCGCGGCCACGAGAGCACAGGCGTCGGGAAGGTCGAACACCCCCGCCACGTGGGCCGCCGCGAGCTCGCCGATCGAATGGCCCAGGAGGTAGTCGGGGCGTGTTCCCCAGGACTCAAGCAGCCGGAACAGGGCCACTTCCAGGGCGAACAGGCCCGCTTGGGCATACATCGTCCGGTCGAGGAGACTCTGGTCCGCTCCGTGTACGACGCTGTCCAAGGGCTGGTCGAGATGCTTGTCCAGCTCGGCGGCCACGGCGTCCCACGTCTCGGCGAACACGGGGTGGCCGCGGCGGAGTTCCAGGCCCATGCCGATGCGCTGCGCGCCCTGCCCGGTGAACAGGAAGGCCAGGTGACCATCGCCCGCGACGCCCTGGACCACGCCGGGGGCGGGTGCGCCGGGGGCGGGTGCGCCCTCGGCGAGGGCGGTGAGGGCGGTCCGCAGTTCGTCCCGGTCGGCGGCGACCACGGCCGCCCGGTGCTGGAGCGTGGCCCGGGTCGTCGCCAGGGACAGGCCGATATCGGCGGTGGCGGTGTCGGGGTGGGCGTCCAGGTGTGCCAGCAGACGACCGGCCTGTGCCCGCAGGGCCTGGCCGGTACGCGCCGACAGCGGGTAGGCGAGCACGGGAGGCGCCGCGGCCGAGGCCGGCGCCGGTGCCGAGGCGGCCACCGGGGGTTCGGCCGGCACGGATGGCTCCGCGGGCGCAGATGGCTCGGCAGACACGGGCGGCTCGGCGAGCTGCGGGGCCTGCTCGACGATGAGGTGTGCGTTGGTACCGCTGACCCCGAAGGACGACACTCCGGCGCGGCGGGGCCGCCCCGTCAGCGGCCACGGGCGCGCCTCCGCCAGCAGCGACACCGCTCCGCCGGTCCAGTCCACGGCGGGCGTCGGCTCGTCGATGTGCAGCGACTTCGGCAGCAGGCCGTGCTCGATGGCCAGCACCATCTTCATGACGCCCGCCACGCCCGCGGCCGCCTGGGTGTGGCCCATGTTGGACTTGATCGAGCCGAGCCACAGCGGATCGGCGGTACGGCCCTGGCCGTACGTGGCCAGCAGCGCCTCCGCCTCGATCGGGTCGCCCAGCGGGGTGGCGGTGCCGTGCGCCTCCACCGCGTCCACGTCGTCGGTGGTCAGCCCGGCACTCGTCAGAGCGGCGAGGATGGCCCGCTCCTGCGCGGGCCCGTTGGGCGCGGTCAGGCCGTTCGACGCGCCGTCCTGGTTCACCGCGCTGCCGCTGATCACAGCGAGTACGCGATGCCCGTTGGCGCGGGCGTCGGCCAGCCGCTCCAGCACGAGGATCCCGGCGCCCTCCCCCCACGCGGTGCCGCTCGCCCCTGCCGCGAAGGTACGGCAGCGGCCGTCCGCGGCCAGCCCGCCCTGCCTGCTGAACCCGATGAACAGGCCGGGGTCGGCCATCACCGTCGCGCCACCGGCCAAGGCGATCGAGCACTCGCCCTGGCGCAGCGCCTGCGCGGCCAGGTGCAGCGAGACCAGGGACGATGAGCACGCGGTGTCCACGGTGAGCGCCGGGCCCTCGAGGCCCAGTACGTATGACACCCGCCCGGACAGCGCGCTGGAGGTGGTGGCGGTGGTCATGTAGTCCACCGCGCCCTCGCTGCGGGCCGCGAGCCGGCCGTAGCCCTGGCCGTTGCTGCCGACGAACACGCCGGTACGGCTGCCGCGCAGCGACAGGGGATCGATCTGGGCTCTTTCCAGGGCCTCCCAGCACACTTCGAGCAGCAGCCGCTGCTGGGGGTCCATCACCAGCGCTTCGCGCGGGGAGATCCCGAAGAACGCGGGGTCGAAGCCCCCTACGTCCGTGAGGAATCCGCCCTCGCGGACGTAGGAGGTGCCCCGTTGCCGCTCCTCCGGGTCGTACACCGCGTCGGTGTCCCAGCCCCGGTCGGCCGGGAAGGGCGAGATGGCGTCCCGCCCCTCGGCCAGCAGTTCCCACAGCGACTCGGGGCCGTCCACTCCGCCGGGGAAGCGGCATCCCATGCCCACGATGGCGACCGGCTCATGCCGCCCGGACTCGGCTTCACGCAGGCGCTGCCGGGTCTCATGGAGGTCGGCGGTCACCCTCTTGAGAAAGTAACGGAGCTTGTCTTCGTTTTCCATCTGAATCTCTCTCAATTCAATGGCCGCGGTGTCGGGGAGGGATGCCGGTGTCAGGAGATGCCGAACTCCTTGCCGATGAAGTCGAACACCTCCTCGTCGGACGCCTGGAGCAGCTGCTCGTCGACTCCGCCCGGGCCACCGTCCAGGTCCTCGTCGCCCCACTGGGCGAGCAGCTTGGTCAGCCGTTCCCGGACCTGGAGTCGGGTCTCCCGGTGGGTGGTGGCGGTGGCCAGCGTGGCCTCCAGCCGGTCGATCTCGGCGAGCACCTGGCCCTGGCCGCCCGCGCCACCGGCCGTGGCCGTGGCCGTGTCGTCCGCCGTGCCGGCCGGCAGCAACTGCTCCAGCAGGTGCTGCGAGAGCGCGGTCGGGCTCGGGTAGTCGAACACCAGCGCCCGCTTCAGCCGCAGCTGCGTGGCGGCGGCCAGCCGGTTGCTGAACTCCACCGCGGTCAGCGAGTCGAAGCCGAGGTCGCGGAACGGCACGCCGGACTCGACCGCGTCGGCCGAGTCGTACCCGAGCACCGCCGCGGCCGTCTTACGTACGAGCCCCACGACGGCCGAGACACGCTCCGGCTCGGGCATCCGCGCCAGCCGCTCACGCAGCGACTCGCCGGCCCCGTCGGTGGCCTCGTCGGACACCGCCCGCATGGCGCGCCGGGCCTCGGGGATCTCGCTCAGCAGCGGGCTCGGCCGGACCGCGCTGAAGGTCGGCGCGAACCGGTCCCATGCGAGGGCCGAGACGAAGGCGGTCGGCTCCACGCCGGTGACCAACTGGGCCAGCGCCACCACCGCGAGCTGCGGGTCCATCGCGAGCACACCGGCTCGCTGGGACACCGCCTCCACCGGGGTGTCGGCGGCCATTCCGGCGCCGGCCCACAGACCCCACGCCACCGAGGTGGCGGCGAGGCCATCGGCGCGGCGCCGCTCGGCCAGGGCGTCGAGTACGGCGTTGGCCGCGGCGTAGTTCGCCTGGCCACGGCTGCCGAGCGCACCGGAGGACGAGGCGAACAGGGCGAACACCGCCAGGTCCAGATCGCGGGTCAGCTCGTCCAGCAGCAGCGCCGACGCCACCTTCGAGCGGAAGACCGGCTCGTAGCGCTCGGGGGTGAGCCCGTCCATCAGGCCGTCGTCGAGCACACCTGCCGTGTGAACGACGCCGGTCAGCGGGTGCTCGGCCGGGACGGTGGCCAAGAGGGCGGCCAGCGCGTCCCGGTCGGCCACGTCGCATGCGGCGATGGTGACCCGGGCGCCCAGGGCGCTCAGCTCGGCGCGCAGTTCGTCCGCGCCGGGGGCGTCGGGGCCACGACGGCTGGTCAGCAGCAGATGCTCGGCGCCGTTGCCGGCCAGCCACCGGGCGACGTGTCCGCCCAGCGCTCCCGTGCCGCCGGTGATGAGGACCGTACCGCTGGGCTGCCACGGCTGGTCCGACGCCTCGGCCGGGGCCTGCACCATCCGCCTGCCGAACACGCCGGTGGAGCGGATCGCGAGCTGGTCCTCCCCCGCGGGGGCGGCCAGCGCACCCGCGAAGCGGCCGATGATCCGGTCGTCCAGGTCGGCGGGCAGGTCGATCAGGCCGCCCCAGCTGCGCGGGTACTCCAGTGCCGCGACCCGGCCAAGGCCCCAGACGGCGTTCTGCAGCGGGGCCGTCGCCCGGTCCGAGTGGCCCAGCGACACCGCGCCCCGGGTGACCGCCCACACCGGCGCCTCGATCCCCGCGTCGCCCAGGGCCTGCATCAGGGTCGCGGTCAGCACCACTCCGGCCGGGACCGACGGGTGCTCGGGAAGGGCCGATTCACTCAGCGCCAGCAGCGACAGCACACCCGCGAACTCCGCGCCGCCCGGGCCGCCTGGGCCACCCACGCCGTCCGGGCCACCGACGCGATGGGCGACGTAGGACGCCAGTCGGTCGGCCAGTGCGGCGCGATCGGCGTCCCCGACCTCCAGCCGCACCGCGCCGGCTCCCGCCGCGTCCGCCAGGGCGGACACCCACGGGTCGTCGGCCAGGCCCTGCGGTACGACCACCAGCCAGGTGCCCGACGGGGCGGCGGCCTGCGCGGTCACGGGCTTCCATATGGTCCGGTAGCGCCAACCGTCGACCGTGGAACGCTCGCGCCGCTGCTGCCGCCACGACGACAGCGCGGGCAGCACGGCGCCGAGCGAGTCGGTGTCGACCTCCAGCCGCGCGGCCAGGGACTCCAGCTCCTCCTCTTCGACGGCGGCCCAGAACTCCGCGTCCACCGCTTCCTTGTCACCGGGCAGCGGCTCGGTCTCGGCCGCCTCGGGCCAGAACCGCTGCCGCTGGAACGCGTAGGTCGGCAGTTCGATACGGCGTGCGCCGGTCGCGGTGAAGAAACCGGCCCAGCCGGTGTGCACACCACGGACGAAGAGCTCGGCCAGCGACAGGGCGAAGCGGTCCAGTCCCCCCTGGTCACGGCGCAGCGTGCCGGCGACCACGGCGGTCTCGTCGACGTCGTCGACGGTCTCCTGGACCGCGACGGTGAGTACGGGATGGGCGCTGATCTCGATGAACGCCCGATGGCGCCGGGCCAGCAGCTCCCGTACGGCGGGCTCGAAGCCCACCGTCCGCCGCAGATTGCGGTACCAGTAGTCCGCGCCCAGCTCACCACCTTCGAGCCACTGTCCGGTCACCGTGGACAGGAACGGGACCTCCGCTGTGCGCGGAGCGACCGGCGCGAGCTCCGCCAGCAGCTCCTCGTGAAGCTCCTCGACGTGGGCGGAGTGGGAGGCGTAGTCCACGGCGATCCGCCGGATACGTACCTCCTCGCCCGTCAGCTCCTCGACCAGCTCATCCAGGGCCTGCTGGTCACCCGACACCACGACCGACTGGGGGCCGTTCACGGCCGCGATCGACACCCGGCCGTCCCAGCGCTCCAGCCGCGCCTCGACCTCGGCGACCGGCAGCGGCACCGACGCCATACCACCGGCACCGGCAAGCCGGCGCGCGATGGCCTGGCTGCGCAGTGCGACCACCCGGGCGCCGTCCTCCAGCGACAGCGCACCCGCGACACACGCGGCGGCGATCTCACCCTGCGAGTGCCCCACCACCGCGTCCGGCTCCACTCCATGCGAACGCCACATGGCCGCGAGCGAGACCATCACCGCCCACGACACCGGCTGCACCACATCAACCCGCTCCAGCGACGGCGCACCCTCAACCTGCCGTACGACGTCCATCAGCGACCAGTCGATGAACGGCGCCAGAGCCGCAGCACACTCGGCCAGCCGTTCCGCGAACACCGGGGACTCGTCCAACAACCGGGCACCCATACCCGCCCACTGCGAACCCTGCCCCGGGAAGACGAACACCGACTTCCCCTCGACGTCGGCAACCCCACGCACCACACCCACCGCGGGATCGTCATCGCCCAGAGCACGCAGGCCCGACAGCAACTCCTCACGGTCACCACCGACCACCACCGCCCGGTGCTCCAACACCGACCGGGTGGAGAGCAGCGAGTGGCCGATGTCGGTCGGCGTCGCCTCGGGGTGGCTCTCCGCGTGGGACAGCAGGCTGATCGCCTGTCCACGCAGCGCCTCGGCCGTCCTCGCCGACACCACCCACGGCACCGTTACCGCGTCGACGGCGGGAGCGTCGTCGTCCGCGCTCTCGGCGGCCACCGCGTCCTCGGGCGCCTGCTCCAGGATGGCGTGGGCGTTGGTGCCGCTCATGCCGAAGGAGGAGACACCGGCCCGGCGCGGACGCCCGTGCTCCGGCCACTCCACGGCCTCGGTCAGCAGCTCAACCGCACCACTGGCCCAGTCCACATGCGTGGACGGCGCGTCCACGTGGAGCGTCTTGGGGAGCGTCCCGTGACGCATCGCCATCACCATCTTGATCACACCGGCGACGCCCGAAGCGGACTGGGTGTGGCCTATGTTCGACTTGATGGAGCCGAGCCGCAGGGGCAGCTCACGGTCCCGTCCGTAGGTGGCGAGCAGCGCCTGGGCCTCGATCGGGTCACCCAGCGTGGTGCCCGTACCGTGCGCCTCGACCGCGTCCACCTCCGCCGGGGCCAGACCGGCGTTGGCCAGCGCCTGACGGATCACCCGCTGCTGCGACGGACCGTTCGGCGCCGTCAGACCATTCGACGCACCGTCCTGATTCACCGCCGAACCCCGCACCACCGCAAGCACCTCATGCCCGTTGCGCCGCGCATCCGACAGCCGCTCAAGCACCACCAGGCCGACACCCTCCGACCAGCCGGTCCCGTCGGCACCCTCCGCGAAGGACTTGCACCGGCCGTCCTGCGCCAGTCCGCCCTGCTGCCGGAACTCCGCGAACCCGGCCGGGCTGGACATCACCGTCACACCACCGGCCAGGGCCAGGGAGCATTCGCCGCCACGCAGCGCCTGCATCGCCATATGCATCGCCACCAGGGAGGAGGAGCACGCGGTGTCCACCGTGACCGCCGGGCCCTCCAGGCCGAAGGTGTACGACAGCCGGCCGGACACCACGCTCGTCGCCTGGCCGGTCATCATGTGGCCAAGCGACTCCTGGGGGGCGACATAGCCGCCGCCGGTGGCGCCGATGAAGACGCCCGCGTCGCTGCCGCGCAGCCCCGCCGGGTCGATTCCGGCCCGCTCGAACACCTCCCACGCGGACTCCAGCAGCAGCCGCTGCTGCGGGTCCATCGCCAGCGCCTCACGCGGTGAGATGCCGAAGAACCGGGCGTCGAACTCGGTGGCGTCGTGGACGAATCCGCCCTCGAAAGCGGTGTCCGCGTCGAGGTTCCAGCCCCGGTCGGCCGGGAACGGCGAGATCGCGTCGCGCCCCTCGGTCACCAGGCGCCACAGGTCCTCGGGCGACCGGACGCCGCCCGGGTAGCGGCAGCTCATCCCGACGATCGCGATCGGGTCGTCCACGATACCGATGGAGGCGGCGGGGAGGGCCGCGCCGCCCGGGTCGGGCCGCTCCCCGAGCAGTTCGGCGCGGAGGTGGTCGACGAGCGCTGCCGGGGACGGGTAGTCGAAGACCAGGGTGGTGGGCAGGGGCAGGCCGGTCGCGGTGGCGAGCCGATTGCGCAGTTCCACCGCCGTCAGCGAGTCGAAGCCGAGGTCCTTGAAGGCCCGGTCCGCCTCGATGGCGTCCCCGCCCGAGTGGCCGAGCACCAGGGCCACCTGCTCCCGGACGACGCCGAGCAGCGCGTCGAGCCGTTCGTCGTCGTCCGCCATGGCCCGCAGCCGTCCGCGCAGCGAGGCCAGCGACGCGTCGTCGTACCGCGTGGGCACGTCCGCGGTGAGCGCGCGGCGTACCGCGGGCAGGTCGCGCAGCAGCGCGCTCGGCCGGGCCAGGGTGAAGGCGGGGGCGAACTGGTCCCAGTCGACGTCGGCGACCGCGACGGTCACGTCCCGGTTCCGCAGGGCGCTGCTCAGCCCGGCGATGGCGGTCTCCGCTGCCATGAGGATCAGTCCGCGGCGCGCCAGATAGTCCTGGGCACCGTCGGCCGCCGCCATTCCGCCGTCGGCCCACGCGCCCCAGGCCACGGATGTCGCCGTCAGCCTCCGGGCCGTACGAGCCTCGGCCAGCGCGTCCAGATAGGCGTTGGCCGCGCCGTACGCGCCCTGTCCGCCGCTGCCCCAGGTGGCGGCGACCGAGGAGAAGAGCACGAAGAAGTCCAGGTCACGGTCGCCGAGCAGCGAGTCGAGATTGGCCGCGCCGACGACCTTGGCGGTCATCACCTCGGCCGTCTCGGCGTCGCTCGCGCCGTCCAGCGGCGCGGCGGCCTGGGCGATGCCCGCGGTGTGTACGACGCCTGTCAGGGGGCTGTCGTCGGGGATGCCGGCCAGCACGGCCGCCAGCGCCTCCCGGTCGGACACGTCGCAGGCGGCGATCGTGACCCGTGCGCCCAACTCGTTGAGTTCATGGCGCAGTTCGCGGGCGCCGGGGGCGTCGGGGCCACGACGGCTGGTCAGCACCAGGTGCTCGGCACCGCAGCGGGCGAGCCAGCGGGCCACATGGCCGCCCAGACCGCCGGTGCCACCGGTGATCAGGACCGTTCCGGTGGCGGTGAAGCCGGTCTCGTCCACGTCCAGTTCAGCCGGGCAGGGGACGACGCGCCGACCGAAGAGGCCGGAGGACCGCACCGCGATCTGATCCTCGTCACCGGCGCCGGACAGCACGGCGGCCAGCCGTCGGCCGACGGGCCGGTCCAGGGTGCCGGGCAGGTCGATGAGCCCGCCCCAGCGCCCCGGGTACTCCAGCGCCGCGACCCGGCCGAGGCCCCAGACGGCGGCCTGGGCCGGGCTCGGTGCGGTGTCCGAGCGGCTCACCGACACCGCGCCCCGGGTGGCGGCCCACAGCGGCGACTCGATGCCCGCGTCGCCCAGCGCCTGCACCAAAGTGGTCGTCAGGGCCACGCCCGCCGGTACGCCCGAGTATCCGTCGACGGCGTGCTCGTACGCTCCGAGCAGGGAGAGTACGCCCGCGAACGGGCCCGATTCCGCCGCCACCTCACGCAGCCGGTCGGCCAGTGCGGCGCGGTCCGGCTCGGTGATCTCGACACGTACCGCCGGGGTGGGCGTGGCCTCGGCCACGGAGGTCACCCATGCGTCGTCCGCCTGGTCGGCCGGGACGACCACGAGCCAGCTGCCGCGCTGGGCCTGGGGGGTCGGGTCGGCCAGCGGTGTCCAGCTGACCCGGTAGCGCCAGGCGTCCACGACCGACTGCTCACGCCGGCGGCGGCGCCAAGTGGTCAGCGCGGGAAGCACCGCGCCGAGCGAGTCGCCGTCGACCTCCAGCCGCGAGGCCAGCAACTCCAGGTCCTCCCCCTCGACCACGGCCCAGAAGTCCGCGTCCGCGTCCGTGAGGTCGGCGTCAGCGGCGGGTGCCGGTGCCAGAACCTCCGGCCAGTAGCGCTGGTGCTGGAAGGCGTAGGTCGGGAGGTCGATCCGGTGGGCACCGGTGCCCGCGAAGAACGCCGGCCAGTCGACCTCCACCCCGTGGGCGTACAGCCGGGCCAGCGCGGTGACCACCGCCCGCTCCTCCTCCGCACCCTTCCGCAGCGCGGAGGCCACCACGGTGGCGGCCGGGGACTGCGCCGAGAGGCTTTCCTGAGCCATCGCCGACAGCACACCATCGGGGCCGATCTCCAGATACGCGCTCACGCCACGCCCATCCAGCCAGCGCACCCCATCGGCGAACCGCACGGCCTCGCGCACCTGCCGCACCCAGTACTCCGGCGCACCCACCAGCTCCGCCGTGACCGGCTCACCGGTCAGGCCGGATACCAGTGGCACCACCGGGGCGCCATAGGCCAGGCCCCGGGCCACCCGCCCGAATTCCGCCACCATCCCGTCCATCAGAACCGAGTGAAACGCATGCGAGACCCGCAAACGCCTAGTCTTACGGCCCTCTTCCGCAAACCGGGTGGCGATGTCCAGCACGGGAGCCTCTTCGCCGGAGATCACCACCGAACGCGGCCCGTTCACCGCGGCGATCGACACCCTCTCCCCGAGGTACGGAGTGACCTCATCCTCGGTCGCCTGGAGGGACACCATCGCCCCGCCCGACGGCAGCTCGCCCATCAGCCGGGCCCGCGCCGCCACCAGCGTGCACGCGTCCGCCAGCGAGAACACCCCGGCCACATGCGCCGCGGCGATCTCCCCGACCGAATGCCCGGCCACGTAGTCCGGCCGCACTCCCCAGGACTCCACCAGCCGGAACAGCGCCACTTCCACCGCGAACAGCGCCGGCTGGGTCCAGGCCGTCTCATCCAGCAGCTCCGCCTCGGCCGAACCCGCCTCCGCGAACAGCACCTCACGCAGCGGACGGTCCAGATGGGCGTCCAGGTGCGCGCACACCTCGTCCAACGCCTCGGCGAACACCGGGAAGTCCTCGTACAGCTCGCGGCCCATCCCGGCCCGCTGACTGCCCTGGCCCGAGAACAGGAACGCGACCACGCGATCCTCACGGGCCGCGCCCTGCACCAGATTCACATCGGACTCGCCGCACGCCACGGCCCGCAGACCCGCCACGGCCTCAGGCCGCGCCCCCGCGAGCACCACACCACGGCGCTCGAATCCGGAGCGCGTCGTCGCCAGCGAATACGCCAGATCCACCAGCCCGAGACCGGACGGCTCCTCCTCGACATGGGCGACCACCCGCGCCGCCTGCGCCCGCAGCGCCTCCTCCGACTTGCCCGACACCACCACCGGTACGACACCCGGCGCCCGAGCGGGCACGGGAGATGTCACCGGGCCGTCGTCGGCCTCCGGCCGCGGGCCCTGCTCCAGGATGGCGTGGGCATTGGTGCCGCTGATGCCGAACGCCGAGATGCCGACCCGGCGCGGGTGCCCCGTCTCCGGCCACGCGGCCTGCTCGGTCAGCAGCTCCACCGCACCGGACGACCAGTCCACATGCGACGTCGGCTCGTCGATGTGCAGCGTCTTGGGCAGTACGCCGTACCGCATCGCCATGACCATCTTGATCACGCTCGCGGCGCCGGCGGCCAGCTGGGTGTGGCCGAGGTTGGACTTGACCGAGCCGAGCAGCAGGGGCCGTTCGCGCTCCTGTCCGTAGGTGGCGAGCAGGGCCTGGGCCTCGATCGGGTCGCCCAGGGTGGTCCCCGTGCCGTGCGCCTCGACCGCGTCGATGTCGTTCGCGGTCAGCTGGGCGTTGGTCAGCGCCTGGCCGATCACCCGCTGCTGCGAGGGGCCGTTGGGCGCGGTCAGACCGTTCGACGCTCCGTCCTGGTTGATCGCCGAGCCGCGTACCACCGCAAGCACGGGGTGGCCGTTGCGCCGGGCGTCCGACAGCCGCTCCACCAGGAGCAGCCCCACGCCCTCGGACAGGCTCATCCCGTCGGCCGATTCGGCGAACGCCTTGCAGCGGCCGTCCGCGGCCATCCCGCGCTGGCGGCTGAAGGCCAGGAACGAGCCGGGGGTGGTCATCACCGTGACACCACCGGCCAGCGCCAGCGTGCTCTCGCCGTTGCGCAGCGACTGGCACGCGAGGTGCAGCGCCACCAGCGACGAGGAGCACGCGGTGTCCAGGGTGACCGCCGGGCCCTCGAGGCCGAACAGATACGAGATGCGGCCCGACAGCACGCTCGGCACCGAACTGGTGAGCATATAGCCCTCCGACCCCTCCGAACCGGTGTGCGGGCCGAAGCCGTAGTCCTGGTAGCTGGAGCCGATGAACGTGCCCGTCAGGCTGCCCCTGACCGACGCGGGGTCGATACCGGCCCGCTCGAACGCCTCCCAGGAGGTCTCCAGCAGCAGCCGCTGCTGCGGGTCCATGGCCAGCGCCTCACGCGGCGAGATACCGAAGAAGCCCGCGTCGAACTCCGCGGCGTCGTGCAGGAAGCCACCGCGCGTCGAGTACGTCTTACCGGGCTTGTCCGGGTCCGGGTCGTACAGCCGCTCGGCATCCCAGCCACGGTCGGCGGGAAACTCGGAGATGACGTCCTGTCCGCCCGCGACCACCTCCCACAGCTGCTCCGGCGAGCCGATCCCGCCGGGGAAGCGGCAGGCCATACCGATGATCGCGATCGGCTCCTCGGAGGCCGTGGAGACCGTGGGGGCGGGCGTGCCCGGCCGCGTCGCCACGGCCGAGCCCACGATCCGCGACCGCAGGAACTCCACCAGGGCCACCGGGCTCGGGTAGTCGAAGACCAGGGTGCTCGGGAGTGTCAGACCGGTGGCCCTGGCCACCCGGTTGCGCAGGTCGACCGCGGTCAGCGAGTCGAACCCGACGTCGCGGAACGCCCGGCGCTCCGCGATCGCGTCCGGGGAGGCGTGTCCCAGGACGGCCGCCGCCTCGGCGCGCACCAGGTCCAGCAGCGCACGCTCCCCCTCGGCGGCGGACAGGCCGCGGATACGCGCGGCGAACTCGCCGTCCGCGGAGGCGGCGACGGTGTCCTCGGCCCGCTGGAGAATCCCGCGTACCTCGGGCACCTCGCTGAACAGCGGGCTGGGGCGCACCGAGGTGTAGACCGGGTAGTAGCGATCCCAGTCGATGTCGGCGATCGTCAGCAGCGTCTCGTCGTCGTCCAGTGCGCGCCGCAGACCGGTGTGGGCGAGCTCGGGCTGCATATAGCGCAGACCGCTGCCGAGGATCTGCCGCGGGTCGACCCGTACCTGATCGTCGCGCCAGATGCCCCATGCGATCGAGGTGGCGCGCAGACCGTGGGCGCGCCGGTGTTCCGCCAGCGCCTCCAGGTAGGAGTTGGCCGCCCCGTACGCGCCGTGGTCGCCGCTGCCCCAGATGCCCGCGATCGACGAGTAGTACACGACGGCGTCGAGTTGTTCGTCGTCCAGCAGCTCGTGCAGATGGCGGGCGCCCGCGACCTTGGCGTCGACGATCGCGGCGAACGTGTCGTGGTCGGTGGCGGACAGCGAGACCAGATCGATGTAGGCGGCCACATGGACGGCGGTGCGGATGACCCGTCCCTCGCCCGTGAGCCGGCTGATCATCGCGGCCACCGCGTCCCGGTCCGCCACATCGCAGGCCACGACCTCCACGGTCGTACCCAGCTCGGCCAGCTCGGCCACCAGCTCGGCGGCGCCGGCCGCGGCCATACCGCGACGGCTGGTCAGCACCAGGTCTTCGGCCCCGTTGTGCGCGAGCCACCGGGCCAGATACTGGCCGAGCACACCGGTGCCGCCGGTGATAAGAGTGGTGCCGCGCGGCTGCCAACGGCCCTTGGGGGCGGAGTCGTCGGCGGGTGTGCGCACCACGCGCCGTACGAACACGCCGGAGGGCCGGATCGCGAACTCGCCCTCGCCGTCCTCGCCTTCCGTCCCGGCGAGCGCGCCGGCCAGCCGCTGCGCGGCGCGCTGGTCGAGCTCGGCGGGCAGGTCCACCAGGCCGCCCCAGCGGCGCGGGTGCTCCAGCGCGGCCGTCCGGCCCAGGCCGAGGACCTGTGCCTGCACCGGGCTGGTCAGCCGGTCGGAACGGCCGGTCGACACGGCTCCGCGGGTGAGGCACCACAGCCGCGCGTCGGCGCCGATGTCGTCCAGCGCCTGCACCAGCGCGAGGCTCAACGCGAGCCCGGAGGGCAGCGCCGGGTAGCTGGCGCTCGGCTGCTCGGCGAAGGCCAGGACCGACACCATGCCGCGGATGTCCTCGATGCCGTCCACGCCTTGGAGCCTGGACGCGAGTTCGGCGCGGTCGACACACGACTCGTCCAGCTCCAGCCGCCGGACCTGTGCGCCATGCCCGGCGAGGGCCGCGGTCACCTCGCCGTCCGCGATGCCGTCGGCGGTCACGACCAGCCAGGTCCCGGTCAGCACCGGCACCGAGGACATTCGCAGCGGCCGCCACTCGGTCCGGTAGCGCCAGGAGTCCACGGTGGACTCCTCACGGCGCCTGCCCCGCCAGGCGGAGAGCGCGGGCAGCACGGCGCCCAGCGAGCCTCCGTCGATCTCCAGCCAGTCGGCGAGGGATTCCAGGTCTTCCTGTTCGACGGCGGACCAGAACTCCGCATCCGCCGTATCGGCCTCCGCGGCCGGGGCACCGGTCCTGGCCTCGTCCGGCCAGTAGCGCTCGCGCTGGAACGCGTAGGTCGGCAGGTCGACACGGTGGGCACCGGTGTCGGCGAACATGCCCGCCCAGGCGACGTCGACACCGCGTACGAAGACCTCGGCCAGCGAGGTCAGGAAGCGGCCGAGACCGCCCTCGTCCCGGCGCAGCGTGCCGGCCGTGGCGGCGTGGTCGCCGGTGGCGTCGATGGTCTCCTGGACCGCCATCGTGAGTACGGAGTGGGAGCTGACCTCGATGAACGCCCGGTGTTCCTGCGCCAGGAGGGCGCGGATGGCCGGTTCGAAGCCCACCGTCTGCCGCAGATTGCGGTACCAGTAGTCCGCATCCATGCCCGTGGTGTCGAGCCAGTCACCGGTCACCGTGGAGAAGAACGGCACCTCTGCGGTGCGCGGAGCAACCGGCGCGAGCTCGGCCAACAGCTCCTCGTGGAGCTCCTCGACATGCGCGGAGTGGGAGGCGTAGTCCACGGCGATACGGCGGATACGCACCTCCTCGCCGGTCAACTCCTCGACCAGCTGGTCCAGCGCTTCCGAGTCGCCGGACACGACGACCGAGCGGGGGCCGTTGACCGCCGCGATCGACACCCGGCCATCCCAGCGCTCCAGCCGCGCCTCGACCTCGGCGACCGGCAGCGGCACCGACGCCATACCACCAGCACCCGCAAGCCGACGCGCGATCGCCTGGCTCCGCAGTGCGACCACACGTGCGCCGTCCTCCAGCGACAACGCGCCCGCGACACACGCCGCCGCGATCTCACCCTGCGAGTGCCCCACCACCGCATCCGGCTCCACACCATACGAACGCCACAGGGCCGCGAGCGACACCATCACCGCCCACGACACCGGCTGCACCACATCAACCCGCTCCAGCGACGGCGCACCCTCAACCTGCCGTACGACATCCATCAGCGACCAGTGGGTAAACGGCGCCAGAGCCGCGGCACACTCGGCCAGCCGTTCCGCGAACGCCGGGGACTCGTCCATGAGTCGGGCACCCATACCCGCCCACTGCGAACCCTGCCCCGGGAAGACGAACACCGACCTCCCCTCGACATCGGCAACCCCACGCACCACACCCACCGCCGGGCCGTCAGCACCCAGGGCGGTCAGACCTGACAACAACTCCTCGCGGTCACCACCGACCACCACCGCCCGGTGCTCCAACACCGACCGCGTGGACACCAGCGAGTGTCCGATGTCAGCCGGCGTCGCCTCGGGGTGACTCTCCATATGCGAGGCCAGGTTGGCGGCTTGCTCACGCAACGCCTCGGCCGACTTCGCCGACACCACCCACGGCAGGGCGGCAGGGGTCACCGCGGGGATCTCTTGGTCGTCCGGCTTGGGCCCGGCGGGCAGCGGGGCCTGCTCCAGGATGGTGTGCACATTGGTGCCGCTGACGCCGAACGCCGAGACACCGGCCCGGCGCGGACGCCCGGTCTCCGGCCACTCCACCGACTCGGTCAACAGCTCCACCGCGCCCGCCGACCAGTCCACATGCGTGGACGGCGTGTCCACGTGCAGCGTCTTGGGCAGCACTCCGTTCCGCAGCGCCATGACCATCTTGATCACACCGGCCATACCGGCCGCGACCTGAGTGTGTCCCATGTTGGACTTGATGGAGCCGAGCCGCAGGGGCAGCTCCCGGTCCTGCCCGTAGGTGGCGAGCAGCGCCTGGGCCTCGATCGGGTCACCCAGCGTGGTGCCCGTACCGTGCGCCTCGACCGCGTCCACATCCACCGGAGCCAGACCGGCGTTCGCCAGCGCCTGACGGATCACCCGCTGCTGCGACGGACCGTTCGGCGCCGTCAAACCATTCGACGCACCATCCTGATTCACCGCCGAACCCCGCACCACCGCAAGCACCTCATGCCCGTTGCGTACGGCGTCCGACAGCCGCTCGAGCACGACCAGGCCGACACCCTCCGACCAGCTCGTTCCTGCGGCAGAGTCGGCGAACGAGTGACAGCGGCCGTCCGGTGCCATCCCGCCCTGCTCGTTGAACTCGCCGAAACCGATCGGCGTCGACATCACCGTGACACCGCCCGCCAGCGCCAGCGAGCACTCGCCGGTGCGCAGCGCCTGGGCGGCGAGGTGCATCGCCACCAGCGAGGAGGAACACGCGGTGTCCACGGTGACGGCCGGGCCCTCGAGGCCGAAGGTGTAGGACAGCCGCCCCGAGATCACACTGGTGGCCTGGCCCGTCATATGGTGGCCGCGGGATTCCTGCGGCGGAAGGTAGCCGAAGCCGGTCGCGCCGACGAAGACGCCCGCGTCCGTCCCGCGGACCGAGGCGGGGTCGATGCCCGTGCGCTCGAACACCTCCCAGGCGGTCTCCAGCAGCAGCCGCTGCTGCGGGTCCATCGCCAGCGCCTCGCGCGGCGAGATACCGAAGAAGCCCGCGTCGAACTCCGCGGCGTCGTAGAGGAAACCGCCCTCGTAGCCGGCGCCCGGGTCCAGTCGCCAGCCGCGGTCGGTGGGCAGTTCGGCGATGGCGTCGCGCCCTTCGGCGACCAGCCGCCACAGGTCTTCCGGCGAACGGACCCCGCCCGGGTAGCGGCAGCTCATCCCGACGATCACGATCGGGTCGTCCGCGAGCCCCGAGGTGACGGCCGTCGGCAGGATCACCTCGCCGTGCTCGCCCAGCAGCTCACGCAGCAGGAACTCGGCCAGCGCGGTCGGCGTGGGGTAGTCGAACACCAAGGTGGCGGGCAGTCGAAGTCCGGTCGCGCCGCCGAGCCGGTTGCGCAGCTCGACCGCGGTCAGCGAGTCGAAGCCCAGCTCTCGGAACTCCCGCCGGACCTCCACCGCGTCCGGCGACGGGTGTCCCAGTACGGCTGCCGCCTGGCCGCGTACGAGATCGATCAGCAGGCGCAGACGGTCGGCCTCGCGCAGCCCGGCGAGCCGCTGGGTCAGCGCGGCGGCCGCGCCGGACTCGGAGGCGGAGGCGCCGCCCGCCGTCCTGCGGGCCGTACGGACCAGACCGCGCAGCAGCCCCGGGACCTCGCCCTGCGCACGGAGCGCGGCGAGATTGAGGCGCACGGGGGCCACCACTGGTTCGTCGCAGGTGGCCGCCGCGTCGAACAGCGCGACGCCCTGTTCCTCGGTCAGCAGCGGCATTCCGGCCGCGCTGAGCCGGTGGATGTCCGTGTCGGTGAGCTCGCTGGTCATACCGCCGTCCTGGGCCCACGGCCCCCACAACAGCGACTGGCCGGGCAGGCCCTCGGCCCTGCGGTGGTTGGCCAGCGCGTCGAGGAAGGCGTTGGCCGCGGCGTAGCTGCCGAGACCCGCGCCGCCGAGCTGGCCCGCGACCGACGAGTACGTCACGAACGCGGCCAGGTCCAGGTCGCGGGTCAGCTCATGCAGATGCCAGGCCGCGTCCGCCTTCGGGCCGAAGACCGTGGCCAGCCGCTCGGGAGTCAGCGAGGCGATCACACCGTCGTCGAGCGCGGCCGCGGTGTGGACGACCGCGGTCAGCGGATGCTCCGCGGGAACCCCGGCGAGCAGCGCGGTCAGCGCGTCGCGGTCCGCCACGTCGCATGCGGCGATGGTGACATCGGCACCGTGGGCGCTCAGCTCCTCCCGCAGTTCGGGCGCGCCGGGCGCGTCCGGCCCGCGGCGGCTGACCAGCAGCAGGTGCTTCATCCCCCATTCGGCGGCGAGATGGCGAGCGAGCCTGCTGCCCAGACCGCCTGTGCCACCGGTGATCAGCACGGTGCCCTCGGGGTCCCAGCGAGGCGGCATGGTCAGCACGATCTTGCCCGTGTGCCTCGCCTGGCTCATGAACCGGAAGGCGTCCCGCGCCCGCCGCACATCCCACGCCGTCACCGGCAAGGGACGCAACACACCCGCGCCGAACAGCTCCATCAGCTCGACCAGCATTTCCTGCGTCCGGTCCAGACCGGCGTCCGCCAGATCGAAGGGCAGGTAATCGCCCTCCACTGCTTCCGCCTCGCGGATGTCGGTCTTGCCCATCTCCAGGAACCGGCCACCCGACCGCAGCAGCCGCACCGACGCGTCGACGAACTCACCCGCCAGCGAGTTCAGCACCACATCCACACCCCGCCCACCGGTCACCTCAAGGAACCGCTCCTCGAAGTCCGTCGAACGGGACGAGGCGATGTGATCCTCGGGTATCCCCAGCGAGCGCAACGTGTCCCACTTCGACTCACTCGCGGTGGCGAACACCTCGGCGCCCAGAAGCCGCGCCAGCTGGACGGCCGCCATCCCCACACCACCGGCACCCGCATGCACCAGCACCGACTCACCCGACGACAACCCCGCCAAATCCACCAACCCGTAATACGCGGTGAGGAACGCCACCGGCACCGCCGCGGCATCCTCAAACGACCACCCATCAGGGATCTTGACGAGCATGCGCTGATCGACAGCCGCGAGCGGGCCGAAGCCGCCGGCCACGACACCAAGGACCCTGTCCCCGACACGGAGTCCGGTCACACCGGAGCCGGTCTCGACGACCACACCAGCGGCCTCGCTGCCCATCAGGCCGGGGTCGCCCGGGTACATGTCCAGTGCGCCCAGCACATCGCGGAAGTTGAGCCCGGCGGCGTGTACGGCCATCCGTACCTGACCGGTGGCAAGCTGCGCCTGGGGCGCTTCGGTGATCAGTTCGAGGGCGTCCAGGCTGCCCTTGCGCCGGCTCTCCAGCCGCCACGGCACCCCGCCGGGTGGGGGCAGCAGCCCGGCAGACGAGGCGACGGAGGCCAGCCGGCCGACGAGTACGACGCCGTCCCGGACCACGACCTGCGGCTCACCGGACGCGATAACGTCGGCCAGCACCTCGGCGGCCTCCTGCCGATCTTCGAGATCGGCCAGGAGGAAGTGTCCCGGGTACTCCGTCTGCGCCGAGCGCAGCAAGCCCCATACGGCCGCTGCGCGCGGATCCGCGACGGTGTCGCCGCTCCTCGCCGCGATGGCGCCGCGCGTGATGAACACCAGGCGGGAGTCCGCGTACCGCTCGTCGGCCGCCCAGTGCTGGACCAGCTCCAGCACCCGGGCCGTCACCTGGTGCGTCGCCCCCGCCCCGTCCGGGGCCTCGGTGTGTCCTATGGGGCCGGTGGCGCCGAGCGCCCCGACCTCGACCATGACCACGTCCGGCACCGTTTCCAGCGACGCCAGGTGCGCGAGCGCGTCCGTGGACAGCTCGGCCGTCTCCGGCCCGTCCGCGGACTGCGAGGCAGCCGGGGCCGCCACCCAGTCCAGTCGATAGAGCGAATCGTGGGCCTGGCCCGCAGTGTTCCCGGCGGCCAGTTGCTCCGCGGACACCGGGCGGATCGCCACGGACTCGACCGAGATGACGGGGGCACCAGCCGAGTCGGCCGCTGCCAGGGTCAGCGACCCGGCGGCGTCGTGGGCCAGCCGCACCCGCAGCACGGACGCCCCGTTGGCGTGCAAGGAGACACCGCTCAGCGAGAACAGCAGCCGGCCCCGCTCGGACTCCGGGTCCGCCCCCGGGAGATCGGTGAACGATACGGCGTGCAGCGCCGCGTCCAGCAGGGCCGGATGGATTCCGTACGACTTGGCGTCGTTCACCTGCTCCGGCAGCGCGACCTCGGCGAACACCTCGTCCTCGGTCCGCCACACCGCGCGCAGCCCCTGGAACACCGGACCGTAGCCGACGCCGCCCTCGGCGAACCGCTCGTAGAAACCTTCCATGTCGGCGACGACCGCGCCGGTGGGCGGCCATACGGTGGCGTCGAAGTCGGCCGTCCGCTCACCGTGCGCCAGCACACCGGTGGCGTGCTGCAACCACGGCTGCTCGGCCGCGTCCGCAGGCCGTGAGTACACGCTGAGGCTGCGGTGGCCGGAGGGATCGGGCGCCCCCACCCGCAGCTGGACCGCGACCGCGTCGCGCTCCGGCACCACCAGGGGGGCCGCGAGTGTGAGTTCATCGACCAGGTCGCAGCCCACCTGGTCGCCGGCGCGGATCGCCAGCTCCAGGAAACCGGTGCCCGGGAACAGCACCACACCGCCCACGGCGTGATCCGCCAGCCACGGATGCGACCGCAGTGACAGACTACCGGTGAACAGCAGGCCCTCGGAGTCCGCCAGTTCCACGGCGGCGCCGAGCAGCGGATGCTCCGGGGACACCAGACCGGCGGCGGTCACATCGCCTGCCTGCGTGGACTCGGAGGGCCAGTAGCGCTGCCGCTGGAAGGCGTACGTGGGCAGGTCGACGCGGTGGGCGCCGGTGTCCGCGAACACACTCGCCCAGTCGGCAGCGCCACCACGGACGAAGACCTCCGCCAGCGAGGCCAGGAACCGGTCACTGCCACCCTGGTCCCGGCGCAAAGTGCCCACGACCACAGCAGTCACATCGACGTCGTCGACCGTCTCCTGGACCCCGACCGTCAGTACGGGATGCGCGCTGATCTCGATGAACGCCCGATGGCGCCGGGCCAGCAGCTCCCGTACGGCGGGCTCGAAGCCCACCGTCTGCCGCAGATTGCGGTACCAGTAGTCCGCGCCCAGCTCACCACCCTCAAGCCACTCACCGGTCACCGTGGAGAAGAACGGCACCTCCACCGCGCGCGGCACGACCGGCGCGAGCTCCGCCAGCAACTCCTCATGAAGCTCCTCGACATGAGCCGAGTGCGAGGCGTAGTCCACGGCGATACGGCGGATACGCACCTCCTCGCTGGTCAACTCCTCGACCAGCTCGTCCAGCGCCTCCCGGTCACCGGACACGACCACCGACCGGGGCCCGTTGACCGCGGCAACCGACACCCGGCCGCCCCACCGCTCCAGCCGCGCCCCGACCTCGGCGACCGGCAACGGCACCGACGCCATACCACCAGCACCCGCAAGCCGACGCGCGATCGCCTGGCTCCGCAGCGCCACCACACGTGCGCCGTCCTCCAGCGACAACGCGCCCGCGACACACGCCGCCGCGATCTCACCCTGCGAGTGCCCCACCACCGCATCCGGCTCCACTCCATGCGAACGCCACATGGCCGCGAGCGACACCATCACCGCCCACGACACCGGCTGCACCACATCAACCCGCTCCAACGACGGCGCACCCTCAACCTGCCGTACGACGTCCATCAACGACCAGTCGATGAACGGCGCCAGAGCCGCGGCACATTCGCCCAGCCGTTCCGCGAACACCGGGGACTCGTCCAACAACCGGGCACCCATACCCGCCCACTGCGAACCCTGCCCCGGGAAGACGAACACCGACCTCCCCTCCACATCGGCAACCCCACACACCACACCCACCGCGGGATCGTCATCGCCCAGAGCACGCAGGCCCGACAGCAACTCCTCACGGTCACCACCGACCACCACCGCCCGGTGCTCCAACACCGACCGCGTGGACACCAGCGAATAGCCCACATCCACGGGCTCCAGCTCCGGGTCGGCCTCAACCCGCGCCAGCAGACCGGCCGCCTGCCCACGCAACGCCGCAGCCGTCTTCGCCGACACCACCCAGGGCAGGGCAGCAGGGGCCACGGCAGAGCCGTCCTGGTCACCCGGGATCGGCTCGGCAGGCTGTGGCGCCTGCTCCAGGATGGCGTGCACATTGGTGCCGCTGACGCCGAACGCGGAGACACCGGCCCGGCGCGGACGCCCGGTCTCCGGCCACTCCACCGACTCGGTCAACAGCTCCACCGCGCCCGCCGACCAGTCCACATGCGTGGACGGCGTGTCCACGTGCAGCGTCTTGGGCAGCACACCGTTCCGCAGCGCCATGACCATCTTGATCACACCGGCCACACCGGCCGCCAGCTGGGTGTGCCCCATGTTGGACTTGATGGAACCCAGCCTCAGCGGCAGCTCACGGTCCTGCCCATACGTGGCGAGCAGCGCCTGCGCCTCGATCGGGTCACCCAGCGTGGTGCCGGTGCCATGCGCCTCGACCGCGTCCACCTCCGCCGGAGCCAGACCGGCGTTCGCCAGCGCCTGACGGATCACCCGCTGCTGCGACGGACCATTCGGCGCCGTCAAACCATTCGACGCACCATCCTGATTCACCGCCGAACCCCGCACCACCGCAAGCACCTCATGCCCGTTGCGTACGGCGTCCGACAACCGCTCGAGCACCACCAGGCCCACGCCCTCCGACCAGCCAGTTCCGGCGGCCGAATCGGCGAACGGGCGGCACCGGCTGTCCGGTGAGAGCCCGCCGTGCTGGTCGAACTCTCCGAAGGCCGCCGGGGTGGCCATGACCGTGACACCGCCCGCCAGCGCCAAGGAGCATTCGCCCGAGCGCAGCGACTGCGCCGCGAGGTGAATGGTGACCAGCGACGACGAACACGCGCTGTCCACCGTCAGTGCCGGGCCTTCGAGACCGAAGGTGTAGGACAGCCGCCCGGACGCGACGCTGGTCAGCAGGCCGGTCATCTGATGGCCGCGGGACTCCTCCGGCGGCACGTAGCCACCGTTGCCTGCGCCGATGAAGACACCGGTGTCGGTGCCGCGGAGGTCGGCCGGGTCGATGCCCGCGCGCTCGAAGACCTCCCACGAGGTCTCCAGCAGCAGCCGCTGCTGCGGATCCATCGCCAGCGCCTCACGCGGCGAAATCCCGAAGAAGCCCGCGTCGAACTCGGCGACGTCGTAGAGGAAGCCGCCCTCGAAGGCGAGGTCCCCGTAGACCTGCCAGCCGCGGTCCGTGGGGAGTTCGGCGATGGCGTCCCGGCCCTCGGCGACCAGCCGCCACAGGTCCTCCGGCGAACGAACCCCGCCCGGGTAGCGGCAGCTCATCCCGACGATCACGATCGGGTCGTCCGCAAGCCCCGAGGTGACGGCCGTCGGCAAGACCACCTCGCCGCGTTGGCCCACGAGCTCCGAGAGCAGATGCTCCGCGAGGACGATCGGGGTGGGGTAGTCGAAGACGAGTGTGGACGGCAGGCGCAGCCCGGTGGCCGTGTTCAGCCGGTTGCGCAGCTCGATAGCGGTCAGCGAGTCGAAGCCCAGCTCGCGGAACTCCTTGCGCGCCTCGACGGCCTCGGCCGAGGCATGTCCGAGGACCGCGGCCGCCTGGCCACGGATGAGGTCCACCAGGACCGGTGCGCGCTCGGACTCCGCCACTCCCGCCAGCTGCCGGGTGAGCGCGGCCGCCGCGCCCGACGCGGGCACCGCTGCCGCTGCCGCCGCCCGGCGGGTGGTGCGGACCAGCCCGCGCAGCAGGCTCGGCACCTCGGGCTGCGCACGGAACGCGGCGAGGTCCAGACGTACGGGTGCCACCACCGGCTCGTCGCAGGACAGCGCCGCGTCGAAGAGGGCCATGCCCTCCTCGCCGTTGATCGGCGGGAGGCCGGCGGCGCTCATACGCTGGATGTCGGCGTCGGTGAGCTTGCCGGTCATGCCGCTTTCATGGGCCCACAGGCCCCATACGAGGGACTGGCCGGCCAACCCCGCCGCCCGGCGCCCGCGAGCCAGGGCGTCGAGGGCTGCGTTGGCGGCGGCGTAGTTGCCCTGCCCCGCGTTGCCCATCACCCCGGCGAGCGAGGAGAACATCACGAAGGCGGCCAGGTCCAGGTCGCGGGTGAGCTCGTGCAGATGCCACGCCGCATCCACCTTCGGCCGCAGTACGGCGCTCAGCCGCTCCGGCGTCAGCGCCCCCACCACACCGTCGTCCAGCACACCCGCCGCATGGACCACGGCCGTGAGGGGATGCTCCGGCGGAATCGATGCCAGCACACCCGCCACCGCGTCCCGGTCCGCCACATCACACGCCACCACCGACACCTCGGCACCCAGCTCCGCCAACTCCGCCCGCATCTCGGCCGCGCCCGGGGCATCCAGCCCACGGCGGCTGGTGAGCAGCAGTCGACGCACTCCGTGCCCGGTCACCACATGCCGCGCGAGCACACTGCCCAGACCACCCGTACCCCCGGTGATCAGCACGGTGCCCTCGGGGTCCCATTCACGCGGCATGGTCAGCACGATCTTGCCCGTGTGCTTGGCCTGGCTCATGAACCGGAAAGCGTCCCGCGCCCGCCGCACGTCCCAGGTCGTCACCGGAAGCGGCCGCAGCGCACCCGCCTCGAACAGCTCCATCAGTTCGACCAGCATGCTCTGTAGACGATCGGGGCCCGCGTCGAGCAGGTCGAACCAGATGTACGTCGCGTCGGTGAAGCTGTCGGCGTCGCGGATGTCCAGCTTGCCCATCTCGACGAACCGGCCACCCGGGCGCAGGAGCCGCGCGGACGCGTCGATGAACTCACCCGCGAGCGAGTTCAGCACCACATCGACGCCCCGCCCACCGGTCACCTCGAGGAACCGCTCCTCGAAGTCCGTCGTACGCGAGGAGGCGATGTGGTCATCCGGGATCCCCAGCGAACGCAACGCATCCCACTTGCTCTCACTCGCGGTGGCAAACACCTCGGCGCCCAGATGCTGGGCCAGCTGGATGGCCGCCATCCCCACACCACCGGCACCCGCATGCACCAGTACCGACTCACCCGACGACAACCCCGCCAAATCCACCAGACCGTAATACGCGGTCAGATACGCGACCGGGACGGATGCGGCATCCTCGAACCGCCAGCCCTCTGGAATCCGGGTCACCGCCCGCTCAGCGGCCACCGCAAGGGGCCCGAAGGAGTTGTCGACCAGTCCGACCACCCGGTCGCCGACGCGCAGCCCGGTCACCTCGGGGCCGGTCTCCACGACCACACCGGACGCCTCGCTGCCGAGTGGCCCCACCTTGTCCTGGAAGGCGCCCAGTGCGTTGAGGCCGTTGAGAAGATCCCGGAAGTTGAGGCCGGCGGCCCGTACGGCCACCCGGATCTGTCCGGGGGCCAGCGGTTCGGCAGCCTCCGGGAAGCTGAGCAGTTCGAGGTTGTCCAGACTGCCCTTCTGCCGGCTGTCCAGCCGCCACGGCGTTCCGCCGGTCGGCGGCAGCAGCGAGCCGCGCGAGGTTACGGAGGCGAGTCGGCCGACGCATACCCCGCCGTCGCGCACCACGACCTGCGGCTCGCCGGACGCCAGCGCTGTCCGCACCTCGTCCGGGGAAGCGGCGTCCACGAGCACAAACCGTCCGGGGTTCTCGCTCTGGGCGCTGGACACCAGCCCCCAGACCGCCGCGGCCACCATGTCAGGCGACTCGACGGCGACGGCGTCGCGCAGGACGAAGACCAGCCGGGAGCCCTGGAGCCGTTCGTCGGCCAGCCAGTTCTGGATGAGCCGAAGCGCCCGCGCGGTCTCCTCGTGCACCGCTTCGGCCGCCGAGGAGGAGTCGGCCGACTCCCAGGTGACCGTCGCCACCTCCAGCACCGTGGCCAACGACGCCGGGTCCGTGGCCTGGTCCGCGGTCAGTTCCACGATGTCGAGTGCGCCGGGCGCCGCCGTATCGACCTGGACGGGGACCCATTCCAGCCGGAACAGCGAATCCTGCTCACCGGCTCGGGCACCTGCCAGCTGTTCGGCCGACACCGGGCGCAGCACCAGCGAGTCTGCCGAGACCACCGGCGCGCCATCGGTGTCCACGGCCGCCAGCGAGACCGACTCCGCGTCGCGCCGGGTCAGGCGTACGCGCAGCATGGAGGCGCCCGTGGCGTGCAGGGACACACCGCTCCAGGAGAAGGGTAGGCGTCCGCCCTCGGCGGCTTCGAGGTTCACGAACGACACGGCGTGCAAGGCCGCGTCCAGCAGGGCCGGATGCATCGCGAACGACTCGGCGTCGCCGCCTGTCTGCTCGGGGAGTGCCACCTCGGCGAACACCTCGTCGCCGCGCTGCCACACCGCCCGCAGCCCCTGGAAGAGCGGTCCATACGCGAACCCGCCGTCGGCGAGCCGCGCGTAGAAGTCCTCCATATCGGCGACGACCGCGCCTTCGGGCGGCCATACGGCTCCGTCGAACCGCGCCGTACGCTCCCCCTGGGCGAGCATACCGGTGGCATGGTGCGTCCACGGCTGCTCGGCGGCTTCGGCGGCGCGCGAGTACATGTTCACGGTGCGGCGGCCGGTCTCGTCCGGCGCCCCCACCCACAGCTGGATGGCGACGGCATCGCGCTCCCCCAGCACCAGGGGCGCGAGCAGGGTGAGCTCGTCGACCAGGTCACAGCCCACCTGATCGCCGGCGCGGATCGCCAGCTCCAGGAAACCGGTCCCCGGGAACAGCACCACACCGCCCACGGCGTGATCCGCCAGCCAGGGGTGCGACCGCAGCGACAGCCGGCCGGTGAACAGCACCCCGCCCGCATCGGCCAGCTCGACCGCGGCGCCGAGCAGCGGATGCCCGGCGGCCACCTGGCCCAGGCCGGTGACGTTGCCCACCCGCATGGAGGCGTTCGGCCAGTACAGCTCGTGCTGGAAGGCGTAGGTGGGCAGGTCGACGTGGTGGGCGCCGGTGTCCGCGAACACACTCGCCCAGTCGACGGCGCCACCACGGACGAAGACCTCCGCCAGCGAGGTCAGGAAGCGGCCGAGTCCGCCCTCGTCCCGGCGCAGCGTACCAGCGACCACCGCCGCCACATCGACGTCGTCGATGGTCTCCTGGACCCCGACCGTCAGTACGGGATGCGCGCTGATCTCGATGAACGCCCGATGACGCTGTGCCAGCAGCTCCCGTACGGCGGGCTCGAAGCCCACCGTCTGCCGCAGATTGCGGTACCAGTAGTCCGCGCCCAGCTCACCACCCTCAAGCCACTCACCGGTCACCGTGGACAGGAACGGAACCTCCACCGCGCGCGGAGCAACCGGCGCGAGCTCCGCCAGCAGTTCCTCGTGGATCCCCTCGACGTGCGCGGAGTGGGAGGCGTAGTCCACGGCGATACGGCGGATACGCACCTCCTCGCCCGTCAGCTCCTCGACCAGCTCGTCCAGCGCCTCCCGGTCACCCGAGACGACCACCGACCGGGGCCCGTTGACCGCGGCAACCGACACCCGGCCGCCCCACCGCTCCAGCCGCGCCTCGACCTCGGCGACCGGCAACGGCACCGACGCCATACCACCAGCACCGGCAAGCCGGCGCGCGATGGCCTGGCTGCGCAACGCAACCACCCGGGCGCCGTCCTCCAGCGACAACGCACCCGCCACACACGCGGCGGCGATCTCACCCTGCGAGTGACCCACCACCGCATCCGGCTCCACTCCATGCGAACGCCACATGGCCGCGAGCGACACCATCACCGCCCACGACACCGGCTGCACCACATCAACCCGCTCCAACGACGGCGCACCCTCAAGCTGCCGCACGACATCCATCAACGACCAGTCGATGAACGGCGCCAGAGCCGCGGCACACTCCCCCAACCGCTCGGCGAACACCGGGGACTCGTCCAACAAGCGGGCACCCATACCCGCCCACTGCGAACCCTGCCCCGGGAAGACGAACACCGACCTCCCCTCCACATCGGCAACCCCACACACCACACCCACCGCGGGATCGTCAGCACCCAGAGCACGCAGACCGGACAGCAACTCCTCACGGTCACCACCGACCACCACCGCCCGGTGCTCCAACACCGAACGCGTGGACACCAGCGAGTAGCCGATATCGACCGGCATGGCCTCGGGGTCGCTGTCCACCCGCGCCAGCAGACTGACCGCCTGCCCACGCAACGCCTCGGCCGTCCTCGCCGACACCACCCACGGCAGGGCAGCAGGGGCCACGGCGCGCCCGGGCCGCGTGTCGGCGGAAGGCGGCTCCTCGGGCAGCGGGGCCTGTTCGATGATGGTGTGGGCGTTGGTGCCGCTGAGGCCGAAGGACGAGACCGCGGCCCGGCGCGGACGGCTGTGCTCCGGCCACTCCACGGACTCGGTGAGCAGTTGGATGTCCCCCATCGACCAGTCCACATGCGTGGACGGCGTGTCCACGTGCAGCGTCTTGGGCAGCACACCGTGGCGCATCGCCATCACCATCTTGATCACACCGGCCACACCGGCCGCCGCCTGGGTGTGCCCGATGTTGGACTTGATCGACCCGAGCAGCAGTGGGTGTTCGCGGTCCTGCCCGTAGGTGGCGAGAAGCCCCTGCGCCTCGATGGGGTCGCCCAGCGTGGTGCCGGTGCCATGCGCCTCCACCGCGTCCACCTCCGCCGGAGACAGACCCGCGTTGGCCAGCGCCTGACGGATCACCCGCTGCTGCGACGGACCATTCGGCGCCGTCAGACCATTCGACGCACCATCCTGATTCACCGCCGAACCCCGCACCACCGCGAGCACCTCATGCCCGTTGCGCCGCGCATCCGACAGCCGCTCAAGCACCACCAGGCCGACACCCTCCGACCAGCCGGTCCCGTCGGCACCCTCCGCGAACGCCTTGCACCGGCCGTCGCCGGCGAGCCCGCCCTGAGCGCTGAAGTCGATGAACGGCCCGGGGGTCGCCATGACGGTGACGCCGCCGGCCAGCGCGAGGGAGCACTCTCCCGACCGCAGGGCCTGTACCCCGAGGTGCATGGCCACCAGGGATGACGAACATGCCGTATCGACCGTGACCGCCGGACCCTCCAGGCCCAGCGTGTAGGAGACCCGGCCCGACATCACACTGCCGGCCGTCCCGGTGCCGAGGAAGGCACGCACGTCCTGCGGGAATTCCAGGCGCCCCGACGCGTAGTCGTGGTGCAGCGATCCGACGAAGACACCGGTCTGGCTACCGCGCAGTGAGGTGGGAGCGATTCCGGCTCGCTCGATGGCCTCCCAGGACACTTCCAGCAGCAGCCGCTGCTGCGGGTCCATCGCCAGCGCCTCACGCGGCGAGATGCCGAAGAACCCCGGGTCGAACTCCCCCGCCTCGTGCAGGAACCCTCCCGCTCGTACATAGCTGGTGCCGCGGCGCGCACGGTTCGGGTCGTACAGCGACTCCAGGTCCCACCCACGAGACGTCGGAAACTCCGAGATGCCGTCGCCCTCGGCGAGCACCAGGTTCCACAGATCCTCCGGTGAGAGGACCCCGCCCGGGTAGCGGCAGGCCATGGACACGATGACCACGGGGTCGTCGTCCGTACGGACCGCCCCGGCCACGGGGGCCGCGACGGCGCTGTCGGTTCCCACCAGTTCCGCCACCAGGAAGTCGGCCAGCACGGCCGGCGTCGGGTAGTCGAAGACAAGCGTGGACGGCAGGCGCAGCCCGGTGGCCGTGTTCAGCCGGTTGCGCAGCTCGACCGCGGTCAGCGAGTCGAATCCGAGCTCGCGGAACTCCCGCCGGATCTCCACCGCGTCCGGCGATGCGTATCCCAGGACGGACGCGACCTCGGCGCGCACCAGGTCCACCAGGATCTGGACCCGGTCGGCGCCCCGCAGCCCCGCCAGGCGCCGGGTGAGCTCGGCGGCGGCGCCGGAGGCGGGCAGCGCCGCGGCCGCCGTACGCCGTGTCGGCCGGACGAGCCCACGCAGCAGGCCCGGTATCTCGCCGAGCGACCGCAGGGCCGTGAGGTCGAGCGGTACGGGGACGACCATCGCGTCGTGCAGCGCGGTGGCGGCGTCGAAGAGGGCCATGCCCTGCTCGGTGCTGATGGCCGGGAGTCCGGCGGTGCTCATCCGGTGCAGGTCGGCCTCGTTCAAACCGCCGGTCATCCCGCTGTCCTGGGCCCACGGCCCCCACACCAGCGACTGCCCGGCGCACCCCTCTGCCCGCCGACGCATCATCAGCGCATCCAGGAACGCATTGCCCGCCGCGTAATTCGCCTGCCCCGGTGCGCCCATTGATCCGGCCACCGACGAGAACACCACAAACGCCGCCAGATCCAGCTCGCGCGTCAGCTCATGCAGATGCCACGCCGCGTCCACCTTCGGGCGCAGTACCGCGCTCAACCGGTCCGGTGTCAGCGCCCCCACCACACCGTCGTCCAGCACACCGGCCGTATGCACCACGGCGGTGAGCGGATGCTCTGCCGGAACCGACGCCAGCACATCCGCCACCGCGTCACGATCCGCCACGTCACACGCCACCACCGACACCTCGGCGCCGAGCTCCGCCAACTCCGCCCGCAGCTCCACCGCACCCGGAGCATCCAGCCCACGGCGGCTCGTCAACAGCACATGCCTCGCCCCACGCACACCCACCACATGCCGCGCGAGCACACTGCCCAGACCACCCGTACCCCCGGTGATCAGCACGGTGCCCTCGGGGTCCCATTCACGCGGCATGGTCAGCACGATCTTGCCCGTGTGCTTGGCCTGGCTCATGAACCGGAAAGCGTCCCGCGCCCGCCGCACGTCCCACGCCGTCACCGGAAGCGGCCGCAGCGCACCCGTCTCGAACAGCTCCATCAGCTCGACCAGCATCCGCTGTGTCCGGTCGAGCTCCACGTCCGCCAGGTCGAAGGGGAGGTATTCGCCGTTCACCGTTTCCGCGTCGCGGATGTCGGTCTTGCCCATCTCCAGGAAGCGGCCACCCGGGCGCAGCAGCCACACCGACGCGTCGATGAACTCACCCGCGAGTGAGTTCAGCACCACATCGACGCCCCGCCCACCGGTCACCTCGAGGAACCGCTCCGCGAAGTCCGTCGTACGGGAGGAAGCGATGTGGTCGTCCGGGATCCCCAGCGACCGCAACGCATCCCACTTGCCCTCACTCGCCGTCGCGAACACTTCCGCACCCAGATGCCGCGCCAGCTGAACCGCCGCCATCCCCACACCACCGGCACCCGCATGCACCAGCACCGACTCACCCGACGACAACCCCGCCAGATCCGCCAGACCGTAATACGCGGTGAGGAACACCAGCGGCACCGCCGCGGCATCCTCCAACGACCACTCGTCGGGGACCTTCACCAGCGCGCGCTGGTCCACGGCGATGCGGGGGGTGAAGGAGCCGGCCACCAGGCCCATCACCCGGTCGCCGACGCGTAGCCCGGTCACCTCGGGGCCGGTCTCGACGACCACTCCGGCCGCCTCACCGCCCATGGGCGCGGCCTCTCCGGGATACATGCCCAGGGCGCTGAGCACATCGCGGAAGTTGAGTCCGGCGGCGCGTACGGACAGCCGGACCTCACCGGCCACCAGCGGCCTGGTGGCCTCCGGGGCGGTCTGCAGGGCGAGGTTGTCCAGCCGGTCCCGCTGCCCGCTGTCCAGCCGCCACGGCGCACCCGCCGGGGGCATCAGGTTGGTGCCCGTAACCATTCGGGCGAGCCGGCCGGTGCGTACGACGCCGTCGCGCACCACGACCTGGGGCTCGCCCGAGGCGAGTGCCGCGGGCAGCGCGGACATGGAGGTCTCCCGCTCGTCCACGTCGACGAGCAGGAACCTGCCCGGGTGCTCGGACTGGGCCGAGCGCACCAGCCCCCATGCCGCGGCCCCGCCCAGGTCGGTCACCGTCGCACCGTCGTCGGCCGCGATGGCTCCCCGGGTGACGAAGAGCAGACGGGAGTCGGCGAACCGGTCGTCGGCCAGCCACTCCTGGATCAGGCCGAGCACCCGTGCCGTGATCTCGTGCACGGCGTCGGGGGTGGCGATCGAATCAACGGGGTCGAGTGCCACGACGACCAGGTCGGGGCTGCCTTCCAGGGACGCCACATCGGTGCTCAGCTCGGCCACGTCCAAGGCGGCGACCGCGTCCATGGGGGAGGTCAGCGCGGGTGCCGGCACCCACTCCAGGCGGTACAGCGAGTCCTGTCGCGCCGTACCGGAGCCGGCCAGCTGATCGGCTGTCACCGGGCGCAGCGCCAGCGACTCGACCGAGATGACCGGCGCGCCGACCCCATCGGCGGCGGTCAGGGACACCGATTCGGCGCCGGACCTGGCCAACCGCACCCGCAATACGGAGGCCCCTCCTGAGTGCAGGGACACACCGTTCCATGAGAACGGCAGCAGTCCGCGCCCCGGCTCCCCGAGATCCACGAACGAGACGGCGTGCAAGGCCGCGTCCAGCAGTGCGGGATGCACACCGAACGACTCCGCGTCCGCTGCCTGCTCCTCCAGCGCCACCTCCGCGAACACCTCGTCGCCGCGCTCCCAGGCTCCCCGGAGCCCCTGGAACAGCGGTCCGTAACCGAACCCACCCTCGGCGAACCGCTCGTAGAAGCCGTCGAGGTCCAGCGCGGCAGCTCCCTCGGGCGGCCATACGGACGCGTCGAAGTCCGGGGTGCGCTCCTCCGCGCCCAGGACGCCGGAGGCGTGTTCCACCCACGGTTGCTCCACCGCGTCGGCGGGACGTGAGTACAGGTGTATGTTCCGGTGGCCCGAGTCATCGGCCGGGCCCACCCACAGCTGGACGGCGACCGCGTCCCGCTCACCCAGCACCAGCGGCTCGGCCAGGGTGAATTCCTCGATCCGTGCGCAGCCGACCTGGTCCCCGGCGCGGATCGCCAGCTCCAGGAAACCGGTCCCCGGGAACAGCACCACACCGCCCACGGCGTGGTCGGCAAGCCACGGGTGCGACCGCAGCGACAGCCGGCCGGTGAACAGTACGCCGCCCGAGTCCGCCAGGCCGATGGCCGCGCCGAGCAGCGGGTGTTCGGCGGACATGAGTCCCAACCCGCCGGCGTCTCCGGTCCTCACCAGCGCGTTCGGCCAGTAGTGTTCATGCTGGAAGGCGTACGTGGGCAGGTCCACCCGCTGCGCCCCGGTCCCGGCGAAGAACGCCGTCCAGTCCAGCTTGACGCCGGCGATATGCAGCCTGGCCAGCGCCGCGACCAGGGCTGCCTCGTCCTCACGCCCCTTGCGCAGGGACGGGATGACCACCATGTCATCCGACTGGTCGGGCAGGCTTTCCTGCGCCATGGCGGAGAGCACACCGTCGGGTCCGAGCTCCAGAAACGCGGTCACCCCCGCAGCGCTCAACGCGGCCACGCCGTCGGCGAACCGAACGGTCTCCCGTACATGCCGCACCCAGTAGTCCGGCGTGCAGACCAGCTCAGCCGACGCCACCTCACCGGTCACATTCGAGACGAGCGGAACCTGAGGCTCCGCGAACGACAGCCCCTCCACCACACGCCGGAACTCATCCAGCATCGGGTCCATCAACGGGGAGTGGAAGGCGTGGCTGACCGTCAGCCGCTTGGTCTTACGTCCCTCGGCCTCGAACCGGGCCGCCACCTCCAGCACCGCGGCCTCGTCACCGGCGATCACCACCGAGCGCGGTCCGTTGACCGCCGCGACCGACACCCCATCCGTCAGATACGGAACGACCTCGTCCTCGGTGGCCTGAAGCGACACCATCGCCCCGCCGGACGGCAACTCCTGCATCAGCCGGGCCCGCGCCGCCACCAACGTGCACGCGTCCGCAAGCGAGAACACCCCGGCCACATGTGCCGCGGCGATCTCACCGATCGAATGACCCGCCAGATGGTCCGGCGTGATCCCCCACGACTCCACCAGCCGGAACAGCGCCACCTCGATGGCGAACAACGCGGGCTGCGTCCACCCCGTCTCATCCAGCAACCCCGCCTCGACCGACCCGGGCTCGGCGAACATCACCTCCCGCAACGGCCGGTCCAGCCCCTGGTCCAGCTGCGCACACACCTCATCCAGAGCTTCCGCGAACACCGGGAACCGCCCGTACAACTCCCGGCCCATCCCCGCCCGCTGACTGCCCTGCCCCGAGAAGAACACCCCGAGCCCACCGCCCGGCCGCACTGCCCCGCTGAGCAGTCCCGGTGCGGAGGTGCCGTGCGCGAGCGCGCGCAGACCCTCGACGGCACCGGCACGGTCGGTGGCCAGCACCACGCCCCGACGCTCGAACGCCGATCGTGTGGTCGCCAACGAGAACACCACATCGACAAAGCGGGCGTCCTGATCCTCGTCCAGGCGCTCGGCGATGCGCGCCGCCTGTGCGCGCAGCGCGCCCACCGTCTTTCCGGACACCACCACCGGCAGCACGCCGGGGGCGGCGGTCGGCGTCGCCGTGTCGTCCCCGGCCTCCACTGCCGGGGCCTGCTCGATGATGGTGTGGGCGTTCGTACCGCTGATACCGAACGACGACACCGCGGCGCGGCGCGGACGCCCGGTCTCCGGCCACTCGGTCCGCTCGGCCAGCAGCTTCGCCGCACCCGCCGACCAGTCCACATGCGAGGTCGGCTCGTCGAGGTGCAGGGTGGCGGGCAGCATGCCGTGTCGCAGCGCCATGACCATCTTGATCACCCCGGCGACACCGGAGGCGGCCTGGGTGTGGCCGATGTTCGACTTGATCGAGCCCAGCAGGACCGGGTGTTGCTCGTCCCGGCCCTGACCGTACGTCGCGAGCAGCGCCTGTGCTTCGATGGGATCGCCCAGCGTGGTACCGGTGCCATGCGCCTCGACGACGTCGATGTCCGTGGCGGACAGCCCGGCGCCGGCCAGGGCCTGCTTGATGACGCGCTGCTGGGCCGGGCCGTTCGGCGCCGTGAGCCCGTTCGAGGCACCGTCCTGGTTCACCGCCGAGCCCCGCAAGATGGCCAGCACCTCATGGCCATTGCGCTGGGCGTCCGACAGCCGCTCCAGCATCAGCATGCCGACGCCCTCGGACCAGCCCACCCCATCAGCGCTCTCGGAGAAGGACTTGCACCGGCCATCGGCCGCCAGGCCGCCCTGCGCGCTGAAGTCCACAAAAGGCCCCGGAGTGGCCATGACCGTCACACCACCGGCCAGCGCCAGGCTGCATTCGCCGCCGCGCAGCGCCTGGGCCGCCAGATGCAGCGCCACCAGCGACGACGAACACGCGGTGTCCAGCGTCACCGTGGGGCCTTCGAGCCCCAGGGTGTAGGAGATCCGGCCCGACATCACGCTGCCCGCGGTGCCGGTGCCCAGGAATGCCATCGTCTCCTGGGGGAACTCCGCGCCGGAGCCGTAGTCGTGGTACATCACTCCGGCGAAGACACCGGTCCTGCTGCCCTGGAGCGTGAGCGGGTCGATCCCGGCCCGCTCGATCGCTTCCCACGAGGTCTCCAGCAACAGCCGCTGCTGCGGATCCATCGCCAGCGCCTCACGCGGCGAAATCCCGAAGAACCCCGGGTCGAACTCCCCCGCCTCGTGCAGGAACCCACCCTCACGCACATAGCTCGTGTTCCCGCGGGGGTCCCGGTCGGGGGCGTACAGCGTGTCCAGGTCCCAGCCGCGGGAGGTGGGGAATCCGGAGATGCCGTCACCTTCGCCGATGACGAGTCTCCACAGGTCTTCGGGCGACGCCACCCCGCCCGGGTAGCGGCAGGCCATCGATACGATCGCGATGGGTTCCTGCTTGCCCGCCTCGACCTCCTGGAGCCGCTGACGGGTCTGGTGCAGATCGGCGGTGACCCACTTGAGATAGTCGACGAGCTTCCGGTCGTCAGGCATGGAAGTGATCCTCCGTGTTTGGCTGAAGGCTGGGCGCCGGGGTCACCGGTCGTTCATTCGGCCCAGTTCGTTGTCGATGAAGTCGAGAATCTCGTCGGCACTGGCCGATTCGAGCCGGTCGGTGGCGCCGGGACCGTCGCTCTCCGCCTCGGCCTTGGTCACCTTCGTGAGCAGCTGCCGGAGCCGGATGGCGACACCGGTCCGGGTGATCTCGTCGGAGAAGCCGTCCGACAGCGCGGCGTCCAGCCGGTCCAGATCCGCCATCCAGGACGGCGTCGGATCGGGGGCGTCCGCGGGAACGAGTTCGTTCACCAGATATCCGGCCAGTACAGCCGGTGTCGGGTAGTCGAAGATGAGGGTGGACAGCAGGCGCAGCCCGGTGCCGGAGCTCAGCCGGTTGCGCAGCTCGACCGCGGTCAGCGAGTCGAATCCCAGATCGCTGAACCGGTGTGCCGGGTCGATCTTTTCGGCCGACGCATACCCCAGGACCATGGCCGACTGCTCCTGCACCAGACGGACCATGTGCTCGGCGCGCTCGTCGGCCCGCAGGTTCAGCAGCCGGTCCCGCAGTGACTCGGACGTCTCCACGACGGTGGACCGCGCCACCGGACGAGGCCCGGCGCCGAGCAGGCCGCGGAGCACCGGGGCCGGTGCGCCCTGGGCGCGGAGTGCGGCGAGGTTGAGTTGGGCCGTGAGCACAACGGGGTGTCGCAGGGTGGTCGCCGCGTCGAAGAGGGCCATGCCCTGCTCGGTGCTGATGGGCGGCATTCCGGCGGCGCTCATCCGCTGGATGTCGGTCTCGGTGAGCCCGCGGGTCATGCCGCTGTCCTGCGCCCACGGCCCCCACACCAGCGACTGCCCCGCGACACCCTCGGCCCGGCGGCGCACCATCAACGCGTCCAGGAACGAGTTGGCCGCGGCGTAGTTCGCCTGCCCCGGGGCACCCATCGAGCCCGCCACGGACGAGAACACCACGAAGGCGGCGAGGTCCAGGTCGCGGGTCAGCTCATGCAGATGCCACGCCGCGTCCACCTTCGGCCGCAACACCCTGCTCACCCGCTCCGGCGTCAGCGCCCCCACCACGCCGTCGTCCAGGACACCGGCCGTATGCACCACCGCCGTCAGCGGATGGTCCACCGGAATCCCGGCCAGCAATCCGGCCACCGCATCCCGGTCCGACGCATCACACGCCACCACCGAGACCTCGGCACCATGCGCGATCAACTCCGCCTGCAACTCCACGGCGCCCGGAGCATCCAGCCCACGCCGGCTCGTCAGCAACAGACGCCGCGCACCGTGCTCGGCCACCACATGCCGAGCCAACTCACTTCCCAGACCGCCTGTGCCACCGGTGATCAGCACGGTGCCCTCGGGGTCCCAGCGAGGCGGCATGGTCAGCACGATCTTGCCCGTGTGCCTCGCCTGGCTCATGAACCGGAAGGCGTCCCGCGCCCGCCGCACATCCCACGCCGTCACCGGCAACGGACGCAACACACCCGCGCCGAACAGCTCCATCAGCTCGACCAGCATTTCCTGCGTCCGGTCCAGACCGGCGTCCGCCAGATCGAAGGGCAGGTAATCGCCCTCCACTGCTTCCGCCTCGCGGATGTCGGTCTTGCCCATCTCCAGGAACCGGCCACCCGACCGCAGCAGCCGCACCGACGCGTCGACGAACTCACCCGCCAGCGAGTTCAGCACCACATCCACACCCCGCCCACCGGTCACCTCAAGGAACCGCTCCTCGAAGTCCGTCGAACGGGACGAGGCGATGTGATCCTCGGGTATCCCCAGCGAGCGCAACGTGTCCCACTTCGACTCACTCGCGGTGGCGAACACCTCGGCGCCCAGAAGCCGCGCCAGCTGGACGGCCGCCATCCCCACACCACCGGCACCCGCATGCACCAGCACCGACTCACCCGACGACAACCCCGCCAAATCCACCAACCCGTAATACGCGGTGAGGAACACCAGCGGCACCGCCGCGGCATCCTCAAACGACCACTCGTCGGGGACCTTCACCAGCGCACGCCGATCGGCCACGGCGACCGGGCCGAACGCGCCCTGCACCATTCCGAGCACCCGGTCACCGACTCCAAAAGCGGTGACCTCGGAGCCGGTCTCGAGGACCACACCGGCGGCCTCGCAACCCATCCATCCGGCGTCTCCGGGGTACATGCCCAGCGCGTTGAGCACATCGCGGAAATTCATCCCCGCCGCCCGTACCGAGAGCCGGACCTCATCGGCCCGCAGCGGTTCGGTGGCTTCCGGGAACTCCACCAGCGAGAGGTTGTCCAGCCTGTCCTTCTGCCTGCTGTCCAGGCGCCATGCCACGTCTGCCGGGGGCACCAGGTCCGTTGCGGTGGACACCCGGGCCAGTCGGCCGACGCGTACGGCTCCGTCACGCACCACGACCTGCGGCTCACCGGAGGCGAGCGCCACCGGCAGCGCGGACATGGATGCCTCCCGCTCATCCACATCGACGAGCAGGAACCTGTCCGGGTGCTCGGCCTGGGCCGAGCGCACCAGCCCCCATACCGCCGCTCCGGCCAGATCCCTCACCGGTGTGCCCTCGTCGACCGCGATGGCTCCTCGCGTGACGAACGCCAGACGGGAGTGCGCGAACCGGTCGTCGGCCGCCCATTCCTGGATCAGGCCGAGTACCCGCGCGGTCTCCTCGTGCACCGACGTGACCACATCGTGGGCGCCGGCCGACCCGGCCGCGACCGTCACCACCTCCGGCACTGTCTCCAGCACCGTCAGGTCCGCGGCCTCGTCGGCGGTCAGCTCGACCGTGTCCAGACCGGTGCCGGCCACCGGGTCGGCCGGGGCGGGCACCCACTCCAGCCGGAACAGCTCGTCCCGCTCGCCGCGATGTGTTCCGGCCCGCTGCTCGGCGGAGTGTGGCCGCAAGGTCAGCGATTCCGCCGACAGGACCACCGCACCCGCCATGTCGACCGCCGTCAGCGACACCGACTCGGCCCCGGCCTTCGCGATCCGTACCCGTAGCACGGAGGCTCCGCCGGCGTGCAGGGACACCCCGCTCCACGCGAACGGCAGCCGTCCCCGGTCCGACTCTCCGAGGTCCACGAAGGACACCGCGTGCAGGGCCGCGTCCAGCAGCGCGGGATGGATCCCGAACGACTCGGCGTCGCTCCCCTGCTCCGGCAGCGCCACCTCGGCGAAGATCTCTTCGCCGCGCTGCCAGACGGCTCGCAGCCCCTGGAACAGCGGGCCGTAGCCGAACCCGCCCTCGGCGAACCGCTTGTAGAAGCCGTCCAGTTCGACCGGGTTGGCCTCCGTGGGGGGCCAGGTCGGCATGGTGGGTTCGGCGGGTCCCTGCCCAGCGGCCAGCACACCCGTGGCATGGCGGACCCAGGGCTGGTCCGTGGCGTCAGCGGGCCGGGAGTACAGGTTCACGCCGCGGCGGCCGGACTCGTCCGGTTCGGCCACCCAGAGCTGGATGGCCACCGCGTCTCGCTCCTCCAGCACCAGCGGTGCGGCGAGCGTGAGTTCATCGACGCGGTCACAGCCGACCTGATCCCCGGCGCGGATCGCCAGCTCCAGGAAACCGGTCCCCGGGAACAGCACCACACCGCCCACGGCATGGTCGGCAAGCCACGGATGCGACCGCAGCGACAGCCGGCCGGTGAACAGCAGACCGCCGGCGTCCGCCAGCTCCACCGCGGCACCCAGCAGGGGATGCTCCGGCGCCCCCAGCCCAGCGGCGGTCACGTCCCCGGTGCGGGCCGCGGGGGCCGGCCAGTACAGCTCGTGCTGGAAGGCGTAGGTCGGCAGCTCGACCCGACGGGCTCCGGTCCCGGCGAAGAACCGCTGCCACTCGACAGCCACGCCATGAGAGTGCAACCGGGCCAGCGCCGTGACCAGCGCCCGCTCCTCGTCCAGATCCTTGCGCAGGGCCGGGACGAGAACAGCGCTGGCGGCCGACTTCTCGGACAGGCTCTCCTGTGCCATCGCGGAGAGCACCCCATCCGGGCCCAGCTCCAGATACGTGGTCACCCCACGCTCGTCCAGCCACCGCATGCCAGCGGCGAAACGGACCGTCTCCCGAACATGGCGCACCCAGTACTCGGCCGAGCACACCAGCTCCGGGCCGGCCAACTCACCTGTCAGATTCGAGACGAACGGAATCGCCGGGGCCTCATACGAGATGTCCCGGGCCACCCGCCCGAACTCCGCCACCATCGCATCCATCAAGACTGAGTGAAACGCATGCGAGACTCGCAAACGCCTAGTCTTCCGCCCCAACTCCTCGAACCGGGCCACGACCTCCGACACCGCGGTTTCGTCCCCGGCGATCACCACCGAACTCGGCCCGTTGACCGCGGCGATCGACACCCCGGCCGTCAGATACGGAGCGACCTCGTCCTCGGTGGCCTGCAGCGACACCATCGCCCCGCCCGACGGCAACTCCTGCATCAACCGGGCCCGCGCCGCCACCAACGTGCACGCGTCCGCCAGCGAGAACACCCCCGCCACATGCGCCGCCGCGATCTCACCGATCGAATGACCCGCCAGATAGTCCGGCCGGACACCCCACGACTCCACCAGCCGGAACAACGCCACCTCGACCGCGAACAACGCGGGCTGCGTCCACCCCGTCTCGTCCAACAGCTCCGCCTCGACCGACCCGGGCTCGGCGAACATCACCTCCCGCAACGGCCGGTCCAACTCCCGGTCCAGCTGCGCACACACCTCATCCAGAGCCTCCGCGAACACCGGGAACCGCCCGTACAACACTCGGCCCATCCCCGCCCGCTGGCTGCCCTGCCCCGAGAACAGGAACGCCACCACCCGGTCCTCCCGGGCCACGTCCTGCACCACACCGGCAGCCGCACCGCCCACGGCGAGGGCACGCAACCCCTCCATGGCCTCACCACGGTCCCCGGACAACACCACACCGCGCCGCTCGAACGCCGACCGCGTGGTCAGCAAGGACAGTGCGAGGTCGGCAGGGGGCAGCCCCGGATTCCACTCCAGGTACGACAGCATCCGCGCCGCCTGGGCCCGCAGCGCCTCCGCCGTCTTGCCCGACACCGCCACCGGCACGACGCCGGGCGCCGGCATGACGCCGGGCACCGCATCCGGTGTGTCGTCCTCGGCTCCGGCAGCCGCCGGCGGCGCCTGCTCCAAGATGGTGTGCGCGTTGGTGCCGCTGATCCCGAACGACGACACCGCCGCTCGCCTGGGGCGGCTGCCCTCCGGCCACTCCACCGGTGCGGTCAGCAGCCTGACAGCGCCGGACGACCAGTCCACATGCGAGGTCGGCTCATCGAGGTGCAGGGTGGCGGGCAGCATGCCGTACCGCAGCGCCATGACCATCTTGATCACCCCGGCCACACCCGCCGCCGCCTGCGTATGCCCGATATTCGACTTCACCGACCCCAGCCACAACGGACGCTCCGCATCCCGATCCCGGCCATACGTCGCCATTAGCGCTTCGGCTTCGATGGGGTCGCCCAGCGTGGTGCCGGTGCCGTGTCCTTCCACTGCGTCGATATCGATGGGCGAGAGACCGGCGTCGGCCAGGGCCTGCTGGATCACTCGCTGTTGGGACGGGCCGTTCGGCGCCGTGAGCCCGTTCGAGGCACCGTCCTGGTTCACCGCCGAGCCCCGCAAGATGGCCAGCACCTCATGGCCATTGCGCTGGGCGTCCGACAGCCGCTCCAGCACCAGCATGCCGACGCCCTCGGACCAGCCCACCCCGTCAGCACTCTCGGAGAAGGACTTGCACCGGCCATCGGCCGCCAGGCCGCCCTGCGCGCTGAAGTCCACAAAGGGCCCCGGAGTGGCCATGACCGTCACACCACCGGCCAGCGCCAGGGCGCATTCGCCGGCCCGCAGCGCCTGAGCCGCCCAGTGCATGGCCACCAGCGACGAGGAGCACGCGGTATCGACCGTCACCGCCGGCCCCTCCAGGCCGAGGGCGTAGGCGACCCGGCCCGACATCACGCTGCCCGCGGTGCCGGTCCCGACGAAGCTCATCACCTCCTCCGGGAATTCCGCGCCGGAGCCGTAGTCGTGGTACATCACTCCGGCGAAGACACCGGTCCGGCTGCCGCGCAGCGTCAGCGGGTCGATTCCGGCCCGCTCGATCGCCTCCCACGAGGTCTCCAGCAGCAACCGCTGCTGCGGATCCATCGCCAGCGCCTCACGCGGCGAAATCCCGAAGAAGCCCGCGTCGAACTCGCCCGCCTCGTGCAGGAACCCACCCTCACGCACATAGCTCGTGTTGCCGCGAGTGTTCCGATCCGGGTCGTAGAGCGCGTCCAGATCCCATCCCCGGGTGGTCGGGAATCCGGAGATGCCGTCCAGTTCGTCACTCACCAGCTGCCACAGGCCCTCCGCGGAATCCACACCACCGGGGTAGCGGCAGGCCATGGACACGATCGCGATCGGGTCGTCGTCCACGGGCGTACGGCGCGGCGCCGGCGCGAGCGGGCCGCTGTCGGTGCCGAACAGTTCCGCCACCAGGTGTTCGGCCAGCGCCAGCGGTGTGGGGTAGTCGAACACGAGGGTGGACGGCAGGCGCAGTCCGGTGGCGTTGGCCAGCTGGTTACGCAGCTCCACCGCGGTCAGCGAGTCGAAGCCCAGCTCACGGAACTCATGTCGGACTTCCACCGCTTCCGGCGACTCATGCCCGAGAACCGAGGCCACCTCGGTGCTCACCAGGTCCACCACGGCACGGACCCGGTCCGCCGGGCGCAGCTCCGTCAGCCGCTGGGTGAGCGTGGCCGCTGCGGCCGGGTCGCTTGCGGCGGCGTGGCGGCGCGGGGTCCGGTCGGCGTCGGAGCGTACCAGCCATGGCACCTCACGCCGGGCCCGCAGCGCGGCCACATCGACGCGGGCGGGCACCAGCAGCGCGTGGCCCAGCGAGCACGCGGTGTCGAACAGCGCCAGTCCCTGCTCGGCGGGCAGCGGCGACATCCCGCCCCGCGCCATCCGTTTGACGTCCGCTTCGCCGAGCTCGCCGGTCATTCCCGCGCTCTGTTCCCATGGGCCCCACGCCAAGGACGTCGCGGCGAGACCGTGTGCTCGCCGGTATTGAGCCAGGCCGTCCAGGAAACTGTTCGCCGCGGCGTAGTTGGCCTGCCCGGCGCCGCCGACGATGCCCGTGACCGACGAGAACACCACGAACGCCGCGAGGTCCATGTCCCGGGTGAGATCGTGCAGCTGCCACGCCGCGTCCACCTTGGGCCGGAAGACGGTGTCCAGCCGGTCCGGTGTCAGCGAACCGATCACACCGTCGTCCAGGACACCGGCGGTGTGGACGACCGCGGAGAGCGGATGCTCCTCGGGGATCCCCGCGAGCAATTCCGCTACGGCGGCCCGGTTCGCGACATCGCATGCGACGACCCGGACCTCGGCTCCGTGCGCGGTCAGTTCGGCGACCATCTCCACGACCGCGTCGCTCTCGCCACCGCGCCTGCTGGCCAGCAGCAGATGCCGCACACCGTGCTCGGCCACCAGGTGCCGTGCGAGCAGGCGCCCCAGACCGCCCGTACCCCCAGTGATCAGGACCGTCCCGGCCGGATCCCACTGTCGCGGCTCGAGCTCCCCGGTGACCGGGCGGCCCAGCCGTCCGACCCGGACGGCGCCGTCACGGATGACCGCCTGCGGCTCTCCGGAAGCGAGCACGGCGGGGATCGCCGCGGCGGCGTTGTCCTTCTCGTCGAGATCGATCAGCACGAATTGGTCAGGGTTCTCCACCTGCGCCGCCCGCACCAGACCCCACACCGCGGCGGCGCCAAGGTCGAGGACCTCGTCCCCGTCTTCCGCCGCGACCGCGCCCCGGGTCACGAACACCAGGCGGGACCGGGCCGACCGGTCGTCGGCCGTCCAGTCCTGGATCAGCCGCAGCGCCGTGGAGGTGAGTGCTCGCGCCGTGTCGGCCACCATGTCCGCGCCGCCCTCGCCGCCGTGGGCACCTCCGCTGAGCGGGACCAGCACAACAGCGGGATCGTCGCCGGGCGTCTCGCCCAGGGCCCCCAGGTCCTGGTACGTCGTGACGGAGGTTTGCGGCGCCGTGAGTGCCGCTCCGAGCGCGAACTCGTCCGCTCCGAGTACGGCCCACCGCACACCCTCGGTGCCATGGAGGGACCTGGGCGTCGGCACGGGTGTCCATTGCAACTGGAACAGCGCTTCGTGCCGACGCGCGGAAGCGGCGGCCATGTGTTCAGTGGACACCGCCCGCAGGACGAGCGAATCGACCGTCACAACCGGGTCCCCGGCCGTGTCGAGCGCCATCAGCGACACCGATTCCGGACCGGCCTTGGTCAGCCGTACGCGCAGCGTCGACGCGCCACCGGCGTGCAGACAGACCCCGTTCCAGGAGAACGGCAACCGGCCGGCCGCGCTCGCGTCCAGGTCCACGAACAACGCCGCGTGCAGCGCGGCGTCCAGCAGGGCGGGATGCACGCCGAAGGATTCGGCATCGGTCCCTTGCTCGTCCAGGGCGACCTCGGCGAAGACCTCGTCCCCGCGCCGCCACACCGCCCGCAGCCCCTGGAACACCGGCCCGTAGGCGAAACCGCCCTCCGCGAACCGCTCGTAGAACCCCTCAAGATCGACCTCGGTCGCCCCCTCAGGCGGCCACACCGCGCCACGGGACTCCGCCCGGCGCTCCCCGGCCGCGAGCACGCCCGTGGCATGGCGTACCCAGGGTCCCTCCGCGACATCGGCGGGACGGGAGTACACAGTCAGACTGCGGCGTCCCGAGTCGTCCGGTTCGCCCACCCGCAGCTGTACCGCCACCGCATCCCGCTCGGGCACCACCAAAGGCGTCGCCAGGGTGAGCTCCTCCACCGAACCGCAGCCGACCTGGTCACCGGCGCGAATCGCCAGTTCCAGGAAGCCGGTGCCGGGGAACAGCACCACACCGCCGGCCGCGTGATCGGCCAGCCACGGGTGGGTGGCCACCGACAGGCGACCAGTGAACAGCAGACCGCTGGAATCGGCCAGCTCCACCGCCGCGCCCAACAGGGGATGGAGCGCGGAGACCAGGCCAAGACCCGAGGCGTCTCCCGTACGGAGCGAGGTCGCCGGCCAGTAGCGCCGGCGCTGGAAGGCGTAGGTGGGCAGGTCCACCCGTCGAGCACCCGTTCCGGCGAACAGCGCCTGCCAGTCGACCCGCACACCGATGACGTGCAGTCGGGCCAGCGCGGTGAGCAGCGCCCTCTCCTCTTCCTGATCCTTGCGCAGCGCCGGGATCACGACGGTGTCGGCGGACGGCTCGGGCAGGCTGTCCTGTGCCATGGCGGACAGCACTCCGTCGGGGCCGACCTCCAGGAACGCGGTCACCCCGGCCGCGCTGAGTGCGGCCAACCCGTCGGCGAACCGCACCGCCTCGCGCACATGGCGCACCCAGTACTCCGGCGAGCACACCGACTCCGCCGACGCCATCTCACCCGTCACATTCGACACCAGCGGGATCCGCGGAGCCGCGATGGACAGCTCCTCCACCACCCGCCGGAACCCGTCCAGCATCGGCTCCATCAACGGCGAGTGAAACGCATGCGACACCCGCAGCCGCCTGGTCCTGTGCCCCTCCTCCTCGAACCGGGCCACGACCTCCGACACCGCGGTCTCGTCCCCGGCGATCACCACCGAACGCGGTCCATTGACCGCGGCGATCGACACCCCGGCCGTCAGATACGGAGCGACCTCATCCTCGGTGGCCTGAAGCGACACCATCGCCCCGCCCGACGGCAACTCCTGCATCAACCGGGCCCGCGCCGCCACCAACGTGCACGCGTCCGCCAGCGAGAACACCCCCGCCACATGCGCCGCCGCGATCTCACCGATCGAATGACCCGCCAGATAGTCCGGCCGGACACCCCACGACTCCACCAGCCGGAACAACGCCACCTCGACCGCGAACAACGCGGGCTGTGTGAACGCCGTCTGGTCAAGCAACTCTGCGTCGGCCGACCCCGTCTCCGCGAACAGCACATCGCGCAGCGGCCGGTCCATGTGCGCGTCCAGCTGCGCACACACCCCGTCCAGCGCGTCGGCGAACACCGGGAACCGCTCGTACAGCTCCCGGCCCATCCCCAGCCGCTGACTGCCCTGTCCCGAGAACAGGAACGCCACCGTGGGCTCGGTGTCGGCGGCGCCCTCGGCGACCGCCGCCACGCCTTCCCCGTCGGCCAGCAGCACGGCACGGTGCTCGAACACCGACCGGCTCGTCGCCAGCGAGTAGCCCACATCCACCGGCGCCAGACCGGGGTTCGTGTCGACGAACGACATGAGCTGGTCGGTCTGGGCTCGCAACGCGGGCTCGTTCTTGCCCGACACCAGCCACGGCACCAGGCCGGGAGCCGCGGCCGAGCCCTCGGGCGCCGCGGGTGCCGGTCCTTGCTCAAGGATGATGTGGGCGTTGGTGCCGCTGATCCCGAACGACGAGACACCCGCCCGACGCGGCCGACCGGCCTCCGGCCACGGGGTGGGCTCGGCCAGCAGCTCGACCGCGCCGGCGGACCAGTCCACATGCGAAGTCGGCGCATCCACATGCAGCGTCGGAGGCAGCACCCCGTGCCGCATCGCCATGACCATCTTGATCACACCGGCCACACCCGCCGCCGCCTGCGTATGCCCGAGGTTCGACTTCACCGACCCCAGCCACAGCGGCTGTTCGCGCTCCTGGCCGTACGTGGCCAGCAGCGCCTGCGCCTCGATCGGATCGCCGAGCCGGGTCCCCGTACCGTGCGCCTCCACCGCGTCCACATCCGGCGTGGACAGCCCCGCGCTCGCCAGCGCCTGCCGGATCACCCGCTGCTGCGACGGACCGTTCGGCGCCGTGAGTCCATTGGACGCGCCGTCCTGGTTGATCGCCGAGCCCCGCACCACCGCCAGCACCTCGTGGCCGTTGCGCCGGGCGTCCGACAGCCGCTCCACCACGAGCATGCCGACACCCTCGGACCAGCCCGTACCGTCCGCCGCATCGGCGAATGCCTTGCACCGGCCGTCCGGTGCCAGCCCACCCTGGCGGCTGAACCCGGCGAATCCCACCGAGGTGGACATCACCGTCACACCGCCCGCCAGAGCCAGTGAACACTCCCCCGACCGCAGCGCCTGGGCCGCCAGGTGCAACGCCACCAGCGAGGAAGAACATGCGGTGTCCACCGTCATCGCCGGGCCTTCCAGGGCCAGCGTGTACGACAGACGTCCGGACGCCACGCTCGCGGCGAGCCCTGTCCCGGCGTGCCCGGCCAGCTCCTCCCCGGCGTTCATGACCAGAGTCGAATAGTCCTGGCCGTTCGTACCGACGAACACACCGGTCCGGCTGGACCGGAGCGACACGGGGTCGATCCCGGTGCGCTCGAACGCCTCCCACGCGGCCTCCAGCAACAGCCGCTGCTGCGGATCCATCGCCAGCGCCTCACGCGGCGAAATCCCGAAGAAGCCCGCGTCGAACTCCGCCGCGTCGTAGACGAACCCGCCCTCGCGGACGGCCCCGCCGCCCCGCCCATCGGGGTCGTCGGCGAGTATGCCGAGGTCCCAGCCTCGGTCGGTGGGGAAGGCCGAGATCGCGTCGCGGCCGTCGGCGACCAGGTCCCACAGCTGCTCGGGAGAGCGCACACCGCCGGGGAACCGGCAGCTCATCCCGACGATGACGATCGGGTCGTCCATGGGGACGGCCGGCAACGTCGGGAGAGCGGTCTGGGTCCCCGTGCCCATGAGCTCGGTCAGCAGGAGCTGTGCCAGCGCCGCGGGCGTCGGGTGGTCGAACACCAACGTGGACGGCAGGCTCAGACCGGTCGTCGCCGCGAGCTGATTGCGCAGCTCGATCGCGGTCAATGAGTCGAAGCCCAGGTCCTTGAACGCGCGGTCGGCGCCGATGGCCGCCGCCCTGGAGTACCGCAGCACCTGGGCGACCTCCGTACGCACCAGGTCGACCAGGAACCGCGACCGCTCGTCCTCCGGCAGCGCGGCCAGCCGCTCGGCGAGCCCCGCCCGGGACAACTCCGCGACACCGCCCGCGGCCTTACGACGACCGGGCCGTACCAGTCCGCGCAGGATGGCGGGGACACCGCCGGGCAGCCGCAACGCGCCGTTTCCGATCCCGAGCGGCAGGACCAGTGCCTCGTCACAGGCGGTGGCGGCGTCGAACAACGCCAGTCCGCGCTCGACCGAGAGCGGTGGCATGCCCGCATCGCTGATCCGGCGCATCTCGTCGTCGCTCAGGGTGCTGGTCATGCCCGTGCCCTGCGCCCAGGCTCCCCAGGCGAGGGAGATCGCGGGGAGGCCGTGGGCACGCCGGTGCTGGGCCAGGGCGTCCAGGAAGACGTTGCCCGCCGCGTAGTTGGCCTGACCCGCGGTGCCCATCACACCGGACACCGAGGAGTAGCAGACGAATGCGGCCAAGTCGAGGTCACGCGTGAGTTCGTGCAGATGCCATGCGGCGTCGACCTTGGGTCGCAGCACCGTGTCCAGTCGTTCCGGGGTCAGCGATCCGATGACTCCGTCGTCCAGTACGCCCGCGGTGTGTACCACCGCGGTGAGCGGGTGTCCGGCCGGGACGGCGGCGAGCAGTTCGGCGGTGGCGGCTCGTTCGGAGAGGTCACAGGCGGCCACGGTGACCTCGGCGCCGTAGGCGATCAGCTCGTCCCGCAGCTCCACGGCGCCGGGGGCGGCGAGGCCACGCCTGCCGGCCAGCAGCAGGTGTCGGTGGCCGCGTCGGGTGACCAGATGCCGGGCCAGTTCGGCACCGAGCCCGCCGGTGCCCCCGGTGATCAGTACGGTGCCCTCGGCGTCCCAGCGGCGGGGCGTGGTCAGGACGACTTTGCCGATGTGCCGGGCCAGGCTCATGTGCCGGAACGCCTCGCGGGCCCGGCGCACATCCCAGGTACGCACCGGAAGCGGCCGCAGAGAACCGTCGTCGAACAGCCGCACCAACTCGACGAGCATCCGCTGGATGTGCTCGTGTTCCACCAGCCCCAGGTCGAACGGCTGGTAGTGGCACTCCGGCAGCGCCTGTGGGTCGCGGATGTCTGCGTTGTTCAGCTTGTCCAGCTCCAGGAACCGGCCGCCCGGCGCCAGCAGGCGCAGCGAGGCGTCGACGTACTCCCCCGACAGGGCGTTGAGTACGACATCGACCCCGCCGCCGTCCGTGGCAGCGGCGAACCTCGGCTCGAACTCCGTGGTGCGCGAGGAGGCGATGTGTTCCTCCGCCACGCCCAGCGAGCGCAGGGTGTCCCACTTGCCCTCGCTCGCGGTGGCGAACACGTCCGCGCCCAGATGGCGGGCCAGTTGGATCGCCGCCATGCCGACGCCACCCGCGCCCGCGTGAATCAGCGCCTTCTCCCCGGCTCGCAGACCGGCGAGTTCCACCAGTGCGTAGTACGCGGTCAGGAACGCCAGCGGCACCGAGGCGGCGGTCTCCCACGTCCAGCCGTCGGGTACGCGGATGAGGAGCCGTTCGTCCGTCACCCCCACGGGGCCGAATCCCCCGGAGAGCAGGCCCATCACCCGGTCGCCCGGCCGGAGCCCGGTCACCTCGGGGCCGATCGCCTCGACCATGCCGGCGGCCTCGGAGCCGAGCGGCCCGGCTTCGCCCGGATACCTGCCGAGCGCGCCCAGGACGTCGCGGAAGTTCACCCCGGCGGCGCGTATGGCCACCCGCACCTCGCGGCCCGTCAGTGGCTCGAGCGTCTCCGGGCACGCGGCGAGCCTCAGCCCGTCCAGGCCGCCCTTCGCGTGGGTGTCCAGGCCGCCCATCTCGCGGGTGTCCAGCCGCCACGGCGCACCGGTCGGCGGCACCAGGCTGTCGGACGAGGCCAGCTGCGTCATACGCGCGACACGTACCGCGCCCGCGCGGACGACTGCCTGCGGCTCCTCGGCGTCCAGCAGCCCGGGGAGTGCGGGCAGCACGGCCACGGACTCCGCCGAGTCGTCCAGGTCCACCAGCAGGAACCGGCCGGGGTTCTCCGACTGGGCGGACCGTACGAGGCCCCACACCGCCGCGGCCGCCAGGTCGGTGATGTCCTGGTCCGCGTCGGCCACCGCTCCTCGGGTGACGAACACCAGGCGCGACCGGGCGAATCGCTCCTCGGCCAGCCAGTCCCGCAACAGCTCCAGCGCGCGGTGTGTCAGTTCGCGCACCGAATCGGGGCCACGAGCAGGGTCGTCGCCCATGAGCGGTTCGCCCATGAGCGGGGCGACCACGACCTGGGGGACCGCGGCGCCTTCGGGCCCGGCGAGGTCGGCCAACGCCCGTACCGGCGTGGTGTCCCGGGTGACGCCCGCGGACTCCAGCACCGCGGCCAGATCCCACGCGTCCGTGCCGAGCACCGCCCACTCGGCGGCCCCGGCCGCGCCGTCCAGTTGCCGGGGCACCCACTCGACCCGGAACAGCGAGTTCAGCTCGTCGCGGCCCGTCGTCGCGGCCGCCCGAGTCGATGCCGGCCGCAGCGCCAGCGAGCCCACCGAGATCACCGGTGCGCCCTGCACATCGACGGCTGTCAGCGCGACCGTGTCCGGGCCGCTCCTGGTCAGCCTGACCCGCAGCGTCGATGCCCCCGAGGCGTGCAGCGACACCCCGCTCCAGGTGGACGGCAGCAGGCCCGGCTCGTCGCCGTCGGCGTCCGTGAACACGGCCGCGTGGAGTGCGGCGTCGAGCAGCGCCGGGTGCACACCGAAGGTTTCCGCGTCCCGTACTTCCTCGGGCACGGCGACTTCGGCGAAGACCTCCGCACCGCGCGTCCAGACCGCCCGCAGTCCGCGGAAGGCCGGTCCATAGTCCAGCCCGGCCCGTTCGTGGTGTTCGTACAGGCCGTCCAGGTCCATCGTGGTCGTCCCGTGCGGCGGCCATGCCGTCGTATCGAAGTCGGCGACCTCCGCGCCTTCCGTGAGGACTCCCGTGGCGTGCAGGGTCCACTCCTGCCCGGGGCCGTCGGCGGGGCACGAGTGGAACCGCAGTTCCCGGTGTCCGAGGTTGTCCCGGCTCCCCACCCAGAGCTGCACCCGCACCGCGCCCCGCTCGGGCAGCGCCAGGGGGGTGGTCAGGGACAGGTCCTCGACCCGATCGCATCCGGCCTGGTCGGCGGCGCGGACCACCAGTTCCAGGACGCCGGTGCCGGGGAAGCACACCTGCCCGCCCAGCACGTAGTCCGCCAGCCAGGGGTGGGTGGACAGGGACAGTGTGCCGGTCAGCACCAGCTCCTCGGAGGCCGCCACCGTCATGGCGGCCCCCAGCAGCGGGTGCCCGGCCGGCTCCAGTCCCGCACCGGTCAGGTCCGCCGCGCTCACCGAGGCGGACGGCCAGAACCGCTCGTGCTGGAAGGCGTAGGTGGGCAGGTCGACCCGGCGCGCACCGGTTCCGGCGAAGAACGCGGACCACTCCACGCCGACGCCCGTCACATGCAGCCGGGCCAGCGCCGCCACCATGGCGGACCGCTCATCCCGGTCCTTGCGCAGCGCCGGGACCACCACGGCGTCCTCGGGCACCGACTCCTGGGCCATCGCCGACAGCACGCCGTCCGGGCCCAGTTCGACCAGTACGGAAACACCTTCCTCGGTCAGCGTCCGCAGGCCGTCGGCGAACCGCACCGACTCTCGTACGTGCCGGACCCAGTACTCCGGCGACAGCAGCTCCTCCGCCGTGGCGAGGCGGCCGGTCAGATTGGACACGACGGGGATGGCCGGCTCCTGGGGCGACAGACGTGCCACCACATGCCGGAAGTCCGCCAGCATCGGGTCCATCAAAGGGGAGTGGAAGGCGTGGCTGACGGCCAGCCGCTTGGTCTTGCGGCCCTCGGCCTCGAGGTCGGCCGAGGCCTGAAGCACCTCGGACTCTTCACCGGCGATCACCACCGAGCGCGGTCCGTTGAGCGCGGCGATCGACACCCGCTCGTCCAGATACGGGACGACCTCGTCCTCGGTCGCCTGTACGGACACCATCGCCCCGCCGTACGGCAGCTCCTGCATCAGCCGGGCCCGGGCGGCCACCAGCGTGCAGGCCTCCGCCAGCGAGAACACCCCCGCCACATGCGCGGCCACGACCTCGCCGATCGAATGCCCGGCGAGATAGTCGGGTGTGATTCCCCAGGACTCCAGCAGCCGGAACAGCGCCACCTCGACCGCGAACAGCGCGGGCTGTGTCCATCCCGTCTCGTCCAGCAGCGCCGCGTCGGCCGAACCGGGCTCGGCGAACAGCACGTCCCGCAGCGGGCGGTCCAGCTCCCGGTCCAGATGCGCACACACCGCGTCGAGGGCTTCGGCGAACACCGGGAACCGACCGTACAGCTCCCGGCCCATACCGGCCCGTTGGCTGCCCTGGCCGGAGAACAGCACCCCGAGTTTGACGCCGCTCCTCGCCCCGCCACGAGCGATCTCCACCGGGCCGTCGTCATCACCGATGTCCGCCAGCAGCACGGCGCGGTGCTCGAACAGCGACCGGCCCGTGGCCAGCGAGTAGCCCACGTCCAACGGCGCCGGGCCGGGGTTCTCATCGGCCCATTCCCGCAGCCGGTCCAGCTGCGCCGCCAGCGCCTCTTCGCTCTTCGCCGACACCGGCCACGGCACCGGCCCCGCGTCCACCGGACCCGCGACCATCGGCACCGTCTCGGACACCACGGGCGCCGGGCCCTGCTCGAGAATGATGTGCGCGTTGGTACCGCTGATCCCGAACGACGAGACACCCGCCCGGCGCGGCCCGCCGGCCTCCTGCCACTCGGCCGGCTCCCGGAGCAGTTCCACCGCCCCCGCCGACCAGTCCACATGAGACGACGGCTCATCCACATGCAGTGTGCGCGGCAACATCCCGTGCCGCATCGCCATGACCATCTTGATCACACCGGCCACACCCGCCGCCGCCTGCGTATGACCGATGTTCGACTTCACCGACCCCAGCCACAGCGGCCGCTCCCGCCCCTGCCCGTAGGTGGCCAGCAACGCCTGCGCCTCGATCGGATCGCCCAGCGTGGTCCCCGTGCCGTGCGCCTCCACCGCGTCCACGTCCGCCGGGGAGAGACCGGCGCTCGCCAGCGCGGCACGGATCACCCGCTGCTGCGACGGACCGTTCGGCGCCGTCAAACCATTCGAGGCACCGTCCTGATTCACCGCCGAACCACGCACCACCGCCAGCACGTCGTGGCCGTTGCGCCGGGCGTCCGACAACCGCTCCAGCACCAACAACCCCACGCCCTCGGACCACCCCGTGCCGTCCGCCGCATCCGCGAACGCCTTGCAGCGACCATCCGGGGCCAGTCCGCTCTGCCCGCTGAAGCCCACGAACCCGCCGGGGGTGGACATCACCGTCACACCGCCCGCCAGGGCGAGCGAGCACTCCGCCGACCGCAGCGCCTGCGCCGCCAGGTGCAGCGCCACCAGTGACGCCGAGCAGGCCGTGTCGACCGTCATCGCGGGGCCTTCGAGGCCGAGTGTGTAGGAGAGCCGGCCGGACGCCACGCTCGCCGCGATGCCCGTACCGGTGTGCCCCGACGTATCGGAGTTCGCCGTCCTGACCAGGTCCGAGTAGTCCTGGCCGTTCGTCCCGACGAACACCCCGACCTGGCCGCCGCGGAGCGATACCGGGTCGACTCCGGTGCGCTCGAACGCCTCCCACGCGGACTCCAGCAGCAGTCGCTGCTGGGGATCCATGGCCATCGCCTCACGCGGGGAGATCCCGAAGAAGTCGGCGTCGAACCCGGCCGCGTCGTAGAGGAAGCCTCCCTTGGCGGTGTCGCTGCTCCCGGAACCGCCGCCGGAGAGTCCGTCGAGGTCCCAGCCGCGATCGGTCGGGAAGCCGGAAATCGCGTCCCGTCCCTCGGCGACCAGTCGCCACAGATCCTCGGGGGAGCGCACATCGCCCGGGAAGCGGCAGCTCATCCCGACGATCACGACCGGGTCGTCGGCTACGTCGGCCGCGACGACCGTCGGGCCTGGCCTGTCGTCGCGGTCTCCCGTCAACTCGGCCACCAGGAAGTCCGCGAGGACGGTGGGGGTGGGGTGGTCGAACACCAGGGTGGCGGGCAGGCTGAGCCCGGTCACGGTGGCGAGCTGATTGCGCAGCTCGATCGCGGTCAGCGAGTCGAAGCCCAGATCCTTGAACGCCCGGTCGGGCTCGATCGCCGCCACGCCGGAGTACCTGAGCACCGCGGCGACCTCGCCACGGACCAGGTCCAGTACGGCTGCGGGGCGATCCGCCGCCGCCAGCCCGGACAGCCGCTCCACGAGGGCGGACGCGGCCTGTGCGGTCTCCCGGCTGCCGGCGGTTCCCGCCTCGGTCAGTTCGCGATAGCCGGGCAGGTCCGACAGGACCGGGCTGGGACGTACGCCGGCGAACACGCGCAGAAACTCGGGTCGCTGGATGTCGGCGATGACGACCACCGCGTCCTGCCCGACAACGGCCCGGCTCAGCGCGGAGATCGCCATCTCGGGTTCCAGGGCCGAGGTGCCGGTACGCCGCGTAAGGGCGTCGCCCCGCCCGTCGCCCGCCATGCCGCCACCGGCCCAGGCGCCCCAGGCCACGGAGGTGGCGGGGAGGCCCTGAGCGCGGCGCCGCTCCGCCAGCGCGTCCAGCACCGCGTTCGCGGCGGCGTAGTTCCCCTGTCCCGGGTTGCCCAGCGCGCCCGCCGCCGACGAGAACAGTGCGAACACCGCGAGATCCACGTCCCGGGTCAGCTCGTCCAGGACGAGGGCGGAGCGCACCTTGGACCGGAACACCGCCTCGAACCGCTCCGGCGTCAGCCCTTCCAACACCCCGTCGTCCAGCACACCCGCCGCATGCACCACACCTGTCAGCGGGCAGTCGTCGGGAACGGCGGCCAGCACGGCCGCCATCTCGTCCCGGTCGGCGACATCGCACGCCACCACCGAGACCCGCGCGCCCAGGGCCACCAGCTCGGACCGCAACTCACCGGCGCCCGGAGCTCTTTCGCCGCTTCGACTGACCAGCACCAGGTGTTCGGCGCCACTGCGCGCCAGCCAGCGGGCGACATAGCCGCCCAACACCCCCGTACCACCGGTCACCAGCACCGTGCCCGATGGCTCCCAGGCCCCCGCCCCGGTCCCGGCCGCCGCCGCGACAAGTCGGCGGCCGAACACTCCGGACCTCCGGACCGCGATCTGGTCCTCGCCCTCGAACCCGGCCAGCACCGCGGCGAACCGCGATGCCACCCGGCCGTCCATGGCCTCCGGCAGATCGACCAGACCGCCCCAGCGCTGTGGGTACTCCAACGCCGCCACGCGCCCAAGGCCCCACACCGCGGCCTGGACCGCATTCGTCACCCGCTCCGAACGCCCCACCGACACCGCACCCCGGGTGACCGCCCACACCGGCGCGTCAACGCCCGCGTCGCCCAGCGCCTGCAGCAGCGACGTCGTCAGCGCAACGCCCGCGGGTACGGCCGGACGCTCCGCCGTCGCCGACTCCAGCAGCGCCAGCAGCGACACCACGCCCGCAGGCGCCCCGGCGTCCGCCACGACCTCGCGCAACCGTGCCGCCAGGGCCGTACGGTCCGTGTCACCGACCTCCAGCGGCATCACCACGGCACCCAGCGCGGCGACCACCGAGCACACCCACGGGTCCTCCGCCAGCCCCTCCGGCACCACGGCCAGCCAGGTGCCCGACACCACGCCCTCGGGCACACCGGTCAATGGCTTCCAGGTGACGCGGTGTCGCCACCCGTCCACGACCGACCGCTCCCGCCGCTGCCGACGCCACGACGACAACGCCGGTACCAGGGATTCCAGCGCCGCGCCGTCGACATCCAGGTCGACATCCAGGTCGGCGGCCAACGCGCCGAGGTCTTCCCGCTCCACCGCGGCCCAGAACTCCGCGTCCACCGGATCCGCCGCACCGCCCGGTGCTGCCACGGCGGCCTCGGGCCAGTACCGCTGGTGCTGAAACGCGTAGGTCGGCAGATCCACGCGCCGCGCCCCGGACCCGGCGAAGAACGCCGTCCAGTCCAGACGAGCCCCGGCGATGTGCAGCCGGGCCACCGCCTCGGTGAGAGCCTCCTCTTCGGTCCGGCCCTTGCGGAGCGCGGGGACGAGGACCGGGGCGGTGGGCTGGTCACCCAGTGTCTCCTGGGCCATGGCGGACAGCACGCCGTCGGGGCCGACCTCGAGGAAGGCGGACGCACCGGCCGCGCTCATCACCCTCACCGCGTCGGCGAACCGCACCGGCTCCCGGACGTGCCGCACCCAGTACTCGGGGGAACACACCAGCTCGGCCGTGGCCGGCTCACCGGTCACGTTCGATACGAACGGGATCTGTGGCGCCTCGTACGAGATCCCACGCGCGACCTCGTCGTAGTCGGCCAGCATCGGGTCCATCAACGGCGAATGGAACGCATGCGACACCCGCAGGCGGCGGGTCTTGCGGCCCCGCTCCTCGAACCGGGCCACGATCTCCAGCACCGCGGTCTCATCTCCGGCGATCACCACCGAGCGCGGTCCGTTGAGCGCGGCGATCGACACCCGCTCACCCAGATACGGGACGACCTCGTCCTCGGCTGCCTGGAGCGACACCATCGCCCCACCCGACGGCAACTCCTGCATCAGCCGGGCCCGCGCCGCCACCAGCGCACACGCGTCCGCCAGCGAGAACACCCCGGCCACATGCGCCGCCGCGATCTCACCGATCGAATGACCCGCCAGAGTGTCCGGCCGGACACCCCACGTCTCGACCAGCCGGAACAGCGCCACCTCGATGGCGAACAGCGCGGGCTGCGTCCACCCCGTCTCGTCCAGCAGCGCCGCCTCCGGCGACCCGGGCTCGGCGAACACCACCTCCCGCAACGGGCGCTCCAACCGCTCGTCCAGGTGCTCGCACACCGCGTCGAACGCCTCGGCGAACACCGGGAAGCGTGCGTACAACTCCCCTCCCATGCCGGGCCGTTGGGCACCCTGGCCGGAGAAAAGCACCCCGAGCCCGCCGTCCGGCCGGGCCACCCCCTGGAGCGCACCCGCCGTGGGCCGCCCGGAGAGCCAGGAGCTCAGCGACGAACGGAGGCCCGCAGCGTCCTCGGCCAGCACCGCCAGCCGGTGCTCGAAGCCCGACCGGGTGGTGGCCAGCGACAGCGCCACGTCCAGCGCGTCCGTCCGCGGCGCGCTGGACGTGCCGCCGTCGAGGAAGGACACGAGGCGGGCCGCCTGGGCGCGCAGCGCGGGTTCGGTTCTGCCGGACAGCACCCACGGCACCACGGCGGGGCACCCGGCGGATGCGATCTCGGGCTCGGACTCGACCGGTGGGGCCTGCTCCAGGATGGTGTGCGCGTTGGTGCCGCTGACCCCGAACGAGGAGATCCCGGCGCGGCGTGGGCGCTCCCCGTCCGGCCAGGCCACCGCCTCGGTCAGCAACTCGACGGCGCCGGCCGACCAGTCCACATGCGAAGAGGGGGCCGCCACATGCAAAGTGGCCGGGAGCACCCCGTGCCGCATCGCCATGACCATCTTGATGACACCGGCCACACCCGCCGCCGCCTGCGTATGCCCGATGTTCGACTTCACCGACCCCAGCCACAGGGGCTGTTCGCGCTCCTGGCCGTAGGTGGCCAGCAGCGCCTGCGCCTCGATGGGATCGCCCAGCTTCGTGCCCGTGCCGTGTGCCTCCACCGCGTCCACATCCGCGGTGGACAGCCCCGCGTTCTCCAGCGCCTGCCGGATCACCCGCTGCTGCGACGGACCGTTCGGCGCGGTGAAGCCGTTGGACGCACCGTCCTGGTTGATCGCCGAGCCCCGTACCAGGGCGAGCACCTGATGTCCGTTGCGGCGGGCGTCCGTCAGCCGCTCCACCACCAGTACGCCGACGCCCTCGGCCCAGCCCGTACCGTCCGCCGCCTCGGCGAACGACTTGCACCGGCCGTCGGCGGCCAGCCCGCCCTGGCGGCTGAACTCGATGAACGAGCCCGGAGTGGACATCACGGTCACACCGCCGACCAGCGCCAGCGAGCACTCCCCCGACCGCAGCGCCTGGGTGGCGAGGTGCAGGGCCACCAGCGAGGAGGAGCAGGCGGTGTCCACCGTGACGGCGGGGCCTTCGAGGCCGAGCGTGTAGGAGAGCCGTCCGGAGGCGGCGCCGGCGCCCATGCCGGTGCCGACGTTGCCTTCCAGGTCGGTCAGGGAGTTCACGGTCAGATACGAGTAGTCCTGGCCGCTCATGCCGACGAAGACCCCGGTGCGGGAGCCCTTCAGCCGCATCGGGTCGATCCCGGCGCGCTCCACCGCCTCCCAGGAGGTTTCCAGCAGCAGCCGCTGCTGCGGATCCATGGACAGCGCCTCGCGTGGCGAGATCCCGAAGAAGCCGGGGTCGAAGTCGGCGACACCGTCGAGGAAACCGCCCTCCAGGGTGGCGCTGGCGCCCGGACGGCCGTCACCCGCGTCCAGCGCGTCCAGGTCCCAGCCGCGGTCGACGGGGAAACCGGAGATCGCCTCGCGGCCGTCGGCGACCAGTTCCCACAGCTCCTCCGGGGAACCCACCCCGCCCGGGAACCGGCAGCTCATTGCCACGATCGCGATCGGCTCCGTTGCCGCGGCAACGAGCGTCTGGTTCTGCCGACGCAGCCGCTCGGTCTCCTTCATGGAGGCTCGGAGCGCTTCGACGACCTTGTCGCTGGGCGTAGCCATGATCAACTCCGTAGTTCGGCATGGATCCGTGGACATCGCTCACGGGCGCAGCGCCGCGTGCGCGGTTTCCCAGTGCGCGCCGTCGAACCAATCGGCGTCCCTGGTTTCGAAGTGAAAGCGACGAGCCACTGGCAATCCCCTAGTCATTGCCGCAGCGCGCGTCAGCCAGCAGCTCAGCGCCCCGGTGTCGGCCAACTACTGGGGATTTCTTTGACCGTGTGCCGGTAGCAAAGAAGTCTGGCTGCCGATCGAGTACCGATCGCCTTGTTCGCGCGCCGCAACGCGCGAGCGCGCTCGGCATGCCTCCCGTCATCCAGCCCGCACCCGCGGAGGTGTTGATCGTGACCTCGTCCCGACGGCCGATCCTGTTTGTGAGTTCACCGGAGAGCGGGTTGTTCAACTCGCTGTTCACCATCGCCACCGAGTTGTCGCGGCGGGGGGTGCCGGATCTGTGGTTCGCCACCGACGAGAAGCGGCGTGCGGACATCGAGGGCATCAACGAGGACAGCCCGGTGCGCTTTGCCTCCCTGGGCGAGGTGGTGCCCGAGTTCTCCTCCCCCACCTGGGACGACGAGACGTATCGGCGTGTCACTCAGCCGTCGCGGTGGAAGGCCCACCGCGCGCTCGTGGAGCACACCTTCAAACCGCAGCTGCGGGTCCCCAAGTACCGCGCTCTGGACGCGGTGGTGGATGAGGTCAAGCCCGCGCTGATGATCATCGACAGCGTGTCGTTCTTCGGTGTCGAGGTGGCCATCACCAGGAAGATTCCGTTCATGCTGAGCGTTCCCTTCCTGCCCAGCAACCTCTTCATGACCAGCCTGCGCTCCAACTTCCCCTCGGCACACTCCGGTCTGTCGCTCCACATGTCCTTCGCACAGCGGATGGCCAATCGCTGGTTCAAAATCCGCAAGGTGGCGATGTTCTTCAAGCCGAGCATGCTCAAGACGCTCGGCGCCTTCAACCAGGTGCGCAAGGACCTCGGCATCGCCCCCGAGGCGGCCAAGATGACCGCGCGGACCGACCTGGCCGAACAGATCCTGTGCTTCTCGGTCACCGGCCTGGAGTATCCGTTCCCGTTCCCCGACAACATGCGCCTGCTGGGCGCTATCGTGCCGCCACTGCCCGAGGCGCCGGACGACGGCGGACTGTCCCGGTGGCTCGACGCCCGGGACTCGGTGGTCTACATGGGCTTCGGTACGGTCACCCGGCTGACCGCCGACCAGGTGCGCTCCCTGGTGGAGGTGGTCCGCCGGCTTGAGGGGCGCCACGATGTGCTGTGGAAGCTGCCCAAGGACCAGCAGCAGTTTCTGCCGCCGGACGGCGAACTGCCGGGCAATCTGCGGATCGAGAGCTGGGTGCCGTCCCAGCTCGATGTGCTGGCCCACCCGAACGTCAAGGTGTTCTTCACCCACGGCGGGGGCAACGGCTTCCACGAGGGCATCTACTTCGGCAAACCGCTGGTGGTCCGGCCGCTGTGGATCGACTGCTACGACCAGGCCGTCCGCGGCGCGGACAGCGGGGTCAGTCTGACGCTGGACCGGCCGCAGACCTTCGACGTCGACGATGTGGTCGACAAGCTGACGCGGGTGCTGAACGAGGCCTCGTTCCACGAGCGGGCCCGCCACTTCGCCCAGGTGCAGCGGGAGGCCGGCGGTTTGAACACCGCGGCCGATCTGATCCTCGGTTCCCCCGCGCTGAAGTAGCGAAGCGCTGAAGTGACGACCGGCCGACTCTCCTTGTCCGAACACCACCTACGTGGGAAGCGTGAAGATGGCAACCGCTGACGCAATTCCGATCGAGTTTCCGAGGCGGCAGCCAGGCCGTCTCTCCCCGCCGGCGGAGTACGCCGGGCTGCGCTCGCAGGAGGGGCTGGTCAAGTCCTCACTGCCCAACGGCAGCACGGTGTGGCTCGTCACCCGCCACGAAGACGTACGCAGTGTGCTCACCGATCCCCGGATCAGCTCCAACCCGCTGCACGAGGGCTTCCCCAGCATGGGAAAGAACGGCACGGTGCCGCCGCCCGACCAGGTGCCCGGCTGGTTCGTCGCGTACGACCCGCCGGAACACGGCCGGTTCCGCAAGGCGCTCATCCCGGAGTTCACGGTGCGGCGCATCAAGGAGATGCAGCCGGCCATCCAGCGCATCGTGGACAAGCTCATCGACGCCCTGCTCGAGGGCGGAAACTCCGCGGATCTGGTGGCCCAGTTCGCGCTGCCCGTGCCGTCCCTGGTCATCTGTGAGCTGCTGGGGGTGCCGTACTCCGACCATGAGTACTTCGAGTCCCGCACTCGCGTCCTGGTCACGTTCACCTCGACCGACGAGCAGCGGGAGAGCGCGGCCAAGGAGCTCATCACCTATCTGACCAAGCTGATCTCCATCAAGCACAAGTTCCCCGGCAACGATCTGATCAGCGGATTGCTGAAGAACGAGACGCTGACCGCCCAGGAGGTCTCCGGCATCGCGCTGCTGCTGCTGATCGCCGGCCATGAGACCACGGCCAACAACATCGCCCTCGGTGTGGTCATGCTGCTGCTGAACCGGGAGTGGATCGGGGATCCGCGCGCGGTCGAGGAGGCGCTGCGCTATCTGTCGGTCGCCGACCGGGTGGCGTTGCGGGTGGCGGTCGAGGACGTCGAGATCGGCGGTCAGCTGATCAAGGCCGGGGAGGGCATCGTGCCCCTGGGCGCGGCGGCCAACCATGACGAGAACGCCTTCGAGCGCGCTGACCAGTTCGATCCCGGCCGAACCGCGCGCCACCATGTGGCGTTCGGCTACGGCGTGCATCAGTGTCTCGGCCAGCACCTGGTCAGGTCCGAAATGGGGATCGCCTACCGGACGCTGTTCGAGCGGATTCCGACCCTGCGGCTCGCGGTGCCGCCCGAGGAACTGCCGTTCAAGGACGAAGGGATCCTGTTCGGCCTGCATGAACTGCCGGTCACCTGGTAGTTCCGACGGAGGTGAATACGTTGCGAATCAACGCGGACGCCGACCGCTGTGTCGGGGCGGGCCAGTGTGTACTCGCCGCGCCGGACCTGTTCGACCAGGACGATGACGGCACCGTCACGGTGCTCGCGGAGCCCGGCGCGGCCACCAAGGACGCGGCCCGGGAGGCCGCCCACCTCTGCCCGTCCGGGGCCATCACCCTGGAGGAGGGGTGATGGCCCCGTTGCCTTCCTGGGTGTCTCGCCACGGCTCCTGACCCGGACGGCTGCTGATCGGACCCGCGGCCCGGATGACGCGCTCCAGCCCCGCTGGTAGCCGTCGTCCGGGCCGTTTGCCATGTCCCTGGCCCGCCGGCGGCGGTGGCGTGTCCGGGGGACACCGGTGGCCGTGGCCTGTCCGGGTTCCCGGCGGCATACGAGAGGCCCCCGGCTTGCGGTCAGTGCTCGTTGCCGTCGAGCGCGGCCCTGACCAGGTCGTCCAGGTCCATCGCGTCGATCGAGTCCCCCGGCGCCTGCTCCGCCGTCGCCGCCGGATGGCCCGCCAGCTGGAGCAGGGGCTCCAGCAGCCCGACCTCCCGCAGCCGGGCGAGGGGTACGGAGGTCAGCAGCGCCCGGATCTCGTTCTCCCGCTCGTCGGCGGGCGAACCACCGGCCGTTTCGGGTACGAGCTCCCGCAGCACATGCTCTGCGAGGGCGATGGGCGTGGGGTGGTCGAAGACGAGCGTGGCGGGCAGGCTCAGCCCGGTGGTCGCGGTGAGCTGGTTGCGCAGCTCGATCGCGGCCAGCGAGTCGAAGCCGAGGTCCTTGAACGCCCGGTCGGCGCCGACGGCCTCGGGCCCCGCATACCCCAGCACCCCGGCGACCTGGGCGCGGACCAGGTCCAGCACCACTCGGGGCCGCTCCGCCGCCGCCCGCCCGAGCACCCGCTCCCGCAGCTCGGCCGCGGCCGACGCCTGGTCGTGCGGGGAGACGGTGGCGCCCCCGGTCAGCTCGGCGTACCGGGGCAGCTCCCGCAGCAGCGGGCTGGGCCGCAGGGTGGTGAAGGCGTGGATGAACCGGGCCTGGTCGATATCGGCGACCACGGAGGTGGGTTCAGCGGAGCCCACCGCGCTGCGCATGGCCGACAGCGCCGCCTCCGGGGCCATCGCGGCCACGCCGGTGCGGTGTGACGTCTCCTCGGCGCGGGCGCTCGCCGCCATGCCGCCACCGGCCCAGGCGCCCCAGGCCACGGAGGTGGCGGGCAGGCCCTGGTCCCGGCGGCGCTCGGCCAGCGCGTCCAGCACCGCGTTGGCGGCGGCGTAGTTGGCCTGGCCGGCGTTGCCCACGGCCCCGGACGCGGAGGAGAACAGCACGAAGGCCGTCAGGTCCAGGTCCCGCGTCAGCTCGTCCAGGACGGTCGCCGACTCCACCTTGGACCGGAACACCGTCTCGAACCGCTGGGGCGACAGACCGTCGAGGACCCCGTCGTCCAGCACCCCCGCCGCGTGCACCACGGCGGTCAGCGGGCAGTCGCCGGGGATGTCCGCCAGCAGGTCCGCCACCTGTCGGCGGTCCGCCACGTCGCAGGCCACGATGGACACCCGAACTCCCGTCCCGGCCAGCTCGGACCGCAGCTCCTCGGCCCCTTCGGCCTCGGGGCCGCTGCGGCTGGCCAGCAGGATGTGCTCGGCGCCACTGCGGGCCAGCCACCGGGCGACATGGCCGCCCAGTGTCCCGGTGCCGCCGGTGACCAGCACCGTGCCCGAGGGCCGCCAGCCGTCCTCCGGCAGGGCGCCGACCGGCCGTCGCAGTCGGCGGCCGAACACGCCCGACGCGCGCACCGCGACCTGGTCCTCGGCCGGCTCCGTGCCGCCGGTCTTGCCCAGCACCGCGGCGAACCGAGCGGCGATCCGCCCGTCCAGCTCCTCGGGCAGATCGACCAACCCGCCCCAGCGCTGCGGGTGTTCGAGCGCGGCCACCCGGCCGAGCCCCCACACCGCGGCCTGCCGCGGGTCGGCCACCCGCTCCGTACGGCCGACCGACACCGCGCCCCGGGTGACACACCACAGCGGGGCCTCGACCTCGGCGTCGCCCAGGGCCTGCACCAGCACGGCGGTCAGCGCGAGTCCCGGCGGGACGACCGGCCCCGTGGTGTCGGCCACGGCCAGCAGCGACACCACACCGACGGGCCGGGGCCCCTCGGCCATCCGTGCCCGCAGCCGCTCGGCCAGCGCCGCGCGGTCCGGTCCAGTGACCTCCAGCCGTACCATGTCGGTGCCCAGCGCCTCGACCACCGCGTTCACCCAGGGGTCCTCGGCGTGTCCGGCCGGGACCACGGCGAGCCAGGTCCCCGAGGGGGTGGCCGGGGCCGGGCCGGTGAGCGGCTTCCAGCCGATCCGGTAGCGCCAGCTGTCGACCACCGACTGCTCGTGGCGTCGGCGGCGCCAGGACGAGAGCGCGGGCAGGACCATCGTCAACGCCTCGTCGTCGACGTCGAGCGTCGTCGCCAGCGAGGCGATGTCCGCCTGGTCGGCCCGTTCCACGGTGGCCCAGAAGTCCGCGTCCGCCGTATCGGGGGCCGTGGCTTCCTGACCGACGGCGTCCTCGGGGTTCTCGGGCCAGAAGCGCTGGTGCTGGAAGGGGTAGGTGGGCAGGTCGACCGGTCGGGCGCCGGAGGAGGCGAAGAAGCCCGCCCAGTCGACGCCCACGCCGTGGGTGTGCAGCCGGGCCACGGCAGCCACCAGGGTGGCCTCCTCGCCACGCGTCCTGCGCAGCGCGGGGACGAGCAGGGCTTCGGACGACCGTTCGCCGAGGGTTTCCTGCGCCATGGCGGTCAGTACGGCGTCGGGCCCCACCTCCAGGAAGGTGGTGACGCCCTCGGCGGCGAGCCGGCTGACGCCGTCGGCGAACCGCACCGTACGGCGGATGTGTTCCACCCAGTACTCCGGCGCGCACACCCGCTCGGCCGACGCCACGTCGCCCGTCAGATTGGACACCAGCGCGATCCGTGGCGCCTCGAACGACAGGCCGTGTACGACCCGCCCGAACTTCGCCAGCACCGGCTCCATCAGCGCGGAGTGGAAGGCATGGCTGACCGTCAGCCGCCTGGTCTTGCGGCCCTGCTCCTCGAACCGGGCCGCCACATCCAGTACGGCGGCCTCGTCTCCCGCCACGACCACCGACCGCGGACCGTTCACGGCCGCGACCGAGACCCGCTCGCCCAGATGGGGAGCCACCTCCTCCTCGGTGGCCTGCAACGCCACCATCGCTCCCCCGGGCGGCAGCTCCTGCATCAGCCGGCCGCGCGCGGCCACCAGGGCACACGCGTCCGGCAGCGAGAACACCCCCGCCACATGGGCGGCCGCGATCTCGCCGATCGAATGCCCCGCCAGATAGTCCGGGACGATCCCCCAGGACTCCAGCAGCCGGAACAGCGCCACCTCCACCGCGAACAGCGCGGGCTGGGTCCACCGTGTCTCGTCCAGCGCCTCAGCCTCGGCCGAACCGGGCTCCGCGAACACCACCTCGGACAGCGGCCGGTCGAGGTGGGCGTCCAGATGCGCGCACACCGCGTCGAACGCCTCGGCGAACACCGGGAAGGTCTCGTACAGCTCCCGGCCCATCCCGGCCCGCTGACTGCCCTGGCCCGAGAAGAGGAAGGCGGTCCGGCCACCGGCCGCGGTGTCCTCGATCACCCGTGGGGACGGGCGTCCGTCCGCCACCGCCGCCAAGCCCTCGATCAACTCGTCGCGGTCCGCGCTCAGCACCGCGGCCCGCTCCTCGAAGGCCGACCGGGTGGCGGCCAGCGAGAATGCCAGGTCGGCGAGGCCGAGATCCGGGTCCGCGGTGACATGGTGGAGCATCAGCCGGGCCTGGTCGCGCAGCGCCTGGGGGGTACGGGCCGACAGGGCGACGGGCCACGCCGCGCCGTCACGCCGCGGCGCGGCCGGGGTGCGGGCGGGCTCGTCGTCGGGCGCCTGCTCGATGATCGCGTGGGCATTGGTGCCACTGGCGCCGAACGAGGAGATCCCGGCCCGGCGCGGCCGCCCGGTCCCCGGCCACGCGGTGGCCTCGGCGGCCAGCTCCACGGCGCCCGCGGACCAGTCCACATGCGAGCTGGGGGCGTCCAGATGGAGGGTCCTGGGCACCACGCCGTGGCGCATCGCCATGACCGTCTTGATCACGCCCGCGACGCCCGCCGCCGACTGCGTATGCCCGATGTTGGACTTGACCGAGCCGAGCAGCAAGGGCTGGTCGGGGTCGCGGTCCTGGCCGTAGGTGGCCAGCAGCGCCTGGGCCTCGATCGGGTCGCCGAGCGTGGTGCCGGTGCCATGGGCCTCGACCACGTCCACGTCCGCGGGGGACAGTCCGGCGTTCGCGAGGGCGCGGCGGATGACCCGGCGCTGCGAGGGGCCGTTGGGGGCGGTCAGCCCGTTCGAGGCGCCGTCCTGGTTGACCGCCGAGCCGCGCAGGACCGCCAGGACGCGGTGGCCGTTGCGCCGGGCGTCGGACATCCGCTCCACCACGAGCATACCGACGCCCTCGGACCAGCCGGTGCCGTCCGCGGCCTCGGCGAACGCCTTGCACCGGCCGTCCGGGGACAGGGCGCCCATGTCGCTGAACTCCACGAAACCCACGGGCGTGGACATCACCGTCACACCACCGGCCAGCGCCAGCGAGCACTCGCCCGAGCGCAGCGCCTGGGCGGCCAGATGCAGCGCCACCAGCGACGAGGAGCAGGCGGTGTCCACGGTCACCGCCGGGCCCTCCAGGCCGAAGCTGTAGGAGAGGCGGCCGGAGATCAGGCTGGCCGCCTGCGCGGTCTGGGCGTGGCCACGCTGGTCGGCGGGCGGGCGATAGTCGCCGCTGGTGGCGCCGACGAAGACGCCCGTATCGCCACCGCGCAGCGTATGCGGGTCGACACCGGCCCGCTCCAGCGCCTCCCACGCTGCCTCCAGCACCAGCCGCTGCTGCGGGTCCATCACCATGGCCTCGCGCGGCGCGATTCCGAAGAAGCCCGGGTCGAAGTCGGCGGCGTCGTAGAGGAACCCGCCCGACTGGGCCGTGCTGCGCCCGCGGCCGTCCCGGGCGCCGCCGCTCAGCGTGTCCAGGTCCCAGCCGCGGTCGGTGGGCAGCTGTCCGATGGCGTCGGCCTCGTCCACGACCAGCTGCCACAGGTCTTCGGGCGAGCGCACACCGCCGGGGTAGCGGCAGCTCATGCCGACGATCACGATCGGGTCGTCGGCGGTGCGGGCGGGCAGCGCCGCCGTGTCGTCGGCGTCGTCCTGCCCGAGCAGTTCGGCGTACAGGTGGTCGGCGAGCGCCACCGGGGTCGGGTGGTCGAAGGCGAGGGTGGTGGGCAGGGGCAGACCGGTGGCCCGGGTCAGCTGGTTGCGCAGGTCCACCGCGGTCAGCGAGTCGAATCCGAGGTCCGAGAAGGCCCGGTCGGCCTCGATCGCCTCGGCGCCCCCATGGCCCAGCACCTCGGCGACCTCGCCGCGCACCAAGTCCAGCAGGACGTGGGAGCGCTGGACGCCGGGCAGACCCAGCAGCCGGGTCCGCAGCTCGGCCGCCGTGCCCGTGGCGCCGGCAACGTCGGTGTCCCGCCCGGCCGCCGCGGCTGCCGGCGCCGTACGGGCCTCGGGCAGCGCGGCGAACAGCGCGCTCGGACGTACGGCGGTGAACGCCGGGGCGAACCGGTCCCAGGCCACGTCCGCGATCGTCACCGCGTCCAGCTCGCCGTCCACCGCCCGGCCCAGCGCGGTCACCGCCAGCCGAGGCGGCAGGGCGGGCAGTCCGCTGAGCCGCAGATGTGCCGCCATCCCGTCGGGGGTGTCGGTGGGTGACGTGGCCCAGGCGCTCCAGGCCACCGAGGTGGCCGGGGCCCCGCGCGCCCGGCGCCGGCGGGCCAGCGCTTCGAGCGCGGCGTCCACGGCCGCGTCGGCGGCCCGCCCCGCCACGCCCCAGACCCCCGCGACCGAGGTGAGCAGCACGAAAGCGTCCAGGGGCCGGTCGCCCAGCAGTTCGTCGAGGTGTGCCGCCGCCGCGATCCGGTCCGCCACCGCCGCCGCGAGCGGGGCGGGCCCGAACGCGTCGATACGGTCCGTGGCGCCGGGCGCGACGGGCGACAGGTCGGGCTGTCCGGCGTGCACGACCGCGTCCGGCGGCAACTCGTCGAGCAGCGCCGCCAGGGCGTCGCGGTCGGCCGGTTCACACGCCCGCGCGGTCACCCGGACGCCCGACTCGGCGAGTTCGGCGGCCAGTTCTGCGATGTCGGGCGCGTCGGGGTCCGGCGGACCGGTCAGCACCAGATGCTCGGCCCCCTCCGCGGCCAGCCACCGGGCGAGCTGTCCGGCCGTGGCGCCCGTGCCACCGGTGACCCAGACGGTGCCCCGTGGCCGCCACCGCCCGTCGGGGGCGGGCGCCGCGGCCCGCACCAGACGTCGGCCGAACACCCCGCCGACGCGTACCGCGAGCTGGTCCTCCGCGGGGTCGCCCGCGCCGCCTGCCAGTACGGCCGTGAGCCGGGCACGGGCCCGCTGGTCGAGAGAGCCGGGCAGGTCGACGAGGCCGCCCCAGCGCTCCGGGTGTTCCAGCGCGGCCACCCGGCCCAGGCCCCACACCGCGGCCTGCCCCGGATCCGCCGGGCCGTCGCCGCGGCCCACGCGGACCGCGCCCACGGTGGCACACCACAGCGGTGCCTCGATGTCCGCGTCGCCCAATGCCTGGATCAAGGCGCAGGTCAGCGCGGTGGACTCGGGCCCGGTCCGCCCGAGGGCGAGCAGGGACAGCACACCCGCGAACGGGCCGTCGCCGACGCACACTTCTCCCAGCCGTGCGGTCAGGGCGGCCCGGTCTGCGTCCGCCACTTCGATGCGTACGGTGCCCGATTCCCCCTGACCCAACGCCTCGGCGACGGCCGCCAACCACTCTTCGTCGACCACCCTGGCCTCGTCGGGGGCGGGGACGATCAGCAGCCAGGTGCCTTCCAGGGCGCCGGTCGGCGTTCCGGCGAAGGCCGGGCCGGTCAGCGGTGTCCAGCTCGCCTCGTAGCGCCAGCCGTCCACGACGGACTCATCGTGGCGGGACCGGCGCCAGGACGACAGCGCGGGCACCACCGCGGTCAGCGAGTCGCCGTCCACCTCCAGCGTGGACGCCAGCGACTCCAGGTCCTCCCGTTCCACGGCCGACCAGAACTCCGCGTCCACCGGATCGGCCGCCGCGTTCTCCGCCGCGCCCGGCTCCAACTCGGGCCAGAAGCGCTCGCGCTGGAAGGCGTACGTCGGCAGGGTGGTCAGGTGCGCGCCGGTGCCGCCGAAGTACGCCGACCAGTCCACCGGCACCCCGTGCACATGCAGCGCGCCCAGCGCCGCCGTGATCTCGGTCTCCTCGTCGCGGTCCGCGCGCAGCAGCGGGGTCACCAGCGGTTCGGGCCGCTCGTCGGCCAGCGTGTGCCGGGTCATCGCGGCCAGCACCCGGTCCGGGCCCAGCTCGACGAAGGCGGTCGCGCCCGCGTCCCGCAGGGTGCGTACGCCGTCGGCGAACCGTACGGTCTCCCGCACCTGGCGCACCCAGTACGCGGGTGAGCACAGCTCCTCGGCCGTGGCGAGGCGGCCGGTCAGGGTGGAGACGACGGGGATCCGCGGCTCCTGGTACGCCAGGTGTCCGGCCACCGTGGCGAACGGGTCGAGCATCGGCTCCATCAGCGGCGAGTGGAAGGCGTGCGAGACCCGCAGCCGCCTGGTCCTGCGCCCGCGGGACTCCAGCCGCGCGGCGATCCGCGCCACCGCCTCCTCGTCACCGGCGATCACTGTCGCGGTGGGGCCGTTGACCGCCGCGATGGACACCAGCTCGCCGTGTCCGGCCAGCAGCGGAGCGACCTCGTCCTCGGCGGCCTCCAGCGAGACCATCGCGCCACCGGACGGCAGCGCCTCCATCAGCCGCGCCCGCGCCGCCACCAGCCGGCACGCGTCGGCGAGCGAGAACACCCCGGCGACGTGGGCCGCCGCCAATTCCCCGATGGAGTGTCCGGCCAGCAGGTCCGGCCGTACCCCCCACGACTCCAGCAGCCGGAACAGGGCCACTTCGACGGCGAACAGGGCCGGCTGGGTGTATCCCGTACGGTCCAGCAGCTCGGCCCCGGCCGTCCCGGCGTCGGCGAAGAACACCTCCCGCAGCGGGCGGTCCAGCTCCACGTCCAGATGGGCCAGTACGTCGTCCAGCGCCTCGGCGAAGGCCGGGTAGCGGTCGTAGAGCTGCCGTCCCATACCGGGCCGCTGGCTGCCCTGGCCCGAGAAGAGGAACGCCGTCCTGCCGCCGGGTGCGCGTATCACCCCGCGGGCCGCTTCCGTGACTCCGTCGCCGGTGGCCAGCAGCACCGCGCGGTGGTCGAACGCCGGGCGGCCGGTGGCCAGTGTGTACCCCACGGCCACGGGGGACGGCGACGGATCGCTCCTTTCAATGAAAGAGGTGAGCCCGTCGAGCTGCGCGCTCAAGCCCTCGGGGCCGCGGCCCGAGACCACCCATGGCACCACGGCCGGGATCTGTTCGGGCTCGTACGGCTCGGAAGGTTCGGCCGTCGGCGCCTGTTCGACGATCACATGGGCGTTGGTGCCACTGACGCCGAAGGCCGACACACCGGCCCGCCACGGCCGGCCCGTCCGCGGCCACGGCGTGGCCTCGCGCAGCAGCGACACCGCGCCCGATGCCCAGTCCACATGCGAGGACGGCATGTCCACATGCAGGGTCCTGGGCAGCACACCGTGTCGCATCGCCATGACCATCTTGATGACACCCGCCACCCCGGCCGCGGCCTGGGTGTGGCCGATGTTGGACTTCACGGTGCCCAGCAGCAGCGGTTCCGGGCGCTCCCGGCCGTAGGTGGCGAGCAGGGCGTGCGCCTCGATGGGGTCGCCCAGAGTGGTGCCGGTGCCGTGCGCCTCGACCGCGTCGACGTCGGCCGGCGTCAGCCGCGCGTCGGAGAGGGCCTGCCGGATCACCCGCTGCTGCGCGGGACCATTGGGCGCCGTCAGCCCGTTGGACGCGCCGTCCTGGTTGACCGCGGTGCCGCGCACCACGCCCCAGACCTCGTGCCCGTTGCGTACGGCGTCCGACAGCCGCTCCAGGACCAGCACCCCGACGCCCTCGGACCAGGCGGTGCCGTCGGCGGCGTCGGCGAACGCCTTGCACCGGCCGTCCGGGGCCAGTCCGCCCTGCACGCTGAACTCGGTGAACGAGTCCGGGCTCGACATCACCGACACGCCACCGGCCAGGACGAGCGAGCACTCACCGCGCCGCAGCGCCTGGGCCGCCCAGTGCAGCGACACCAGCGAGGACGAGCAGGCGGTGTCGACCGTGACCGCCGGGCCTTCGAGCCCCAGGGTGTACGACAGCCGGCCGGACATGACGCTGGCCGTGTTGCCGGTGGCCACGTGGCCACGCACATCGGCGGTTGCCTTGCGCAGCACACCCGCGTAGTCCTGCCCGTTGGTGCCCACGAACACGCCTGTGTCGCTGCCCCGGAGGGTGGCGGGGTCGATCCCGGCCCGCTCCAGCGCCTCCCAGGAGGTTTCCAGCAGCAGCCGCTGCTGGGGGTCCATGGCCAGGGCCTCGCGCGGGGAGATCCCGAAGAACGCGGCGTCGAAGTCGCCCGCGCCGGGCAGGAAACCGCCCTCCCGTGTGGCGGAGGCGCCGCCCGCGAGCGCGTCGAGGTCCCATCCCCGGTCGGTGGGGAACGGTGTGATGCCGTCGCCACCGTCGGCGAGCAGCCGCCACAGGTCCTCGGGCGACGCCACGCCGCCGGGGAACCGGCAGCTGACGCCGACGATGGCGATCGGGTCGTCGGCCGCGGAGAGCGCCGCCGCAGCCGTCGGGGCCAGGGCGGTGTCCGCCGCCGCGCCGAGCACTTCGGCGAGCAGGAAGTCCGCCAGCGCGTACGGCGTGGGGTAGTCGTAGACCAGGGAGGACGGCAGGGCCAGCCCGGTCTCCGCCGACAGCGCGTTGCGCAGCTCGACCGTGGTGAGCGAGTCGAAGCCCAGATCCCGGAATGCCTGGTCGGGGGCGATGGCCGTGGTGTCGCCGTGTCCGAGTACGGCGGCCACCCGGCCGCGCACCAGGTCCAGTACGTACGCGCCGCGCTCGGCCTCGGGCAGGTCGGTCAGCCGGCCGCGCAGCCCCTGCCCGTCCGACGGCGCGCCGCCGCGGCCGGTGTCCGTCGCCTCCCGGGCGCGCCGTACCTCGGGCAGGTCGGCCACCAGGGGCGCGGGCCGCGCCGTGGCGAACGCGTCGAGGAAGCGGTCCCAGTCGATGTCGGCGACGGTCAGCACCCGCTCGTCGCGTTCGAGGGCCTGTCGGAGCGCGGCGACGGCCAGCCGCGGGGGCATCGGCGTATAGCCGCCCCGGCGTACGCGGCCCTCCAGCGCCGCGCCGTCGGCCACCATCCCGGCCTCGGCCCACGGTCCCCAGGCGAGAGACGTGGCGGTCAGACCGCGGTCCCGGCGGCGCTGGGCCAGGGCGTCCAGATAGGCGTTGGCCGCGGCGTAGTTGCCCTGCCCCGGGGCGCCTATGGTGCCCGCGACCGAGGAGAACAGGACGAACGCGGCGAGGTCGTGGTCCTCGGTCAGCTCGTCGAGGTTGCGGGCGGCCTGCGCCTTCGACCGCATCACGGCGGTGAACCGGTCCAAGGTGAGGGCGTCCACCACCCCGTCGTCCAGGACGCCGGCGGTGTGGATCACGGCCGTCAGCGGGGTGTCGGCGGGGATCCGGTCCAGCACGGCGGCCAGGGCGTCACGGTCCGCGGCGTCGCAGGCCTCGACGGTCACTCGGGCGCCGAGCTCGGTCAGCTCCCGGACGAGGTCGTCGGTACCCGGCGCGCTCGGCCCCCGGCGGCTGAGGAGCACCAGATGCGCGGCGCCCTCGGCGGCCAGCCAGCGGGCGAGGTGCCCGCCGAGCGCACCGGTGCCGCCGGTGATCAGTACGGTGCCGGTCGGGGTGAACTCCCCTGATTCCACGGCCGGTTCGGCCGGGATGTGGGTCAGCCGCCGTACGTAGGCGCCAGACGCGCGCACCGCCACTTGGTCCTCGCCGCCGGTCCGCTCCAGCACCCCGGCGAGTCGGCGTACGGCCTTCGGGTCGTGGTCCGCGGGCAGGTCGACAAGTCCGCCCCAGCGCTCCGGGTGTTCGAGGGCGGCCACCCGGCCAAGTCCCCACACCGCGGCCTGCGCCGGATCGAGAACCGGCTCGGAGCGGCCGATCGACACGGCGCCCCGGGTGAGGCACCACAGCGGGGCCTCGATGCCCGCGTCGCCCAAGGCCTGGACCACGGTGGCGGCCCGTGCCGCGGCGGTGGCCGGATCGCCCTCGTCGCCGGGTGTGTGGTGCGCGGGCACCGCCAGGACGCCGGAGAACCCCGTGCCCTCGGTGTCCGTTCGACCCAGTAGCTCGGCCAGCGTGGCCCGGTCCTCGGCCGCGGACTCGACCAGTACGGTCGGCACACCGAGGCCGTCGAGGACTGCGCGCGCCCACGCGTCGTCGGCCGCGCCGGGCGGCGCCACGACCAGCCAGCGCCCCGAGAGCGCGGGGGCACTGGACGTGTTGCCGGTGACGGGTTTCCAGGTGACGCGGTAGCGCCAGCTGTCGGTGGCGGACCGGTCGCGGCGCTGTTTGCGCCAGGTCGACAGCGCGGGCACCATCGCGGTGAGCACACCGTCGTCCAGGTCGAGGGCCGTGCCCAGGGTTTCCAGGTCGGCCCGTTCCACGGCCGACCAGAACTCGGTGTCCTCGGCCCGCGCCGCGTCCAGCACACCGTCGCCGTCCGCCCCGGCGACGGTCTCGGGCCAGAAGCGGCGGCGCTGGAACGCGTAGGTGGGCAGGTCGACGCGGTGCGCCCCGGATCCGGCGAAGAAGGCGGTCCAGTCCACGCCGACGCCATGGGTGTGCAACCGCGCCAGCGCGGAGACGAGCGCGGGCACCTCGGCACGGCCCTTGCGCAGCACCGGGAGCAGAGCCGTCCGCGGCCGGTCCGCCAGGCTCTCCTGGGCCATCGCGCTCAGCACCCCGTCGGGGCCCAGCTCCAGGAAGGCGGTGACGCCCTGCCCGGCCAGCCACTCCACCCCGTCGGCGAACCGCACGGTGCGGCGCACATGCTCCACCCAGTACTCCGGCGAGCACACCTCCTCGGCCGAGGCCGGCCCTCCGGTCAGGTTCGAGCCCAGGGCGATACGCGGGGCCTCGTACGAAAGCCCCTCCGCGACCTGCCGGAACTCGGCCAGCATCGGCTCCATCAGCGGCGAGTGGAAGGCGTGGCTAACGGTCAGCCGCCGGGTCTTGCGGCCCTCCTGGGCGAACCGCGCGGCGATCCGCTCGACCGCGGACTCCTCGCCGGCCACCACCACCGAACGCGGCCCGTTCACCGCCGCGATCGACACCCCCTCGCCCAGCTCGGGGACGACCTCGTCCTCCGCCGCCTCGATCGCCACCATGCACCCGCCCGGAGGCAGCTCCTGCATCAGCCGGGCCCGAGCCGCCACCAGTGCGCACGCATCGGCCTGCGACAGCACCCCCGCCACATGCGCGGCGGCGATCTCACCGATCGAATGACCCGCCAGATAGTCGGCCGTGATCCCCCAGGATTCGACGAGGCGGTACAGCGCCACCTCGACGGCGAACAGGGCGGGCTGCGTCCAGCCCGTACGGTCCACAAGCTCCGCTTCCGCCGAGCCCTCCTCGGCGAACAGCACGTCGCGCAGCGGCCGTTCGAGGTGGCCGTCCAGATGGGCGCACATCTCGTCCAGGGCCTCGGCGAACACCGGGAACGCCTCGTACAGCTCCCGGCCCATCCCGGCCCGCTGGCTGCCCTGGCCCGAGAAGAGGAACGCGGTCCGGCCACCGGCCACGCCTCCCTGGACGAGGGCGCCGTGCGGGGCTCCGTCGCGCAGCGCGGTAAGGCCGCTCAGCAGCTCCGCCCGGTCCGCCGCCACGACCGAGGCGCGCCGCTCCAGCGCGGAGCGGGTGGTGGCCAGGGAGAAAGCCACATCCTTCAGGGGCAGTTCGGGCCGTGTCTCCAGCAGCGACAGCAGCCGGGCCGCCTGGGCGCGCAGGGCCTCGTCGCCGCGGGCGGAGAGGGTGACGGGCACCGGGGCGGCGAGGGTGCCGTCCTCGGCGGGCTCCGCCACCCCGGGTGCCTGTTCGAGCACGGTGTGGGCGTTGGTGCCGCTGAGGCCGAAGGAGGAGACGGCCGCCCGCCGGGGGCGCCCGGTGGCAGGCCACTCGGCCGGTTCGGTCAGCAGCTCGATGGCGCCGGCCGACCAGTCCACATGGGAGGAGGGCTGATCGACATGGAGGGTGGGCGGCAGCAGTCCCCGGCGCATGGCCATGACCATCTTGATCACACCGGCCATGCCGGAGGCCATCTGGGTGTGGCCGATGTTGGACTTGACCGAGCCGAGCAGCAGCGGGCGTTCGCGGTCCTGCCCGTAGGTGGCCAGCAGCGCCTGGGCCTCGATCGGGTCGCCGAGCGCGGTGCCCGTGCCGTGGCCCTCGATCGCGTCGATCTCCCCCGCGGTCAGCCGGGCGTTGGCCAGGGCCTGCCGGATCACCCGCTGCTGCGCCGGGCCGTTGGGGGCGGTCAGCCCGTTCGACGCGCCGTCCTGGTTGATCGCGGAGCCGCGGACCAGCGCGAGGACCGGGTGGCCGTTGCGCAGCGCGTCGGACAGCCGCTCGATCAGGACGAGCCCGACGCCCTCGGCCAGGCTCATGCCGTCGGCCGCGTCGGAGTACGCCTTGCACCGGCCGTCGGCGGCCATCGCCCGCTGCCTGCTGAAGCCCACGAACGCGCTGGGGGTGGCCATCACGCTGACACCGCCCGCCAGGGCGAGGGAGCTCTCCCCGTCACGCAGCGACTGACAGGCCAGATGCAGCGCCACCAGCGAGGACGAGCACGCCGTGTCGAGGGTGACCGCGGGGCCCTCGAGCCCGAACACATAGGACACCCGGCCCGACAGCACACTGGACAGAGTGCCGGTGATCATATGGCCCTCGGAGCCCTCGGCGGCCCCCCGCACACCCGTGGTGTAGTCCTGGTAGCTGGCGCCGATGAACGTCCCGGTGTTGCTTCCGCGCAGCGTGGCCGGGTCGACACCGGCGCGTTCGAACGCCTCCCACGCGGTCTCCAGCAGCAGCCGCTGCTGCGGGTCCATCGCCAGGGCCTCGCGCGGCGAGATCCCGAAGAACGCGGCGTCGAAGTCGGCCACGTCGTGCAGGAAACCGCCCTGGGTGGAGTACGTCCTGCCCTTGCGGTCCGGGTCCGGATCGTAGAGGGCATCGGCGTCCCAGCCGCGGTCCGCCGGGAAGCCGGTGATGGCGTCCCCTCCGCCGACGACGAGATCCCACAGCTCCTCGGGGGAGGCCACGCCTCCTGGGTAACGGCAGCTCATGCCGACGATGGCGATGGGCTCGTCGTCGGCGACCGCGGCGGCGGGCGCGGGGCCGGACCCGGCCGGGGCGTCCCGGTCGGCGGCAATCCGGACCCGTAGATACGCGGCCAGGGCGGCCGGGCTCGGGTGGTCGAAGACCAAGGTGGTCGGCAGGGTCAGGCCGGTGGCGGCGGCGAGCCGGTTGCGCAGATCCACCGCGGTCAGCGAGTCGAACCCGATGTCGCGGAAGGCCCGTTCCTCCGTAAGCGCCTCCGGCGAGCCATGCCCCAGGACCGCGGCCGCCTCGGTACGGACCAGCTCAAGCAGCAGCCGGTCGCGCTCGGCGCCGGGCAGGGACAGCAGCCTCGCCGCGAACTCACCCTCGGCGCCACCGGACGGCTCGGCGGCCTCCGCCCGCCGCTGTACCTCGGGCACCTCGTCGAACAGGCGCGTCGGCCGCACCGAGGTGAAGACCGGGTAGTAGCGCTCCCAGTCGACATCGGCGACGACCAGCGCGGTCTCGTCGTCGTCCAGGGCCTGCCGCAGCCCGGCCAGGGCCGGTTCGGGGTCCATGAAGACCAGGCCGCTGCGGCGGATCTGCTCTGGGTCGACCCGGCCCAGCCGGGTGTCATCGGACCAGATGCCCCAGGCCAGCGAGGTGGCGGGCAGTCCGCGGGCGCGGCGGTGGTCGGCGAGCGCGCCGAGGAAGGCGTTGCCCGCCACATAGGCCGCGTGGCGGCCGCTGCCCCAGGTCCCGGCCGTGGACGAGTAGAGGACGAGGGCGTCGAGTTCATCGCCGTCGAGCAGTTCGTCCAGGTGCCGGGCGCCGGCCACCTTGGCGTTGATGACCTCGGCGAACTCGGTCATGGTGGTCTCGTCCAGGCTGTGCAGCGCGATGCTCGCGGCCGTGTGCACGGCGGTACGGACCGTACGGCCGTCTTCCTTGAGCCGCGCCAGCAGGGCGGCGAGCGCCGCGCGGTCGGTGACATCACACGCCACGGCCTCGGCCTCGACGCCCAGCTCGGCCAGTTCGGCCACGAGCGCGGGCGCGCCGGGCGCGGCCATGCCGCGCCTGCTGGTCAGCACGATGTGCTCGGCGCCCTGCCCGGCGAGCCAGCGGGCCAGATGCGGCGCCAGTGTCCCGGTGCCGCCGGTGATCAGCGTGGTCCCGCGCGGGGTCCAGGGCCGGTCCGGTTCGGCGTCGCCCGCGGACGCGCGTACGACACGCCGGGCGAGCACGCCGGAGGCACGGATCGCGAGTTGGTCCTCGCCGGTGGCCCCCGCCAGCACAGCCGCCAGCCGCTGCGCGGCGCGCTGATCGAAGGTCTCGGGCAGATCGACCAGACCGCCCCAGCGGTCGGGGTGCTCGAGCGCGGCCGTCCAGCCGACGCCGTGCACCTGGGCCTGGACGGGGCTCATCACACGGTCGGAGCGTCCGGTGGACACCGCGCCTCGGGTGAGGCACCACAGCGGCGCCTCGATACGAGCGTCACCGAGCGCCTGGACCAGGGCCACGGTCAGGGCGAGGCCGGTGGCCAGCGCGGGGTGGTCGCTGTGCGGTTCCTCGGCTGCGGCGAGCAGGGAGACGACCCCGGCGAGGCCCGGGGAGCCGTCCTCAGAGGGTGATGTGACCTCGTCGAGGCGCGCCGCCAGCACGGCACGGTCGGCGCAGGATTCGTCCAGCGTCAGTCGGCGCACGTCCGCGCCGTGTTCCGCGAGAGCCGCGGTCACCTCGCCGTCCGCGACGCCCTCGGCGGTGACGAACAGCCAGGTGCCGGACAGGGACGCGGTGGGGACTCCGCGCAGCGGGCGCCAGGCCACCCGGTAGCGCCAGCCGTCCACGGTGGCCCGGTCCTGGCGACGCCGGCGCCAGGACGACAGCGCGGGCAACACCGCGGCCAGCGAGGTCTCGTCGATATGCAGGGCGGAGGTCAGGGACGCGATGTCCTGTTGCTCGACCGCGGTCCAGAAACGGGTGTCCTCCGGGTCGGCCCGGCCGTCCGGATCCGGCCCGGCGGGCAGGGCCCAGAAGTGCTCCCGCTGGAACGCGTAGGTGGGCAGCTCCACATGGTGGGCGTCGAAGTCCGCGAACATCCCCGCCCAGTCGACCGGCACACCGCGCACAAACGCCTGGGCCAGCGAGGTGAGGAACCGGTCGAGACCGCCGTGGTCGCGGCGCAACGTGCCGCAGACGACGGCCTGGCAGTCGCTGTCGTCCACCGTCTCCTGGACCCCGACGGTGAGTACGGGGTGGGAGCTGACCTCGATGAACGCCCGGTGTTCCTGGGCCAGAAGGGCGCGGATCGCCGGTTCGAAACCCACCGTCTGCCGCAGATTGCGGTACCAGTAGTCCGCGTCCATGCCCGTGGTGTCGAGCCAGTCACCGGTCACCGTGGAGAAGAACGGCACCTCTGCGGTGCGCGGAGACAGCGGTGCCAGCCGGTCCAGCAGCTCTTCGTGAACCTCCTCGACGTGCGCGGAGTGCGAGGCGTAGTCCACGGCGATCCGGCGGATACGCACCTCCTCGCCCGTCAGCTCCTCGACCAGCTCGTCCAGCGCCTCCCGGTCACCGGACACGACCACCGAGCGGGGCCCGTTGACCGCGGCGACCGACACCCGGCCGCCCCACCGCTCCAGCCGCGCCCCGACCTCGGCGACCGGCAACGGCACCGACGCCATACCACCAGCACCGGCGAGTTGGCGCGCGATCGCCTGGCTGCGCAGCGCCACCACCCGCGCGCCGTCCTCCAGCGACAACGCACCCGCCACACACGCGGCGGCGATCTCACCCTGCGAGTGACCCACCACCGCATCCGGCTCCACTCCATGCGAACGCCACATGGCCGCGAGCGACACCATCACCGCCCACGACACCGGCTGCACCACATCAACCCGCTCCAACGACGGCGCACCCTCGACCTGCCGCACGACATCCATCAACGACCAGTCGATGAACGGCGCCAGAGCCGCGGCACACTCCCCCAACCGCTCCGCGAACACCGGGGACTCGTCCAACAAACGGGCACCCATACCCGCCCACTGCGAACCCTGCCCCGGGAAGACAAACACCGACCTCCCCTCCACATCGGCAACCCCACACACCACCGCGGCCGACGAGGTGCCCTTCGACAGCGCCTCCAGTTCCCGCCGGAAGTCCTCGATGTGCTCGCCGACGACCACAGCCCGGTCTTCGAACAGCGACCGCGAAGTGACCAGCGAATACCCGATGTCGGCCGGTGTGGTCTCGGGGTGGCCGTCGAGATGGGAGAGCAGGTTGGCGGCCTGTTCGCGCAGCGCGGCGGCGCCGCGGGCCGACAGCACCCACGGAAGGGCCCCCGGCCCCGCCTGGCCCGGCTCCTCGACGGGGGTCCGCGGCACGGCCTCGGGCGCCTGCTCGAGCAACGCGTGCGCGTTGGTGCCGCTGACACCGAACGAGGAGACGGCACAGCGGCGCGGTTCTCCGGTGTCCGGCCATGCGACGGGGTCGGACAGCAACGCCACCGTGCCGGGTGACCAGTCGATGTGCGACGACGGTTGCTCGACGTGCAGGGTTTTGGGCAGCAGCCCGTGGCGCATCGCCATGACCATCTTGATCACGCTTGCCACACCGGCCGCCGACTGTGTGTGCCCGATGTTGGACTTCACCGAGCCCAGCAGCAGCGGTCGGTCCGGGGCGCGGTCGTCACCGTAGACCGCCTGCAGCGCCTGGACCTCGATCGGGTCGCCCAGCGCTGTGCCGGTGCCATGCGCGTCGAGGGCGTCCACGTCGCCCGCCGACAGGCGCGCGTTGGCCAGGGCCTGCCGGATGACGCGTTGCTGGGACGGTCCGTTCGGCGCTGTCAAACCATTCGAGGCACCGTCCTGGTTGACCGCCGAACCGCGGACCAGCGCGAGCACCGGGTGGCCGTGGCGCTGGGCGTCCGAGAGCCGTTCGACCAGCAGGATGCCGACTCCCTCGGCCAGGGTCATGCCGTCGGCGGCATCGGAGAAGGCCTTGCACCGGCCGTCCGCGGCCAGCGCCCGCTGGCGGCTGAAGGCGAGGTACGAGGCGGGTGTGGCCATCACGGTCGCGCCGCCCACCAGGGCGAGCGAGCTCTCCCCTTCGCGCAGCGACCGGCACGCCAGGTGCAGGGCCACCAGCGACGACGAACACGCGGTGTCCACGGTGACGGCGGGGCCTTCGAGGCCGAACACATAGGACAGCCGGCCGGAGAGCACGCTGGGGCTGCTCCCGGTGACCATGTGGCCCTCGGTGCCGTCCGCGACCCCGGTGCCGTAGTCCTGGTAGGTCGATCCGATGAAGGTGCCGGTGAGGCTGGAGCGCAGCGACCGCGGGTCGATGCCAGCCCGTTCGAAACTCTCCCAGGCCGTCTCCAGCAGCAGCCGCTGCTGCGGGTCCATGGACAGCGCCTCACGCGGCGAGATCCCGAAGAACGCCGGGTCGAACTCGCCAGCCGAGTCCAGGAAACCGCCCAGTGTCGAGTACGTCCTGCCCGCCCGGTCGGGGTCGGGGTCGTACAGCGCGGCGGTGTCCCAGCCGCGGTCGGCGGGGAACTCCGAGATGGCGTCGGCCCCGTCGACCACGAGCCGCCACAGCTCCTCGGGGGAGCGTACGCCGCCGGGGAAGCGGCAGCTCATCCCGATGATGGCGATCGGCTCGTCGTCGTGGGCCGAGGAGAGCGCCACGGGCCCGGTGCCGGCCGCCCCGGTGCCGAGGATCAGCGTGCGCAGATGCCGGGCCAGGGCCAGGGGGCTCGGGTAATCGAAGGCCGTGGTGTTCGGCAGGCTCAGGCCGGTCAGGGTGACCAGGCGTTTGCGCAGCTCGACGGCGGTCAGCGAGTCGAACCCCAGGTCGCGGAAGGCGCGCTCTTCGGGTACGCCGTCGGCGGAGGCGTGCCCGAGTACGGCGGCGGCCTCGGCGCGTACCAGGCTCGTCAGCAGCCGCTCCTGCTCGGCCTCGGTGCGCCCGTGCAGCCGCCGGGCCAGCTCCGACGCGCCGTCCGCGGCCTCGGACGCGGACCGCTGACCCGCCTGTGGCCGCGCCTGTTCCCGGGCCTCGGGCAGGTCGCCGAGCAGCGGGCTCGGCCGTACGGAGGTGAAGACGGGGAGGTACTGGTCCCAGTCGACGTCGGCGACGGTCACGGTGGTGTCGCCGTGCACCACGGCGCGGCGCAGTTCGGCCATGGCCCGCTCGGGCGCCAGGAAGCGCAGGCCGCGCCGTTTGAGGCCGTCCGCCATCGCGTCGTGGGTGGCCATACCGGACTCGGCCCACGGGCCGAAGGCCACGGAGGTGGCGGCGAGTCCGCGGGCGCGGCGGTGTTCCGCCAGCGCGTCCAGGTAGGCGTTCGCCGCGCCGTAGGCGCTCTGGCCGCCGCTGCCCCATACGCCCGCGATGGAGCCGAACATGACGAACAGCTCCAGGTCGCGGTCGCCCAGCAGGGCGTCGAGGTGGGCGGCCCCGGCCAGTTTCGCCGCGACCGCCTCCTCGAACTCCGCGGGCGCCATGCCCTCCAGGGGCGCGGCGGAGGCGATGCCCGCGGTGTGCACGACCCCGGTGAGCGGGGAGTCGGCGGGGAGGTCCGCGAGGGCGGCGGCCAGCGCGTCGCGGTCGGCGGCGTCGCAGGCCACGATGCGCACCCCGGCCCCCAGGGCCTCCAGTTCGGCGCGCAACTCATCCGCGCCGGGGGCCTGTGCGCCCCGGCGGCTGGTCAGCACCAGGTGTTCGGCGCCGGCGCGCGCCAGCCACCGGGCGACCTCGGCCCCCAGGGCGCCGGTGCCACCGGTGACCAGGACGGTGCCGCGCGCGGTGAAGTCGCGGGCGGCGGGCAGATCGTCCACCGTACGGTGGGCCAGTCGGCGCGCGGACACTCCGGTGGCGCGGATCGCCACCTGGTCCTCGTCGTGGTGCGCTGAGGCGGGCTCGGTGGATCCGGCCAGCACGCTCATGAGCCGCTGGGCAGCGGGCCGGTCGACCACCTCGGGCAGGTCGACCAGTCCGCCCCACCGCCCGGGGTGTTCCAGGGCGGCGGCCCGTCCCAGGCCCCAGATGGCCGCCTGGAGCGGGCTGATGACCGGATCGGACGGCCCGGTGGACACGGCGCCCCGCGTGGCATTCCACAGCGGGGCGGTGACGCCGAGGTCGCCGAGCGCCTGCACCAGGGCGACGGTGAGCGCCAGTCCGGCGGGCACGTTCGGATGGGCGGGGGCGGGCTGCTCGGCGACGGCCAGCAGCGAGAGCACTCCGGACACCTCGTCGAGGCGTACCCCTTCCTCGGCGTCCCCCTGAACATCTGGCTGAACGTCCCCGAGCCGTGCGGCCAGGACGGCACGGTCGGCGCACGTGTCGTCCAGCACCACCCGGTGGACGCGGGCGCCGTGCCCGCGCAGCGCGTTCACCACATCGTCCTGGAACGGGTCGCCGGGCGTGCCGTCCGCGGTGACGACCAGCCAGGTGCCGGCCGCCACCGGTGCCGTGGACACCCGCAACGGCTGCCACTCCACCTGGTACCGCCAGGAGTCCAGCACGGCCTTCTCATGCCGGTTCTGGCGCCAGGAGGAGAGCGCGGGCAGCAGGGCGTAGAGCGACGCGTGGTGTTCGTCCTCCAGTCCCAGCACGGTGGCCAGTTCCGCCGCGTCCCTGCGCTCGACCGCGCTCCACAGCCGCTCGTCCGCCGGATCCGCCACCGCCTCCGGGCCCGTGGGCGCGGCGGTGGCGGTGTCGGGCCAGTAGAAGTCGTGCTGGAAGGCGTACGTCGGCAGATCGACACGGCGTGCCCCGCTGCCGCCGAAGTACCCGGGCCAGTCCACGCGCACCCCGCGGACGTGCAGCTTGGCCAGAGCCGCCGCGACAGTCAGCTCCTCGGCGCGGTCGGCCCGCAGGGCGGGCACCGCCTCGGCCGTGGACTCCTCGCCGAGCGTGTCCTCGGCCATCGCGGACAGGACGCCGTCCGGGCCGAGTTCGAGGAAGGTGGTCGCGCCCGCGTCGCGCAGGGTGCGTACGCCGTCGGCGAAGCGGACCGTCCCGCGGACGTGTTCCACCCAGTAGTCCGGGGAGCAGATCTGCTCCTCGGTGACGATCTCGCCGGTCACGTTCGAGACGATCGGGATGGTCGGCGCCGCGTAGACCAGGCCCTGTGCCACCTCGCGGAAGCCGTCGAGCATGGCGTCCATGCGGGGCGAGTGGAAGGCGTGGCTGACCCGCAGCCGCTTGGTCTTGCGGCCCAGGTCGCGGAAGTGTGCCGCGGCCTCGAGAACCGCCTCCTCGTCACCGGAGAGGACCAGCGCGGACGGGCCGTTCACGGCGGCGACCGCCAGCTCGTGGTCCCGGCCGGCCAGCAGCGGCGCCACCTCGTCCTCGGTGGCCTGTACGGACACCATCGCCCCGCCGGCGGGCAGGGCCTGCATCAGCCGGGCCCGCGCGGCCACCAGGGCGCAGGCGTCCTGGAGGGACAGCACACCGGCGGCGTGGGCCGCCGCCAGTTCGCCGATCGAGTGGCCGGCGACGTAGTCGGGTTGGATGCCCCACGAGAGCATGAGCCTGAAGAGCGCCACTTCGACGGCGAACAGCGCGGGTTGCGTCCAGCCGGTCAGGTCCAGCAGCTCGGCCTCGGGCGTGCCCTCGTCGGCAAACAGCACCTCGCGCAGGGGGCGGTCCAGGTACGGGTCCAGCTGGGCGCAGACCTCGTCCAGCGCCCGGCCGAACACCGGGAAGTCCGCGTACAACTCCCGGCCCGCCCGGGCCCGCTGGCTGCCCTGGCCGGAGAAGAGCAGCGCCAGCTTGTCCGTGCCGCCCGACTCTCCCTCGATCACGGCGGGGTCGGGACGACCCTCGGCGAGCGCGGCCAGCGCGCGCAGCAGCCCGTCCCGGTCCGGCGCGACCACGGCGGCGCGCTGCTCGAAGGCCGAGCGGGTGGTGGCGAGCGAGAGCGCGACATCGGCGGCGTCCAGCCCAGGGTCGGTGTCCACGCGGGCCGCCAGGCGGGCGGCCTGGGCCCGCAGCGCCGCGCGGCCACGACCGGAGAGCAGCCAGACGACGGAGCCGTTGCTACCCCGGGGTGCGGCCTCCTCGGGCTCGGGGTCCGACGGCGCGGGCTGTTCGACGATCAGGTGGGCGTTCGTGCCGCTGATCCCGAACGAGGACACACCCGCCCTGCGCACCCGGCCGGTCGACGGCCACTCCACCGCCCGGGTGAGCAGTTCGACCTCTCCAGCCTCCCAGTCCACATGCGACGACGGCGCGTCCACATGCAGCGTGCCCGGAAGCACACCGTGCCGCATCGCCATCACCATCTTGATCACGCCCGCCACGCCCGCCGCGGCCTGGGTGTGCCCGATGTTCGACTTCACCGACCCGAGCCACAGGGGTCGTTCGCGATCCTGCCCGTACGTGGCCAGCAGCGCCTGCGCCTCGATGGGGTCGCCCAGCGTGGTGCCCGTGCCGTGCGCCTCCACCGCGTCCACGTCCGCGGCCGACAGACCGGCAGTGGCCAGCGCCTGACGGATCACCCGCTGCTGGGACGGGCCGTTCGGCGCCGTCAGACCATTGGACGCGCCGTCCTGGTTGACCGCCGAGCCCCGCACCACGGCGAGCACTTCGTGACCATTACGGCGCGCGTCCGACAGCCGCTCCAGCACCACCACGCCCACGCCCTCGGACCAGCCCACACCGTCGGCCGACTCCGAGAACGCCTTGCACCGCCCGTCCGGCGACAACCCCCGCTGCCGCGAGAACTCGATCAACGACGCGGGTGTCGACATCACCGTGACGCCGCCGGCGAGCGCGAGCGAGCATTCGCCTTCCCGCAGCGCCTGCGCCGCCAGGTGCATGGCCACCAGCGAAGAAGAACACGCGGTGTCCACGGTCACCGCCGGGCCCTCCAGGCCCAGCGTGTACGACACCCGGCCCGAGGCCACGCTCGGGGACGTGCCGCTGCCCAGGAAGCCCTCGAAGTCGCCGCCGCCCGCGAGCACGGTGCCGTAGTCGTTGTACATCACTCCGGTGAACACGCCGGTCCGGCTGGAGCGCAGCGACACCGGGTCGATCCCGGCCCGTTCGACCGCCTCCCAGGAGGTTTCCAGCAGCAGCCGCTGCTGGGTGTCGGTGGCCAGCGCCTCGCGCGGGCTCATATTGAAGAAGGCGGCGTCGAACTCGCCCGCGTCGTGGAGGAATCCGCCACCACGGGTGTACGTGGTGCCGTGGTGGTCGGGGTCCGGGTCGTACAGCGTCTCCAGGTCCCAGCCGCGGTTGGCGGGCAGCCCGGAGATCGCGTCGGTGCCCTCGCTGACCAGCCGCCACAGCTCCTCGGGCGAGCCGACGCCGCCCGGATAGCGGCAGCCCATGCCCACGATCACGATGGGGTCCTCGACAGCCGTGACGGGATTCGGCCGTGCCGGGTCGGGGGCTGCCGCGGCACGGCTGCCGAGGAGTTCATCGAATACGCCGACTACATGGACGGCGAGCGCGGTGACCGTGGGGTAGTCGAAGACGGCGGTGGCCGAGGTGCGCAGCCCGGTGGCCGCGCTCAGCCGGTTGCGCAGCTCGATCGCGGTCAGCGAGTCGAACCCCAGGTCCTGGAAGGGGCGGTCCGGGTCCACGGCCTCGGGACCCGCGTGCCCGAGCACGGCGGCGACCTGGGCCCGGACCACGTCCACCACGGCCCGGGTGCGCTGGTCGCCGTCGAGCCGGGCCAGCCGCTGCGCCAGCCCCGAGGCGGTCCCCGAGCCCGCCACCACCGTCCGGCGGTGGGCCTTGCGGACCAGTCCGCGCAGCAGATGCGGTACGTCGGCGGAGGCGCGCAGCGCCGCCAGGTCGAGCCGTACCGGAAGCAGGACGGGGTGGCCGCTGGAAACCGCGGCGTCGAACAGGGCGAGGCCCTGCTCGGGCGAGAGGGCGGGGGTGCCCATACGGGCCAGCCGCCGCAGGTCGGTCTCGGTCAGGGCGCCGGTCATCCCGTCCGACAGGGCCCAGGGCCCCCAGGCGAGGGACTGGGCCGGCAGGCCCTGGGACCTGCGGTGGCGGGCGAGCGCGTCCAGGAACGCGTTGGCCGCCGCGTAGTTGCCCTGGCCGGCGGTGCCGACGGTGCCGGCCAGCGACGAGAAGACGATGAACGCGGACAGCTCCAGCCCGTCGGTCGCCCGGTGCAGGGCCCAGACCGCGTCGACCTTGGGCCGCAGCACGGCGTCCATACGCTCGGCCGTCAGCGAGCCGATCATGGCGTCGTCGAGCACTCCGGCCGCATGCACGACCGCGGTCAGCGGATGCTCGGCCGGGATCCCCGCCAGTACGGCGGCCAAGGCGGCGGCGTCGGCCACGTCACAGGCCACGACGGTCGCGTCCGCCCCGTGGTCGGCGAGGTCGGCGACCAGGTCGGCGGCGCCCTCGGCCGCGTCGCCGCGGCGGCTGAGCAGCAGCAGATGGCGTACGCCGCGTTCGGCGGCCAGATGCCGGGCGACCAGGGCGCCCAACCCGCCGGTGCCGCCGGTGATCAGGACCGTGCCGTCGGTGTTCCAGCCCGGCTCCGGATCCGCCGCGTTGCCCGTGTCCGCCGCGTCCGGCACGGGGGCGGTGACCCGGGCGAGCCGCGGGGCCAGCACGGTGCCCTGGCGGACGGCCAGTTGGGGCTCGTCTGCCGTCAGGGCCGACGCGGGAAGGACGGTCGAGGGGTCCTCGGGGTCCAGGTCCACCAGGGTGAACCGGCCGGGCGCCTCGGCCTGCGCGGAGCGCGCCAGGCCCCAGACGGCCGCCGCGGCGAGGTCGACGGGCGCGCTCGCTTCTTCGCCGCGAGATTCCCCGGACGTGGCTGCTCCGCCGTCGGCAGCCACCGCCCCACGGGTCACGAAGACCAGCCGGGTGCCCGCGGGCCCCTCCTCGGCCGACCAGACGCGCAGCAGGTCCAGCGCCCGTGACGTCAGCGTACGGACCGCGTCGGCCATCTCCCCGGCGGTGTCGGCGAGCATCGGAACCAGCACCGCACCGGGCGATACGCCATCCGGCCCGGTCAGCACGGCCGGGTCAGCCGGGTCAGCCGGGTCGTCATGGACCCGCGCCTCGGTGCCGGCGGCCCGTAGCGTCTCGGCGAGGCCCAGGACATCCGGGCCGAGCACCACCACGGGCCCGGACGCGGCCACCGCCGCTGTCCCGTCCGTCGCCGAGGCAGGCAGCGGTGTCCAGTCCACGCGGAACAGCGAGTCCCGCCCGGCCACTGTCCCCTCTCCGGGGCCGCCGGCCGGCAGGGCGCGCAGCGTCAGCGCCTCGACGGAGGCGACGGGTTGGCCGGAGGGATCCGCGACCGCGATCGACAGGGTGCCGTCGGCGGCTCGGGACATCCGTACGCGTATCTCGGACGCGCCGGTCGCGTGCAGGGACACGCCCTCCCAGGAGAACGGCAGGGCGGTGCCCCCGCCGTCGGGGTCCGGGTCCCGGCCGGGGTCGGCGAGCATCGCGTGGAGGGCGGCGTCGAGCAGCGCGGGGTGCAGTCCGAACGAGCCGTCGGGGGCCTGGGCCGCAGGCTCCAGCGCCACCTCCGCGAACGTGTCCGCACCGCGTCTCCAGGCGGCCCGCAGCCCCTGGAAGAGCGGCCCGTACTCGAGGCCGTCCGCCGCCAGCCGGTCGTAGAGGCCGTCGAGCGGGAGGGGTTGCGCATCGGCCGGCGGCCACTGGGCGGTGTCGAAGGCGATGTCGTGCCCGCCGGTGGTGAGCACGCCCGTGGCGTGCCGGGTCCACGGCAGCTCGTCGGTGCCCTCGCCCTCGCCGTCGGGCCGGGAGTAGAGGTTCAGGGTCCGCCGGCCGGACTCGTCCGGACCGCCGACCCACATCTGCACCTGGACGCCGCCGTGTTCGGGCAGTGCCAGCGGCGCGGCGAGGGTCAGGTCCTCGACCCGGTCGCAGCCGACCTCGTCACCCGCGCGGATGGCCAGCTCCAGGAAGGCGGTCGCGGGCAGGATGACGGTGCCGCGCACGGCGTGGTCGGCCAGCCAGGGGTGGGTCCGCAGGGAGAGCCTGCCGGTGAGCAGGAAGCCGTCGGAGTCCGCCAGGGACACGGCGGCGGCCAGCAGGGGGTGGTGCGCGGCGCCCATGCCCGCGGCCCGCATGTCGCCCGCCGGAGTGGCGAGGCCCTTGGGCCAGTACCGCCGGCGCTGGAACGGATAGGTCGGCAGGTCCACCCGCCGGACGCCGGTCCCGGCGAAGTAGCGGTCCCAGTCGACCGGCACGCCGCGTACGTGGAGCACGGCCAGCGCGGTGGTGACGGCCACCGGCTCGGGGCGGCCCGGCCGCAGCAGCGGTACGGCGGCGCCGGGACCCTCAGCGTCCTCGGCCAGGTCCCCGTCGGTGGCGGTGTTGTCGAGACAGGTCCGGGTCAGCGCGGACAGGACGCCGTCGGGGCCCAGCTCCAGGTAGGTGTCGACGCCGTGTCCGTGCAGCCAGCCGATGCCGTCGGCGAACCGCACCGCCTGGCGTACGTGGCCCACCCAGTAGTCGGCGGACGTCAGCTCCTGCACGGTGGCCTGGGCGCCGGTCAGGTTCGATACGACCGGCACCGCCGGCGCCCGCGGCGACAGCTCCGCGACCACGGCGCGGAACTCCTCGAGCATCGGCTCCATGCGGGGCGAGTGGAAGGCGTGGCTGACCCGCAGCCGCTTGGTCTTTCGGCCCTCGCCCGCGAAGTGCGCCTCGATCTCGGCCACCGCGTCCTCGTCGCCCGCCACCACGACGGCCGAGGGGCCGTTGACCGCCGCGATGGAGACGTGGTCGGCGCGCCCGGTCAGCAGCGGCGCCACTTCGGACTCGGTGGCCTGTACGGACACCATCGCCCCGCCGGACGGCAGCTCCTCCATCAGCCGGCCGCGCGCCACGACCAGCCGCGCCGCGTCGGCCAGCGAGAACACCTCGGCGGCGTGGGCGGCGGCGATTTCCCCGATGGAGTGCCCGGCCAGGAAGTCGGGGGTGATGCCCCAGGACTCGACCAGCCGGAACAGGGCGACCTCGACGGCGAACAGCGCGGGCTGGGCGTATGCGGTGCGGTCCAGCAGGGCGGCTTCCGGGGTGCCCTCGGCGGCGAAGAGTATGTCGCGCAGCGGGCGGTCGAGCCACGTGTCCAGCGCGGCGACGGTCGCGTCCAGCGCCTGGGCGAACACCGGGAAACGCTCCGCCAGCTCGCGCCCCATGCGCAGCCGCTGGCTGCCCTGCCCGGCGAACAGGAAAGCCAGCTTCCGTGTGGTTCGTGCGGTGCCCCTGACCAGGCCGGCGGGGGAATCGCCCAAGGCCAGTGCGGACAGCGCGGCGGCCGCCGTGGCGCGGTCGCCCGCGGTGACGACGGCGCGGTGTTCGAAGCCCGCGCGGGTGGTGGCCAGCGAGAAGGCGAGGTCGGCGAGGCCGAGCCCGGGGCGGGCGTCCAGGTGGGCGTGGAGCCGGGCGGCCTGCTCGCGCAGCGCCTCGGGGGTCCGGCCCGACACCGGCAGCGGCACCACGCCCGGGCCGACGGTCACGACGGGTTCGGGCACCTCGGCGGGGTCGGCATCCGGGCCGGGCCCGGCCGCAACGCCATCCGGCCCAGCCGCGGCGCCGCCCGGCCCGCCCGCGGCGCCGCCCGGCCCAGCCGCGGCGCCGTCGGACCCGGTCGGCTCGTCCTCAGCCGGTGCCTCGGTGGGGGCCTGTTCGATGATGGTGTGTGCGTTGGTGCCGCTGATGCCGAACGAGGAGACCCCGGCCCGGCGCGGCTCGCCGGTGACCGGCCAGGCGGTCGGCTCGGTCAGCAGTTCCACGGCGCCCGACTCCCAGTCCACATGGGTCGAGGGCCGGTCGATGTGCAGAGTGCGCGGCAGCACCCCGTGCCGCATCGCCATGACCATCTTGATGATGCCCGCGACACCGGCCGCGGCCTGGGTGTGCCCGAGGTTCGACTTCACCGATCCGAGCAGCAACGGCCCCCGGTCGCCGCGGCTCTGACCGTACGTGGCCAGCAGCGCCTGGGCTTCGACCGGGTCGCCCAGCGTCGTACCGGTGCCATGCGCCTCCACCGCGTCGATCTGATCGGCGGACAGCCGTGCGTTGATCAGCGCCTGCTCGATCACCCGCTGCTGCGAAGGGCCGTTGGGCGCGGTCAGGCCGTTGGACGCGCCGTCCTGGTTGACGGCCGTGCCCCGCACCACCGCCAGCACCTCGTGTCCGTTGCGCTGGGCGTCCGACAGCCGTTCCAGGACGAGTACGCCGACGCCTTCGGCCCAGCCGGTGCCGTCCGCGGTGTCGGCGAACGAACGGCAGCGGCCGTCGGCCGACAGCCCGCCCTGGCGGCCGAACTCGATGAAGGTGGCCGGGCTCGACATGATGGTGATGCCGCCCGCGAGGGCCAGCGAGCACTCCCCCGCGCGCAGCGACTGGGTGGCCAGATGCAGGGCCACCAGCGACGACGAACACGCCGTGTCCACGGTGACGGCCGGTCCGACGACACCGAAGGTGTACGAGAGCCTGCCGGACATGACGCTCGTGGTGTTGCCGGTGAGCTGGAAACCCTCCACACCGTCGGCCGGGCCCACCCGGTAGTCCTGCGCCATCGCGCCCACGAACATGCCGGTCCGGCTGGAGCGGAGGGTGCCCGGTTCGATTCCGGCCCGCTCGAACGCCTCCCAGGCGGCCTCCAGCAGCACCCGCTGCTGCGGGTCCATCGCCAGCGCCTCGCGCGGCGAGATGCCGAAGAAGTCCGCGTCGAACTCAGTAGCTGAGTCCAGGAATCCGCCGGAGACGGCCGTCCCGGCCAGCTCGCGAGGATCCCAGCCCCGGTCGGTCGGCAGGGCGGTGATGCCGTCCGCACCGGACTCGACCATGTGCCACAGGTCCTCCGGGCCATTCACCCCGCCCGGGTAGCGGCAGCTCATGCCGACGATGGCGATCGGCTCCTGTGCCGCGGCCTCGATCTCGCCCAGCCGGCGTCGGGTCCGCCGCAGATCGGCGCTCGCCCGCTTGAGATAGTCCCTGAGCTTCTGTTCGTTGTCCATCTCACTCAACCCGTCTCGACGCTGGCGGCAGGCAATCCGCACAGGCAGGGGAGGGATTCGTCGCGACCGAACCCACCGGACATACGCGGCCGGGGTGGCGCCGGGGCCACCGACCGGGGCCGCGACCGGCCGTTTCCCCCCACTCGGGAAACGGCGGTCGGCGGCCCCTCGGGGTGGCCGCATGTGATGGCGGTCAAGGGCTCCCCTCGCCCAGTGTCATCACGGGCCCGCGAGGAAACCCCTAGTTCCTCGTCCCCAGTGACCGGGGAACCGATGGAACGCGCGAGAACACCAGGGAATACCTGGGATTGCGAGGGGAACACGGGGGAACACGACAATGCCCGGTGGCGTTTGGACACACCACCGGGCAACCTATGCGGCGGCATTCACCAGCTCGTGGCCGAGAGGAGATCGCCGTAGTCGCGTTCACGGGAGGCCTGGCGGAGGTCGGACTCCACCATCATGCTCATCAGTTCACGGAAGTCCACGGTCGGCTCCCAGCCCAGCTCGGTGCGGGCCCGTGTGCTGTCGGCACACAGCGTCTCCACCTCGGCGGGGCGGACCAGGGTCGGGTCGATGGCCACGTAGTCCTCCCAGTCCAGGTCCACGGACTCGAAGGCCATGCGCACGGCGTCGCGTACCGAATGGATGCGGCCGGTGCCCACCACATAGTCGGATGGCTCGTCCTGCTGGAGCATCAGATGCATCGCACGGACGTAGTCGCCGGCGAAGCCCCAGTCGCGTACCGCGTCCAGGTTGCCCAGGAAGAGCTTGTCCTGGAGCCCGAGCTTGATCTGGGCCACCGCCAGCGAGATCTTCCGGGTCACGAACTCCGCGCCACGGCGCGGCGATTCATGGTTGAACAACATCCCGGAGACGGCGTACATCCCGAAGGACTCACGGTAGTTGCGGGTGATGAAGTGGCCGTACGCCTTGGCCGCGCCGTACGGGCTGCGGGGATGGAAGATCGTGGTCTCCCGCTGCGGTGTCTCGGTGACCTTGCCGAACATCTCCGACGACGACGCCTGATAGAAGCGGATCCCTCCGCTGCCACCGCCGCCACCGCGGGACTTGTCCAGCCCGCTCACCATGCGGATCGCCTCCAGCATCCGCAGCACGCCCATGGCGTTGACCTCGGTGACCAGTTCGGACTGCTGCCAGGACATCGGTACGAACGAGATGGCGCCGAGGTTGTACACCTCGTCCGGCTGCACCGCGTCGAGGGCCGCCACCAGGCTCGCCTGGTCCATCAGATCGCCGTCGACAAAGGTGACGTCCGAGGCCAGCCGGCTGATCCGCAGCTTTCTGGGATTGGCCTGGCCTCTGATCAATCCCCAGACTCGATACCCTTGCGCAAGGAGGTGCTCGGCCAGATACGAGCCGTCCTGGCCGGTAATTCCGGTGATCAACGCACACTTGGACATAAAGGATCCCTTCCACGACCACGGAAAGACCGTCGAGTGGTTTTTTCACGCAGTGGGCGGCACAGGGAATTCGACGCATTCCACTGCTTGAGGCGCACCCGCAATGGCCATGGGTCGGCTGCCCGGATCCGAATGCGAGGTTGTCTAGCTCAACCTTCACAGCCGCTCCGGAATGATGTCAAGGAAGCGCGAATACGCTAGGGGATTTCCGAGACTTGGGGCGCGTCGCCGGGTTCGCCACTATCCGCGTCCTTGCAGGCAGCGAGGGGGTACCGGCCAGTTCAAGGCCCGTAAGTGATCGTGATCAGGTCCACGCACCGAGACTCCCGGCACACCGCGATCATGCCCTCCTCTTACACTCAACACCCCATGAACAAGGGGCCCGTACGGGTGACCGACGCGGGCAATCGGGCAAGAACGGTCACCACAACGTGGCATACGGGCAGCGAAAGAGGGCACGGTTCCGATATACACTTGGAACTGAACCTAACACCCGTCACTGTGCTCCTTTTCGGTACGACCAGTTTGACGCTCACGGGGGCAGCACGAAACGTGACCGCACAGCTGTCACGGAAAGCCGACTTAAAGCATGGACAATTGACGTCGTCGAGGCTGATTATCAGGTCAGCGCCCTGATCAATTCACGGGCGACACCCCTCGCGTCGTCGTTGAAACGACCGAAAGAGGTGACTCCTCTTGGCTCTCTCCCACACCATCCCGGTGACTTCCTCGACCTCCGGTCAGAGTGACAACGGGATCCGGACCCGCGTGTCCACGACCGAGCACGGCACGGGCATGGCCACCCTCGACTCGGACCTGCGGGTCCAGGCGGGCAACGACGACTTCTTCCGCTGCTTCGCCGGATCCTCGGCCGAGCTGTGTGGGCGGAACCTGTTCGAGCTGCTGCGTCCCAGCTCGCCCGCAGTCCTCCGGGAACACTTCCTGAGGCTGCACGACGGCCGGCGGACCCGCTTCAGCGAACGGGTCGTGGGGCACCGTTCAAGCGGACACCCGTTCTCGGGCGTACTGACCGCCACCGCCGTCCAGGGCTCATCGGACGGACTGCCCGCCATCGTCGTCCTCGTCAAACCGGACAACCACACACCAGAGGACGAACCCGGCACCCAGCGCCGCCTGTTGCTCTCACCCCTGGAGGCCCGGATCCTGGAAGGCGTGGCCACCGGCGCCTCGACCATCCAGATGGCCTCCAACCTCTATCTCAGCAGGCAGGGCGTCGAATACCACGTGGGCTCGATGCTCCGGAAGATGAAGGCCCGTAACCGCGCGGCCCTGATATCCCGCGCATACGCGGCCGGCATGCTCACCGTGGGCACCTGGCCGGCCCGGGTCGTCTCGGACTTCGTGAAGTAGGGCAACCTCCGGGACGGACTTTGTCAGTCATCCCCTGGGACGGGACAGGCGACACCTTCGCCGAACCTGGCGCCGACGCCCCCGGCGAACCGAAGCCGGGGGACCCATCGCCCATACACAACCGAAACCCACCGTGAGCAAACCATCACGTTGAGGAGCGGCGGCAGCAGCACCCATGGCAAAGCCCGTACAGTTCGCGGCCCCGAGGTCCTGACCCTGCGCAATGTCGAAGTGGGCGCTCCCGGCGCCGGTGAGCTTCGCATTCGCGTGGACGCGATCGGCCTCAACCGGGCCGAGGTCATGTTCCGCGAGGGCGGCTACTTCTACGAGCCGACCTTCCCCTCCTCGCTCGGCTACGAGGCCGCCGGCGTCGTCTGTCCGCGTACGCAGGAACAAGGCGGCGGGGAGCGGCGTCGACCGCATCGTCAGCACCCTCCGGGCGGCTCCGCTGCCCGGGGCCACCGGCCCGACCGGGCTGCCGACCGCCACCGAGCTCGCCGCAGCGCGGGCCGGGGAGGTGGCGGCGCTGACCGCGGCGGCCCGCCGCTATGACAGCCCCTCGTTCGTCCGCCGCGTCGCCCATCTGACCGGCCACTTCGTGGCGGCCGCGGTCGCCGAGCTGAAGGCGAGCGGCGCACGGCCGGGCAACCGGCGGCTGTACGAGAAGCTGCGGGCGCTCGCCGAGCGGGAAGGTGTGCCGGGCCGGACACCGGAACCGGGCCGACTGCTCGCCGAGTTGCTGCGGGATTTCCCCGCCATGGCGCCGGAGCTGCTGCTGTACGCCCGGTGCGGTCCGCAACTGGCCGGGGTGCTCACCGGGGACGTGGATCCGATGCAGTTGCTGTTCTCGGACACCGAGCGGCTGGCCGAGCTGCACTACACGACCTCCGTGGCACACCAGTATCTGAACCGGATGGCCAGGGAACTGCTCACCGGGCTGGTCGATGCCTGGCCCGCGGACCGGCCACTGCGGATTCTGGAGGTCGGCGCGGGTACCGGGTCCACCACCGCCTGGCTGCTGCCCCGGTTGCCCGCCGATCGCACCACCTACGCCTACACGGACGTCTCCAGCGCGTTCTTCCCCCGAGCCCGCCACCGGTTCGCCGCATACCGGTACCTCGACTACCGGACGCTGGATCTGGACCGCGACCCCGCCGAACAGGGCTTCGCCGCCGCTTCCTTCGATCTGGTGATCGCCGCCAACGTCCTGCACGCCACCACCGATGTGCGCCGCGCCGTCGGCCACGTCGCCGAACTCCTGGACAGCGGTGGCCGGCTGCTCGCCGTGGAGTTCCACGACAACGACCTCTTCGCCCCCTGCTACGGGCTGCTCGGGTCGGCCTCCGGCTTCACCGACACGGAGCTGCGCGAGGACACCCTGCTCGCCCGTGAGCAGTGGCCCGAGGTGCTGCGCTCCGGTGGGTTCACCAGCGTGGTCCAGCTCGGCGAGGAGCCGGCCTGTTCGGTGCTGTTCGCCGACCGGGGCGAGCGAGAACAACACCCACCGACACCCTCGGACGCGGCTCCCGGTCACTTCCTCGTCGCCGCGGATGGCGTCGAGGGCCTGCCCGACGCCGTGGTGGCGCGGCTGCGCACACTGGGCCGCTCGGTGAGCCGCGTCGACGCCGCCACCGACTCCGCGCGCTGGGGCGCCGCGCTCAGCGGCACCGAGGAGAGCGTGGGGATCGTGGTCATGCTGGGCGAGCAGGCCAATGGGGACGCGGCCCGCGCCGTCGATCCGGTGGTCCGGCAGGCGGCGGTCCTCAGGGCGATGGTCACCGCCTGCCAGGCGTTGCCGGAGAGCCGTGAGGTGCGGGCGCCTGGGTGCTGACCGGCGGCGAGCGCACCGCGGTCCCCGAACACCCCGTACCGGCCGCCGCCTGGGCCCAGGCGCGCACCCTGACCAGCGAGAACCCTCTGCTGAGGGTCCGCAGGGTCGCGGTGGCCCGCGGGGCGACCGAAGCGGACGTGTGCGCGGAGCTGCTCGCCGAGACCGACGAGGACGAGGTGGTGCTCACCGCGGGCGGACGCTTCGTACCGCGGATGACCGAGCGCCGCCCCGCCACCCGCCACGGCCACCCCTTCGCGCTGGCCGTGGCGGACGACGGACCGGCCTGGACGGCGGTGACCGTGCCCGCACCGGAACCGGGAGAGGTGGTCGTCGAGGTACGGGCGGCGGCGCTCAACTACGCCGATGTGATGGTCTCCCGGGGGCTGGTGCCGCCCATGGCCGAGGCTCCGGACACGGGAATTCCCCTGTTGGGCCTCGAATGCGCCGGAGTGGTGAGCCGCGTCGGCGCCGGTGTGACCGACCGGGCCGTCGGCGACCGGGTGATGGTCGCGCACTCCGGGAGCCTCACCTCACATCTGCGCTGCCCGGCCCGGCTCACCATCCCGATCCCCGAGGGCATGCCGTTCACCGAGGCGGCCACCATCCCGACGGTGTTCGCCACCGTGCACTACGGCCTCGACTATCTGGCCCGGCTCCGCGCGGGCGAGACGGTCCTCGTACACGGGGCCGCCGGCGGGGTGGGGCTGGCCGCGCTGCGGTACGCCGAACACGTCGGGGCCACCGTCGTCGCCACCGCGGGCAGCCCCGCCAAGCGCCAGCTGCTGCGCCTGCTCGGCTACCGGTATGTGCTGGACTCGCGCAGCCTCGGCTTCGCCGACGAGGTCCGCGAGATCACCGCGGGGCGCGGGGTGGACGTGGTGCTCAACTCGGTGGCGGGAGAAGCGCTGGGCCGCGGAATGGAGTTGCTGCGCCCGCACGGGAGGTTCGTGGAGCTCGGAAAGCGCGACATTCTCGCCGACAACGCGCTCGCCCTGCGTCCGTTCTCCCGTGACCTCTCCTTCTTCGGTGTCGACCTCACCAGTCTGCTCCAGGGCGACAGCCCGGTGGCCGAGCAGATGGTCGCCGAACTGACCGAGCGCGTCGGGTCCGGGGTCTACCGGCCGCTGCCGCATGTCACCTACCCGGCGCAGCAGATCGCCGAGGCGATGGCACTGCTGCGGGACTTCCGGCACATCGGCAAGATCGTCATCACCTTCGACCCCACGGAACCGGTTCCGGTCCGCGGTCCGCGGCCACCGGTCGCCCTGGACCCCGAGGCGACGTACCTCGTCACCGGCGGGCTGGGCGGTTTCGGCGCGGCCACCGCCCGCTGGCTGGCCCGGTGCGGGGCCCGGCACCTGGCGCTGGCCTCCCGCAGCGGCGCCGCCCACCCGGAGGCCCGTACCGTGCTCGACCGCGTCGCCGAGGAGGGGGCGACGGCGACCGCCTACGCCACCGATATCACCGACCCCGCGGCCACCCGCGATCTGCTGGACGCGATCGAGGCCACCGGCCATCCGCTGCGGGGTGTCGTCAACGCCGCCATGGTGCTCGACGACGTCCTCGACGACGCCACCGCGGTGGAGCTCGACGATGAGCGGACCCGCGCGGTGGTGAGCCCCAAACTCGCCGGGACGGCACACCTGGACCGGCTCACCCGCGAACTGCCCCTGGACTTCTTCGTGTTCTACAGTTCGATCTCGGCGCTCGCCGGCAATCTCCGGCAGAGCACCTACGCCGCCGGCAATCTGGCGGGCGAGGCGGTCGTCCGACAGCGCCGGGCCGCGGGGCTGCCAGGACTCGCCGTGCAGTGGTGCGCCATTTCCGACACCGGCTACGCGGACCGCGCCGGGATGGTCGGGACCATGCGACAAGCCGGTTTCGGGGAGCTCGACTCCGTCACCGCCACCCGGGTGCTCGGCGAGCTGATCACCGATCCCGATGTGGACGTCATCATGGTGGGCAACACGGACTGGGCGCAGACCGCGAAACTCCTGCCCACCGTCGCCGCGCCGCGCTTCGCCGAGGTGCTGCCCGCGCACGACGACAACTCCCATGATGCCGACGGGAACATACCGGAGCTGGTGCGTTCGCTGGCCGAGCCGGAGGCGCTGGGCCTCGTCACCGATGTGCTGGTCTCGGCACTGGCCACGGTGCTGCAAACCACATCGGAGCGGATCGATCCGGACACCCGGCTCGACCAGCTCGGCCTGGAGTCGCTGATGGCGGCCGAGCTGAGTTCCGTACTGCAGCGCAGGCTGGGCTGCGTCGTCCCGGCGATGGAGCTGGCCACCGCGGCCGGCGTACGGCAGCTCGCCCCGCGCATTCTCGGACGTATCAGGCGGGGCGCGTGACCATGCCCCCGCCTTTCCCACCGTCGACCTCAACCGCCTCACCGACCGGCAGACAGCTCGGATCCGGCTGTACTGCGTTCCGCCGTCCGGTGCGGGCTCGGAGTTCTTCCTGCCCTGGGTCGCCGAATTCTCCCAGCTGATCGACCTGGTCGCCGTCCAACTGCCCGGCCGCGGCAACCGCGTCGGGGAACCGTCGATCACCGATATCAACTGGGCCACCGCAGGCATCGCGGAAGCGATGGCCGCGGACCTGAGCCATCGGCCACCCGCCGACGGTTTCTACGCGGTCTTCGGCCACAGCTTCGGCGCGCTGCTCGCCTTCGAGGCCACCCACCGGCTCAGGGCGGACCTGCGCACCGAACCGGATCTGCTCGCGCTGTCCGCCGTTCCACCGCCGAACCACGACGGTCTCGACGACCACATCGCGCGCAACCTCGGCTCCGGAATCGCCGCCATCACCGAGATCATGGGCTGGGAGGAGCCGACCGACGACGCGCTCACCCGGACCGTCTACACCCCCTTCCTGGCGGATGCGGTCGCCCTGCTGCAACACACACGGCAGATCTGGCCGACGCTGCGCGCGCGGCTGAGCGTCTTCGGCGGAAATGACGACCCGATGGTCGACCCCGAGTCGCTGTACGAATGGAGCGCGTGTACGACGGCCGGCACCCGGGTCCACCGTTATCCCGGAGGCCACCACTACCTGCGCACCCAAATCCCCGAGGTGGTCGCTCAGCTCACGCAGGACCTGCTCGCCGCGTACCGGAATCCGGCTCAGCGTCCGGGGTCCGTGTGATTCATGCGCGGATCGTGCCCAGCCAGCCGATTGTGCCTCTACGCTAAACGCTCGTGACGATGGGTATGCCGAACAAGCGCGATGCACGAACGCGTTTGTCGGGTGCGAGGGGGGACGCACGTGTCGGAGCGGTTCGCGGAAAACCGTGCGCGGCGCCGGGTACTGGGGGAGATGGTGAATGTCTTAGGAGACTCGGCGGCACTGGCCGACGCCCGGGGGCGGCATCAGTGGCGGCGTGAGCTGTCCGAGGCGTTCGGCGGGCTGGAACTGGAGCCCTATCCGACCGCTCATCAGGAGTTCTTCGAGGCGGTGCGCGCCTGCGGCGAGCGCCCCGGGGGCCTTGAGACGCTGGTGGAGATCACCGGCTTCGTGGCCCCGGCACTCCCCCATCGGCTGCTGCCCCTGGTCGACGAGTGGGACGCGGCCGATCTGTACCGGGGGCGCGACTGGTCGGCGCTGCGGCAGGCGCTCGACATCGGCATACCGGAGTTGAACGCGATCGTCGCCGAGGTCTGCGGGGACCGGTTCCGCCTCCCTCCCCACTGCACCACCGCCTGGCATGCCTTTCTCCATCTGGCCTGCCGCAACACCCCGCCCGGGGGTCTGCCGCCCAGCATGGTGCTGCTGGAGCACCTTGCCCTGCACGCCGATCTGGCGGCCTCGGTCGGCGAGCTATACGCCTGGAATGAGCACTTCGCCCATGAGTGGGATCTCGCCGACGGCGAGGAAGGGCTGATCGCGATGCGCGCGGGCCTGGCCGGTGGCCGTACGGCTGATGTTCTGCCCTGCGGCGGCCCTGGTGTCCGAGGCGTGGACGGGCTGGATGCCGAACCGGAGCGCCCGGTGATCAGGCTGTACGTCAAGGTGGCGCCCGATCTGACCCCGGTGGACGCCAAGGGGAGAAAGCAGGGCCGCCGAGAGGCGCGTTACACGCTCGCCGCCCGGGTGCGCTACGCGGAGTCCTCCGGGCTGCACCGGGAGCCGCAGGGCGAGCCGGGCGAACTGGTGACACGGAGCAGGATCCCCGTCGCGGTCGCGGAGCTGCTGACGCGGATGGCGGAGCTGTGGCAGTCGCGTGCCGAAGACGTGGTGTTGGAGTTCTTTTTGCCCACGGAACTGCTGAACGAACCCGTCGAGTGGTGGAATCGGAACCCCCAACTAGGCTATGCCAACCCCCTCTTGAGCAAGTACCACGAGATATTCATCCACAGCCTCGAGCGAGTGCAGCGGCGCGAGCTCCATCACGCCTGGCGTATGCGCTGGGCCCGGTGGCGGAGTCGGCCCGAGCAGGCGGACGTCCACTGGTGCGACGCCGAGGGGCGCTCGACCGATGAACACCTCGCCTTGCTGGACGCGCGGATCGGGCGGCGGGACGAGGTGGTGGCGATGGTGCTCAGCGAGCCCCCGAGGCCGAGAAGCGGGCTGGGGCTGCGCGAGCTGCGGCTCGGGCTCGATCTCGGGGTCCCCGTGCTGATCCACCATCGTGCGGACAGCTTGTCGGAGGCCTTCCGCAGCGTGGTCCGCGAAGGACTGGCCGAGGACGGTCTGTCGAAGCTTCCCGAGCGTGCGAGACAGTGGAAGAGCGACTGCGCCGCAGGTGGCATCGGTTCGCAGGATGACCCGGTCAGGGATCTCAGCGTGATCTGGGACAACCCCGAACTGCTCCTGGACGGTGGGCCGTGTGCTCCCGCCACCTTCGTAGGGGGGATCGATTGAACACGTCCGAGAGAACCGGAGGGGCGGACGGGCCGGCCGCCACCGCCGCAGTCCGGTACCAGGGGACGGGAGCGGTGCTGCCCGACGTCCCGTACGAGGAGCGCCAGTGGCCGGACGGGCCGCGCTGGCGGACCTTCCAGGGCGGACCCTGTCTGCCTCAGCCGCCCGACGACGACGAGGCCGACCGGCGGCTCGGCCCCATCGGCGCGGTGCGCAGGCCCTCGGCGGAGGAGGTCCGCCTGGTCAACGCGGCGATTCTGCTGCGGCGTCCACTGCTGGTCACCGGCCGCCCCGGCGTGGGCAAGTCCACCCTCGCCTATCGCATCGCCCGTGAGCTGCGGCTGGGCAGGGTGCTTCAGTGGCCGATCACCTCCCGGACGACCCTCGCCTCGGGTCTGTTCGAATACGATGTGATCGGCCGCGCCCAGGCGGGCCAGGCCTGGTACGCGGCGCGGCAGCACAGCGGCCCGGCGGACGGCCCGGACGGGGGCGGCGACCCGGCTTCCGGTGACGAAGCCCGCGTGGACATCGGCGAGTTCATCCAGCTCGGCCCGCTGGGCACCGCGCTGCTCCCCCACCGCTTACCGAGGGTCCTGCTCATCGACGAGCTCGACAAGGGCGACGCCGACCTGCCGAACGATCTGCTCACGCTCTTCGAGGACGGCTGGTACGCCGTGCCCCCACTCGTCCGGGTGAAGCGCCGGTCCCCCGAAGTGATCGTCCACACCGCGGATCCGGGCGGAACCGCCCCCATTGTGGACGGCCTTGTCACCACTCGATCATTCCCTCTGATCATCATGACCTCGAACGGGGAGCGTGAGTTCCCGGAGGCGTTTATGCGTCGCAGCCTCCGATTCGATATACCGGACCCGGGCCCGGAGGCACTGGGCGAGCTGGTCGCCGCTCACTTCGCCGACCAGTTGGGCGATATGCACGACAGGCTGGTCCGGGACTTCATGACACGCAGCGAGCAGGTGCACGGCCTGGCCGCCGATCAACTGCTCAACGCCGCCCATCTGGCGACCTCCGGCGCGTATACGCCTGCCGAGGGCGACGATGCCGAGTGGCAGGCCCTGCTCAGCGCCATCTGGCACCCGCTGAGTACCGACGTACGCGCCGACGGGGCGGAACCGCGTGCCTGAACGTCCGCCGGTTCCCGAGCGGCCCGGGGCGGACGGTGCGGCTGACGGCCCTGCCACCTCCCCGGGCCACGGACGTCTGCCGGTCGGCGGGCTGCGGTGGTGGGAGGTCGCGGACGCGCTGTGGCTGGCCCGCCACCACCCGGAGCTGGCCGGGCCGTCGCACTCCGACGCTCAGCCGCCGGCCGACGAGCCACCGGCGCCCGGGGAGCCGCGGCCCGCCATGCCGACGCCGCCCGCCATGCCGACACCGGAGCCCGAGATCCCGCCTCCGGCCGCTGGGCGCTCCACGCCGCCCACGGGCGGCGGCAGCGAACCACAAGGGCGGTTACCGGAGGGCCTTCCACAGCCCGAGCCGCCGCCATCCCCCGTGGTCCTTCCCGCCGATGACCCTGCCCCCGCGCGATCGGCCCGCTTATCCGACGCCCATGCCGTCCGGCGGTGGCCTTCACCGCGCCCCGGCGCCGCCGACGGCCTCCCCACGGCCGAGGTGGCGTCCGCGTTACGCCCCCTGCGCCAGTGGACGCGTTCGACGCACCACCAGGAGCTGGACGAGGAGGCGACCGCCGAGCGGCTGGCCGAGGCCCCCGGGCTGCCCCCGGCGATGGGCCCGGGAAACGAACGCCACTGGGACGCGGTGCTGGTGGTGGACGCGGGCCCGCAGATGACGCTCTGGGCCGCCCTCGCCCGGCGCCTCATGGCGGCGCTGCGCCACCACGGCGGCTTCCGCGATCTGCGGCTGCGCTTCATGGACACCCACTCCGACCGCCCGGGCGAGGTCGTGCTGCGGGGCCCGAACCGCCGGTCGAGGCCCCAGCCACCGAGGAGCCTGGCCGATCCCTCCGGGCGCCGGATCGTGCTCGTCCTCACCGACGGCCTCGCCCCCGCCTGGCGCGCGGGCGCCGTCCAGGAGGCGCTGGCCATCTGGGGCCGGCATCAGCCCGTGGCGGTACTCGCGACGCTCCCGCAGCGGCTGTGGCACCGCACCGCCCTCGACCCACGGCGGGTCCGGCTGCGCGCCTCCGGCCCCTGGGCCGGGAGCGCGCGAATGGACTGGGAGTTCACCGAGGCCCCTCTCGCGGAGTCGGCCGCGGAAGCGCCTCGCGGTCGGCGCCCGGTCCCGGTGCCCGTCCTGGAGGTCGCCGACGAGTGGATCGCCCCCTGGGCCCGGTTCATCGGCGGCGAGGGGCCGCGCTGGACCGAGGTGGCCGCGCTTCTCGTGTCCCAGGGCCGATCCGAGGCCCCCGCGCCGCGGCCGGAGCGCACCAGGTCCCCCGCCGGCGCCGCGGAGCGCGTCGCCCGCTTCCGGGTGTGGGCCTCACCGGAGGCCTTCTCGCTCGCCACCCGGCTGGCCGCTGTCCCGCTCGACCTTCCCGTCATGTACGCCGTTCAGCGCCGCACCCCACCTCGAACGGGCCCGGCCCATCTGGCTGAATTCTTTATGAGCGGTCTTGTCGAACCCGTGCCCGAGAGCGGCGGAAATTCTTTTCTCTTCGGCCAGGGAGTACGTGAGGAGCTGCTTGCCTCGAGCACCCGGCAGGCGACGGAAATGGCGTCAAGGATCGCCGCGGAGTTCCTGGCACCACACAGCGGTGCGGCCCGTGAGCTGCTGATCCACCTCAGCGGTGGGGACGTTCCACCGGATCCCGAGGTCACCGGGGACAACCTCCGTTTCCGAGAAATAGAACATGTCGTACTGGAGGCGCTGTCCGGGGCCCATTTGCGTCGGGCTCGCCGAATCCAGCACGTCATCCGCACCACCCGCGCTTCATCGGATCAAAGGATTGCCCCAACGGCGCGCGGAGAGAGCAACCCTGCCGAACACAACGAAGGCCCTGTCACAGTGAATATTCCAGGAACGCCCGAGACGCCTGTCCCCTCACAGCAGGGAGGTGTAGGCGGCGACGGCGCACTTCGAGGAGGTACGAATTTGACCGCGGTTTCCCGGGGCGCGACGACGCCGGATTCGGGCGCGTCGCTCGAGCGAGGCTCCTCCGGACCCTCGACACGCCCCGCCGTCTGGGGGAACATGCCGCCGCGGAACCTCGTTTTCACCGGGCGCGAGGCACTGCTCGAGCGTTTGGAACGTGATCTCCGTGACGGCCCGACCGCGGTGCTTCCGCATGCGCTGCACGGCATGGGCGGTGTCGGAAAGTCCCAACTGGCCCTGGAATACGTTTATCGACATGCCGCCCGATACGACGTCGTCTGGTGGATTCCGGCCGAGCGACCCACCCAGATCGCCCAGGCGCTGGTGGAACTCGCCCAGCGGCTGCACCTGCCGGTGACCGCTGAGGCCATCACCGCGGTGCCTGCCGTCCTGGAGGCGCTGCGGACCGGGAACCCTTACGGAAATTGGCTGCTGGTGTTCGACAACGCGGAAAGTCCGGAATCGGTGCAGGAGTTCTTCCCGAGCAGCCCGGCAGGCGGCCCCTCCGGATCCATTCTGGTCACCTCCCGCAACCCCCAGTGGAACACCTTGGCCCATCCGCTGGAGGTGGATGTGTTCAAACGCTCCGAGAGCATTCAGCTCCTGCAGCGTCGCAACCCCGACCTCCCCGACGTCGAGGCGGACCAGCTCGCGGAGGTCCTTGGCGATCTGCCGCTGGCGGTCGAGCAGGCATCGGCCTGGCGGGCGGAGACCGGAATGCCGGCGGCGGAATATCTGCGGCTCTTCGAGGAGAAGCGGGCCGAACTGATGTCGGTGTCCCCGCCGACCCACTACGAGCAGACGGTGGCCACCGCGTGGAACGTCTCGCTGGACCACCTGGCGAGCAAGAACCCGGCGGCGCTGCAACTGCTGCAGATCTGTGCCTACTTCGCCTCCGAGCCGGTGGCCCGGTCGCTGTTCTCCGGCGCCGCCGTCGAGCCCATCGCCCCGGACCTGGACCGGGCGCTGACCGACCCGCTGCGGCTGGGCCGCGCCATCCGGGAGATCAACCGCTACTCCCTGGCCAAGATCGACCACCGCAACAACTCCATCCAGATGCACCGACTGGTGCAGTCCGTGCTGATCGCCCGGATGACCGAGGAACAGCGTGAACGGATGCGGCGCGGCGCACATATGCTGCTCGCCGCCAACGCTCCGCGCGACCCACGGGACCCCGAGCACTGGGCGCGGTTCGCCGATCTGTATCCGCATGTGGTGGTCTCCAGGGCCGTGGAGTCCGACTCCCGGAACGTGCGGCAGATGGTCATCAACCTCGCGCAGTACCTCTACTTCTGGGGCGACCACGAGGCCGCACGCGACTTCGGCCAGCATGCGTACGACATCTGGCGGGAGAAGTACGGGGAGGGCGATCAGCACACCCTGCTGCTCTGCCGCGATCTGTGGTATGTGCTGTGGCGGATGGGCCGCTACCAGGAGGCCGCGGACCTGAGCGAGCGCATGCTGGCACAGGTGCGGGAGCTCGGCACCGACGCGGAGGAGGAACTGCTCTCCACCCTCGGCCAAGTGGCCGCCGACCGCCGTGCCCAGGGTGACTTCCGGGGGTCGCTGGAGATCTCCGAGGAGGTGTACGGGCGAGCCGTGCGGGCGTACGGCGACGAGGACCCGCTGACGCTGATCCACACCCACAACATGGCCGTGGCGCGGCGGACTTTCGGCCAGTACCAACGCGCCCTGGAGCTTGACCAGGAGACCTATCGGCGCAATGTGCTGCTCTACGGCGAGGAGAGCTACGACAGCCTGCTCTCGGAAACGGGCCTGGCGCTCGACCGGAGGGAGGCCGGCGAATACGCCATGGCGGCCCGGATGTTCGAGGAACTGGTCGACAAGTTTCGCAGACTCTTCGGCGAGATGAACCCGAACACACTGCGCACCGTAGGACGGCTGGCGGTCTCCCGGCGCAAGGCAGGGGATCACCCCGGAGCGCTGGAGCTCAGCAGGCCGGTGCGCAAGGCCCTCACCGAGCGCTACGGCAGGCGGAGCCCGGACTCCTTGATCTCCTCTCTCAATCTCTCCGTGGATCTACGGCAGACGGGAACCCTCGACGAGGCCATGCGGCTGGGGCAGTCGACCGGGGAGCTTTACGCGGAGGTCTTCGGCGAGGACCACCCGGATACCGCCGCGGCCGATGTGGACCTGGCCATCACCCTGCGGTTGCTCAACGAGGTGGACACCGCGCGTGCCATCAACGAGTCGGCGCTCCGGCGGGCCCGCGAGGCCCTTGGCGACACCCACCCCTATGTGCTGATCGCCTCCGCCAATCTGGCCAGTGACATGTTTGCGCAAGGTGATGCCGCCGCGGCCGCCGAACTCGACCGGGAAAACCTTGAGGTGATCAATGCCACCCTGGGTGAGACACATCCGACGGCACTGGTTGTGATGGGCAACCTGGCCTGTGATCTCAGGGCGCTGCGCCGGAACGACAAAGCCGAGACCCTGCATGCCACGGCGGTCAAGGAGCTCCAGGCCAAACTCGGCGAGAACCACCCCGCCTGTGCCGACACGGCGGCCTGGCGGCGCGGCAACTGCGATGCCGACCCCATGCCGCTCTGAGGTCACCGGCCGCGAGCCGGGCGTCGGCCTCAGGCCGGCGACTCGGACGCACGGCCGATCCATGCGGCGACCGCGACGGGGTCCGCGGGCTCTCCCGTCGTGTCCCCGATCGCCCGGTGCACCGCACGGACCAGTTCCGGGCACCGAAGCAGCGCCAGGCCGGCCGCCCCGTGCCCGCCGGAAGAGTCCAGTGCGACCCGCAGCCCCGCCCAGGCGCCGGCGGTGGAGTGGAAGACCGCCCCGCCGCCGGGCGCCGGGCCCGGCCCGGCGCTGATCTCCCGCGCGTACAGCTCCCTCGCGGCGGTGGCGTCCCCGGTGACCAGGAGGAGATCGGCGGGCCTGGCTCCCTCGACGGTCGCGGCAAGGCGCTCGGGATCTGCTCGGAGCTTCGCGAGTGCGGGTTCCATGAGCCGCATCCGGGTGAGGACGGCCCGGGCGTCCAGGTTCCTGGCGGTGAGGTCCGGCACCAGGCGCGGCGCCGGGCAGCCTTGCCAGGGGATGACCCGCGGAAACGGGCGGCCGGTGTGGCCGCCCGTGGTCCAGTGCTCGACCAGCTCTGCCACCAGCGAGGGATCCGGTGCGAGATGGTGCAGCCGCCAGCTCACGGCGTGGTCCTCGGCCACCCGCTCGGCCTCGCCCACAAGCGCCTTGGGGACGGGGGCGTCCGCCCAGTCCGACACGGTCTCGGCCAGCTGCCCCAGGAATCGGCGGCCGAGCCGGGTCAGCTCCCGATCCTTGCCCAACGGAGGCAGCACCCGCAGCAACTGCTCCCTGCGCAGGGCGAACTCGAATTGGGCCAGCGCCGCCTCGTCCGGCGGCGCACCACCGCCGAGCACATACCCGCGCCAGAACCGGGCCACGGCGGAGAAGGCGTAGACCCCGTGCAACATCCCGTTGAGTGGCCGCGGGTCGTCCCGCCACGGCGCGTACAGCCGCGGCCGGTTCTCCTGTGTGTGCAGGGAGTACATATGCAACAAGGCGCTGAGTTTGCTGTGCTGGGTCTCATGCGTGAGGATCGCCGCGAACTGAGCCGCGGCAGCGGGCTCCACCGCCGTCGGTTCCGAGGCGGCGAGGCCACCCATGCCGCCGCCCATGGTGGCGCTGTGCCAGCGGAAGGGCGTCGACGCGGGCAGCGGCTCGATGGAGCGGAGGCAGGCGGCGACGTCCTCGGCCGCCTGCGGATCCGCACGCCCCAGCAACCGCCAGGCACGATGCAGCAGTTCACCCCACCGGTCGGCCTTCTCGCCCGGAGACGGCGAATGCTCCGCGGCGGGGTCCGCGGGGAAGATGCGAAACGGGCCGAAGTCGCTGAGGTGAACCTCTTTCGGCCCTTCGGGGAGTTCGAGTACGAACGTGGTCGGCGGCTGCCATCCGGGGGCGGCCTGTCGGCAGGGAAAGGCCACGTGGAGCGTTTCGCCGCCGTGGCGGAGCGTCAGCGCAGTGCCGTCGAAGTCCGCCTGTACGGCCCCCGGACCCGCTGAGCCGGGGAGGGTGGCGCGGCCCAGCGAGGGCAGCCAGACCGTCCCTGAACGCGAGGGGAGGTGGAGGGAGAAGGACAGGCCGGTCCGTATCGCGGAAGCCGCGGCGATGAGATGCAGTTGCCCGGTGTCCACCCACAGGGGCGGATCCTCGTCCGGCGGAACCCCATCCTCACGTAATCGGCGCAGCGTGTGCTGGAGCCAGACGCCGGTCTCCGGCAGCAGCAGGAGGTCGTCGGTCACCGCGCGGCTCAGCCGCTCGGTCCGGCTGAGCAGTTCCCATGCGTGGTCGAGGTGTTCCAGGGCGCCGATGGCATCCGGGCGGTCGGCCGCCATGGTCATGAGCAGTCCCAGCAGAAGCAGCCGATGGCTGCGCTCCGCGTCCCAGAGGTGGGCGATGACCGCAGCCCCACCGCCACCGGCGGCCAGGGCGTCGAAGTGGCGCGGGGGAAGCCCATGCCGCGGAGCGCGCGCCGAAGTCGGAGGACGGTGCCGCCGGAAAGGATCTTCGCCGCCGCTGCCGACTGGCGTCACATGGTCCAATTGGGGGTCTTGGTGTCAGCGGCAACGAAAGCGCCCGAACCGCACAGCTTCCGCAGCAGTTGCGCTTCGATCTGATCCCACTCCAGACCACGATGTGCGCGTAGGTTCTCAAAACTGACACCCGTCAGATCGAGCAGTTCCGACTCGATCACGGTCCCAGGCCGATCCATCCCGTGCTGACCTCCCCGATTCCGGGCCTGACCTCTCCCGTCCGCCCATCATGTCCCAGCGCGGGAGCGACGGGTAGCCGCGTCTCGGACACCTTTTCACCAGGGCCACATACTCAACCAGCATCGAAACCCGGCATTTCGGCCAGCAACTCGGCCAACTCGCCCAGCGCGTACGACCCGGAGTCCACCATCTCGACGGCCTGCCACAGCAGGGTGAGACCGCCGGGAAAGGCCAAACAGGTCTCCACCACGCCCACCAGGTCCACCCGGGTGATCGGCGATCGGGGCAGACTGCCGTGGATCTCGGGTGGGAGCAGTCCGAGGACCTGGGCGCGTGCGGCCGGATCGGACATCACCGGGACCGCCTCCAGCGCCAGAACCAGTCGCTTGCGCTGCTCGAGGCCGGGCCGGGCGCCCGGCCTCGCGGGCGGCTGTGGGCCCTGACCCCCGCCGTGTCCTCGCTCCGGCATCCGTTCGCCCCCTTCGACGCCCGGAAATGGACTCTATCGCCGATGACGAAGCCCAACAACGATTTCACGAACCGATCCGTTGTCGTACTTTTCAGCAACACCGCCGAACGGTTCCGTTAGCGTGAAGTCGCGGCAGATCAGGTGAAGTTCCCATCGGAATTGATGTCCCATATCCGGGAAGTGTCGCTGCGCGAGGACGACGTTCTCGTGAATTGCGCGAGCTGACCGACGGACTGCCCATGGGGCGGGCGATGCAGGTCATGGCCGAAGAAGGTCAGCTCCTCGGCTTGTTGGTCGGGATCACTGGAGCCCGCGAGGTGCTGGAGATCGGGACTTTCACCGGCTACAGCTTGCTGTGCATGGCGCGCACCCTGCCCTCCGGCGGCGTCTGGTCACCTGTGACATCAGCACCAAATGGCCCGACATCGGCACCGAGTACTGGAAGCGGGCCGGCGTAGCCGATCGAATCGAGGTCCGTATCGGCGACGCCACGGAAACGCTCACGACATTGCTCGACGAGGGCGGAGCCGGCGCCTTCGACCTCGCTCTCATAGAAGCCGACAAAGCGAATTACCGCGCCTATTACGCGAAGTGTTTCGAACTGCTTCGGCCCGGTGGTCTCATCGTGGCCGACAACACGCTTTTCTTCGGGCGGGTCGTCGACGCTGCCGCTCAGGACCCCGACACGGTCGCCGTCCGCGAGCTGAACTCCGCGCTGCGGGACGACGACCGCGCCGACATCTCCTTGCTGCCGATGGCCGACGGCATCACGCTGGTGCGGAAGCGGCCCTGACGTCCGCCGCCGCCCGGCCGTCCGCGGGGGCCATGCGCTCCGCGGTCAGGTCCGGGGCGGTCAGGTCGATCGTCGCCTGCGGCTCCCGCCGGTCCGCGGCCAGGTGGAGCCGCCGCGGGCCGTCGACGTCCGTCTCGGGCAGCACGCCCAGGCAGTCGCAGCTCTCGTCGCCGAAGCCGGCGAACCGGTAGGCGATCTCCACCATGCGGTTCCGATCGGTCGGCCGGAAGGCCGCGACCAGGTGCGCCCCGGCGCGCGCCGCCTGGTCGGTGGCCCGTTGATGATCGCCGCCCCGGCGCCGAACGAGACCACCCGGCACGTTTCAGATGCCAGGCGCCCGGGTGGGTCGCCGGCAGCATCACGCCGATCGCGCCATGCGGCCCGGAGCGGTCGGTCAGCGAGGCGACCAGGACCTCGTGTGCGGGTCGGCGATCAGCCCGCGCAGCGCGGCGTCGGAGTAGTGCACCCCGGTGGCGTTCATCCGGCTGGTGCGCAGCGTCAGCTCCTCGACCCGGAGCGGTTGCTCGTCGGTCGCCCGCTCGATCCGCATCCGCAGGTCGAGCGAGCGCAGGAATTCCTCCGTCGGGCCGGTGAACGAGGACTGGGCCGCCTGCCGTTCGAAGCCGGCCTGGTACATCTGGCGGCGCCGCCGGGCGTCCACCGGTCGACGAAGGCGACCACGCGGTGCGCGAACCGCAGCCGGTCGGCGATCGCGCGCACGGACTCCGGCGTGGGGCCCCAACCGATCCGGGGCCGTACGAAGTACTCGGCGACGCCGAGTTCCTCCAGCTTGGCCCAGGCCAGGTCGTCCTGCACGGATCCTCCCCGATTCGTTCAATCCGCCGTGGCGAGGGCGTGCTGGGCCAGCATCAGCTGGCACATCTCATTGCTGCCCTCGATGATCTCCATGAGCTTCGCGTCCCGGTAGGCGCGGGCGACCACATGTCCGTCGCGGGCGGCCGCCGACGCCAGCACCTGCACTGCCGAGGCGGCGGAGGTGGCGGCTTTGGTCGCGGCGACGTGCTTGGCCAGCACGGTCGCGACCGCCATGTCCGGCGACCCGGCGTTCCAGCAGGCGCTGGCGTGCTCTTCCGTCTGCCCTTCCGGCATTATGAGATCGGAGCAGCAGACTTAATCCCGACACCGCCCTCCGTATACGACATCGCCATGCTCAGCGAGAGAACCAGGGGGAAAGCACGTGGGTCACGCAGAAGACACGGATAGCGCCGACAACATGGATAACGCGGATAATTTCGAAGAATTCGACGTAGTGGTGGTGGGTGGCGGCCCAGCCGGTTCGACACTGGCCGCGCTCGTGGCCAAAAAGGGCCATTCGGTGCTCGTCCTGGAGAAGGAGTCCTTCCCGAGGTACCAGATCGGGGAGTCGCTGCTGCCGTCGACGATCCACGGCATCTGTCGGCTGACCGGCGCCGCGGACGAGCTGGCGAAGGCGGGTTTCCCGCTCAAGCGTGGTGGCACGTTCCGTTGGGGGGCCAACCCGGAGCCGTGGACGTTCTCGTTCTCGGTGTCGCCGAAGATGGCGGGTCCGACGTCCACCGCCTACCAGGTCGAGCGCTCGAAGTTCGATGAGATCCTGCTCAAAAACGCCCGCCGCGTCGGCGCGCAGGTGCGTGAGGAGTGCGACGTCATCGACGTCGTCGAGGACGGCGACCGGGTCAGCGGCGTGCGGTACACCGACAGCCAGGGCGTGGAGCGACACGCGGTGGCCAAGTTCGTCGTGGACGCCTCCGGCAACAAGAGCCGCCTGTACAAGCGGGCCGGCGGCAAGCGTGAGTACTCGGAGTTCTTCCGCAGCCTGGCGCTGTTCGGCTACTTCGAGGGCGGTAAGCGGCTGCCCGAGCCCACCCGCTACAACATCCTCTGCGTCGCCTTCGAGAGCGGCTGGTTCTGGTACATCCCGCTGAGCGACACGCTGACCAGCGTCGGCGCCGTGGTCCGCCGGGAGATGGCCGAGAAGATACAGGGCGACCCGGAGAAGGCGCTCCAGGCGCTGATCGACGAGTGCCCGAAGATCTCCGACTTCCTCTCCCCCGCCAAGCGGGTCACCGAGGGCCAGTACGGGCAGATCCGGGTCCGCAAGGACTACTCGTACCACAACACGACGTTCTGGCGCCCGGGCATGATGCTCGTCGGTGACGCGGCCTGTTTCGTCGACCCGGTGTTCTCCTCGGGCGTACACCTGGCCACGTACAGCAGCATGCTGGCCGCCCGGTCGATCAACAGCGTGTTGGACGGCGTGGTCGAGGAGAAGGCCGCGATGCAGGAGTTCGAGGCGCGCTACCGCCGCGAGTACAGCGTGTTCTACGAGTTCCTGGTCTCCTTCTACGACATGCACCGCGACGAGAACTCCTACTTCTGGCAGGCGAAGAAGGTCACCAACGCCACCCGCCCCGAGCTGGAGTCGTTCGTCGACCTGGTGGGCGGTGTCTCCTCCGGGGAGGCCGCGCTGACCTCGGCCGACGCGCTGGCGGAGCGCATGCAGTCGCACACCAAGGAATTCTCCGACGCGGTCGACCAGATGGGCGGCACCAACGGTGGCGGCTGGGGAAACCTGGTGAACTCGTCGGTCGTCCGCGAGGCGATGGTCGAGGGCTCCAAGGTCCAGATACAGGCGCTGCTCGGCGAGGACGCCGAGGACGAGGCTCCGCTGTTCGAGGGCGGCCTGATCCCCTCGCCCGACGGGCTGAGCTGGGTACACGCACCGACCCAGTGACCGTACGACACCGCCACGGCACGACCAGTACGACCGGCACGACAACTTCGGCAGAGCAACGGCCACAACACAGAACTGGAGTGACACGTGCGGATCGGGGGAAGTGTCGCGCTGGTCATCGGCCGTGCGTCCGAACTTGGCCTGGCGACAGTACGCAACCTGCACGACCGGGTCGCGTCGGTGGTCATCCTCGCCCGATCCGCACGGGGCAAGGACATCGCGGCGGAGCTGGGTGAGCGCGTTGGTGTTCCCGGCGATGTGATCAGGGAAGAGGATGTCGCCGCGATCGAGCTCGCCGCGAGCCTGGGCACGCTGCGTATCGCGGTGAACTGCGCCGGGACCGGCAACGCCGTCAAGTCCGTCGGCAGGACGGCCCGTTCCCCCTGGACGCCTTCAGTGACGCATTGCGATGGGGCCCGGCCGGTCGGCCGGGCCCCATCCCATCCCGTCTCGGATACGGAGTCAGATCACCGTGGCGCCATGCGCAGGGCCAGATCGGGGAGCTTCATGGTGCAGTCTCCCGTGACGGACGATCCGAAGCGGTCCTGCAGACTCGAGGTCACGCGGTTGGCGAGCACCACGCCGAGGGCGCTGACGCCGATCGCGCCGCCCACGCTGCGGAAGAAGCTCACGGTCGAGGTGGCGGTGCCCAGGTTGCTCGCGGCCACTTCGTTCTGCGCGGCCAGGACCAGGTTCTGGAGGAGCAGGCCGATACCGGCGCCGAACACCACCATGTAGGCGCTCAGGAGCAGCACGTTGGTGTGTGCGTCGATGAAGCTGAACAACAGCACCCCGACGGTCATCAGCACGGCTCCGGCCACGAGAAACGCCTTCCAGCGGCAGTGTCATCAACCCGGCGACCGTCGGCGACTTGCCGAGGCTGATCTGCAGATACTGCGACAGGAACACCCCCAATGCCGTCGTCAGACAGATGTCGATGCTCCTGTCCGACATGAACTTCAGGGCCCACATCGGCTCCCACGAACGAACGGGCTTGAGCATGAGGCCTGCAGCTTGCCCAGCATCTGCAGGGGTCCTCGCCGGTCTGCCCGTGCACCTGGAGCAGCTGCTCCATGGAGGTGTAAAAGGGCTTGAGATCGTCATAGCTGAAAGGCCAGGCACGCGAGACACCCTCGTGGTGTTCCACTTCGGTGAAGTCACTGCGCCGGAAACGGGGCCGCATGGCACCGTAGAAGCGGGTATTCCCACCGACCCAGTAATAGACGCCCGGTGCGAACGGTTTACCCGTGCTGCCGTCATACCAGTAACCCGCGTTCTCGTACCGGCCCTTGATATACATCTCGGTCGGCTGGGAGTTCTCCGGCTCACCCGGAAGGAAATTACCCCGCTCCACGACGAGCACCTTCAAGAAATCGCAACTGATCTCGCCGGAGACGTCGACTGAAACCAGGGAATCGGACCGAAGCTCCGGGGGCGTGTAATCCTGACTGGCCGGATTGGAAATGGATCGGAATTCCTTAGTAGCTGGTGAGGACTCGGAGCGAAGAGAAGTGTTCCCCGTCGGAATGGGTTCCAGGAGAGACTGGACAGTCCGGCGAACAAAGCACACGCACGAGATGAGCAATGCTCGGCGGATGAAGGGCACACTGTGTGCACTGCGGCCGTGCGGCAATGCCGCGGGTTCCCGCGTCGCAGCGCATGCTCCGTGCCGCCCCCCGGAGTCCGTCTCGTACGACGGTCATGGCTCCCCTGACACTTCGCCCTTCGCGCCACCCGTGACCAGCGAAACCCAGGCGTACCGCTCCGGTAGCATGTTCGGGCTTACGACGATCCCCTCATCGCCCGTCCTGCACCGGAAAACCACACCATCCAGCACGATGAGTCACCTACTCAACCAAAACCTATCAAATCGGCCAAACAATTGATATCGACATCATCGCGGATATTTTCGCGAATAAACAGCAGAATTACGTTCACCGCGTTGCGTCAACCACGGGCGATACTGTGGGCCACGGCGGGCGTGGTGACCCTCGGATTCCTCATCACGCTGGAGATCGCCGCGCGTCACTACGGCCTACCGGGGCCGATGACCACCCAGGCGCAAGAGGTGATATTCGCCCCCAAATCGGGGCCGCTGTTGTACGCCAGTATGGCATTGATGATGGTGGTGCTCACCTGGCGGCAACGGTTCATCGCGGCTGGTGTCGCGATCGGCATCGACATCGTCTTCGTGCTGGTGCGGTGGGCGGTCGGCGCCAAGATCACTGAGGGCCACCCCTTCGGCAACGGCGCGTTGTGGGTGATTTTGGGCTACGGAGTCATCGCTGTCACGCGCCGCACCGGCCGGGAACGTGCCCTGCTGCTGAAGGGCGTCGGGCTCGGGCTGCTGCTGGTGGCCGGCCGCAAGACCGGCGACACCTGGCTCCTCATCACGTCGAAGACCCGCCCGAACGTGCTCGACGAGTACGTGGCAACCGCCGATCACGCGCTGAGCAACCCGTCGTGGGTGGTAGGCCGGATTGTCAGGGCCACCGACCCGATCGGCACCCACCTTCTCGACTGGGTCTACATACAGCTTGCGGTGGCCGCGGTCGTCGTCTCGCTGTACCAACTGCGCCATGTGGCGGTCGAGCGCCGCTTCCCGAGCCACTATCTGGTGCGCACCTTTCTGGTGATCGGCCTCGTCGGACCGGCCATCTACATGATCTTCCCGGTGGTCGGGCCGATCTTCGCCTATGGCCCGGGCGCCTACGGCACCGGCGGCCTGCACTGGGCGGTGGCCGATCTGTGGCCGGACACGCCGCCGCCGATCGCTACCCCGCACCCGGTGCCATACGACGCGATCACCCCTCGTAACTGCATGCCCAGCCTGCACACAGCGTGGGCCACCGCCATCTTCATTCACTCCCGCAAGGGCCCACGAATTCTGCGATTCGCGGGCACCTTCTGGCTGATTGCCACGCTCGGCGCAACGCTGGGCTTCGGCTACCACTACGGCGTGGACCTCATTGCCGGCGTGGTGTTCACGCTCACAATCGAGGCAGCTCTGCGCTCGCACGAACGCGGCTGGGACCGGTCAGGAATCCAGCTGGTCGCTTATGGCACAACGGTCTTCGCCGCGCTATTGCTGTCGTATCGCTATCTGCCGATGGAGATGGCCGAATATCCGTGGGTGTTCGGGCCACTTCTCATTCTGGCGATGACCTCAGTGATCTACGGCTACGTACGGACCACCAAACGGTGGGAAACTAAGGCCACACCAGCGCCGCAACCGGAACGGCAACCCGAACTGGTCTGAATCGTGTTGCCCGTCGCAGGCCAGATGAATCTCGCTGGTCACGCCCGGAAGGACGTGACCAGCCCGCTTTCCGGCAGACGGCCGAAAATGCGAACCGTAGGGAGGTGGCCCACGCGAGGCTCCTCAGGGATCGTTCAGCCCCAGGTGAGCGGGTCGAGATGAAGGTAGAAGCGCAGGCGGTCGTGGTCCAGCGCGATGCCGTACCTCTCGGCGAACGCCACGTCCGCTGCCCGTGCCTGCTCCTCGTCCGTCCATGTCTCCCGCGCATTGGCGAGCAGCAGTGCCAAGTCGGCGTAGCGGTCGGCTAGTCCGAGGCGGCCCAGGTCGATGAAGCCCGACACGTCCAGGGTCTGCGGGTCGAGGATGATGTTCGGCAGGCACAGGTCCCCATGGCACACGACCGTGTCGGCGGCCTCCTGTTCCCGTCGGCGGGGTACCTGCTGGGTAACACGGATCAGCAACTCCGCGGCGGGCGTGTGCTGCTGCTCGACTGGAAGAAACTCCGGGTTTACGGCGTCACGGGCCACGACGTCGCTCGCCACGGCGACCATGGCGTCCAGGCCCCGGCGGAATGGGCACTCCGGCACGGGCAGCCCGTGCAGTCGCCGGACCGCGTCCGCGATACGTCCCCAGGAGACTCGCAGATCCCCAGCGGATACCTGATCGGCAGGTATACCGGAGACGGCACTGGTCACCAAGCAGGCGCCCGCGTCACCGGAGTACCACTCGAGCACCCGCGGGCCCGGTACGCCCTGACCGCTGAGCCACGCGATCCGGTCGCGCTCGGCCCCCAGGCCGGCCGCATCCGCAGCGGGTACGCACTTGGCGTACCGGGTGGCGTCCGCACTGCGAAAGACGGAGGCTCCCGACTCGCCCGCGGTGACAGGCAACCAGTCGCCGCCATCCACGCCGAGCAGCACCGGCGATACGACCTGGGATCCGGAGTGATCACTCATAGCGGCCACTCTAACCAGCCCGGCATCCCAGCCGTCGGCCATATTTTCCGCTCCTGCCACGTATCCGGCGTGCGGCATGGCGTGTTCCGTGCGAAACGGCCTAGTCGTCGTCGAAGCCGAAGTCGTCGGAGTCGTCGAAGTCATCGCCGAGTCCGTCGTCGAAAGTGTCGTCGCCGTAGTCCAGCCCGAAGTCCGCTACGGTCCACAGCACGGCGAAGTCGATGACACCATCCGTATCAGGGACATCGGACACATCGGCGTCGGCGTGGTCCGGGCGCCGGCCACCCGTACCCGCGGCCCCATGGTGGCCACCCTCACCACTCGCGCGCCACACCCCCTGGCTGTCAGGCGCATGGGCGGTCTGCCTCCGGGCCGCATCGACGGCCCGGCGGCGAGAGCCCCAGCCGCGGAGCTGGTGCAGGCGGCCGCGTACCCGCGCGGCGTCCTGCACCAGACCTCCCCGGTCGAATGCCTCAGCAGCCTGCTCGAACGCCTGCCGCGCGGGCCGAATGCGACCCGCCTGCAGATGCACCAGGCCAAGGTTCTCCCAGGACTGGGCCTCCCGGCGGCTGTCTCCCAGGTCGCGGAACAGCCCGGCCACCCGCTCGTAACTCGCCGCGGCGTTCTGTTCGTCGCCACCGGCGCGCTGCGCGTCGGCGAGGTTCGCCAGCGACTCGGCGACACCGCCCGGGTCGTGCGTCTGCTCGCGGAGCCCCAGGGCTTCGGCGTGGCAGCCGGCCGCCCGGTGGTGAGCGCCTGTGCGCTGGTGGAGGTTGCCCAGGGTGTCGAGGATGGTGGCGACCGCGGCCGGATCGCCGCCGCGTCGGCAGATGGCCAGCCCCGATTCGTACCGGATGATCAAAGTGGCGGTGTCCCGCTCGCGCGCACGGTATCGGTCGAGGAGCGCGAGCACGTCGCCGACCACCGCTGTGGCCCCGCTGGCGTCACCGGCCAGCAGGAAGAGCGTCATGGCGTTGCCGTAGTACGGCAGGGCGGACGAAACACTGAACGACTGGGCGTGGATATGGCCCAGCCGACGCCGGCATTCCGCCTCCGCGCCCCGGTCCCCCGCCGAGTGCGCCGCGGACGCGGCCGGCTCCAGGACGGCCATCCGGTCGGCTGCGCGACCGCGCAGCTCCAGATACCTCGTCAGCCCGAGGGCCAGCTGTACGGCCAAGCCGTGTGATCCCAGGGCCATCGCGGTCCGCACCGACTCGATCAGGATCGGGCGGTGTTCGTCCAGCCATCGGACGGCTTCCCCAACGCCCGTGAAACGGTCGCCCTCCGCGGGTGCGGCGGCCGGGTCCAGCCACGTATCGGCCTCGGCGGTGGCCGCTACGTGGAGCCGCAGCAGCCGCTCGACGGCGTCCTTGCGCTGTATGCAGGACTCCTCGGTTTGGGCCAGATCGGTGGCGTAGGACGACAGCAGGCCCTGGATGCGGTAACCACCGAACCTCGGCCCGCTTGCCGCCAGCATGCGGGCCCGGGACAGTTCCATGAGCCCGTCCGCCGCCTCGGCAACCGGCAGTCCACCGAGCGCCGCGGCCTCCTCAGCTCCGAAGTGCGCACCGGGGTACAGCGACAACAGCCGGAACAGCCGGGCCGGTCCGGTCTGCAGTCGGCTGTAGCACCATGCGAATACCGGTCGGACAGGATCCGCCTGCAGATCCGGCGCCGACAGTCGCGGGGTGTCCTGCAGCCGGTCGGCCGGCGTTGGCACCGGCAACCGTCGGTCCGTCACCAGTTGGCCAACGGCCAGGTCCAGGGCGAGCGGGAGCCGGCCGCAGGCCATTGACAGCGCGCGGACCGCCTCCGGGTCGGCGGCCGCCCGACGGTCGTGCTCGTCCGCGGCCGCCAGCGCACGCTCCACGAACTCGACGGCCTCCAAGGGCTCCAGCAGGCCCAGAGCGTGATGGCACGCCCCCGCAAACGCGCCGCCCGTCAGCCGGTGTCGGCCGAGGACGACCGCGCAGTTACGCGGATGCGGCGGCAGCAACGGCTCCGCCTCGGCCGGCGAGGAAACGTTGTCCAGCACCACCAGCACCGGCTTGCCCCGCTTGGCCAGCGCGCTCACCGCGGACCGGTACTGGGCCACGCGACCGTCGGCCGCCGCCGCGAGCTGCGACGCAGACACTCCCAGCGAGTGCAGCAGGCCGCCCAGCGCGGTGAACACGGCGGTCTCCGCCGAAGTTTCCGCGGCGCGGCCGAGATCCACGTAGATGCCCTTGACGTACCAGTGGCGCCGGACCGCCTCCCCGGCAGCACGCAGCGCCAGCGCCGTCTTCCCCACCCCGGCCGGACCGGACAACACCAGCACGCTGTGTTCTGCCGCCCAGGCCCGCTGCGCCTGCCGCCTGGCCGCGCGCGTGGTACGCACATGCGGAGGCATTCTCGGGGCCTTGGGGGCCTTAGGAGCCTTAGGAGCTTTTCGGGGGCTGAGGTCCGCCAGCAGCGCCTCAAGTTCGTGTGCGCGGCCGACGAAAACATCCGGCCCGGGCGGCAGGCCGTCAGCCTCCCGGGAAGAAGCCGGGAAGGCGGTGACGAGAACACTGCTGATGCCGCCCGTCTGAACGACCGGGCCGAAATCCGTTCCGCTGAACTCGTCGCGGGCATCCCCCATGACGGAATTTCTAGCGCACCACAACACCCCGCGGCCAGCCCGGGATGCGGTCGTGCGGCCGTGTCGTATCTGACAACGACGCTCGGTGCGGCCCCGATCGCGGCCTGATCACCGCCTCCACGCACTCACTGTGTCGGGGGCACCCACGATCCGTCGACCGCGATGCCGGCGGCCGCGGCGATCCGGTCGCGCGACTCCAGCAGCCGTGCGCGCAACGTCGGCAGGTCCACCCCGAGCAGCCGACCGTCCCGTTTGACCGCCCTTCCGGCGACGAAGACGCTGTCCACCAGGCCGGGGTGGCCGGCCGCCACGACCGTGCCGACAGGGTTGCTGACCGGGAAGACCGAGGGATCCTCGGCGTCGAGAAGGATCAGGTCGGCGTCTTTGCCGACGGTGATGCTGCCCGTACGGGCGTCAAGTCCGCACGCTCGGGCGCCGTCCACTGTGGCGAACTCGACGAAGTCGCGCGCCGTGAGGCCACCGTCCAGACCGCGCTGCACGGCGAACGCCGTACGCATGGTGGCGAACATGTCCCCGCCCGCGGACGGGCTGTCGTCGATCGACAGTGACGGGCGGATTCCGGCGGCCAGCATCCGGCCGGTCTCGGGCCGGCCGAAACCCATCTTCAGCTCGACGTCCGGGCTGATCGACACCGAGCAGCCCGCATCGGCCATCATCGCCACCTGGTCGTCGGAGATGCCGTTGCAGTGCACGAAGGTCGTACGGTCGTCGAGCAGCCCGCGGTCACGCATCTCCGCGATCGGGCGGCTACCACGAGGCCAACCGGTGGCGCCGTGCACATGCACGCTCACCCGCAGGCCGAGTTCCCGCGCCAGCGCGACATCGGTGGCGGTGGTGTCCATGGTGGTCAGCTGCGGCCCGCGCAGGCCCAGCGCCATGCCGTCGTCGGGCAGTTGCGCCCGCACGCGCCTGATCTCCGGTGCGATGTCCGGCTCATCAGCGGCGCCCGCGCAGTAGCAGAACACCGAGTGGCCGGGCGCCTCACGCAGCGCCTGAATCGCGGCGTCGGCGTTCTCCGGGCGGTCAGAGCAATGGAACCAGTCGAGCATGGTCGTGACGCCCGAGCTGAGGGCTTCGATCCGGCCGAGCAGGTTGCCCAGATACACATCTTCCGGCTGGTAGTGCGGCCGGAGCGTGCCGTGCATGGCGACGCGGTACTGGTCGAACGTCCAGTCCGCGCCGATGCCGCGGAACGCGGTCTGCCAGGTGTGCCGGTGGGTATCCACGAAGCCGGGCATCACGATCTTGCCCGTGGCGTCCACGACCTCGGCGTCGGCCGCGTCGACGGTGGCGGCGACCGCGGCGATCCGGCCGCCCTCGATCAGCACATCGCCCTGCGGGAGATCGCCGACGGTCGGATCCACGCTGACCACCATGCCGCCACGCAACAGCGTCCTCATCGGGTCAGCGCCTCCTCGACTGCCCAGGAGGCGATGCGTTCGCCCCGTCGTCCGGGGCGCCTGCTGCTGAGGATGATGTCGATGCGAAGTGCCATGGCGTTCCTTCGAAGAAGTTGACGTGTCAACACCGTGCGACAAGGACCCTAGGGGTGCGAAGTTGACGCGTCAACTCCCTTGCACCGTATGATTCGCGCCATGACCGAGACCCCTGCGCTGGAACCCGAGGAGTGGGAGCTCTGGGACACCTGGATGCGCGCGCAGCGCCTGCTCGCCCGGGAGCTTGATCGTGGTCTGCAGCGCGACTGCGGTATCTCAAAGGCCGAGTTCAGCGTGCTCGTGACCCTGTGGCAGACGCCCGGGCACGAGATGCGCGTCGGCGAGCTCTCCGAATCGCTCGACTGGGAGAAGAGCCGCGTCTCACACCAGCTGACACGTATGGAGAACCGCGGCTTCGTGGAGCGGACCCAATGCGGGGCCAGCGGCCGCCGCACCGGAATCGGACTGACCGCCAAGGGCCGCCGCGCCGCGCAGAGCGCCATCCTCGTACACGCCGGCAACATCCGCCGTCACTTCCTCGACCCGCTCACGCCCGAGCAGACCGCGGCTGTCCGAGCCTGGAGCGAGCAGACGATCAACCGCATCGAGCCGCCGCGCCGCAGCGAGAACACCGGCAACGACGCCGCCTGACGAGTGTTGCCGAAGGCTGCGGACCGAGCCCGGAATCTTCTGCCCCGGCGGCGACCTGCCCGTCAACCGGCCCGGATACGGAGCGATGCAGCTGACAGGACCGGCGTGTGGGGGGCGCCGAAGGATCCCGAGGATGCTCGGGCCGACAACACCCTGGACGCCACGGAATACGGAACGACGCGCTCACGCCGACGCGCTGCGTCCGCCTTTGCGGACGCCGTTGCGCGGAATGCCAAAGGTCTGTGCGCCGACGGTCAATGACAGCCCGCAACTCCGGGGCGGAGAATTCTTGCCGTGGGTCGCACAGGGGGGCGCACAGCCGCACACAGCCGCAACAATCCTGCCAAAACGCTTTCTTTGATTTCCCGCACCACGATCACCACACCCTGGCGCGGTCTTGTCGATGCCCGCTGGCCCGTGGCACGACTTCCACGGTGTCGCAGCTGAAGGAAGTATCGATGATGGACACTCCGGCTCTGATCGCAGAAGAATATCCGCTCGACGACAGACTCGCTCAGGTTCAAGAACAGCTACAGAAAGACTTGGCGCAGGTCAGAGAGCGACTACGCGCTTTGGTAGCGCCGCCACATCATAAAATTCAGGACCCGATCATGTATGCCGTGGAGCATACGGGTCGCCTTCTGCGGCCCACTCTTGTTCTGCTCTCCTCGTATCTCCTCGAAGGTGAGACCGGCGCGGCCACGCACCACCGCGTGATCGATGCGGCTGCCGCCGTCGAGATCCTGCACATCGCGACTCTTCACCACGACGATCTGATCGACGATGCGCAGATCAGGCGCGGGCGGTCCACCACGAACGCGAAATACGGGGACGCCATCGCACTGCTCACCGGCGACTACCTCCTCGCCCGCTGTATGCAGGCCGCAGCCTCCCTCGGCGCTTCGCGCATGATGTCCATGGCTGAAACGCTGATCGACGTATGCGTGGGGCAGATGCTCGAGTCCAGTCAGCTCTTCGATCCTCTTCGCACCGAAGAGGACTATCTCACCGCCGTCTCGGGAAAGACCGCGCGCCTGATGCGGACGGCCACCACGATGGGCGCACTGCAGTGCAATGCGAACAACGACGTCCAGGACGCGTTGGAGAGTTTCGGTCACAACCTCGGCATGGCGTTTCAGATCTGGGACGACATCCTCGACATCTGCAGCGAGGAAACCGGAAAGCAAGTCGCGAAAGATCTGCTCAACGGCGTGTACACACTCCCGGTGATCTATGCCATCGAGGATTTTCCGGATCGCATGCTTCCGACATTGCGCGAGCAGCCACTCTCCGCCGACCGGTGTCAGGAAATTCTTTCCCTCATGCATGAGTCCGGAGCGATCAGCCGGGCTGCGGATGTGGCACAGCGGCATGTGACGGACGCCCTGCGCGCTGTGGAGTCACATCCGTCCTTTGCCCATCGAGCGCCGATCATCGGGCGCTATCTGCGTAACCTGGTCGACCGGCTCGCATCCCAGCACCCCGCACTGCGGGCACAGCCCGGCACCGCTCGGTCCGGCACCGCTCGGTCCGGCACCGCTCGGTCCGGCAGCGTTCGTTCCGACTCGGAGGCCCTTCCGTCGTATGGCACGACGAAGGCGCTGATCCACGACTGGCTGAACGGATACATCGCCCAACCGAACGATCGTCTCGGACGAGGCGGGGCCGTGTGCCCGTTCGTGGCGCCGTCGCTGCGGGCGGGGTCGTTGGAGATGCGGGTGCGAACGGTGGGGTCGGCCCCCGTCGTCGGGACCGTCATCGATATGGTCCGCCATGCGCTCGACGAGTTCGATCTGATCGAGTGGGAAGGCTCGAACCCGGCGTTACGGAGCCTGCTCGTGGCCATGCCCGATCTGGCGCCGACCGAGTGCCATCTGCTCGATGAAGCACATCGGGCCGTCAAGTCGACGGCGGTGCGTCGAGGCATGATGATCGGTCAGTTCCACCCTCTGTGCGAGGAGCCGGCCGCCAGGAATCCCGGGTTTCCGGTCAATCGCTCACCGGTGCCGCTGGTGGCGATCCGGCCCATGGCCTTGCACGACATTCTGTTCCTCAAAGACCGGAAGGAATGGTTCGAGGAGTATCACCGGCGCTTCGGCAGTCATTACAAGCCCAGCAGGGACGCCATAGAGCCACTGTTCGTCGAGCTGTTTCAGCGCGCATGCACGGAACACGGGGTCGGCGCATGAGCAACGGCAGCAGCTACCTGGGCTTCAGCCGCTCGGATCTCAACCGGGAGTATTCGCCCAGCTCCGTCGTCCCGAGCCTGCCGTTCTACCTGAACGAGTACGCCACCCTCAGCGCCGCCGCGCACAACGAGCACACCCCGCTCACCGACCTCCGCTACGGCGCGTCTCCCGAAGCCCGGCTCGACCTGTTCCCCGTGGAGGGCGGCGCATCGGCTCTCGAGGTGTTCGTACACGGCGGCTACTGGCAGGAGGTCACGAAGGAGCAGTCAGCCTTCGCGGCCCCGGACTTCATCGCCGAGGGCATCGCCTTCGCGGCGCTCGGGTACGGGTTGGCGCCCGCTTACTCCCTGGATGAGATCGTCACGATGGTGTGTGAGGCCGTGGCATGGCTCCACGCCAACGCCCCTCGCTTCGGAATCGATCCACGGCGGATCCATCTCAGCGGAAGCTCCGCGGGCGCACACCTCGTGGCGATGGCGCTCATCCGGGACGACGCACGGCGGATCGCGGGCGCCACTTTGCTGAGCGGTATCTATGACCTGGAGCCGCTGCGCCATACGTATGTGAATGACGCCCTGGGGCTGGATGCCGATGCCGCGCTGCGCAACAGCCCGATCCATCATCTGCCCGAGCGGCTTCCGCCGATCGTCATCGCCCGCGGCGCGGGTGAGACGGGGGAGTTCATCCGCCAGCACGACACCATGACGGCCTTGCTGCGGCGGCACAACACGGTCACCGAGCTCGTATGCCCGACGCGCAACCACTTCGATCTCCCCTACGACCTGGGGAATCCGCACACCGCACTCGGCAAGGCCGTACTGACGCGCATCGATGACATCGAGGAGGGATAGCGTGCGCCCGAACGGCCACCAGCCCGCAAGCGACGGCGAGACGCCCTATGCGGCGTACGCCCGCATGGACACCCTGCTGTCGCTGCAGCATCCCCGGACCGGCGCCGAAACCGAGCCCGGCTTCATCATCCTGAGCCAGGTCAAGGAACTGCTGTTCAAACTCTGCCATACGGAGTTCAGCACGGCCCGCGACCACCTCGCGGCGGACCGGCTCGACGAGGTGCTGTGGACGCTGCGTCGCGCCCGGCGCGTACAACAGCTGCTGCTGTCCTGCTGGGACGCCCTCGGCGCACTCACCCCCGGGGAGTTCGCCTCGTTCCGGGACGCGCTCGGCCCCGCGTCCGGGTTTCAGTCCGTGATGTACCGCCGGCTCGAGTTCCTGCTCGGCAACAAGAACCCCCAACTCCTCGGGCCCCACCAGAACACGTCGAGATACAGCGAGGTGCTGGCCCAGTTGCATGAGCCGAGCCTGTACGACGAGGCCATCCGCCATCTGGCCAGGCGCGGCCTGGACATCCCGTCGGTCCACGCCAACCGCGACTTTTCGCTGCCGTACCAGCCGGACGAAAGGGTTGCCGCCGCCTGGCGGCTCATCTACGAGCAGCCTGGCCGCCATCCCGATCTGTTTCTGCTCGCGGAGGCGCTGATGGACACGGCCGACTTGTTCGCGCGCTGGCGCTACACCCACCTGGTGACGGTGCAACGGCTGCTGGGGAACAGGCCGGGCACCGGCGGGACCGAGGGGTCACCGTGGCTCGCCGCCATCGCGGAACACCGGTTCTTCCCTGAGCTCTGGTCGATCAGGTCCACCGGTGAGTGAGGGAGGTACGACGGCATGAGCATAGAGACCAAGGTGGCACGCGACACGGCCGCGGACCTCGACGCCGCCGACCCACTGCGGGCGTTTCGGCACGAGTTCGTCTGCCCCGAGCCGGAGACGATCTATCTCGACGGCAACTCACTCGGCCGACTGCCGACCGCCACCGCCGGTTTTCTGGGGCAGGTGGTGCACGACGGCTGGGGTGCGGGGCTGGTGTGCTCCTGGGAAACCTGGATCAACTGGAGCCGGCAACTCGGCGACCGGCTCGCGGCCCACACACTGGGCGCCCGACCGGGCGAGGTGGTGATCTCCGACTCGACATCGGTGAATCTCTACAAGCTGGCCGCCGCGGCGCTGGACGCCAGGCCGGGGCGCCGGACGATCGTGGCCGACATCGACGACTTCCCCACCAACCGCTACACCCTGCAGGGCCTGGCCGAGCAGCGGCGGCTCCGCCTGGTGACCTTGCGCTCCGATCCCGATCAGGGGCTCGACCTGGACGTATTGCGCCGGGCGCTGAGCGACGACGTGGCCCTGGTGGTGCTGTCGCTCGTCTCGTACCGTTCCGGGGCGCTTCTCGACATGGCGGCCGTGAACGGCGCAGCCGAGCGCGCCGGGGCACTCGTCCTGTGGGACCTCAGCCACGCCGCCGGTGTGATTCCGGTGCGACTCGGGGCGGCCCAGGCGGACCTCGCCGTGGGCTCCACGTACAAGTACCTGAACGGTGGGCCGGGATCACCCGCCTTTCTCTATGTGCGGAAGGACCTCCAACGACAACTGCGGCAGCCGATCTGGGGATGGTTCGGACAGCGCGACCAGTTCCGGATGGGTGAGGTGTACGACCCGGTGGGCGACATCGACCGCTTCCTGGTCGGCACTCCCCCGCTGCTCTCCCTGGCCGCGATCCAGCCCGCGCTGGACGTCATCGAGCGGGTGCCGATCAGCCGGCTACGCGAGAAGTCCGTCCAACTGGGCTCATACGCCGTCGAGTTGGCGGAGGAGTGGCTGGCGCCGCACGGCTTCCGGCTCGCCTCTCCGCGCGACCCGGCCCGGCGTGGTTCACATATCGCGCTGGCGCACCCCGAGGCGTCCCGTATCTCCCGTGGCCTTCGCTCGGAGAAGAAGGTGATCTGCGACTTCCGTCCCCCGGATCGGCTGCGGATCGGGTTCGCCCCGCTGTACACCCGCTTCGTCGACGTCTGGGACGGCCTCGACCGGCTGCGCGCCCTCGTCGAGAGCCGCGGCTATGAGCAACTGCCCGTCGACATGTCCCGTGTGACCTGAGAGGGATGATCGGTGACCGCCAAGAGCCCACTGACGAAGGACGACCTGGTCGGCATCCTGTTCGGCGCGGGCGCGTTCCAGATGCTGCACGCCGGCTGTGAGCTGGGGCTGTTCAGGCTGCTGCGACGGCGCCCCGCGCTGTCCCCGTCGCAGGTGGCAAAGGAGCTGGGCCTGGATGCGCGGCCGGTGCAGATCCTGCTGCTCGGAACGACCGCCCTCGGCCTGACCGTCCGGACGGACGGCCGGTACCGCAACGGTGAACTGGTCGAGGAGCTGTTCCAGGAGGGCACCTGGGACATCTTCGAGGACCTTGCCGAGTTCCAGCAGAAGGTCACCGGCCCCGCCGCCCTCGATTTCGTAGCTTCGCTCCGGCAGAACACCAATGTCGGGCTGCGCCACATCCCGGGCGACGGGGACGATCTGTACCGGCGGCTGACCGGCCACCCCCAGCTGTCGCAGCTCTTCTACCGCTGTATGAAGTCCTGGTCGACGCTGTCGAATCCGATCCTGGTGGAGAACGCCGACCTCTCCGGGGTCGGAAACGTCCTCGACATCGGCGGCGGTGACGGTGTCAACTCGATCGCGCTGGCCATGGCCAACCCCGGCGTCGCGTTCACCGTCTTCGATCTGCCCGGGACGGCGGCCATCGCGCAGCACAAGATCCAGCTCCAGGGTCTGAGTGATCGCGTCGGCGTCGTCGAGGGCGATATGTTCGCCGATCCCTTCCCGACGGGACACGACTGTCTGCTGTTCGCCAACCAGCTCGTCATCTGGTCGCCCGAGGAGAACCGCTCGCTGCTGCGCAAGGCCTATGAGGCGCTGCCGGACGGCGGGCGGGTGCTGATTTTCAGCGCCATGTCCGACGACACCGGGGACGGCCCGCTGTACGCCGCACTCGACAACGTCTACTTCGCCACGCTGCCGACGGGAAACAGCGTGATCTACCACTGGGCGCAGTACGAAGAGTGGCTGGCCGACGCGGGGTTCTGCGAGGTGGTGCGACTGCCCGGGAAGACCTGGACTCCGCACGGCCTGATCGCGGCGAGGAAACGCACACCCGGCGCACCCGGAGGGGTGAAATGATCGACGTTGGCCTGGCTTTCTTCCCCGATGTCGACGAACGCGACCGGGGCGCCGCCGAGTATTACGCGCGCTGCCTCGACTTCGTCGAACTCGGCGACCGGCTCGGGTTTCAGCATGTGCGGATCGTCGAGCACTATTTCCGCAGATATGGCGGATACTCCCCGAACCCGATCGTCTTTCTCTCCGCTGCCGCCCAGCGCAGCCGTCGGCTGAAACTGATCACGGGTGCGGTGCTGCCCGCCTTCAATCATCCGCTCAAGCTGGCCGGCGAGATCGGAATGCTGGACGCCATCTCGGGGGGCCGTGCCGAGATAGGGTTCGCGCGGGCCTTTCTGCCCCATGAGTTCCAGCGGTTCGGCGTGGACATGGATGAGAGCCGGGGTCGCTTCGACGAAGGCATACGGGTCGTCCGGGAGCTGCTGGCCGAGGAGGAGGTCGCCCACCACGGAAGGTTCCACCACTTCCCGCCGACCACATCCCTCCCCCGGCCTACGCAACGGCCCCATCCGCCGCTGTGGATCGCCGCCCTGTCCTCGAAGGAGAGCTTCCGGCTCGCCGGTGAGCTCGGGTACGGCATCATGGCCCAGCCGGTGGTTCCCCATTCGCTCCGTGACAACCTCGATGTCTACCGGAACGCGTGGAAGGAGGCCGGGCACCCCGGCGACGGTCGCGTCATGCTCGCGTTCCATATGCTGTGCACGGCCGACGGCGAAACGGCGCGCTCCCTCGCTCGCGAACCGATCAATCGCTATCTGCGAATGCTGGCGGAGGCCGCGAGCGAATGGACCACCGGAGTCCGGAGCACCGATTATCCCGGCTACGAGAAGATGATCGAAAAGCTGCGTCAGGACGACTTCGACCGGCTCCATGAGCGCGGCTCCGCGCTCGTCGGCTCACCCGACGAGATCACCACGATGCTGCTCGACTATCACGCGGCGTGCGGGGGCTTCGAGACGGCCAGTATCCAGTTCTATTTCTCGGACATCGATCCCGAACTCGCACGCGGCTCGCTCGAATTGTTCGCCGAACATGTCATGCCAAGGCTCCGGCAGGCTTAGCCTGCACCCTCCCGGATGGTGGTCGTGTCAGGGCTCCGAAGGAATTTCATCACCGACTACGACGGTCTCGCCGATCGATGGTGGGACCCTCGAGGACCGCTTGCCCCGCTCGGTTGGATCGCCCGCGCCCGGGCCGGTTTCGTCCCCGTACCCCAGAACAAACAGGCCCTGCTCCTCGATGTCGCCTGTGGGGGTGGCCTGTTCGGCCCGCATCTGGTCGGCAAGGGATACCGCGTGATCGGCGTGGACCTGTCGGCCGCTTCGCTCTGCGAGGCCCGCCACCATGGCTTCCACGCGGTCGCCCGGGCCGATATCGCCGTGCTCCCCTTCGCCGACGAGTCGTTCGACGTGGTCACGGCGGGGCAGTGCCTCGAACACGTACCGGACCCCTTCGCGGTGGTGGGTGAGCTGTGCCGGGTCCTGCGCCCCGGGGGCACCTTGATCGTCGACACCATCGCCGACACCAGGGTGGCCCGGCTGGTGTCCATCACGATCGCCGAGAACCTGCCCGTTCCGGGCCGACCGCCGCGTGGCACCCACGATCACCGCCTCTTCGTCAACCGGGCGCGGCTGATCCACGTCGCGCGAGCGCATGGCGTGGAGCTCGAACTGCTCGGTCTGCGACCGCACTTCGGGGACGGGATCCGCTTCCTGACGCGGCGGCGCGAGGAGGTCCGTATGGTCCGCACCAAATCCACCGCCGTTCTCTTTCTGGGTGTGGGGACCAAATGGTGACCGCTCAGCGGCGGCCGCCCCGGAGCGCCGTACGGAACTGGCTGATCGGCGCGCGGCTGAAGACCCTGCCCGCGACCTTCGCGCCGATCGCGGTGGGAACGGCGATCGCCCATTCGCTCGGCCGGGTCAGCTGGTGGCGTGCCGCCCTGACCGTGGTGTTCGCGCTCTGTTTCGTCATCGGCACAAACTTCCTCAACGACTACAGCGATGGCATCCGGGGAGCCGACACCCACCGGGTGGGACCCGTTCGGCTGGTCGGATCCGGGCAGGCGGCGCCGCGGCAGGTGCTGCGCAGCGGCATGGTGCTGTATGCCCTGGCGGCCCTGGCCGGGGTGCTCATGGCCGTGACGATCTCGTGGTGGCTGCTGGCGCTGACGGCGTTCTGCGCGCTGGGCGGCTGGTTCTACACCGGCGGCTCCCGGCCTTATGGGTACCGCGGGCTCGGCGAGGTGAGCGTGTTCCTGTTCCACGGGGTCATCGCCGTATGCGCCACGGCCTATATCCAGCTCGGCCGGGTGCCGCTGCTCGCGCTCGGCGCGGCGGTCCCCGTCGGGCTGCTCGTGTGTGCGCTGCTGGTGACGAACAACCTCAGGGACATCCCGACCGATGCCGCGGCGGGGAAGATCACCTTGGCGGTGCGGCTGGGCGACCGGCGGACCCGCATGCTCTATGTGTTCTGCGTCGGTGCCGCCTTCGCGTCGGGGCCGGCGCTGGCCATGGCACGGCCCTGGTCGCTGCTGGTGTTCGCCGCCGCTCCGTTCGCCGTGTTTCCGCTGCGCCGGGTGGTGACCGGGGCGCGCGGAGCCGATTTGATCGCGGCGCTGGAGCACACCTGTCTGCTGCTGCTCGTCTTCGGGGCCCTGCTGGCGATCGGCCTCGCCCGATGACCGCCCGGAGGGGAACACCGGTGGCACCGGAGCACGAAGTGGTGGTGATCGGCGCGGGGTTCGCCGGTATCGGCGCGGCGATCGGACTGCGGCGGGCCGGTATCGACGACTTCGTGGTGGTGGACGAGCAGGACGGTGTCGGCGGCACCTGGCATGCCAACAGATATCCCGGCGTGGCCGTGGACATCACCGCGTTCTCCTACTCCTTCGCCTTCGAGCCGGTCCCGTCGTGGTCTCGGGTCTTTCCTCCCGGAGCGGAGCTGAAGGCGTACGCGGACCACTGCGTCCACAAGTACGGGATCCGGACCCATCTGCGGTTGAAGGCGAAGGTCGTACGGGCCGAGTACCACGCGTCGGAGCACCTGTGGCAGCTCTTCCTGGGGGACGGCACCTCGATCACGGCGCGGTTCATCATCTGTGCCACCGGGTGGCTCACCCGGCCGAAGGCGCCCGATATCGAGGGACTGGACCGGTTCAAGGGCGATGTCGTGCACACCGCGGCATGGGATCCGTCCTTGGACCTGGCCGGCCGACGCGTGGGCGTGATCGGCACCGGGGCGTCGGCGGTGCAGGTGATTCCGGAGATCGCGCCTCGGGTGGCGCGGCTCCATGTCTACCAGCGCACCCCGATATGGCTGTTCCCGAAACCGGACTTCGCGCTGCCCGCGGCCGTCCGCCGGCTGTTTCGGACCGCTCCGTGGACGCAGCGGACGGTACGGCTGCTCACGGATGCCGTGACCGAGCTCAGCTTTGTGATCGCCATGGTTCACCACCGCCAGTTTCCCTTTCTGGTACGGGCCGGGGAGGCGGTGTCCCGGCTCTATCTGCGCAGCCAGGTCAGAGGAGACCGCTTGTTACGGGAAAAGCTCACGCCCGCTTATGCGCTGGGCTGCAAGCGACCGTCGTTCGCCAAGGGATATTGGCGTTCCTTCACCCGCGACGATGTCGAGCTCATCACCGAAGGCATCGAGCGGATCACCGAGACCGGTATCCGCACGGTGGACGGCGGGGAGCGAGCACTCGATGCGCTGGTGCTGGCCACCGGATTCCATGTCCTGGAGAATCTGCCGCCCTTCCCGATGCACGGCACCGACGGCCGTGATATCCGGGAGTTCTGGCGGACCGAGCGTTTTCAGGCCTATGAGGGAAGTTCGGTGAAGGGCTTCCCGAATCTGTGGTTCATCGTCGGACCGTACTCCTTCACCGGTGGGTCCTGGTTCGGCGCGATCGACTACCAAGTCACGCATGCGCTGCGAGTGATCAAGGAGGCCCGGCGACGGCGCGCCACGGAGGTGGCGATCCGGCCGGAGAAACATGACAGATCGTTTGAGGAAACGCTCCGCCGGCAGCGGAACACCATCTTCGCCAGCGACAGATGCAGGGGGTCGAACAGTTACTACTTCGACGGGCGCGGCGACGCACCGGCCGTCCGGCCGGCCACGACGTACGAGGCCGCTCGGCGCGCCAGACGCTTCGACCTCGACGACTACCGCTACGACGTGGTCGGCTGACGTGCGTGACAGGGACCGCGCACTGTGCCTGTTCTACGGGCTGTTCACCATCGGCGGCTTCCTGGTCATGACTTCGCTGATCGTCGACTACGTACTGAAACACCGTGAGGACGGCCCGTTCGGGGTCCTGGGGGACTTTCTGCGCGACGCGATGACCAATGCGGCGTCCCGGCTCATCTACGCGGATCTGACGCTCGTATGGATCGCGCTCGCGGGATTCATGGTCGTCGAAGCGCGGCGGCTCGGGATCCGGTACGTCTGGGCGTACATCATCGGCGCCCCGCTGCTGGCGCTGTGCGTGAGCTTCCCGCTCTTCATGTTCATCCGCCAGTTGAAAATCGCGTCCGCGGCGAAGTGTGCCCCAAACCCATCCGCACGGCTGTCCGCGGAATCACGAGAGAAAGGCAGCGATGACCACTGACGCCATCGAATTCACCGAATTCACCGAAAATATCGAACGCTCCCTGGCCCTGGCCGTCGGCGCGCTCCGGCGACGCCAGGACCCCGCCGGCTATTGGAAGGGGGAGTTCGAGACCAGCCTGATCGGCGAGGCCGCCGAGGTCATACTGCAACATTTTCTGCGGTTGTCGGATGACGCTGTGACCACCGCCGCCGCGAAGACGATCCTCGCCGAGCAGTCGGCCACGGGCGGCTGGGCGAGCTATCACAAGGGACCGGACGAACTCCTGCTGTCCGTCTTCTGCTATGTCGCGCTGCGACTCGCCGGTCATGACCCCGACGAACCGGCGATGCGCGCGGCGGCCGAGTCGATTCGTGGCAACGGCGGCGTCGAGGCGGTCGACAATCCGACGATGCTCGCGTGGCTGGCCCTCATCGGGCTGTGGCCGTGGCGCGACATCCCGCTCATCCCGCCGGAGCTCATCCTGCTGCCCAGCAGATTTCCCGGGAACATCTACCAGATCGGCGCCGCCGCCCGCGGCGTCGTCGTCGCCAACAGCCTGTTCATGGCGCACCGCCCGGTCACCCCGGCCGGATTCGACATCAAAGAGCTGTTCGCCCGGCCCGTGGCCACCGCCCGGCAGCTGCCGAGGCCCCCCGCGGTGCGGATCGCGACCACGCTCAGCCATTGGTACGCCCGCCATCCGATCGGCTTCCTGCGCCGCCGGGCGATCCGCAAGGCCGCCAAGTGGCTCGTCCGCGCCCAGGAGCGGGACGGCAGCTGGGGCGGCAACTGGCCGCAGACCGCGAATGTCGTGGTGGGCCTGGACGCCGTCGGCTACCGGCAGGACCATCCGGTCGTCGAGTCGGCGATGGCGGCGCTCGACCGGTACGTGGTCACCAGGAACGGGCAGCGTCGGCTGGAGATGTGGACCTCGGTGGTCATGGACACCGCCCTCGCCATGTCCGCGGCCGCCATGACGGGCGACCCCGCCGCGCGGTCCGCCGCCGAGCAGGCGGTGCGTTGGCTGCTCACCAACCAGGTCACCGAACTGGGCGACTGGGCCGTGCTGACCAAGGACCCGGTCCCCGGCGGATGGCCGTACGAGTTCGACAACAACGCCAACCCCGACACCGACGACACTTCCTTCGCGGTGGCCGCGCTGCGCCGGCTCCACCCGCGCGGCACCAACCCGGCCGTCGACGACGCCTGTGCGCGCGCCTGCCGGTGGATGCTGTCCCAGCAGAGCAAGGACGGCGGCTGGACGGCCTTCGAACCGATGCGCTGGCAGCTGCCGGGACGCGACGCACTCGCCCGGATCGGATTCCTCGAAGCGCCGTCCGCCGATATCACCGGGCATGTGCTGGAGGCGCTGGGCGCCGATGGCAGGGCCCACACTCCCGCCGCCCGCCGCGGCATCGCATGGCTGCGCCGCAACCAGCGTCCGGACGGATCGTGGCCCGGCTGGTGGGCCTGCTACCACCTGCACGGTACGAGCGCCGCGGTCACCGGGCTCACCGCGTGCGGGGTTCCGGGCACCGACCCGACCGTGAGCCGGGCGTGCGCCTGGATCGTCGCGCACCAGCAGGACGACGGCGGTTGGGGGGAGGACATCCGCGCGCTGCACGATCCGGCGTGGATCGGGACCGGCGACAGCACCCCCTCGCAGACGGCCTGGGCGCTGCTGGCGCTGATCGCCGCCGGCCGCGCCGACAGCGAGCCGGTACGCGCGGGCCTCGACTTCCTGATCCGCACCCAGCAGGCCGACGGTGACTGGGCCGAACCGTGGCACACCTGGGTCGTCCACCACGACGGCCTGTACTGGCGGGACACCCTGCTGCGCCTTGTCTATCCGGTCATGGCCATGTCGGCCTACCGGGCCGGTATGGGCGGATCGGCCCGCACCGACGGAACATTTGACGCCGACGGAACGGAGTGGCGATGACGAGTGTGACCGTGATCGGGGGCGGCCTCGCCGGGATGACGGCGGCGTGGACCATCCGCAGGCTCGGAGTGCCGGTGCGGCTGCTGGAAGCCGCACCGGAACTCGGCGGAATGGCCGGATCGCGAGTGATCGACAACCGGGTCGAGGACCACGGAGTGCATATCTTCCCCGCCTGGTACGGCAATGCGCTCCGCCTCGTCGAGGAGCTGGGCATCGTTGACAACCTGCGCGAGTGCGACAACTTCTACCAGTTGATGCCGAGTGAGTTCCCCACCTTCCGCACCTTCCGGTCGCTCTTCACGCTGAGGGACTTCGTCAAGGACATCCGGTCGGGGGTCACGCCGGCCGCCGACCGGCTGCTGTTCTACTACGGGCTGATCGATCTGCTCGCCCAGCGGTACGAGGGCCACGACGAATCCTTCCACGACTTTCTCCACAGCCGCTGGTATCTGACCGACACGGCCATCGCCGACATCGAGCACCTGTTCGTCGCGTCCAGCGCCGCGGAGAGCCGGGCCTCGTCGGCGGCGGCCTTCCGCGGCAGCATCGCCGCGTTCTCCGGGCAGCCCGGTCGCATACGGATGCCGAAGGGCGATCTGCACACCTGGTTCATCGGCCCCTTCCGACGGCGCCTGGAAGCCGATGGCGTCGAGGTCCGCACCGGTGTGGAACTGCTCGAGGCCTCCGTGGCCGGCGATCGTCTGGACACCATCACGGTGTGCGACGGGGACACCGTGATCGAGGAGGTCAACGGACACCTGGTGCTGGCGATCCCACACGGGCGTCTGTCACGGCTCGGCCCCGCCGTCACCGGTGCGCTGCGACCGTCTCATGGGGTCAACGAGCTGCGCTCCCGTCCGCTCGGGGCGCTGCACGTATATCTGCGGCGGCGGTTGCCGGGGCTGCCGGACGAGCACATACGCCTGGTCGGCTCGCGTCATGCCATCACCCTGATCGACGTCGGTCAGGTCTGGGAAGGACACCGCACCACCCTCCTCAACTGCGTGGTCGGCCGTGTCGCGCGGCTCGCGGAGCTGTCCGAAGCCGAGGCGGTCAAGGTGCTGGTGGAGGAGCTGATGGGCTATCTGCCGGTGCTCACCTGGGACGACATCGAGCACGTCTGCTATCAACCGCACTTCGCGGAGCCGTTCTTCGCCCCCGGGCCGGGCTCCGACCAGTACCGACCGGTGAGCTCGACCGCACTGGCCAATCTGCACATCGCCGGGGACTTCTGCGCCGCCCCGCCGGGCGTGGCCGGTATGGAAGGCGCGGTCCGGTCGGGGCTGGCCGCCGCCGAGTCGGTCCGTCGGGCGCTGCGTCCTGACGCCCCGCGGGTGCGGATCCGCGACATCGGCACGGTCAACCCCTCGGCCGCCCGTGGCCTGCGGGTGGCGCTCGCCCCGGTCGCCGCGGCCGTCCGGTTGCTGGCCAGGCGCCCACGGGGACGTGGGGCGGCGGCCACCGCCGAACACGACCTCGGCGGGCAACCGTAGACCTCAGCAATGGGAACCAATGGGAGATGGTGACACGGGCAGCGGTTCCGCGGTGGTTCAGGCACCCGGTGCGATACCTGTCGTGGGACACCTGGCGGCGTTCCACCGGGTCTTCGACAAGGGCGGGCCCCTCTACGAGAGGCTGCGCGAAGCGGGCGGGCAGGGCCTCGCCAGTTGCCCGAGCGGGGAACACCGCCGACAGCGTCGGCTGATCCAGCCGGCCTTCCGCCACAGCCGCTTCCCGGGGCCCGACCTCCGGAAACCTTCGACCCCGACCGCTGGAAGCCGGCCGAGCGGGGACCGGAGGTCCCGGTCACCGTGTTCGGTGGCGGCGCCCGTAAATGCATCGGCGACCAGTTCGCCCTCGTCGCCGTCACGGCACGTCGGGGCGACGACGACCGGCGGCAACGCACATCACAGTCACGGGTTCCCTGACACAGGACCAGGTGGCGGCGGCTCGTCCGCGGGATCCTCCTGGGCGGGAGGTGGTGGCGGCTCCGCTGCCGCCAGTGTGGCCGGCATCGTGCCGGGTTTGCTGTTGACGTAGGTGGTGAGCCGGTGGACCTGCCGTTCCAGGGCCCTGATCCGGTCCACGATGTCCTCGGGCAGGTTCGCCATCAGTCAGCCTCCTCCAGATACAGATCGGCGGTCTCCGGGCGTCCCCGCTCGGGGGCGGTGACCTTGGTGCCGACCACGCGATAGCGGGCGTCCAGGCCCTCGGAGAACCACACGTCCTTGATCCGCAGCCGCACGGTCGTGCCCAGCAGCGCGGGCGTGGTGTCGGAGCCGAGACGGATCCGGACCGAGGGGATGACCACCGGGCCGCGCAGGGCGGCGAGCTCGGAGCGGGCGAACGCGTCGAGCGTCGCCTTGTCGGTGACGTTGCTGTGGTCGGAGGTGGTGTCCAGCCGGGGGAACCCGGCCGCGATCAGGTCCTGCGCCACCTGCTCCCCGGACAGGACCGGACCGCTCGCCCCGCCCTCCGGGGTACCGCCCCTGGCCCGTGTGGTCGTCCCGCCGCGCGTGGCGTCGCGGGGGAAGGCGTACGACAGCACATCGCCCGGCAGGTCCAGCATCACGGGCTGGCTGCCCACCTGGATCTTCGGCGAGCCGAGCTGGAGCAGCTTCACCCGCCGTCCCGTCACCGGATCCCGGTACACCGCGATCCGGTACTCGAAGCCGGGCTCCATCGCCGCCAGTTGCCCGATCGCCTCCTCCACCAGGGTCTCGTCCCCGTCGCGGTAGGCCACCGTGCGGGACACGGTCGGCGCCGTCGTCTCGTATTCCACCCCGATCCGGCCGCCCTCGGCCCCCTGCATGTACTCCCACAGCCCACGGACGATCTCCAGTTGGTCGACCGCGGAGAAGTTCAGGTTCGCGCGGATGTAGCGGCGGCCCGCGTACGAGTCGAAGGTGGCCGCCTGAAGCCCGACCGTCGTGCTGCCCCGGTCGTCGGTGGCCGGGGTCAGGGTCCATACGATGCCGCCCCAGCACACCTCGTCCCCGCGCTCCAGATAGACGGCGGTTCGCCCCTCCACCAGTTCCCGGACGCGCCGGGCCATCCGGGCATCGGGCACCGGCAGGGTCGCGCTGAGCGATCCGGGTTTGCCGAGGTAGTCGTCGTACTCCACGCCTTGCAGGGGCAGCACATCGATGGCCTGGTCGGTGCGCAGATCGGTGAACACGGCGCGGTAGCGGGCGTCCACGGCACTCACGCCACGGGGTCGATGCGGATGAAACGGTTGTCGAAGTGCGCGCGCGTGCCGGCGACGGAGGACCGGTAGGCGGCGGTCGCGGTGTAGACGGCGCCGGGGGTGAGGTTGCCCACCGGGAAGCAGGTGGAGATGGATGCCCTGGCCGTCCCGACGAGGATCGCCGCGCGGTCGTCGGAGGGGGCGAGCACTTCGGTGCCGCTCTGCAGCCTGATCCTGAAGGAGATGTACGCGGTGGTGTCCCCGTCGGCCGCCGTGAAGGCACCGAAGGTGAGGGACACCCACCGCGAGGGCGGGGCGGTGAAGGTGGCGACGAGGGGGACGGTGGTGTCGATGGGAAGGACCTCGACATACGAGGTGGAGGTGGTGCCGCCCCAGTCCGCGGTGTGCATCAGCACCGCGTTCGGAATGAACTTCGTCCACTGGGCGCCGTCCCAGCGCTCCAGCCGGCCGCCCACGTCACGGTACTGCCCGACATACGCCCCGTTGTGCGGCGCCCCGCCCGCCGCGGGAACGATCCCGCCCAGCGCCGCGGTGTAGCGGCGGCGGTCGGTGATGGCGGAGGCCCAGGTGATGCCCTTGGCGGCGGACGCCCCGGCGGGAACGGCGATCTCGTAGAGGAGTTCGGCGTTCTTGGGCACGGCCGGGGCGGTGGGGGAACCGGCCGGGGTGCCCTGAAGGAGCTCCAGGGTGGCCTCGTACTTGCCGAGGCCGTCGTAGTCGTTGTCGTAGACCCGTACGACCAGCGCGTCCACGCGCGGCAGGCTGGCGTGCCCGTCGGCGACGGTCAGCAGGGTGTCGGAGTCGACGGTGACCGGGTAGCCACCCTGCGAACCGGTGGACGTGCCCGCGATCCACACCTGCCCGGGAGAGAGTTTGGCCTGCATGCTGGTGGCGGCGGTGCCGGTGAGCTGCAGCCCGCCGCACACACACCCGGCGCGGGTCAGCAGCGGCCCGGCGGACGCCATGCCGAGGCCGACGGCGAGCCGGGTGTCCTCGCGGGTCTGGCCGGTGGGCAGATGCCAGGCGGAACGAACGGTCATAGGACGGCTCCCATGGTGATCACAGGACTTCTGTGTTTCTCGTGTGGGTGTGTGGTGTGTGGTGTTGTCCATGCGCGTGGGGTGGCCGGGCCGTGGCGGTGCCGTGGCTCACCACTCCGCGCGCCGCCAGCCGATCGTGGCGGTGGCGCCCGCGCCTCCCGACGCGGCCCGGAAGGACAGCTGCGAGGTGCCGGGCGGCAAGGTGAACGACTCCTCCGGAGCGCTTCCCGGCACGGCGGTGTGGCGGCGCGACGCGGTGCCGTTGAACATCACGGTCCCCTCGGCGGTGTCCACGACGAGTTCATCGTCCGGGGCCAGGGTGATCGCGTACTCCAGCCAGTCGCCGCCGGCCCGGTTGGCCAGGCGCGGCCGGGTGCACGGGCCGGTGAAGGTGATCACCGGATGGGCGGGGGCGCTGCCGTCGTTCTCCACGGTGAGGTCGCCCGTGGCACCGGGCGCGCCCCAGGCAAGCGGCCAGACGAGTGGCCAGGTCAGGCCCGGTTCCCGCTGCGGGAGCCCGACGGTGTCCCGCCGCCCCACCGCCTCGTAACGGCGCGGATCGCCGGCCTTCCACTGGAGCGTCATCTTCGCCAGGCGGCTCGCCGCGAACTGCCGGTCGGTGGGGACGACGCGCTGGGTGACCCGGGCCCGCACGGCCAGCGTCTCGCCGTGCAGCCGCACCGCGAGCCATTCCTCCTCGTCGCGCACGGCAGTGGCCACGCGCAGCGCGCGCAGGGCCTCCCGTGCGCCCTCGGGCCCGGAGTCCGGGTCCGGCGCGAACCACACCTGCGCGGTGACCGTACGGGCCTGCGCCCACTGCGAACCCGGCCAACCGCCGTGGCCGACCGGGCGGTCGGCGTCGGAGGAGTCCAGGGCGGGCAACTCCTCCCAGCCGGTCAGCCCCTCGGCGGCGATCCAGTAGTCGGTGCCGGGACCCATCAGCAGCCCGGCCCACTGCACCTGCCCATCGGCGGTGATCAGCGGTCCCGGCTCGGCGGCGGTGGTGGTCTCGCTCACCATGTCACCCCCTGGCCTTCATCAGGAACATCAGATCCTCGGCGGTCTGCCGGGCGCTGGCGCCCGGGGCCTCGTAGTAGTGCTCGATGACGAACCCGCCACCCGGTTTGCCCGCCATGGCGAGCCCGGGTACGGGCCCGGTGCGGGCCAGCAGGGTGTTCAGCCGGTTCAGCGGCAACACAGCCTCGGCCTGCCCAGCCTCGGCGAGCAGTGCGAGGGTGCCCCCGGGGCGGGGCAGCACGATGCCGCCCTGGGCGAGTGTGGGGATGGTGGGCAGGTTCACCCCGAACGACTTGCCACCGATCCCCGGCACCCACGAGGGAACCGAAACCTTGACCCGGTTCAGCGCCCCGATCGCCTGGTTGACCAGCCCGATCACCCCGTTCAGCGGCCCCCGCACGGCGCCGAGCACGGCACTGAACGCACCCCGTACGATCCCCGCCAGCCCGCTGAACGCGCGCTGGATGCCGTTCCTGGTGGCCCGGAACGCGGCGGGGATCTTCTCCGAGAAGAAGGACAGCAGGGGGCGGATCACGGCCATGATGGCGTGGATGACCGTGGTGATGATGGTCTTGTAGATGTTGAAGTAGGTCTTCACCACGGTCCAGATGACCTTCAGCACGACCGTGAACGCCACTTTGATGGCATTCCAGGTCGCCTGCACCACCTGTTTCGCCACCCGCATCGTGCTGCCGATGACCTGGCCAACGATTTTGAAGGCCGCCTGGACGATGCGCTGGACCGTCTTGGACTGCATGGCCATGTCGACGAGCTTCATGATCAGCGGCATCAGCAGCGCCATAATGGCCCCGAAGACATTCGACTTCATAGCGGTGTTCAGGCCCTTCTGGGCCGTGGTCACCCCCTGGAGCCCCGTCTTCATCCGCCCCATCAGCCCCCCGCCGGTCGCCGCGCTGCGGCCCGCGGTGGACATGGAACGGCCGCTCTTGGCGACGCTGCGCTCGGCGGCGTTGGCTTCTCGCTGCAGGGTGCGCATGGAGTTGGCCGACTTGTCGACGTCGTCCTTGATACGGCCGACGGCGCCGCCGGCCTGGGTCGCGGTCCGGGCGAACTTGGAGACACTGGTGTCCGTCTGGCCCACGGTGCTGCGCAGGCCGCGGAAGCCGGAGAGGGATCTGTTGAGCGCTTGCAGGAGCGACATCGGTCACCCTTCCGGCCCTGTCATTCCAGAGCCTGTACGAGTCGGTTGATTCGTCCTTCCAAGGCGCGGATGGCCTGCTCCGCCTCGCGGATGTTGCGCACATCCACGGCTCGCTCCCGGCCGGTTGGTCTGCCTGCCGCCGTCGCGGCGCTGCGCTGTTGCCCCAGTGCGCGCTGAGCCCGTGCCTCGGCGTGTTCCGCCTTCTCCTCGGCGGCCTCCGCCTTGCCGGCGGCTCGTTCGGCGGCGTGTTTCGCGCCGGCGACAGCCGTCTCGGTCGCCGACTTGAGGGCGGTCAGTTCCCCCCGGACGCGGAGGATCGTACGGGCGAGAGAGCTACGCGTCGCCGCCACCCGCTGCTCCACGGCCTTGATGGCCGCCTTGAGCGATTCCGGGTCCAGGCCGCGGGCCTTGTCGCGCATCTCCTGCATGTCGAACAGCGTCTTCTCGGCGTTGAACAGCTTGAAGCCGAAGGATGCGCCGGTGACTTCGGCAGACGCCCCCTTGGCGGCCGTGGTGATACCGGTGACCTCTGCCTTCAGGGCGTTGGCCTCGGAGTTCAAGCCGGTGATCGCGTGCTTCACCCAGGCGCGCTCGACGTTCCACTCGTTGAGCTTCTTGTCCAGGGTCTTCCGCAGGTCCTGCACCGATCCGAGCAGGTCCCGCACGATGTCGCCCATCGTCCCTCCCGCAGGTCAGCCGAAGAATCGCGCCAGCTCCGACGCGGTCGGCCCCGAGTCGTCGGGCTGCCCGCCCGACGCACCCGCGGCCCCCGCGCCCGGCCGGGGCACCGGTACCGGCGCCTCCGGCGGGTCCGCGTACTCGTCGCGGTTGACGGACGCGTACATCCAGTTGGCGATCGCGAGGTGGTCGACCACCGCCGCCAGCAGATGGTCCGTCAGCCGCCACTCCGCGGCCTCGCCCTCGCGGGCCCGTACGAACGCCGATTCCGGCGGCAGATGGCGGACCAGGACCGACAGCCGCCGTGAGGACAGCGTCTCCCGGTGCCAGTCGAGCAGATCGACGCCGTAGTACCGCAGCAGATCGGCCTCCAGCGCCTCGGCGTGCTCCTCCACGAGCGCGCCGAGGCTCAGCCTTCCCCCACGCCGAGCCCGGTGTCCTGGCCGTACGCCTCGAGGATCGCGGCGATGTCCTGCACGCTCACCTCGTGTTCGCACAGCCGCTTGTAGCTCTCCTCGCCCATGAGCAGGGCGAGCAGCCCGTCCAGGTCGTTGTCCTTGAGCTCGGCGAGTGCGTGCGCAGAGCGGCGGGGGATCTCGGTGGGCAGGGAGAAAGTCTCCCCGTCGACCTCGAAGTCCCAGGTCTGGCCCAGGGCTTCCAGGCGCTGGGCGCGAGCGGCGTTGACATTGAACGGGGGCATGGACGACGGCTCCTTCGCGACAGGGATAATGGGGTCAGGACCCGGCGAACGCCGGGTCGTTCATCAGCCAGGTGGCCAGCGGGGTGTCGTTGTCCACGGCCAGCGCGGTGAAGGTGACGCCGAGGCGGACCGCGGCCGTGCGGGTGAGCTGGAGTTCTTCGGTCTCGGTGACCTGGCCCCTGCGGATGATGAAGCGGTACTTGATGACATCACCGTCCGCGAACTCCACGCCGAGCATCCGCTCGTCCTTCTTCGGCTCGGCGTCGAGTTCATAGCGGTACACCTTGGAGCCGGCCGCGGTCTCCGTCACCGCGTCGCCGCCGAAGAAGAACGGCAGGGTGTCCTCGTTGAGCTGGAGCAGCTGGAACTTCACGGTCAGGTCGCGGTCGGAGTAGACGAAGCGGGCCGGGCTGACCGACTGCCAGGTGTCCACCGGGTCGATCTTGTCCTTCTTGTTGAACTTGATGCCGTCGGTGCTGGTGTACCCGAGGTCCTTCCAGGCCGACGCCCACGCCGTGGACACGTCGGCCGGGACGGTGGTTCCGAGCGGGGCGGTCAGGATGCGGCCGGTCCCCGCTACACGGATCTCGTTGGGGTTCATTCCGGGCATGCGTGGCTCCTTGTGACGAGATGTGGAAGAGCGGCAAGCGGCCGACTACGCCGGGCGGATGGAGAGCCGGGCCGTGGACAGATAGCGGCTGGCCGCGGCGTGGAGGTGGTCGGGCAGCCAGCGGGGGCCGTCCACCTCGGTGATGTCGGTGACAAAGGCGGTGCCGAACGTGGTGCCGCGTACGGTGAACAGCGCCGTGCGGGCGGCCGTGGCCACGGTGTGGGCGGTGGGTTTGTCGGGGCCGTACACCTCGAGGTCGACCAGCGGCTGGTCCAGGTGGATGTCCTCCACCCAGACGCCGCCCGCGCGGGAGACCAGAACGGCCTTCTGGGTTCCGTCGAAGTCGGGCGGGGTCCGGTTGTCCACGAGGACCCCGGCCAGTTCGGGGCGGTTCTTCAGATGCTCGACGACGAGGCGTTCGACGTCAGGGAAGATCACCAAGGGCTCGGTCATGCGCGCACTCCTTGCTGTTGTCAGGGGCTGCGCACAGCGAAAAGCGGCGGGACCGTGGCCCGTTTCCCGGGCACAGCTCCGCCGCTGTCGCCAAGTGTGACGCAACTCGGGCCCGCGCACAACCACTTGTCGTCACTTATCGCTATATGACCAAGGGGCCCGCAGGTCACATGCGTCGCCGGGCGGCACGTTCGGCCGCGAACACATCCTCCAGCCGGTAGAGGAACGCCTTGCCCTGGCGACCCGCGGGCCGCAGCCGTTCCAGTTGCACCCACTTACGGATGGTGGCCGGGGTGACACCCACCTCCAGGGCGGCCAGGTCGGCGGTCACCAGCGCGTCCTCGGGTGCCCGAGCGGTCCTCATCGGCCCACCGCCCCGGCGGTGGACCGGCCGTCCAGGGCGGCGGTGATCTCCTCCAGGGCCATCCCGCCCCGCCCGACGAGCTCTCCCCACTCGGCCTCCGGCCAGGAGTGCCGATGTGTCCGGTCCTCATCGCAGCCGCAGTCCGGTTGCGGACACCGGCAGCCGGGGTTGATGCACAGCACCGCCCCGCGCAGCGGAAAGGCCCGCAGCGAGACCGACGCGCACAGCGGACATCTGCCGCGCAGCCGCACCACGGGCTCGGCGTCCCCGAGCGCGTCGGAGCAGCGTCGCGCCATTCCGCCGACCTCGTCCAGCAGATGCCGCATCAGCACCGGGTCGGTCTCGACCCGGTCCAGCAGCCCCGCCAGGCGGCCCAGCCTGACCTCGACCGATCCCTTGCCGGCGGGCGGCAGCCCCAGCCGGTCGTGGACGGCCTCCTCGAGCTCCACCACACCGTCGGTGATGTCCCGTACGGTGTCGCAGACCCGCATGCGCAACGGCGCCGAGGGCCCGTGCCGGTCGGCGCCCCCGCGCCGCCGCCCGAGCCCGGGGCGGTGCGGGGAGGGTGCCAGCTCCGCCCGCAGCTCGGGGAATTGCCGCGCCAATACGGCCATCCAGTGGCTCGCTCTGATGCGGTCAGGGTGCGCAAGTGCGTCATCGCTCAAAGGAATCCCCCATGTCGTCTGCCCCCTCGCCCACTAGGAGCGACCGACGACGCGGAAGGGTTCCTACCGGAATGGTGCGCTTGTAGGGGTGCCGGCCGCCGGCACACTTGTTGACCGCTGGTGACGATCCAGCCCGCGGGTGAACATGGGAACGTAGGCAGCGCGCGGCGCTGTTGGGCCCCTCCTGGTTGGTGACGCCCATGCATGGACACAACGCTCCCGAGGAAACGGAGCGCGATGCCGTCCTGATGGTCGCCGCACGGCTGAAGGCCGTATACGCGGGCAAGTGTGCTCCGGAGGAGATCGATACCGCCGGGGCTCCGGCAGGACGCCGGAGCGGGGATGTGCACATACTGAGGGGATGAGGGGCGCCGCCCGTCGGGACGGTGCCGTGTCAGTGGCCACCAGTGGTGGAGGCCATGTGATCGTAAGCCTGCTTTCCGGGACCGTCCGGAGTGCCGCGGGGGCGGTGGCGGCAACTCCCGTAGTGCTCTCGGCACTCGGGCGGATACTGACGCCGCGGACGCGTCGTATGTGGCAGGTCCCTGGCGGGGTGCAGATCGAGGTCCGGTACGTGCGACGGCCCGGAGCAGCCGAGCTCGCGCGTGGGCTGGAGGCCCGGCTGGGTGAGGTGCGCGGAGTGGGCCGGGCGGAGGTGAACGGGACGCTCGGCTGCGTGTTCGTCGGCCGCGAACCGGACGGAAGCGACCTGGAATCCGTCGTCCGCCTCGTTACGGAAGCCGAGGCGGAGGCCGAGGCCGCCGCCCGGGAGACGGGCCGTGGAGAGGGCGGGGGCAAGGCCGGCGCCGACAGGGTGCGGATCCCGCGCGCGGTCGGTTTCCCCGGTGGCCCCGAGGCGCAGGTCGGTGCCGCGGTCCAGGTCGCCGGGAGTCTGGTGGCCTTCGGCGTGGCGGTGGTGGGGCGGATCGCCAGGATCCCGGGTCTGCCACCGGTCGTACCGGCCCTGCTCGAGCTCACGGAGGCCACTCCGCGGCTGCATGACGCCGCCGCCCGCAAGCTGGGCGCGGCGGCTGCCGACGTCGGCTGGGCGACGGCGAACCTGATCACCACGACGCTGACGTTCCGCCCGCTGGGCCCCGTCGTATCCGGTCTGCTGGCCGCCGTCCGGTACACGGAGACGAAGGCCCGGCGCCAGGCGTGGCAGGACTGGGCGCTGCGGCTGGGCGGGCGCGACGGGGCGTACCGCCACGATGCCGCTCCGGCCCATGAGCGGCCGATGCCGCTGCCGCAGGGGCCGGCCGGGCGGTATGCGCATGCGGCTGTCCCGGCGGCAGTGGCGGGTTACGGCGTCACGGGGGCCCTGACCCGCAGCCATGACCGGGCGCTGGCCTCGATGATCGCGGGTATCCCGAGAGCTGCCTGGTCCGGCCTTGAGACCTTCGCCGCCACGGTAGGGCAGTGCGCCTCCGATCGGGGAGCCCTCGTGCTGCGCCCGGAGGCGCTGCGTCGGCTCGACCGCATCGACACGGTCGTCCTCGACGCCCGTGTGCTGGCCACCGGTACATGGACGGTCGGCACGGTGGCGCCCCTGGCGCCTGGCGGGACCGCGGCCGTGGGTCCGGACCTCGATGAGATCCACGCCGTGATCCACGAGCTGATCGACGGCACCGACTCGGCACAGCCCCTGGAACAGGGTGGCTGGGCACTGCGGCCGCTCACCGAGCGCCAGGACGCGGAAGCGGAGTTGCTTGGGGCGGCGGAAGCGGAACTGCCCGGGGACGCGGAAGCGGAACTGCCCGGGGAGGCGGCTGCCCTGGCCGAGGAGTGGGCCGAGCAGGGCGCGCGGGTGCTGCTGGTCGTCCGGGACGGCCGCCCCGTCGCGGTCGCGGGCCTGGTGCCGCAGTTGCAGCCGCTCGCCGAGCATCTGGTGCGGGCGGCGCGCGAATGCGGCCGGGTGGTACTCGCGGGCGGTCCGCCAGGCCTGCACCGCCGCTTCGGACTGGACGAGGCCGTGCCCACCGGCGGCACCCGTACGGCCGCTCTGGTCCGCTCCCTTCAGGGCGAGGGCCGCGGTGTCGCCGTGGTCGCCACCCGTACCGGACGCGCCCTGGCCCAGGCCGATCTGGGCATCGGGGTGTCCGGTGGTCTGCGCCGGGTGGCGTGGGACGCGGATGTCGCCGCGCCGCCCGATGTGGCGCATCTGCTGCTGACCGCTGTTCCGGACGCCCGCAGGCTGAGTCGGCTGTGTGTCCGTATCGAAGCGGTCGGCGCTCTCGCGGGTGCGACGTTGGCCCTGGCCCTTCCCCGGCGTGGCGCCTGGGCGCGGGCCCGTGTCGTGAGCGACGGTACGGCCATCGCCGGGATCGGGACGGGTGTCTGGGCGGGATGGGCGCTGCGCAGCCATCCCGCCCCCGCCGCGGTCGAGCGGACGCCCTGGCATGCCATGACGGTACGTCAGGTGATTGCCCGGCTCGACACATCGTCCCGGGGGCTCGACGAGGCCGAGGCCGGGCGGCGCCGTCGGTTCGACGGGCACGAGCGGCCGACCGCGGCCGTCACCCTCATCGGGAGGGTCGCCGAGGAGCTGGCCAATCCGCTCACGCCCGTCCTCGCGATCGGCGGCGGCATCTCGGCGGCGCTCGGCTCCGTACTGGACGCGGTGCTCATCGGTGTCGTGCTCGCCGTCGACGCGCTGGTGGGCGGAGCCCAGCGGCTGGGCGCCGACCGTGCGGCGGAGCGGCTTGTCGAGGCGACCTCGGCCCGGGCCCGGCTGCGCAGGGCGGGCCGACCCGGCCTCGCCGAGACATCCGCCGACCACCTGGTGAGCGGCGATGTCATCGAGCTGCGCGCCGGTGACGCGGTCCCCGCCGACTGCCGGGTGCTCGAGGCGACGGGCCTGGAGGTGGACGAATCAAGCCTCACCGGCGAATCCCAGCTCGTGCTGAAAACGCCCGCCCCGACCGCGGCGAGGGCGGTCGCGGACCGCCACTCCATGCTGCACCAGGGCACGACGGTGGCGGCAGGCAGCGCACTCGCCGTCGTCGTCGCCACCGGAACCGCCACCGAGGCCGGCAGTGCCGCTCAGGCAGCCCCGGCGGGCGCGCTCCCGGAAAGCGGTGTGGAACACCGCCTGAACACTCTGGGCCACTGGTTCCTGCCCCTGTCCATCGCCTCGGGTGTCGCGCTGTTCCTCGCCGACCTCACCCGCAGGCGGCCCATGGGCACGGCCCTGGGCTCGGCGGTCAGCCTGTGCGTCGCCGCCGTACCCGAAGGTCTGCCCTTCGTCGCCACCGTCGCGGAACTGGCCGCGGCCCGTCGGCTGTCCACCCGTAACACCCTGGTGCGCAGCGCCCCCACCATCGAAGCGCTCGGCCGCACCGATGTGCTGTGCTTCGACAAGACCGGCACGCTCACCGAAGGCAGAATCAGCCTCCAGCAGGTGTCCGACGGCCTCGAGAGGCGCACGCTCGACGCGCTCACCCCGCGGCTGCGGCGGATCGTCGCCACCGCGGCCCTCGCGGGCCCCGTCGGCCCGACGTCGGCGCTCACCCACCCCACGGACCGTGCCATCGCCTCCGGGGCCGAGCGGGTCGGCGCCGCCCCGGCCCCGGAGGGGCGGGAGGCGGCGGACGGCTGGCAGCGGCTGGCGGAGCTGCCGTTCGAACCGGGGCGCGGATATCACGCCGTGCTCGGCCGGGCCGAGGACCGGACCCGGCTGGTGGTCAAGGGCGCGCCCGAGGTCGTCTTGACCCGTTGCGTACAGGTCAGGCGGAACGACACCACCATGCCGTTCACCGAGAGGCTGCGGGAGGCGGTCGACCGGGACATCGACCGTCTGGCGCGCCGCGGCCTGCGGGTGCTGGTGGTCGCCGAACGCATCGGCCCGGACACCGTCGCCGCCACTCCCCCGGCCCTCGACGACACGGACATCAAGGGGCTGCAGCTGCTGGGCCTGCTGGGTCTTGCGGACCCGGTACGGGCCACCGCCGCCGAGAGCGTCCACCGGCTGACCCGGGCCGGCGTACGGGTCGTCATGCTGACCGGGGACCACCCCAGCACCGCCGCCGCGATCGCCGGTGAGCTGCAGCCGGACGAGGGGCTGCGGATGATGACCGGAGTGGAGATGGACGCCCTCGACGACGCCGCCCTCACCGAGGCGCTGCCGCGGATCTCGGTCTTCGCCCGGGTCACCCCCGCCCACAAGGTGCGCATCGTCACCACGCTGCGCTCGGCCGGCCGGGTGGTGGCCGTGACCGGCGACGGCGCCAACGACGCCCCCGCCATCCGGCTCGCCGACGTCGGCATCGCCATCGGCTCCCGGGCGACCCCCGCGGCGCGCACCGCCGCCGATGTGGTGGTCACCGACGACCGCATCGAGACCGTCGTCGATGCCATCGTGGAGGGCCGCGCCATGTGGGCCTCGGTCCGCAAGGCGCTGGGCATCCTGCTCGGCGGCAACCTCGGGGAGATCGCCTTCGTGCTGGCGACCTCCATGTTCACCGGACGAAGCGCGCTCAACGCGCGCCAGTTGCTCCTCGTCAATCTCCTCACGGACATGCTGCCGGCCATGGCCATCGCCGCCCGTCCTCCGGCGGGCAGGGCCGAGAAACTGCTCGCGGAAGGGCCCGAGGTGTCCCTGGGCAGAGCCCTCACCCGGCACATCCGCCTGCGCGCCACCCTCACGGCGCTCGCCGCGGGCTGCGCATGGGCCGTCGCCCGGGCGACCGGCACCAGGGCCCGCGCCGACACCGTCTCCCTGGTCGCGCTCGTCGCCTCCCAGCTGCTGCAGACTCTCGCCGACGCGGGCCGTGATCCCGTGGTCGCCCTCGCCGCCGTCGGATCCCTCGTGGCCCTCGGCCTGGTGGTCGCGCTCCCCGGCCTCAGCCACTTCTTCGGCAGCCGGCCCCTGGGCCCGGCGGGCTGGACGATCGGACTGGCAGCGGCGGCGGCCCCCGTCGTACTGCCCGCCGCGTGGCACTTCCTCACCGCTCGTGTGCGCTCCGACACGGGCACCGGAATGACACCGAGGGTTCACCTGACGGCCCCTTGTACTCCATGCGTACGAAGCTCCGGGACCGCACAAAGGAGCGGTAAGTGAAGCATGCACAAGAAAGGCTGCTTTCATGCCGCAGCTGTTCACCACCCTCCTCACCAAGGCCGCAGTCGCCGTACTCGAGGCCCTTCTCATGCGCCTGCTCGTCCAGCTCTGGAACACTTTCGCCTACCGCGGTCGCCCGATGACGGCCGTGGCCTGAGGCACCGCTTCCAGAAGGACGCCGCGTTACCGCCGGAGCGCCGCGGACAGCAGCGCGGCGGGCGGATCGCCGTCGAGGAAATCGAAGAGCTCGTCGACGGTCGGTCCGGTGGCGGGGCCGTGCCGGGTGACCGCGAAGGCGGCCGCTGCGTTCGCGCCCTGTGCGGCGGCGATCGGGTCGAGCCCATGGCCGAGGAAGGCCAGGAAGGCTCCCGTATGTGCGTCGCCCGCGCCGTTGCTGTCGACCGCGGTCACGCGGCGGCCGGGGAGGTGCAGCGGCTCGCCGCCGAGCGGGACCAGCCAGCAGCCGGCCGCGTCGGCCCGCAGCAGCACCCCGGTACGGGGGCCCAGCCGGGCGGCGAGTGCGGCCGCGCCCTCGTGGGCGTCGGCCAGGCCGGTCAGCAGCCTTCCCTCGCGCTGGTTGCAGCTGACCCAGTCGCAGCGCGCCAGGACGGGTGCCAGCACCTCCTGCGGAATCTGGTCGACCAGGGGGCCCGGGTCGAGGCAGACCCGGGTGTGCTCCGGCAGCCGCGCGACGAGCGACGCCAGGATCGGGCCGTTGACCGGGTAGGCGAGCCCGTATCCGGAGATCTGAACCATGTCGCCGGGGCGCAGCGCGGCGAGCACGGCCGTGGCGTCGGCCTCTGTCAGCCGGGCCTCCGCGCCGAGGCTGGTGGCGAAGGTGCGCTCGCCTCCGTCGTCGACGAAGGCGACGCAGAATCCGGTGTCCGCCTCCGCGACCCGATCCAGCACCATCTCGATGCCTTCCCTGGCGAGGTCCGCCCGCACCCGGTCGCCGAACGGCCCTGTGCCGTGGGCGCCCGCGTACAGAGTCGGCAGGCCCAGCCGACGGGCGGCGGTGAGGACGTTGAATCCGCCGCCCGTGGTGAGGTTGGTGTCCTGGGACACGGTGTCACCGCCGCGTTCGGGCAGCGCGGGCACGCGCATCACCAGGTCGACGATGGCGTTGCCGGCCAGGACCAGCCGGCCGCCCGTGGGCTCGCCGGGGACGCCGTCCCGGGCGCCGGGGTTCATGAACCCGTTCATGAGATCTCCCGCGTGGCCGGGGCGGAGAAGACCTGCTGCTGGGAACGCTGTCCGGCGGCCTCCTGGCGGACGGTGCCGTCCAGCCTGCGCAGCAGCGCGTAGACGGCGGCCGCGAGGGTCAGCGTCACGACCCACCCAAGACCGTTGGAGCCGATCCAGCTGTGTGCGAGCGGCCCGGAGAACCATACGTCGGTCGGGCTGGTGCTCGCCTCCGTGAACAGCAGGCCCACCACGATGGCCAGCGCCCAGGCGATCATCGCGGCCCAGGCGACCCCGCCCCGGAACCAGTAGCGGCTGGAGCGCCCGACGTCCATCAGGGCCACGCTGTCATACGACCGGCGGACGATGAGGTCGACGGCGAAGACGCCCACCCAGGCGTTGATCGGCACGGCGAGAAGGGTGAGGAAGGTGATGAACGGGCCGTAGAAGTCCTTGGCGATCAGGATGAAGTAGATCCCGCCCGCGAAGGTGACGATCACGTCCAGGCCGACGGCGAGGGTGCGTCGGACCCGTATGCCCAGGGTGATCATGGTGAGTCCGGCCGAGTAGACGGACAGGTGGTTGGAGAGCAGCAGCCCGCCGAAGGCGGCGATCAGATACGGGATGGACATCCAGGTGGGCAGCATCGCGTTGATGGCCGAGACCGGATCGGAGGCGGAGGCGAGGTCCGGCTCACCCGCCGCGAGCAGTGAGCCCAGCGAGATCAGCACGACCAGCGGAATACCGGCGCCGAACGCGGACGCGGCCACGAGCCGCCCGCCGGGGATCCGCCGGGGCAGATAACGGGCGTAGTCGGCGCCGGTGTTGGCCCAGCCGATCCCGGTCCCGGCGGCGATCATGCCGACGCCCACGACCATCGCGCTCACCGGACCGGCCGGCGCGTGGCCCACCTTGCCCCAGTCGACGGTGGCTGCGAGAAAACCGATCACCACCAGGTTGAGCAGGCCGAAGACATAGCTGGCCCATCTGTTGATCCACATGATGGTGGCATGTCCGAGGCCGCTGATCAGCAGGGTGCAGCCGATGAAGACCAGCAGACAGACCACTGTGAGCACGGTGTTCCGCCGGATGCCGAAGGCGACGTCGAGCAGCGCCAGCAGGGCGAAGGCGGCCGTGGTGGTGTTGATGGTCTCCCAGCCGAGCCGACTCATCCAGGTGACCAGCGTGGGGCCTGCGTTGCCACGGACCCCGAACACCGCCCGGGACAGCGTGAGGGCGGGCGCCCCGCCGCGCTTGCCGGCGATGCTGAGCGCGCCCACCAGGGCGAAGGAGCCGAAGGACCCGAGCACGGCCACGATCGCCGCCTGCCAGATGTTCAGGCCGCGGAAGCTGACCAGAGCCGCGCCGAGCGGCAGGCCGAGGATGCTGATGTTCGCGGCGAACCAGGTCCAGAACATCTGTCCGGCGTGGCCGTGGCGCTCGGTGTCCGGAACCGGCTCGATGCCACGGGTCTCCACGGAGCCGACGCGGTCGTTCTCTGAAGCCGCCATGGTGGTACCTGTCTTTCTGTACGGGGGGCGCTCCGGTGCGGGTGGATGGGCGAGCGCGTGTTCATTGGGCCGGGCGCGTGTTCACTCGGCGGTGGCCGCGCGCAGCGTGAGCAGGGCGGTGGCCAGCGGTTCCAGGTCGAGGCCATTGACCGAGCGCAGGGTGGCGAGGGCTTCGGCGGGCAGGCCCGAGGCCCCGCTGATGGCACCGGCGATGGCGCCCGCGATGGCGCCGATGGTGTCGCAGTCACCGCCGAGGTTGGCCGCCAGCAGACACGCCCGCCAGGGGGAGCCCTCGGCGAGCGCCAGTACGGCGAAGGCCGCGGGGACCGACTCCTGGCTGGCTACGCTGGTGCCGACCAGGTCACAGACGCGGTCCAGGGCCTGGTCCTCGGGCAGACCGCGGACCAGGTCCACGGCCCAGCCGATGCGGGCGGCGATATCGGCACCGGCGACCCAGTGGCCCCGCTCGGCCCCGGCCTCGGCCGCCGTGACCGCCGCGGCGAAGGCGTCCTCCAGGTCTCCGCCGTCGATGCCCCGGCTCACAGCCGCCGCCACGGCGGCCGCGGAGGCGATGCCGATGCCGGTGTCATGGGTGACCTGGCAGGCCGCCGCCACCCGGTCGATGAAGGGCTCCAGCGGTGTGGCGGGGAAGGCGACGCCGACCGGGGTGATCCGCATGGCCGCGCCGTTGGTGGCCCCGGACTTGCCCGCCTCCTCCGGCGGTACGCCGCGGGACACGGCCTCCAAGGCGGCCTTGGTGGAGGGACCGAGCAGATCGAAGGAGCCCTTGGCCTTCATGGCACGCTCCCACTCCAGGAGTTCATGCGCGAGCCGCCGCGGGTCGACGCGTCCGCCGTCCTCGGTCAGCAGCCGGCCGACGATGAGGGCCTGATCGGTGTCGTCCGTGACCGAACCGGCGGGCATTCCGGCACTCACCGGGTTGTCCGCCGGACCGGCTTCAAAGCCGGTGACGGTGGAGAACCGGGCGGTGATCGACCGCCGGGACATGATCTGGGTGGGCATGCCCAGGGCGTCACCCATGGCCAGGCCGTACAGGGCGCCGAGCGCGCGGTCGTGCTGGTGGTTCATACGGGGCTTTCTGTCGGTGTGCGGGGTACGTCGGGCGCGCCGTGGAGCACGGGCCGGCTCACTGGGGCGGTTCGCCGAAGCCGAGGTGCAGTTGGAAACGGCCGGGGTCCAGCAGGCTGGTCACCTGCTCGACGATCCGGCCATCCGCTCCGCGGCTGACCCGGCGGGTGTTGAGCCAGACCTCTCCCTCCGGGCGGCGGAGCAGTGTCGCCTCTTCGGCGGCCAGGGGCCTCACGGACGCCCACTCGTCGCCATGTGTGGCTTGCAGTCCGGCCGCGGCCAGGGTCTTGGTCAGCGAGTCGTCGAGAAGCCCACGGACCGGGACGTCGCCCAGCGACGGGACCAGCGGAACCCTGCTGCGCTCCAGCGAGACAGGAGTGCCCTCCGGCAGCACGCGCAGCCGGTCAAGCGCCATGAACTCGCTGCTCTCCAGCCCCAGTTCCGCCGCCAGTCCGGCATCGCGCACCGCTTCGAGACGGAGCACCTCCGTGGTGATCCGGGCGCCCTGGCCGGCCAGGGCTCTGGTCCATCCCAAGCTGTTGTCCAGCAGGCTGCCGTCAAAGGCGACGAACGAGCCGACGCCCGCGTGTGTGGAGATCAGCCCTTGTTTGCTGAGCTCGTCCAACGCCTGGCGGACCGTGGTCCGGCTGACCGCGAAGCGCCGGGTGAGCGCGTGTTCGCCGGGCAGCCTGCTGCCCGGTTCCAGAACGCCGCTGTGGATCTCACGGGCCAGAACGCGGGCGATGCGCTGATGCTTGAGGACCTGTTTAGGCATGTCTGGAAGCTAGCCATACATGTCCAGTCCTGTCTAGTGCCAGTTTTTCTTTCTGTCCTTGCCGGTGATCGATAGGGAGGCTCCACATGGTGTGGCGGCAACCGGTGTGCGATCTCCCCATTGCCTCGTTCACCGGCCCCCCATGAGGATCTTGCGCACTCTGCCCCGCGATCAGGAGATGCGTATGCCCACGGACCCCCTCAAGACGTCGGAAGCAGAGGCGAGCCGCGAGGAAACCTGGCTTGCCCGGCTGGCGTTGCGGTTCACCCGCTTCTCCGAGAAGTGGCTGCCCGACGCCCTAGGCTTCGTCCTGATCGGCACTTTCGTGGTCCTCGCCCTGGGGCTCGCCTCCGGGGAGAGTCTGCTCGGCAAGCCGAGCGACCCGGAAGCGACCAGCGGCTTCGGCCTCGTGGACGCATGGGGCAAGGGTTTCTGGTCACTTATCGAGTTCACCCTGCAGATGGCGATCATCGTCATCGCGGGCTACGCGGTCGCGGTCTCACCGCCGGTCGCCCGCCTGATCGCCCGGCTGGCCGCCGCGCCCAAAACCCCGCGCGGCGCCATCCCGTTCACCGCCGCCGTCGCCATGGCCACCTCGTATGTGAACTGGGCCTTCAGCCTCGTCTTCACCGCCATCCTCGCCAAGGAGATCGCCCGCCGACTGCCCGGAGTCGACTACCGCGCCATCGGGGCCATGGCCTTCCTCGGTCTTGGCACCGTGTGGGCCCAGGGCCTGTCGGGATCGGCCGCGCTGCAGGTGGCCAGCGCGGTGTCCAGCCCCGCCGCCGTGCAGAAGATCATCGCCGAGGGGCGTGGTGGCAGCGGGGTCATTCCGCTGACCGACACCATCTTCCTCTGGCAGGGCATCGTGGCCACGTTGGTCGTCTTCGTGGTCGCGGTCACCATGGCGTGGTTCCTGGCCCCGTCACCGGAGCGTGCGATGACCGCGGAGCGCCTTGGTATCGACCTCGGTCCCGCGCTCCGTACGAAGAGCCCGGACTCCCGGCGCAGCCGCCCCGGCGAGTGGGTCGAGTTCAGTCCAACCTTCACGATCGCGCTCTTCGTACTGGGCCTGTGGTATCTGGTCCGCCACTTCACCCAGGCCAAGGGCAATGCGCTCAACGCGCTCGATCTGAACACCGTCAACCTGATTCTGATCCTGCTGGCCCTCATCCTGCACTGGCGGCCCGTACACCTCGCCCGCGCCTTCCGGGAGGGAGCACCTGCCGCCTCGGGCGTGTTGCTGCAATTCCCCTTGTACGGCGGCATCTTCGGGATGATCGCCTTCACCGGCCTGCACCAGACCATCGCCGACTGGCTGGTGTCGGTGTCGAACGAATACCTCTACCCGGCCCTCATCGGCGTCTACAGCTGTGTGCTCGGGGTGTTCGTACCCAGCGGCGGTGGCAAGTGGGTGGTCGAGGCGCCCTACGTCCTCGGGGCGGCCAACGAACTCCATGTGAACCAAGGATGGATGGTCGTGGTGTACGACCTCGGCGAGGCCAGCGCCAATCTGCTCCAGCCGTTCTGGATGCTGCCCACCCTCGCCATCCTCGGTCTGAAGGCGCGCGACATCATGGGCTACACCTTCGCCATGTTCCTCGCGCTGTTCCCCACGGTGCTCGTCCTCGTGACGCTGCTCGCTCAGACCCTGACCTTTCCGTGACGGACCGATCCACCGGCCAGGACCCTGGTGACCGCCGCCGCGGCGGTCCGCAGTGCGCTGATCCACTCCGGCAGCCCTTCCCTGCTGAACCGCACGCTGGGCATCGCGAGCGCGACCGACGCCACGCCCCGCCCGGCGGTGTCCCGGATCTCGACGGCGACCGCGGTGAGTCCGGCCTCGGTCTTCTGGTCGTTGATGGCGAAGCCACGTTTGCGGACGAGCGCGAGCTCACGCCGCAGACGTGGCAGATCCACCTCTCCCACCGCCTCGTACAGCGCGGTCACCTCGTCCGGCGGCATGGCGGCCAGGAGCGCCTTGCCGCCCGAGGTGAGGTGGGCCGGCAGCGCGCCCGGCCCTGCTGCCCGCGCGCAGCACCTGGGCCGACTCCGCCGTGGCGATGAACCGGGCCTCGGTGCCCGCCAGGACGGTGAGGTTTACCGACTCCTGCGCCCGTTCGGCCAGCGCCTCCATATGCGGAAGGGCCACCTGCCTAGCAGCGCCACGGGCGCCTCGGCGGCCGTGGCCGGGCGCAGAACGTCCCCTGCCTCGTAGCTCCGGTCCGGCCGCTGCTCCGCGAATCCCCGGTGGACCAGCATCGCGAGCAGTCGATGCGCCGTCGAAACGGACACTCCCAGCCTTCGCGCCGCCTCGCTCACCCGGAGCGGCCCTTCCTGCTGGAGCAGCGCTCCTGATTCCGCTGTGGACCGAGATCGGCGATCTCATGCCGTCGAGCCCGGCGTCACGGGCCCTTCCCCATCTATAGCGCTGGCGGGATCTCCTCCCCGCCGCCGAGCAGGCCGGAGCGCTGGTCCCGGTCGGGCGCGGCGGCGAGCGCCGGGCGATCGCTCTGGCCAACCCGGGCCTGGGCGGCAGGCCGTTCGCGACGCCGACACTGTGGGCGGCGATCCAGTACCTCAATCCGCATGAGGACGCGCCGGTCCACCGGCACACCCAGCATGCCTTCCGGTTCGTGGTCGAGGGTGAAGGCGTGTGGACGGTCGTGGGCGGCGACCCGGTCGCCATGCGGCGCGGTGACTTCCTCCCACAGGCCTGCTGGAACTGGCACGGCCGGTCGGGGACTTCCCGGGCAGCCGGCTTTCGGTGCGCACCCCCGTACACATCCTCACCGCCGACCCGGCCGCCGCGGAGATCCTGAGCCGCCATATCCCGGGCGTCACCGATTCGGAGAACCTTCAGTTCATGGCCACGATCTCGCTGATCGGCCTGGCCGCGCCGCCCGCCCGTCGCGCGGGTCTCCGTCGAGCAGTTGCATGCCATTGCCACCGAACTGGCCGCCCTGGACGCGGCCTGACGTCTCGCCGGCGACGGCCGAGTGGCCTACCTGGAGCAACTTTTCGGACTTTCCACGAGCAGGCGCCGGGATGCGGCCTCGTCGAGGCGGATCGCCTCTATGCTTCTACATGCGTGTAGATCAGAACACAACATGTACGAAGGAGTGAACGCCGCGATGGTGTTCAAGCGACTGCTCGGCTCGCTCGGTGTCGGCGGCCCCACCGTGGACACGGTCCTGGAGGGCGGGCCGGTGCGTCCCGGTGGTCCGCTGAGCGGGCAGGTCCATCTCAAGGGCGGATCCTCGGACTTCGAGATCGAGCAGATCACCCTGGAACTGGTGGCCCGGGTCGAGGCCGAGCACGAGGACGGGGAGCACGAGGGCGTCGTCACCTTCGACCGCTTCACGGTCGGCGGCGGGTTCCGGCTCACCGAGGGAGAGCACCGCAGCGTGCCGTTCTCCGTCCAGATCCCGTGGGAGACCCCCGTCACCGAGCTGTACGGGCAGCCGCTTGGCGTCGTCATGGGTGTGCGCACCGAGCTCGAGGTGAAGGGCGCCAAGGACAAGGGCGACCTGGACCAGCTGACCGTGGACCCACTGCCCGCCCAGGAAGCCGTCCTGGAGGCGTTCGGACAGCTCGGCTTCGGCTTCAAGTCGGCCGATCTGGAGCTGGGCCACATCGGCGGCACCGGCCAGACGCTGCCGTTCTACCAGGAGATCGAGCTCGCCCCCGCCCCGCAGTACGCGCACGCGGTCAACGAGATCGAGGTCACCTTCCTCGCCCACCCCGGCGGCATGGAGGTGATCCTGGAGGCCGACAAGCGCGGCGGGCTCTTCTCCGGCGGCCACGACGCGCTCAACCGCTTCACCGTCAGCCACGATGGAGTCGAACACCGCGACTGGAACGCGGAGGTCGACGCCTGGGTCCGGCAGCTGGTCGACAGCCACGCGTCGCACGGCCGGCACGGCGCGCCCTACGGGCAGGGTTATGCCCACCACGACGGATACGGCGGATACGGACACGACAGCCACGGGCACGACGGGCATCACCGCTCAGGGCCAAGCACTGGCGCGGTGGTCGCGGGCGTCGCGGCCGGGGTCGCGGTCGGTGTCGTCGGTGGCATCGTGGCCGCCGAGGTCGTGGACGAGATCGGCGACGCCTTCGAGGACGAGGAAGAGGACGACTGAGCCGACCGAGGGCCACACCGCCATCGGCGGCGCCGACGGCAACGTCGACATGACCGCGTGACCCAAGGAGCAGCCAGGAACCGGAGGGGGCGTACACGCGCCCCCGCTACGCCTCCTCCCCCGGTCGTCCTGGCCCTGACGGCACACCGGCGGCAATCTCCAGGATCTGATGCCGGCCATCCTCCCCCGCCTCTGACGGTCCGCGCCGGGCCGTACCGACGCCGGCCCTGGACATCCGGCTACGATCGACTCACCCTCCGCTACGGCTTCCTTTCCGGTAGCTCTCTACATACCTGTAGATTCTGTTTCTTCCTCATATGGCGGAAGTACTGGCAAGGAGATACGGATGGCGCTGTGGGACCGCATCAAGGACTCGGCCCAGACGATGCAGGCCCAGCTCACGGCGAAGAAGAACGAGTTGCAGAGCGGGGCCTTCCGGGACGCGAGCATGGCGATGTGCGCCCTGGTGGCGGCGGCGGACGGCACGATCGACCCGTCCGAGCGACAACGCGTCGCCCAGCTCATCACCACCAACGACGTGCTCCAGCACTTCCCGCCGGACGATCTGCACCACCGCTTCGAGGAACACCTCGACAAGCTCACCGAGGACTTCCCCCTCGGCAAGGTGAGCGCCATGAAGGAGATCGGCAAGGCGCGGAGGAAGCCCGCGGAGGCACGAGCCGTCATCCAGATCGGCATCGTCATCGGCTGTGCCGATGGCTACTTCGACGACAGCGAACGGGCCGTCGTCCGCGAGGTCTGCACGGCCCTGGACATCCCGCCGACCGAGTTCGACCTGCACCGCGCTCTCCGCGCTCCCCGCCGATACCGAGCCCTGGACGAACTCCCCCAGGTGGCCGACGACCGGCTGTCTCCGCGAGCGGACTCCGGTACGGCACAGGCGGTGCGCCCCGAGGCCGCCATACCGGACGACGACCTTCAGGTCTTTCTCAAGGCACTGGCCAGCACGACGCGTCAGAAGCTCTATTCGCACTTCGCGGACGGGGAGGAGCTGACGGTCGGCGAGGTGGCCGAGCGTGCCGGACTCGGTCCGTCGACCACCTCCGAGCACCTTGCCGTCCTCCGACGCGGAGGTCTGCTCCAGTCAACGCGTACCGGCAAGCTGGTCCGCTACCGGGCCGACCAGGAGGGCATCGCCGGACTGCTCGATCAGCTCCATTCCTACCTCCTCTCCCCTTCGGAACCGCAGGACACTCGCGCTTCCCAGAGCTAGCGGCGAGCGCCCATGGGAACACCTCCGGCGGCACCGGGTGCCACATGCGGGGCGAATGACGGTCGATTCAGGCCCGTCGGCGTGCCCAGATTTCACCCGATTTCATCGCCTCTGTAACGCATATTCCCTGCAATCGAGCGCGCCGCCTCCCTTTTCATTGGCACCTGGTGCCACTAACGTTCACATGGCTTCCAGGGTGCGACGAAGAGCCGATCGACGGCCCGACCGAACAAGGGGGACAGCGATGTTCCAGAAGATCCTCGTTGCCAACCGTGGTGAAATCGCGATTCGGGCGTTCCGAGCCGGCTATGAGCTGGGCGCGAAGACCGTCGCCGTGTTCCCGTACGAAGACCGCAACTCGTTGCACCGGCTGAAGGCCGATGAGGCGTACGAGATCGGTGAACCGGGGCATCCGGTACGGGCCTATCTGTCCGTGGAGGAGATCGTCCGCGCGGCGCGAGCGGCCGGCGCGGACGCGGTCTACCCCGGGTACGGATTCCTCTCCGAGAACCCCGACCTCGCGCGTGCGTGCGAGGAGGCGGGCATCACGTTTGTCGGCCCTGACGCGCAGATCCTGGAGCTGACCGGGAACAAGGCGCGGGCGGTGGCCGCGGCCCGTGCGGCCGGTGTCCCCGTGCTCGGCTCCTCACAGCCCTCCACCGATGTGGACGAGCTGGTCCAAGCCGCGGAGGAGCTCGGCTTCCCGGTGTTCGTCAAGGCCGTGGCCGGCGGTGGCGGACGCGGTATGCGGCGGGTCGAGGACCGGGGGACGCTGCGCGAGTCCATCGAGGCGGCATCCCGCGAGGCCGCCTCCGCGTTCGGCGACCCGACCGTCTTCCTGGAGAAGGCCGTCGTCGAGCCCCGCCATATCGAGGTGCAGATCCTCGCCGACGCGCAGGGCAACATCATGCACCTCTTCGAGCGTGACTGTTCGGTGCAGCGCCGGCACCAGAAGGTGATCGAGCTGGCGCCCGCGCCCAATCTCGACCCGGCGCTCCGCACACGGATCTGCGACGACGCGGTGAAGTTCGCCCGGCAGATCGGGTACCGCAACGCGGGCACGGTGGAGTTCCTGCTCGACCGTGCCGGGAACCACGTGTTCATCGAGATGAACCCGCGGATCCAGGTCGAGCACACGGTGACCGAGGAGGTCACCGACGTCGACCTGGTGCAGGCCCAGCTGAGGATCGCCTCCGGCCAGACGCTGGCCGATCTCGGGCTGTCGCAAGAGACCGTCACGCTGCGCGGTGCCGCGTTGCAGTGCCGGATCACCACCGAGGATCCGGCCAACGGTTTCCGCCCGGACGTCGGCATGATCAGCGCGTACCGCTCGCCGGGCGGCTCGGGCATCCGCCTGGACGGCGGCACCGCCCACGCCGGTACGGAGATCAGCGCGCACTTCGACTCGATGCTGGTCAAGCTGACCTGCCGGGGCCGGGACTTCGACACCGCGGTCGGCCGCGCCCGGCGTGCCGTGGCCGAGTTCCGCATCCGCGGGGTGGCCACGAACATCCCGTTCCTCCAGGCCGTGCTGGACGATCCGGACTTCAGGGCCGGGCGGGTCACGACGTCGTTCATCGAGCAGCGGCCGCATCTGCTGACCGCACGGCATTCGGCCGACCGCGGTACGAAGCTGCTCACCTACCTCGCCAACGTCACGGTGAACAGGCCCCACGGCGAGCGGCCTGCGCTGCTCGACCCGACCACCAAGCTGCCGCTGACCCCCGCCACCGAACCGCCTGTCGGCTCCCGGCAGAGGCTCACCGAACTCGGTCCGGAGGGCTTCGCGCGGTGGCTGCGCGACTCGCCGACCATCGGGGTGACCGACACCACCTTCCGTGACGCGCATCAGTCGCTGCTGGCCACTCGTGTACGGACGAAGGACCTGCTCGCGGTGGCCCCGGTGGTGGCGCGGACGCTGCCGAAGCTGCTGTCGCTGGAGTGCTGGGGCGGCGCCACCTACGACGTCGCACTCCGCTTCCTCGCCGAGGACCCCTGGGAGCGCCTGGCCCAGCTGCGCGAGGCGGTACCGAACATCTGCCTGCAGATGCTGCTGCGCGGCCGCAACACCGTCGGCTACACCCCGTACCCGACCGAGGTGACCGACGCCTTCGTCGAAGAGGCCACGAACACCGGTATCGACATCTTCCGGATCTTCGACGCCCTCAACGACGTCGGGCAGATGCGCCCCGCCATCGACGCCGTACGGAACACCGGCACCGCGATCGCCGAGGTCGCGCTCTGCTACACCGCCGATCTCTCCGACCCGTCGGAGAAGCTGTACACACTTGACTACTACCTGAGGCTGGCCGAGCAGATCGTGGCCGCCGGCGCGCACATCCTGGCCGTCAAGGACATGGCCGGGCTGCTGCGCGCCCCGGCCGCGGCCAAGCTGGTGTCCGCGCTGCGCCGGGAGTTCGACCTGCCGGTGCACCTGCACACCCACGACACCGCCGGCGGCCAGCTCGCCACCTATCTCGCGGCGATCCAGGCCGGTGCGGACGCGGTGGACGGGGCGGTGGCCTCCATGGCGGGCACCACCAGCCAGCCGTCGCTGTCGGCGATCGTGGCCGCCACCGACCACTCCGACCGGCCCACCGGACTCGACCTCCAGGCCGTCGGCGACCTTGAGCCGTACTGGGAGACCGTACGCGCCGTCTACGCCCCGTTCGAGGCCGGTCTGGCCTCGCCGACCGGACGCGTCTACCACCACGAGATCCCCGGCGGACAGCTGTCCAATCTGCGCACCCAGGCCATCGCGCTCGGCCTCGGCGACCGCTTCGAGGAGGTCGAGGCGATGTACGCCGCCGCCGACCGGATGCTCGGCCACCTGGTGAAGGTCACCCCCTCGTCGAAGGTGGTCGGCGACCTCGCACTGCACCTGGTCGGGGCCGGCGTGGCGCCGGAGGACTTCGAGGCCGAGCCGAACAAGTACGACATCCCCGACTCGGTCATCGGCTTTCTCCGCGGCGATCTTGGCACCCCGCCCGGCGGCTGGCCGGAGCCGTTCCGCACCAAGGCGCTGCAGGGCCGCCCGGACCCCAAGCCGACCCCCGGGCTGTCCGCCGAGGACCGTGAACTTCTGGAGAAGGACCGGCGCGCGACACTGAACCGGCTGCTGTTCCCCGGGCCGACCAAGGACTTCGCCACCCACCGCCAGAACTACGGCGACACCAGCCTGCTGGCCAGCAAGGACTTCTTCTACGGGCTGCGCCCGGGCAAGGAGTACGCGGTGGACCTCGAGCCCGGTGTCCGGCTGCTCATCGAACTCGAAGCGATCGGCGAGGCCGACGAACGCGGGATGCGTACCGTGATGTCCTCGCTCAACGGCCAACTGCGGCCGATCCAGGTGCGGGACACCTCCGTGGCGTCCGACATCCCGGCGACACAGAAGGCCGACAAGGCCAACCCCGGCCATGTCGCGGCCCCCTTCGCCGGCGTCGTCACGCTCACGGTCGCCGAAGGGGACACGGTCGAGGCCGGTGCCACCGTGGCCACCATCGAGGCGATGAAGATGGAGGCCACCATCACCGCCCCCAAGGCGGGGAAGGTGTCCCGTCTCGCGATCAGCCGGGTCCAGCAGGTCGAGGGCGGTGACCTGCTCGTCGAGCTCAGCTAGAGCCGCCCCAGAGGGCGCCTCGAAGGCGCCCCGGGATGCGTCGTGACCGCCCGTCAGCCGTCAAAGCGGTGGCGGGCGGTCTCAATGTGGCCGAGGTACTGGTGAGTCCAGGCACACATCGCATCGACCGTCGCCCGTAGGGCTCGGCCCGGTTCGGTGAGGGTGTACTCGACCCGCGGCGGGACGGTGGGGTACACCGTCCGCTCGACCAGGCCGTTGTGCTCCAGCATGCGCAGGTTCTGGGTGAGCATCTTGTGGCTGATGCCCTCGACCTCGTTCCGCAGCTCGCTGAAGCGCAGGGTGCGCTCACCGAGCATCTCGATGATCAGGAACGCCCATTTGTTGGCGACGTCCGAGAAGATCTCCCGCGCCAGGGAATCCGCGCGCCTCAGGTCCGCTTCGTCGAGCGAGCTGCCCTTGAACTGCTTGGTCACCATAAGGTTCCTCAGTCACCGAAAAGTGCGTTCTTCCATGTCAGCGGCCACTCTCCTACAGTTCCTGAGTAACCACAAGAGAGCAAGCGAGGAGACTGGCAGCATGGCCATCACTCTGGTGAACCCCGACGGACTGCCCGAGATCGATGTCTACCGGCAGGTGTCGATCGCATCCGGGTCGAAGCAGGTCTTCATCGCCGGGCAGGTCGCCTGGGACGCCGAGGGGAACACGGTCGGCGAAGGCGACCTCGCCGCGCAGGTCGAGCAGTGCTACCTCAACATCGGCACCGCCCTCGCGGGGGTCGGCGGCTCCTTCGACGATGTGGCGAAACTGACCGTCTACGTCGTCGACTGGACGCCCGACAAGATGCCCGCGCTCCTGGAGGGGATCGCTGGGGCGGCCGTGAAGCTGGGGGTCACCCCGACCCCGCCGGCCACGCTGCTGGGCGTTGCGGCACTGGACATACCCGACCATCTCGTCGAGATCGAAGCCACCGCGATCCTCGACTGATAGCGCCCTGCCGCGCGGCGCCGTCACCTCGGCCGGGCTCGCCACGCAGGCTCGCCACGAGAAAGGCCGCTCCCGGCACTCGGGAGCGGCCTTGCCCGCTCCGGCTCCCACCCCCGCTTCCTCGACGTAACCGGCCATACCAGGGCGTGCGGTGAGGGTTCACCGGACCAGGGTCCGGTGAACCCTCACGTCCTGTTACCGTCATTCCGGTCGCTCGGTCCCGACTTGGCCCGGGCCCGGTATTTCTCCTCCGCCTGGTGTTCGGGGTGGCGGCGAGGGCACGTGTCCCGTCCTTCCGCAGTCGTGGACGTCCTTGGCGGGCCACGGGTCGCACCAATTTTTTTCTTCGCAGTGTTCTTCTTCGCACTGTTTTCTTCGCGCCCCGGCGGGGTGCCAGGCGCCGGCGACCTGAGATGGCCCGCCCCGCCCGGCGGCGACGAAGGACTCCTCATGCCGTCCGACGCGTCCGGCTACCGTCCGCTGCTGCGTATCCCCGGTGCCGCCGCTTTCTTCCTTGCCGCCGCCGTGGGCCGCGTCGGCATCGCCATGACCGGCCTCGGCCTGGTCTGGCCGGTACACGCCCGCACCGGCTCCAACGGCACCGCCATCGCCGCGGCCCTGATCCTGAGCGGAGGAGGCGCCCTGGCCGCCCGGCGCCGCACGGCACCCCGGCCCGCCCGCGGGCACACCACTGAAAGCACTGAGAACACCGAGCACCGAGAGCACCGAACGGACGCTGCTACGGCATGCCCGAGGCGGCCGCGCCGATCAGCGCCGCCGCCAGCCTCAGCGGACTGCTCTCCGGCTGGCTCTACGGACTGCGTCGGCACCGCGCCCCGGCACATCGCCAACTCGTCGTCGCCACCGGGTACCTGGCAGGCACAGGACTGCTGCTTCCCCTCGCGCTGGCCCCGGCGGCCGGGCTGGTCCTCCTCGTCCTCCCCGTCACCGCCCAGGAGCCGGGGCTCAGGAGCAGAAGTCGGCGATGGTGTGGGTGAGGATGTCGGTGAGGCGGTCCAGCGAGGCGAGGTCGACGTACTCGGTGGCCGCGTGGGCGCCCGCGCCGTCGACACCGAAGAGCAGGCAGGGGATGCCCGCGCGGTCCAGCAGGGCGCAGTCGGTCCAGAACGGCTCGGCGCGCACCACGGGCGGATGGCCGAGGGCCTGTTCGGCGTGGCGGGTGAGGGTGCGGACGATGGGCGCGTCGGGGTCGGCTTGGAAGGGTTCGCGGTGCAGGCCGGGGGTCAGCCGGTAGTGGAAGTCGGGAACGGTGGCGGCGAGGTGGTCGAGGACAGCGGTCAGTTCCCGCTCGACGGCGTCGGCGCTCTCGCCGGGGACAGTGCGGCGCTCCAGGGTGATACGGCAGTGCGCCGGGTAGGTGGAGGGTTCCTGGCCGCCGTGGACGACGGAGGCGTGGACGGTGCCGGCGCCCAGGAGGGGGTGTGCCGGGCCCTGCGCGAGGCGCTGTCCCAGTTCCTCCAGCGCGACCAGGAAGTGGCCGGCCTTGGCGATGGCGTCGATGCCGAGCTCGGGGCGCGAACCGTGGGCGGCACGGCCTTCGATCTCCACGTCGTACCAGGCGAAGCCCTTGTGGGCGAGGGTCAGTTGGAGATGGCTCGGCTCGGTGACGATCGCCGCGTCGGCGGTGAAGGACTCCAGCACCTCCGCGGTGCCGTGGCTGCCGTGCTCCTCGTCGGCGACGCAGGCGACGATCACGTCGCCGCGCAGCGGGCCCTGGGCGGTGGCGCGTGCGGCGGCGACCATCATGGCGGCGATGCCGCCCTTCATGTCGAAGGCGCCGCGGCCGTGCATCTTGCCGTCGTGGACCCGCGGGTCGAGCGGGTCGCCGTCGTAGTCGGCGAGGCTGACGGTGTCGAGGTGACCGCCCAGCATGAGCGAACGACCGCCACCCGTGCCGCGGGCGATCGCGACGAGTGAGGGCCGTCCGGGGCGCTTTTCGAGGCTGTGTACCTCGAAGCCGCGGGCGGCCAGCCATTGGCTGCAGAGATCGGCGATGACGGTCTCGCCGGCCCCGCCGGGGACGAGGTCCGGGTTGACGGAGTCGATGGAGATCAGCCTGGCCAGCAGGCGGCCGGGGTCCGGGTCCAGGACGTCGGGAGCCGCTGAAGCCGGCGGAGTTGAGGGGGTCTCGGGGAGCATGAGGGCCTTCCGGCGTGTCGATGCCACCCCGGGGTCAGGGGCGGGTGGTACGTGGGGGGGGTGGCGGTGTGTTGATCGGCCGTGGGCTCTGTACGGTGTGGGCCGCCGTGGCGGTCAGTCCTGGTCGGCCAGGCGCAGGAGGGTGGTGGCCAGCACGTCGACGCCGTGGGCGCATGCCTCGGGCGTGGAGTACTCGCGGGGGTTGTGGCTGATGCCGTCGTACTCGCCGCGTACGAAGATCATGGCGGTGGGGCAGAGCGCGGCGATCTCCTGGGCGTCGTGGCCGGCGCCGGAGAGCAGGGAGATGTGCTCCAGGCCGTGGTCGTCGGCGGCCTGGGCGATGACCTTCTGCACGCCGTCGTCGAAGGGCACGTAGGCGGTCTTGGCCATCCGCCGGGTGGTCAGCGACAGGCCCGGCCGGCTGTTCTCCAGGTCGCGCAGGAACACGGCCAGGGCTTCCTCGGCGCGGGCCATCTGAGCGTCGTCAGGGTTGCGCAGATCGACGGTCATCTCGGCGCGGGCCGGGACGATGTTGGTCAGGTCCGGGTGGACGATCAGATGGCCGACGGTGGCGCGCAGCTCGCCGTACTCGCCGGAGTCGACCAGGGACCGCAGGTGGACGATGATCTGCGCGGCGGCGAGGCCGGCGTCGGCGCGCAGATGGGTGGGGGTGGTGCCGGCGTGGGCGGCGCGGCCGTGGATGGTGATCTCCTGCCAGGAGATGCCCTGCACGCCGGTGACGACACCGACCGGGACGTCGTGCTCGGCGAGGACGGGGCCCTGTTCGATGTGACATTCGACGTAGGCGTGGGGCGGGGCGAGGCGTACGTCGGTGGGGCCGGCGAAGCCGGTGCGGATGAGTTCGGCGCCGAGGGTGTGACCGTCGCGGTCGGTCAGGGCGTGGGCGTACTCCAGGGTGAGGCGGCCGGCGGCGACGGCGCTGCCGAGCATGTCGGTGCCGAAGCGGACACCCTCCTCCTCGGTGAAGATGCCGACCTCGATCGGGCGGCGGGTGGTGATGCCGCGTTCGTTGAGGGTGCGGACGACCTCGATGCCGCCCAGGACGCCGAGGCAGCCGTCGAAGGCGCCGGCGGTGGCGACGCTGTCGATATGCGAGCCGGTCAGGACCGGGGCCGCGGTCGGGTCGGTGCCCTCGCGGCGGCCGTAAATGTTGCCCATCCGGTCGATACGGACGGCCAGTCCGGCCTCTTCCATCCAGCCGACGACGCGGCGGCGGCCGGCCGCGTCGGCGTCGGTCAGGGCGAGGCGGTTGACGCCGCGCAGAGCGGTGCGCTCGTCGTCGTACGCGCCGATCTCGGCGAGGTCCATGAGGGACTGCCACAGGCGGTCACCGTTGATCGTGATCTTCGGGCTTGTCATGGCTTGTCTCCGGGTGGTTGGCGGAAGCGGTGGTGGAGTGCGGGTTGGCGGCCGTGCCCTCGGTGCTCAGCAGTACGACGACCGAGGTCGCGGCCAGCCCCAGCGCCGTACGGCGTTCTCCGATGCCCGCGCCGGTGAGCACCGCGCGCAGGCCGGCGAGCGTCGCGGCCCCGCAGGGGCCCGAGGAAACGCCGAGGGCGGCGAGGCGGGCGGCGGCGTGGGCGCTGTCGGCGTCGGGGATGGCGACCGCGGCGTCCAGCCCGCCGTTGAGATAGGGCCAGGCGATGCTGGACGGGGTGCCGCAGTTCAGTCCGGCCATGGTGGTCTCGCCGGTGGTGACGCCGACGGGTGCACCGCGGATGAGGCTTTCGAGGACGCAGGGCGCGGCCTCCGGCTCCACCGACAGCAGCGCCGGAGCCCGCCCCGAGGGACGGCTGCGGTAGTGGGTGATCACGGCCTGGGCCAGCGAGCCCACGCCCACCGGGATGGAGACGAGGTCGGGTCCGTCGACGATGCCCTGTGCCGCCAACTGCTCGTCGATCTCGGCGCAGAGGGTGGAGTAGCCCTCGACGATCCATCCCGGGATCTGCTCATAGCCCGGCCAGGCGGTGTCCTGGACCAGGACCGCGTCCGGTGCGGCGGCGGCCCGGGCCGCCAGGCGTACGGCCTCGTCGTACGCCCCCTCGACCTCGGTGACCTCGGCCCGCTCGGCGGCGATGGCCGCCACGGCCTGCGGATGCACACCCTGCGGAACGAAGACGTGGGCGTGCTGCCCGAGCAGGTGTGCCGTACGGGCCACCGCGCGGCCGTGGTTGCCGTCGGTGGCGGTCACCAGGGTGACCGGACCCGATGCTCGACCGCTCGCGGCCCGCTCGGCCAGGGTGCGGTGGACCGCCCAGGACGCGCCCAACGCCTTGAAGGCGGGCAGCCCCAGACGGCATGACTCGTCCTTGACGAAGACCCGGCCGACCCCCAACTCGGAGGCCAGCTGCGGGAGTTCGGTCAGCGGGGTGGGTGCGTGGTCGGGCAGCGCGGCATGGAAGCCCCGCACCTCGGCGGGCGCGGGATCACACCGCCAGGTACGGGCACTGGGCCGTACGAACCACGGCAGCGCACGGGAGGAGGAAAGGTTCTCAAGCACACGATCAGGGTCCGATATCCCCCTAGGATCGGTCCAGCGAATGTTTTCAACGTATACTCATCGGAAAAACCGACCATTAAGAAAATGAGTGGGCCGTCGATGTTCGATCTGCACCGACTGCGCCTGCTGCGCGAACTCAAGCACCGCGGCACCCTGGCGGCCGTCGCCACAGCCCTGTCCTACGCGCCCTCTTCCGTCTCCCAGCAGCTCTCCCAGCTGGAAGCCGAAGCCGGCGTCCCGCTGCTGGAGCCGGTCGGTCGGCGGGTGCGGCTGACCGAGCAGGCCGAGATCCTGGTCGCCCACACCGAAGCGGTCCTCGAACGCCTGGAGCGCGCGGAGGCCGATATCGCCACCTCCCTCACCGAGCTGACCGGCACCCTGCGCATCGCCTCGTTCCAGACGGCCGCCCTGGCCCTGGTCCCGAGCGCGCTGAGCCTTCTGCGCGATCTGCACCCGCACCTGCGCGTCCATGTCACGCATATGGAGCCGGAGAAGGCCCTGCCCGCCCTGCAAGCCCGCGACTTCGACCTGGTCCTCGCCGAGGAATACCCCGGCAACCCCAACCCGCGGCCCGCCGAACTCGAACAGGAAGACCTGCTCGAGGACCCCCTGCACCTCGCACTGCCGGAGCCGGCCGAGGACACCGACGGCCCGGACACCGACGGCCCGGACACCGGCACCCCGCTGGCGGCGCTGCGTTCACTGGCGGACCACCCCTGGGTGATGGAACCCGAGGGCACAGCCGCGCGGCATTGGGCCATGACCCTGTGCCGCAACGCCGGCTTCGAACCCGACGTACGGTTCGAGACCACCGATCTGCTGCTCCACCTCCGCCTCGTCGAGCAGAAACACGCCGCGGCCTTCCTCCCCGACCTCGTCTGGAGCGGCCAACCTCCGACCGTCACCCTGCAACGACTCCCCCGCGGTCAGCGCACCCGCCGCGTCTTCACCGTCGTACGTCGTGGCCGCAGCCAGCACCCCGCCGTCCTCGCCTGCCGGGACGCCCTGCTCCGGGCAGCCGCCCTCCGCTCCGACCAGGCATAGAGGGGACACCTCACCGGCCAAAAACAACTTTCCTCCGCCGGTCACATTTCCCCGTCGCGCTCCGTCAGGGCAGTGAGAGCAACACGAAATCCCTAAGGAGACAGCGATGGAAACACGTTCGATCACGGCCGAGGTCCCGATGGCTCCGCGGATGTCCGAGGACCCCGCGAAGCTCGTCCCCGAACTGGCGGAGGCGTCGGCGGCGCTGTTCAAGCTCACGGGCAACGGTTCGGTACCGCGCTCCACGATCAGCCTGGTCCAGCTGCGTGCTGGTCAGATCGTCGGCAGCACCTACCTGACCGTTCTGCACACGGGCTTCCTGCGCAAGGCCGGGGAATCGGAGGAGCGGATCACGTCGGTGGCGTCCTGGCAGGACTCGCCGTACTTCACGGGTGCCGAGCGTGCCGCGCTGGCCCTTGTGGAAGCCGTGCTCCAGCCGTCCGCGGATGGCGAGCGGGTTTCCGACGACCTGTATGCGCAGGCGGCCGAGCACTACGACGCCAAGGCGCTCGCCACGCTGATGTTCGCGATCGGCCAGGTCAACTTCTTCATCTCCGTAGCGCTCATCGCCAAGCCGGTGCCCGGCCGGTCGTTCACCGACCCGTGGAAGTGAGGCCACCGGGGTAGGGCCCGACGTTCGGGTCCCGAGGCGGGACCCGAACGAGCGTGGGCGGGCGCTTGTGGAATTCTTCGTCTCATGAGCACACCACCGGACGGATTGCCCATCTACCGAGTCCTGACCGGACCGGACGACGCCACGTTCTGCCAGCGCGTGAGCGAAATGATTGGCCTCGGCTACGAACTGCACGAAGGTCCCGCCGTCACCTTCAACGGTGAGAGAGTCATCGTCGCCCAGGCGCTGATCTGGCCGACGCGGTCGTAGGGACCTGCCGGGGCCAGGTTGTCAGACGCCGCTGCCACACTCCCGATCATGAGCGATGACGGATTCGGCTTCGAGTGGATACAGGAAGACCTCACCTCCTGGGGTTTCCACCTGGAGATGGTCAAAGGCGTGAGTGTTGAGGAGCTGGCGGCGATGCTGGGGGCGGATCCCGACCTCGGCATCATGTCCCCTGACGTGTTCAACACGGCGGTGCGCCTGTCCACGAACATCCCGGACTGGGCCAGGTTGGGCGAGCACGCGGGGTGGGCCTTTGCCTTGTGCGGGGGCGGCGATGGCTTCTATATGCGCCACCCCGACCATGTGCGGCATCTGTGGGCGGGCCGCACATGGCTGAACATCATGGACACCACCATGGACCCGCCCACCATCCACGTCATCGTGGACGGAGAGCTGGACTGGAGCTACTTCGACGGCGAGGTCCACGAGTTGGTCAGGGCGGATCATCCCCTCACCCAGCGGATGATCGCCGCGATCAGGCTCGGCGGCGTCGACCCGGACCCCGACTTCCCCGACGAGCCGGACGAGTGGGGGCTGCACGTCCCGCCCATGCGGGATGTGTACCGGCTGATGGGCGAGCACTACGGGCTGAACCTTCCCCGCAGGACCATTGTCGACGAGGACCTGGTCGGGGTGTTCACCTCCCCGCGCGTGTACGCCAGCGGGGAGCGGAACACCAGGTACGACAACATTCGCCTGCCCTGAACCGACCGTGGGCTGCGTTGTGCCGGCGATCAGTGTGCGGGGCGCGCCCGGGAGAGCGGTGGCGAGGGCGCGCTCGACCTGGCCGCGTTTCTCGGCGCGGCCGGCCCGGCGGCTCCGTCCTGGTTCTGGGCGCCACCGGCAACGCCGGACAGATGGATGCAGGGGGCCGTCGCTCATCGGCTGCGCGCCGCGACGACGACCGTCGGCACGATGGCCAACGCCAGGATGCCGCCGCCGACGGCCAGGACGGGATAGCCGGCGCCTGCGACGACCAGGCCGGAGGCCAAACCGCCCGTGGCGCCCGCGATGGCGATGGAGACGTCGACCAACCCCTGGGTCCTGGCACGGGTGGCCAGGGGAACGGCATCCGTGATGATCGCGGTGCTGCTGACGAGGCCGAGACTCCAGCCCACACCCAGCAACGCGAGGGCCACCGCGAACACGGCGGCGGAACCGACAGGGGCGTTGGCGGCGACGATCCCGGCGGCCAGCAGGACCAGCGCGGCAGCGGCGGCGACCGTGAGCCGGCCGTATCGGTCGACGAGCCAGCCGGACAGGGGTGCGGGCAGATACATCGCCCCGATGTGGATCGAGATGACGAGGCCGGAGGCGGCGGCGCCGTGGCCGTGGTCGTGCATCTGGACCGGCGTCATCGTCATGATCGCGACCATGACCAGCTGGGTGACCACCATGACCAGCGCACCCACCAGGACGCCGGAGCGGCGCCGTCCGGCCGCCGGCCGTGCCCGACCGCCGACATCGTCCGGGCGCGCGACCGCCGCGGCGGCACGCTCCGCCTCCAGCGTGCGGGCCAGCAGCAGCGGGTCGGGACGCAGCCATACGGCCAGAACCAGGGCGGCCAGCGCGTAGGCGGCACCCGAGAGAAGGAACAGCCCGGTCAGGCGGGGGATGCCGAGGGCGTGCGCAAGGTCACCGGCAGGCGCTGCGAGATTGGGGCCGACCACGCCGCCCAGGGTGGTGGCGACCAGCACGGTGGACACCGCGCGGGCGCGGTACGCAGGATCCGCCAGGTCGGCACCGGCGTAGCGGGCCAGCAGATTCGTAGCCGCACCGGCGCCATAGACGAACATCGCGGCGAACAGCAGCACGGAGCTCCCGACGACGGCGGCGACGATGACGCCCGCACTGCCGATGGCACCGGCCAGGTACCCGGCGGCAAGACCGGGGCGGCGTCCGCGCGCTTGAGAGATACGGCCGACCGCGACGGCCGCCAGCGCGGAACCGGCGGTGGACAGGGCGCCGAGCAGACCGGCAAGACTGGTGGAGCCGAGCATGTCCTGCGCGAGCAGGGCACCGACGGTCACCCCCGCCGCCAGCCCGGCGCCGCTGAACACCTGAGCGGCAATCAGGACGGTCAGGACGCGGCGCTGCGCCTGAGACCGCGGCAGATCCTCGACCCGAGCGGGCACGGTAGTCGTCACAAGAGAGTTCTTTCGCTAGGCGCGACCCGGACGGCGACAAGCCAACGGCCCGCCCGGCCGCGTGGTCAGCCCCGGTCGCCCAGGTCCAGGCGGTCGAGCAGCCCGGCGTCCGTAAAGGCGGCGATCAGTTCGTCACGGCCCTCGGTGAAGTGCGCCCAGCTGTCGTAGTGGACGGGCACCACCCGGCGGGCACCGAGGATCCGAGCGGCTTGAGCCGCCTGCGCGCTGTCGAGGACGATCAGCGCGCCGTCGAAGAGGACGGAGAAGCGGGGAGCCCCGGCGAACAGGATGGCGGTGTCCACCGGGCCGAGCCGTTCGGCGATGTCCTCGACCAGGTCGAGCGAGGCGTTGTCGCCGCTGACGTAGACCGTGGGAAGGCCCTCCCCGGTCAGCACGAATCCGACGACCTGGCCGGTGATCGGCTCGACGTCCTCGCGCGCGCCGGGCCCGTGGACGGCGGGCACGCCCGTGATGGTGATCGTGCCGCCGCCGGGACGGTCCAGCTCGATCGACTCCCAGTCGGCCAGCCCCTTGGCCCCCTCCCCCAGGCGCTGCCCGCCCCCGGGCGTGGTCAGGGTCAGCGGGACGTCGGCGAGCAGGGCCCGGCCGGAGTCGTCGAGGTTGTCGGGGTGTTCGTCGTGGGAGAGCAGGACCACGTCGATACGGCCGAGGTCGGCCGGCGCGGCGGAGGAGGGCGCCGTCTTGGTCAGCTGCCCGCCCGGCACGTGGTAGTCGCGGGGCTCGTCGAAGGTGGGGTCGGTCAGGAACCGCAGGCCCCCGTATTCGAAAAGGGCCGTCGGGCCGCCGAAGACACGGACGGGGATCTGCTCAGTGGGCATAGGGGTGCCAGGCATCAAAACCTCACGGATGTAGAGCGACTTATCCGTGAGGGACGATAGCCGTGTCTCACGGATGAACACAAGCCGTACCATGACAGCCATGAGCGAGACCCCGACCGCCGAATCCGTGCCACCGCCCGCGCCGGGGGCGGAGGAATACCTCGCCCTCGACTTCGCCAACAGCGCCATCGCGCTGCCCGGAGGGCACTTCATCGATCTCCTCGGCACCCCCGGTGCCACGAATCGATGGTTGACCGAACGCGGCCTCGCACCGGCTGACGCCGGGGTGCAGGAGATGTGCGCGGCGCAGCTGCGCTCCCTGCGCGAACACCTCAGATCGCTGTTCGCCGCCCGCGTCGCCGGGCTGCCCGCCCTGCCCGCGGCGCTGTCCGCCGTCAACGACGCGCTGAGCAAAGCTCCCACGGCCGCGCTGCTGTACTGGGACGAGAAGAACGGCCCCTACCGCGCGGCCCCGTGCCCCACCAACGAAATCCTCGACCGCGCCCTCGCGGCCCTCGCGGCCAACGCGGCCGACCTCCTCACCGGCCCCGACGCCGACCGCCTCACCGGCTGCGGCTCCACCCCCTGCAACCGCTACCTGCTGCGCCACGGGCGCCGCCATTGGTGCTCCACCCGCTGCGGCGACCGCGCCCGCGCCGCCCGCGCGTACGCCCGGCGCACCCGCCCGGAAGCGTGACCCGTAGCGGCGGCCGTCGGCCGCTACGACGCATCAGAACACAGCGCTACCCCGGCGCCTCTACAGCCGCGCCCATCCCCCGCGACTCGGCGACGGCCACCGCCGCGCGCACCAGCGCGGCCACACCACGGTTGCGGGAGCGTTCCGGCCAGGCGATGACCAGTGCGGCGGGAGGGCAGTCCTCGATGGGGACGTAGGCCACGCCCTGTCGGGGATATCTGGCGGCGACTGACCTGGGGAGCACGGTCATGGTCACGCCGAGGCCGATGAGCGCGAGCAGTTGCGCGAGATCGTGCACACCCTGCTCACCGATGTCGCGCTCCGCCCGTTCGTCGACTTCCCCAAGGCCGATGCCGAGGTCGGCGAGCCGTACCCGGGCGGCACCGGCGAGGGCGTGATCCACGGGCAGCGCCGCTACACGGGGCTCGACCGCGACGACATCCGCGTCGATGCCGCCCGAATCGTACGGCTCGAACATCAGCGCCGCGTCAGCCTCCCCCGTACGCAGCAGCCGCGCATGCTCCCGCCAGCCGCACAGGCGCACGGCGACGGGCTCGGCATCGGGTTCGGCGGCCGTCGCGGCGAGTACGTCCTCCAGCAGTCCCCCGTCGGCATCTGCCTTGACGGCCAGCAGCACACTGCGATTCGGCGCCGAGGCCCGTTGGGCGCGGCGGACCGCCGCGTCGAGTGCTTCGAGGGCGGGGGCCACCTGAGCCAGCAGTACGGCGCCGGGTTCGGTCAGCTCCACCACGCGCGTGGAGCGCTCGAAGAGGCGCACGCCGAGCTCGGCCTCGAGGTTGCGGATCGCACGCGACAGCGCGGGGGCGGCCATGCCGAGCCGTTCTGCGGCGCGCCTGAAGCTGCGTTCCTCCGCTACCGCGACGAAGTACCGCAAGGGCCGGGACTCCACTGCCATGACCCCACACTATGACCTGTTGAGCATCGCCATTGATGCTTTTCTGTTCATAGTCGGTGCCGGATCGGTCGTTCCTACGGGCCTCGTCCTGACCGCACGCTGGGGCGGTCGCAGGGCGGGTGGCCCGCGGCGGAATGGAGAGAACCATGCGAGCAATCGGCATCGAACGCTTCGGTGACACCCCGGAGCTCAAGAAGCTGCCCGTGCCCGAGCCCGGCAGCGGTCAGGTGCAGGTCGCCATCGAGGCGGCGGCGATCAGCCCGCTGGACATGGCCATCGCCTCCGGGGCGCTGGCGGCGATCGGGGAGTACCGGTTTCCCCTCACGCTCGGCATGGACGGTGCCGGCACCGTGATCGCGATCGGCGACGGCGTCACGGAATTCCGGGTGGGAGATCGCGTCTTCGGCCAGTTCTGGAGCCGGCCGCTGCGGTGCGGCACCTTCGCGGAGGTCTGTGTTGTGCAGGCGGCGCCCGCGTTCGGCGCGCTGACGGCCGTCCCCGACGAGCTACCGAGCCATGTGGCCGCCGCGCTGCCGACCTCCGGCATGACCGCGCTGGGTGCGATCGACCATGCGCGGGTGCCCGAGCACGGCACGCTGCTCGTCATCGGCGCGACGGGCGGCGTCGGCACCTTCGTGGTGCAGGCCGCCGCGGCTCGCGGGCTCCGGGTCATCGCAACGGCATCCGCCCAACTCGCCGAACAGGTGCGAGAGCTCGGCGCCAGCGACATCGTCGTCCGCGGCGCGGAGCCCCTGCCCCAGGCGCTGCGCGGGCTCGAGCCCGAAGGCTTCGACGCGATCCTCGACCTCGTCGGCGACCGCTCCCTCACCAGCGGCGTGGCCGGCGCCGTACGGGACGGCGGCGCGCTGCTCTCGACCGCCTTCGGCCTCGACGAACGACTCCTCGCCGACGAGCGCATCCGCACCGCGAACTACCGCCTCGACCGCAAGCCCGAGCGGCTGGCCGAGCTCACAAGGCTCGTCACGGCGGGCGCCATCCGGCCCGTCATCGGCGCGGAGCTCCCTCTGGAGGAGGCACCGCGAGCCCTCCTCGACGGCGTCGAGGTCGCGGGGCTGCGCGGCAAGACCGTGCTGCGGGTGCACTGACCCTTCGGGCGTAAATCACCGTCTGCGGGGGAGGTGGCCGTCTCTAGGGTGTGCATGGCGGAAGTCCACGGATCGGCCGGAGGTGCCATGTCCCTGCAGATGAAGTTGTGCGCGGTAACACTCGACTGCCCTGATCCGCTGGCTCTGGCGGCGTTCTATCAGCAGGCCACCGGGCTCGAACCGCACCCGAAATCCGACGCCGACTTCGCTGGTCTCACGTCTGAGGACGGGCTCTTCATCGGCTTTCAGCGCGTCGACGACTATCGGGCTCCGCGCTGGCCCGATCAGACCGTTCCCCAGCAGTTCCACCTCGACTTCGCGGTCGACGACCTGGACGAGGCCGAGGCCCGGCTGCTGGAACTGGGCGCGGGCAAACCGGACCACCAGCCGAATGCGGATCGGTGGCGGGTCCTCACCGATCCGGCCGGGCATCCTTTCTGCCTGGTCAGAGGCTGATTACTCGCTCAGGAACAGCAGCGGGCCGGGCGCCCGGCGGTTCAGCTCGCGGCCGCGAGCTGCTCCTGCGAGAGCGTCCACAGCCGCCGGGCGTTGTCCGGGTCGATGGCATAGCGGGCCACGCCGTGCAGGGCGCCGGTGCGGCGGTCGACGATCTCGGTCTCGTTGCAGTCGGAGAAGTAGCGGCCGCCGATGCCTTCCAGCAGGGGTGAGGTGGCCAGGAATACGGACGTGGCGGCGCCCTGCTCGACCGTCTTGATGAGCTCGGCCGGGACCCTGCCGCTGCCGCGGTCACCGATGTGGCGCTGGAGGTTGGTGTGGATGGCGCCGGGCATCAGGGCATTGGCGGTGATGTTGTCGGCGGCCCAGCGGCGGGTGGCCTCCACCGCGAAGAGGACGTTGGCGGTCTTGGACTGGCCGTAGGCGAGCCATGGGTCGTAGCGGCGGAAGGCGAAGTGGATGTCGTCCCACACGATCGGGGACTGCTGATGGCCGGTGGAGCTGACGGCGACGATACGGGCGGCGCCATCGGCGGCGAGCGCGTCGTGCAGGCCCGTGGCAAGGGCGAAGTGGCCGAGGTGGTTGGTGGCGAACTGCCACTCCCAGCCCTGTCCGGTGTACTGCTCGGGGCAGGCCATGACACCGGCGTTGTTGACCAGGATGTGCAGCGGGCCCTGCCAGGCCGTGGTGAAGGCGGTGATGGACGCCGGATCGGCGAGGTCCAGGTGGGCGACGTGCAGGTCCTGGTTTCCGGTCGCTTCGGCGATGTCCTTGGCGACGCGCTCGCCCGCCGCCACCTCGCGTACGGCCAGGGTGACGGCCGCCCCCGTACCGGCCAGGGCGCGGGCCGTTTCCGTGCCGAGACCGGAGGATGCGCCGGTGACCAGCGCGCGGCGGCCGGTGAGGTCAATGCCCTGCGCGACCTCTGCGGCCGTACTGGAGAAGCCGAAGGGCGTGGTGATGGCGGTCATCGGTGAACTCCCTGTCAAGAAACGTCAGTTGGGGCGAGGAATCGCTCGCCGTACAGGGCGGGGTCGACGTGCTCGGCGAACACGAGGTCGAGCACGGCCTCGGCCGCCTGGGAGGGCGGTTGGGCCTGGCTGTCCGAGGCCCTGGTTGGCGCCCGTGACGAGGGCGATGCGGGGAGCGTTCATGCCGCAACGGTAGGAACGCCCCGGTTCATGAGTCCAACGAAACTTTCGCACGGGTAATATGCGTAAACGTCATGGACTTCACGGATGTTTCGCTGACCGCGCTGCGGGTGTTCCGCGCGGTGGCCGAGCAGGGGACGTTCACCGCGGCCGCGGCGTCGCTGGGGTACACACAGTCGGCGGTGTCCCGGCAGATCGCCTCGATCGAGCGGGTCGCGGGCGCGGAACTGCTGGAACGGCGGCGCGGCGGGGTGCGGCTGACCGCGGCCGGGCGGGTCGTCATGCGCCGCGCCACCGTCGTGCTCGACGCGATCGACGCGACCGCCCGCGAGCTGTCCGGCCTGCCGGAACAGGGCGGCACCGCCCGCCTCGGCTGGGTGCCCAGCGCTGGCACGACCCTGGTGCCGCACGCCCTGGCCGCGCTGCGGCGCAGCGATCCGGGTGTGCATGTCGTCAGCCGCGAAGGCGGCACCCCGGCGCTGGTGCGCGCCCTGCGGGCTGGCAGCATCGATCTCGCACTGCTGTCGTCGGCGCCGCCGTTTCGCGCACCGGACGACGAGTCGCCCCCGTTGGAGTTGCAGACGCTCACCGAGCGCGCCCTCTGCCTGGCCGTGCCCGCGGCGCACCCGCTGGCCCGCGGGGATTTCGTCGATGTGGCCGATCTGCGCGGACAGCGGTGGATCGCCGGTTCGTCGTCCGGCGCGGACCGGCTCATGGGGGTGTGGCCGGGCCTGGACGAGCGGCCCGAGATCGTGCACACCGCCCGCGACTGGCTGGCGAAGCTCCATCTGGTGGCCGCGGGCTGCGGGCTGACCACCGTGTCCTGCGCACTGGCCCACGCGGCGCCGCCCGGCGTACGGATCCTCCCGGTGCGCGGCGGGCCGCAGGAGCTGCGGCGTCTGCTTCTGGCCCGGCTTCCCCAGCCGCCGGCCGAACCCGTCGTCCGCCTCGCGGCCGCTCTGTGGGCCGCGGCCCTCGCCGACGACACCGACACCGACACCGTCCCGAATCCGTGACGCACGGCCGCCGGGCCGCTCACCCGGCCAGGCGGCGGCCCTCGAAACCGCTGGTGGCTCCCCGGTATCGGCCGATAGCGTGCGGGGACGACCTCACGGGGGGGGTGGGCTGGTGCGGCCGGTGCTGCTGGTGGATGTCGACGGACCGCTGAATCCGTACGCGGCGAGGCCGCACAGGCGTCCCGAAGGCTACGAGACGCACCGGCTGCTGACACCGCGGTGGCACGCTGCCGAGCGGCGTCGGCTCAACGAGTGGGGACTGCCCGACAAACAGGTCAGGCCACTGCGGGTCTGGCTCAACCCGGACCACGGGCCGGCGCTGGCCTCGCTCCCGTATGACCTGGTCTGGGCGACGACATGGGAAGAGGAGGCCAACGACTTCCTCGCCCCCCTCTTGGGCCTGCCCACCCTGCCGTTCATCCCCTGGCCCGAACCGCGGACCGAGCCGGAGAACGGTGTGTTCTGGAAGACTCCCTCGATCGTCGCCTGGGCGCGGGGCCGGCCGTTCGCGTGGGTCGACGACGAGATCACGGACGCGGATCGCGTGTGGACTCGAGAACACCACGCGGGTCAGGCTCTGCTCCACCGTGTCGACCCTCGGACCGGTCTGACGGCAGAGGACTTCGCCCTGCTGTCGGACTGGGCACAGGGCTTGGCTCGGACTTCAGCAGCCAAAGACCGGTGAACACCGCACTGGCCAAGGTGACGGCGCCCGCCGCGACGAAGGCGCTGTTGAGGCCGGCCTCGAAGGACGCGCCACCGGACTCCCGGGTGCGCACGATGGCTCCGAGCACGGCCACGCCGAGCACCGCGCCGATCTGCCGGGTGGTGCTGCTGATGCCCGACGCGAGGCCGCCCTCCCGCGGGCTGACCGCCTGGATGGCGGCGCCGGTGAGCGGGGACATGGTGAGAGCGAAACCGATGCCGACGACCGCCAGCCGCCACCACACATTCCCGTAGCCGGTGTCCGCGTGCACAAAGCCCAGCGCCAGCAGCCCAAGACCGGCCAGGGCCAGGCCCGTGGTGACCACGATCCGGAAGCCGTACTTCGCGGCGAGGCGGCCCGCATACGGGCTGACGATCACCATGGCGAGGGAGGCGGGCAGGGCCTGCAGGCCGGCGCGCAGAATCGAACTGCCCTGGACGTACACGAAGAACTGGGAGAAGAAGAAGGACGAACCCATGAGCGCGAAACCCACCACGACCATGGCCGTGTTGGACACCGTGAACAGTTGCTGCCGGAACAGCCGCAACGGCAGCATCGGCGTCGCGCTGCGTGCTTCGACGGCGACGAAGACGGCGAGGATCACCACCGCGGCGGTGAAGTTGCCAAGGATCAACGGCGAGGTCCAGCCACGGGAACCGCCCTCGATCAGCCCGTAGGCCAGCGCCCCCACGCCCAGGACGGACAGGACCGTCCCCGGGATGTCGATCGCCGGCGCGCTCGGATTACGGGACTCGCTCAGGACGCGCAGTCCGGCAAGCAGCAGGACGGCGCCAATGGGCACATTGACGAGGAAGATGGCGGGCCAGCCGAAGGCATCCACCAGAATGCCACCGGCCAGCGGTCCGGCAGCCAGGCCGATTCCGCTGAATCCGGCCCACAACCCGATCGCCTTGACCCGTTCCTGCGGAACCGGATACGCGGCGGCGAGCAGCGCCAGCGAGGCCGGGCTCAGCGCCGCGGCCCCGATGCCCTGTACCGCCCGTTGGCCATCGGCGGGCGCCTGCCGACCGACACAGCTGGGGTTCGGGCGGTAGCGCCCTGTCCACCCTCTCCCTTCTGGAGAGCGGTGTGTTCACCGAGGAGAAGGCCAAGGCGATCCGCGCGGCGATCCGCGCCTGACCTCAAACCGCCCGGCCGGGCCTGGTTCAGAAGCCGGACCTGGTGTTCATCAGTCGACCCAGACGGCTCGGCCCAGAATGGCGATGGCGCCTCCCGCGGAGCGACCGCCGGGCGGGATCACGTCGATGACGGGACCGGTGCAGTTGGCGTTCTCGTAAGCGAGAGCGTATTCGTTGGTGGAGTTGTACACGTGGAACCTGTTGTCTTCCAGCGGAACCGCAATACAGCCGGTGGGGTTGACGACGTGCCAGGTGCTGTTGCGGAGGTCGCCATGAGAGGCGGAGGCTGATGTGGCGCCGTGCCCATAGCCGGGCGGGCCTGTCGGCGGAGCGACCACGGCCACCCGCGCCGTCGCCGTATGTGAACGGCGACGGCGCGGGTGGCTGCGCGGCCCGTGTGAAGCGACCGCGCCGCGCCCTGTCCGGAACCCTGGTGATCACCAATGCGTTGAATCGCTTGAGCAGTTGAGTAAGGAGCGATCGCATGGCAGCCGCACTGGACGAGATCACACGCGCTTGGCTTCAGGAGCCCAGGTTCTGGCAGATGGCCACCTTGAACGCGGACGGTTCGCCGCAGCTGACACCGATGTGGGCCGACCTGGAGGACGGCCTGGTAGTCATCAACACCTCGGTCGGCCGCATCAAGGAGGAGAACCTGCGGCGTGACCCCCGGGTGTCGCTGTGCTGCATGGACACCGAGAACCCGTACCACCGGGTGGAGATCCGGGGGCGCGCGGTCCGCTTCGTGGCGGGAGAGCCGGCCGTGCGGGTCATGGACCGGCTCGCGCAGAAGTACCTCGGCACGGAGACGTTTCCCTGGCTGGCCCCCGGCGAGGTGAGAGTGGCGGTCTACATCGAGCCGTACCACGTCCACCGTGTGGTCGGCGTTGAGAAGTTCCGGCCCGGAGTGCTGCCGGACGCGTGAGCGTGATCTGTCCGAAGTCGGCTCTCGCGAAGTCGGTCTCAGTCGTCAGGCGTCGTCGTGAGCGTCGACGTTCGTCAGGTATCGCGTCCGCGCGAGACGGATCTGGGCGAACCACTTCGCGTGCTGCCGGATCTGCTGTGCCTGGTAGTCGGCCTCGGTTCGCCACCAGATGCGCACCAACGATGTGCGGCGCTTGCAGGCGACATCGGCCCGGGCCGTGGCGATTTCGACTTGCGAGGGGGAATCCCCCGTCCACCGGGGGTCGTTGTTGGCGGCCATCGGGTCCGGGTAGTGGAAGCCCTCGGCACGCATACAGGCGCTCCAGCGGGCGAACGCCTTCACCACGTCCGGATGGCGTTTGGCGCGCTCGTAGGTGTCGGCCGAGATCCGGTCCAAGCGGCCGAAGTCGACTTTGGGCACGTTGCGCAGCAGCTCGCTGTGCGCCTCCTTCTCGCAGCCCGACGTGCCGTCCCTGCCGTAGGCGGCTGTCCGCTCCTTCGGGGTAAGTCCCTGCTCGCGCCGGGCGATCCATGCCTCGGCGGCCTCGGAGCGGGGATCGGGCAGGGGGTGGTATCCGTACCGCTTCGCGGGCTCCGCTTCGATCAGTCCGTACCGACCGCGGTTCGGCCAGGACTCGGTGCGACGCTCGGGCAGCCGGAGCCAGTGGAATCCGCTGCGCGCCATGCAGGATCCGATCAGACGGTCCTGCGCCACCGCGATGCGTGCCACCTGAGGGCTGTCGAGGGTGTAGGCGTCGAAGGGAAGGACGAGGTTTCTCACCTCCCGTGTGGGGGCCGGGGGCCGGGACGTGTGCTGCGCGGGGCTGCTGCCCGCTGGGTCGGCTTCGCCGCTGGAGCAGCCGGTGGCGACCAGGCACACGGCGGCCACGGCTGCCACGGCGGCCGGGCGAGCGTGCATCACATCAGCTCCCTGGGGAGCCGGGGAGCCCCACATTGCGTGGCACGTGGGGCACCCCGGCGGAAATCAGGTGTCAGTTACACCACTTGTAGAGCGAGCTGGTCTTGTACCCGACCCGGTTGTTGGCCAGATTGGCGTCCCAGCTCCACGGATCCATCTGGGTTTTCCGGCCGCGGTTCCAGTAGTCCGTCCACAGGGTCCAGTAGCAGCCGCGGGTGAGGTTCTTCACCGAGCGGATATGGTCGTTGACCTTTCCCCCATTGTTGAACCGGTTGTCGGAAAGCTTCATGTCCGACTTGCAGAACTTCTTGTAGCCACCGGTGTAGTTCGTGTACTGGTACGCGTGCAGCGGCGCGGGGCACGCCGCCGCAGCGGTCGCGGCACCGCGCGCGTGGTCCGGTGCGGCGGGGCTGGCGCCCGCCGTCGGCGCCAGGAGAAACGCGCCGGCGACCGCCATGGCCCCCGCGCCCAGCCCAAGCCGCATCTGCTGCCTCATATCAGGTTCGCCCCTTTCTTCCCGGGCCGACACCATCGGCCCGATATGGAAGATCCTGCCGATCGGGCCGAGCGAATGTCATGCGCAGGGGGCGACAGTTGCTTAGCACTGCGTGCCAGCCTGGTGGCGACGCCCGAGCGGCAGTTGGCCCGGCCGCCGCTACGGCTTGCGCTACTGCTGGCGCGGAACAGCTCGGTGGGACGACCGCTCGTACGCCCGGAGCTTCTCCGGCGTCAAGATCCAGTAGAACCCGTCGATCCCGTCCGGTCCCACCGTGATGGTCACCAGCGCGGTGGCGACACCCTCCTTGGCGGTCAGCAGAGCGGGAAGGCCATTGACCTCGACGATGCGGTACTCGTCCCAGGGGATGAACTTCTTGGCGAATGTGCTGATCCTGGCCACACGCAGGGCTCCCGTGACCGCGACCCGTGCCACTCCCCGCATGCCGTTGCCGTCCGCGTGGGCGACGACGTCGGCCGACAGCAGCTCCTCAAGGGCGTCGATGTCGCCGGTCGCCGCGGCGGCGAGGAAGGCTTCCAGCAGGCGCCGGAGCTCCGCCGTGTCGATTGGCTCACGGCGCTCGGCCGACAGTCGCTTACGGGACCGGCTGACGATCTGCCGGGTGTTGGCCTGGCTCAGCTGCAGAATGTTCGCGATCTGGTCGTACGGGTACTCGAATGCCTCGCGCAGCACATAGGCCGCCCGCTCCACGGGGTTCAGTTTCTCCAGGAGGAACAGCACGGCCAGCTCAAGGGCCTCGCCGCGCTCGGCACCGACGTGCGGATCCATGCTGGTGTCGATCGGCTCGGGCAGCCACGAGCCCACATGCGACTCGCGCCGCACCCGCGCCGACTGGGCCACATTGATGGCCAGCCGGGTGGTCGCCGTCGCCAGAAAGGCCCCGGGATTCTCCACGACACTCCGGTCGGTGCCCTGCCAGCGCAGCCAGGCGTCCTGGACGACGTCCTCCGCCTCGTCCACGCTGCCCAGGATGCGGTAGGCGATGCCGAACAGACGGGGTCGCAGCTGCAGGAAGGTCTCTGCCGCCTCGTCGAGCGAGTCAGGGGTGGGCTCGTCTGACCTGTTCATGCCGCCAATGCCTCCGCTGCTGGACCGACCCACTCCGTGCTCGTGGCAATCCTAGTAATCCGGGCGCGGTTCAGCGTCACCGCTGGTCAGAGGCGTGAAGTGTGCGGCGTGAAGTGTGCTGGTCTGCTACTTGCCGAGCCAGAGGTCGGGGCCGAAGACCTCGTAGTGGACGGCGGAGGGGCGCAGCCCCTGGTGGAGCAGATCGCCTCGTACCGCGCGCATGAAGGGCAGCGGGCCGCACAGGTAGGCGGTGGTGTCCTTCGGCAGGGTGAGGTTGTCGAGGGTGGCCCGGCCGGGTGACACGTTGGGGGCGGGGTGCTGGTGGGCGTTGTTCTCGTACCACAGGTGCAGAGTGGCATTGGGCAGGCGGTCCACGAGTTCGGCCTGCTCGTCGCGGTGAACGTGGTCGGCAGGTGTGCGGTCGGCGTGGATGACGGTGACCGGGCGGGCGGAGCCGGCCAGGGCGAGGTGGTCGAGCATCGAGAGCATGGGGGTGATGCCGATGCCGGCGGAGGCGAGGAGGAGCGGAGTGTCGGCGTCGGGCAGGACGAGATCACCGGCGGGCATGGACACCTCGAGGGTGCGTCCGGGGCGGGCATGGGCGTGGAGCCAGGAGGAGACCTCGCCGTCGGGGGCGGTGCCATCGGCGGACTTCTCACGCTTGACGGTGATGCGCCAGGTCTTCTGTCCGGGGGCGGTGGACAGGCTGTACTGGCGGATCTGGTGGCCGCCGTCCGGCAGTTCGACGCGGACGCTGACGTATTGCCCCGGCAGGAAGGCGGTGGCGGGCAGGGCGTCGGGGCGGCGCAGGACCAGGGAGACGGCGTCGGGGGACTCCTGGTGGCGCTCGGCTACTTCCATCTGCCGCCACACATCGCCGTCTTGGACCGACGCCTGCGCGTACAGACGGGCTTCCAAGGCGATCAGGGAGTTGGCCATCAGCCAATAGACCTCGTCCCAGGCCGCGGCGACCTGGGGGGTGACGGCGTCGCCGAGGACCTCGGCGATCGCTGCCAGCAGATGGCGGCCGACCAGGGTGTACTTGTCGGCGGTGATGCCCAGCGAGACGTGCTTGTGCGCGATGCGCGACAAGATGGCGTCGGGACGTTCGTCGGGACGTTCGACCAGCAGGGTGGCGAAGGCGGCCACCGAACCGGCCAGCGCCTCGCGCTGCGCGCCGCTGACCTGGTTGGCCCGGTTGAACAGATGCCGCAGCAGCTCCGGACGCTCCTCGAACATCCGCTGGTAGAACCGCTCCGTGATCGTGTTCAGGGAGGCCCCCACCGCGGGAAGCGTCGCCCGCACGACCGGGACCGCCTGCGTTGAAAGCATCAGACACACACCTCTAATCTGCATTTAAGATTCGCATTTTTGGCCGCGAAGACACCACGCATGGCGTGGTGAACCACATCGGACACCGAGGCCGGTGGCCGTGGCCGGTCACCCCGGGGCGGTACCCAGCGTCAGCAGTACCGGCCCCGTCGGCGAGGCCACCAGATCGGCCACGGTCACATGGTCCAGCGAGGCGTAGAACGCCTCCTGCGCCTCACGCAGCGCCCGCCGCAATCGACAGGCACCGGCCAGCGGGCAGGGGGCCTCCCCCTCGCACACCACGGCCTCACGGTCCCCCTCCAGCACCCGGATCAGCTCACCCACCCGCGTGCTCCGGCCCGCGTCGGTGAGCATCAGCCCGCCGTTGCGCCCGCGCCGCGCCTCGACGACCCCCAGGTGTTGCAGATGGGCGATCGTCTTCGCCATATGCGTATAGGGGACGTTCATGGAATCGGCGATGAGCCTCGTGGTCAGCAGTTCCTCGCCGTCCACGACGGCCAGGCGCATCACTGCCCGAAGCGCGAGATCCGTGTACCTGGTCAGCCTCACGCCCACACCCTAGCAATGTTGCATCTGCCATGCGCATTTTACGGAGTGTGCACTGCGTCACGCGGGCCACGCCCGAGGAAGATGCCACATCCAAAGGCTTGACCGGAGGCGAAGCGGCTCCTACATTCCTCACACCCTCGAGGTAAATCGATTAACCACTCGTTAACCGCCTGGTTGGAGACACCCCGCAGTGCACTCACCGCTGACTAGGCGCGGCCTCCTCGCCGCCGGTTCCGGCCTCGCCGCCACGACCGTCCTGCCTGCCCTGTCCGGCTGCTCCCTGGTGGCCGCGGCGGACTCCGATCCCGACACGCTCGTCGTGCACAGCCAGCTGGGCACCACCGCACCGGGATCGCCCACCTACCTCGCGTCCCTGGACCGTTTCCGCAGGGAGAATCCGGGGCTCAAGGTCAAGAACCTCATCAACGGCGACGACCTCGCGCAGGTCTACGAGACCTCACGGCTGGCCCGCAAGGAGCCGGACGTGGTGATGGTCAACCTCTATGACAAGACGCTGGCTTGGACGGACGTCGGCGCCACCGTCGACGTCAAGGGCTATATGAACGACTGGGGGCTGCGCGAGCGGGTGCGCCCGGAGGCCCTGGCCGCGTGGACCGACGCCAAGGGCAGGCTGCGGGCCTTCCCCTACTTCGCCACCAACTGGCCGATCGCCTACAACAGGGCGCTGCTGGACCGGGCGGGCGTCGACGCGATACCCACCACGGGTGACGAGCTGATCGCCGCGTCCCGCAAGCTGCGCGCCAAGGGGATCGCGCCCGTGACCGTCGGTGGCAACGACTGGACGGGGCAGAAGCTGCTGGCCCAGATCATTCAGACCTTTCTGACCGAGGACGAGGCCCGGCACGCCTACTCCACCGGGGACTTCGGCAGCCGGGGCGCCCGGGAGGGGATCGACTACTTCGTAACGCTGCGGGACGCGGGCGTCTTCGCCGACAAGGCGCAGGGCCTCACCTCGGACTTGATGACCACGCAGTTCAACACACAGTCCGCGGCCATCGAGTCGGCGATGTCTTCGGCGCTGGCGAAGGTGGACGAGGAGGTGGCCCGGCACACCGAGGTCGGCGGCTGGCCACTGACCGACGGCGCCGCGCACGACAAACCCACCATCCTGCGGACGTACACCCTGATCGGGTTCTGGATCAGCCCGAACGGTGTCAAGAAGATCGACGCCGTCGAGAAGTTCCTGCGCTTCATGTACCACCCCGACACCGTCTCCCGGTTCATCAAGGAGAGCGGCCGAGACATGGCGCTGCGCTCCGACACCGTCAGCACGGACTTCCCCCTGGTCGCCGCCGCGCAGCGGCTGGGCTCCAGGGTGAGCCAGGTGCTGCTGCCCGACGTATACGTCCCGCCCGCCGCCACCCAGCCGCTGATCACCGCGACCAGCACATCCTTCACCCGAGGCACCAGCGCCGCGAAGGTCCGAGCCGCACTCGAAACCGCGTACCGCTCCGCGTGACCCGCCCGCCCGCTCACTCAGTTCCTTAAGCCCACCTCACGGAAGCCACCTCATGACGACGCTGACGTCGACCCCGGGCGGGGCCACGATCCGCCACCCCGCTCCGCCCTCCGCCACAACCGGTTCGCGCAACGCCCGGCAGGGCGGCACGATCCTCGCCGTCCCCGCGCTGATCTGGTACGCGATCTTCATGATCGGTCCGGTGATCGCCATCTTTGTGATCGCCGCCCTGCACTGGCCGGGGATGCTTCAGCCGGTGTCCTTCGCCGGTCTCGACAACGTCCGCACGGTCTTCGACGACCCTGTGTTCTGGGACGCGGTGAACAACACCGCCGTCCAGCTGGCCGTGGCGCTGCCGATCATGATCGTATGCGCCTATATGCTGGGCTACTACGTCGCGCAGAAGCCCCCCGGGCACCGTGTCATCCGCTATCTGCTGTTCATCCCCGGTCTGATCTCCACCCCCGCCAAGGCCATGGTGTTCTACGCGGCGCTGTCCCCGGACGGGCTGGTCAACGGCGCACTGCAGTCCGCGGGGCTCGGTTCGCTCACCGATGCCTGGCTCGCCTCACCGTCGACGGCCCTGGCCTGTCTCATCGCCCTGGACATATGGAGCGGGATCGGCTTCACCGCCGTCCTGTTCGCCGCCCGGCTCGACAGCGTCCCGGACGAACTCGGCGAGGCGGCGCAGCTGGACGGGGCCGGACACTGGCGGACCATGTGGCGCATCCACTTCCCCGTGATCCGCGACTACGTCGGCGTCGTCGCCATGCTGCAGTTCCTGTGGACCCTCTTCGGCTCGGCACAGCACGTTCTGCTGCTCACCCAGGGCGGTCCCGGCAGCTCGTCGACAACGCTGTCGTTCCTCGTGTACCAGAAGGCGTTCATCGCGGCCGACCTGGGTTACAGCCAGACCGTCGGCGTCATCCTCTTTCTGGCCGGGCTCGTCGGGCTGCTCGCCATCCGCCGTGCGTTTCGCCAGAACTACTGATCGGAGCGGTCACCATGAAACTCAGCAAACGCTGGCTGCCCGCACACCTTCTGGTGTGGACCTACGCGGTGCTGCTGATCGTGCCGCTCTACTACTTCCTCGCCTCCGCGTTCAAGAGCAACGAGGAGATCTTCGCCCATCCCTTCGCGCTGCCGGACTCGCTCGGCTTCGACAACTTCCGGACGGCGTACGACAGCGCATCCCTGGGCCAGGCCATCGTCAACTCGGCGCTGGTGACGGTCCTTTCCCTGGCGCTGACCCTGCTGCTTGCGCTGCCCGCGTCGTTCGCGCTCGCCCGGTCGACCGGGCGGCTGGCCTCGGCGATGGAGAAGGTGTTCTCGCTCGGCTTTCTGATCCCGACGTTCGCCGCGCTCTTTCCCACGTTCCTGCTCGCCGCGGCCACCGGGCTGTTCCATACGCAGCTCTTCATGGTCCTCTTCCTGCCCGCGACCGCGATGCCGCTGTCGGTGGTGATCCTGGTGCAGTTCATGCGCACCATCCCGAGGGAGATGGAGGAGGCCGCCCGGATCGACGGAGCGTCGACCTACACGGTGCTGCGCCACATCTACACGCCGATGTGTCTGCCCGGCATCGCCACCGTGATCCTCCTGAACTTCCTGACGTTCTGGAACGAGTACCTGTACTCGCTCGTCATCATCGGCCCCGACCCCGACCAGCGCACCGTCCAGTCGGCCCTGCCCACACTCAAGGCGATCACCGGCACCGACTACGGTGTCCTCACCGCGGGCACCGTACTGACCCTCATCCCCGTATGGATCGTCTACACGGTGCTGCAGAAGCGTATGCAGCAGGCGCTCATCAGCGGCGCGGTGAAGATGTGAGCGCGCCCACCGGGAACGCGGCCACCGGGAACGCGCCCACCGGGAAGCAGGGCCGTCGGCCCACCATCAAGGCGGTGGCGGCCGCCGCCGGGGTGTCGACGGCGGCCGTGTCCCAGGCATTCCACGGCAAGGGCCGGCTGTCGGAGCCGACCAGGCAGCGCATCCTGGACACCGCGGGAGAGCTCGGCTGGTCGCCGAGCGCCCCCGCGGCCGCCCTGCGCAACGCCCGCACCCGCACCCTCGCGCTCGTCGTACGGCGCCCCACCGATGTGCTCGGCGCCGACCCGCACTTCAGCGAGCTGATCACCGGTATCGAGGGCGAACTGGCGCCCCGCGGCTACGGTCTGCTGCTGCATCTGGTCGCCGGAGCACAGGAGGAGAACGCCCTCTACCGGCAGCTCACGGCCGAAGGCCGGGTCGACGGAGCCGTGCTGACGGACGCGCGCACAAACGACCCGCGCCCCGCACTGCTGGCCCGCCTCGGCCTGCCCGCCGTACTGCTCGGTCCGCCCGACCGGGCCGGCGGGGTGCCGAGCGTCGGCCTCGGCCACCAGGGCGCCGCCGTCGAGGAGGTCGTCCGCCACCTTCTCGACCTCGGACACCGGCGCATCGCCTATGTGGCGGGCCCCGCCGATCTCCAGCACACCCGGCTGCGGCGCGGTTTCTTCGAGACGGCGCTCAAGGCGGCCGGTCTGCGGCCGTACGCGGTGCTGCACACCGACTTCACCGAGGTGTCCGCCGTGGCCGCGACCCGGGCGCTGCTGGACACCCCCGACCGTGCCACGGCGATCGTCTACGCCAACGACTCCATGGCGGTATGCGGCATCGGCGCCGCCCAGCGCGACGGTCTGCGCGTCCCCGACGACCTGTCGGTGGTCGGCTATGACAACCTGCCGCTCGGCCGCTGGCTGCACCCGCGGCTGACCACGGTCGACCAGCAGGTGCAGCGGGTCGGCGCGGCCGCCGCCCGGCTGCTCCTGGCCCGCTGCGGCGAGGACGTCGAGGAGTCCGTGCTCGACGACCGACCGCGTCTGGTCGTCCGCGAGTCCACCGGGCCCGTCCCCGTCTCCCCCGTCTCTTCCTCCTGATGCCCTCGGCGCCACTGACACCCGACAGATCCACGAGCATCCCCCACACCGCACCACGAGATCCGAGAAGGACCATGCGACGCCACAGCGCCCAGCTCACCCACCACCCCGCCGTCCTGCCCTGGCTCGGCGCCAACTTCTGGTCCCGCACCGGCGGGCCCCTGATGTGGCGCGACTACGATCCCAAGACGGTCCGCGCGGAACTGCGGGTGCTGCACGAGCACGGCCTGACCATGACCCGGTCGTTCTTCTACTGGCCCGATTTCCATCCGCAACCGCACCGCATCGACGAGGCCCTGTGCGAACACTTCCGTGACTTCCTCGACGCCCACAGCGAGACGGGCATGGGGACGGTGCCCACCTTCATCGTCGGACACATGTCGGGCGAGAACTGGGACCCGGCCTGGCGCGGGGGCCGCGATCTGTACGAGGACGTGTGGATGGTCGGCCGCCAGGCGTGGTTCGTATCCCAGATGACCCGCCGCTTCAAGGACCACCCGGCGGTCACGGGCTGGCTCATCACCAATGAGATGCCGGGATACGGCCGCGTCTACCAGGTGGATCCGCCCTCCTCCGAGGTGGTGACCGCCTGGGCGCAGGCCATGTGCAACGCCGTACGGGCCGCCGGTGGCACCCAGCCCGTCTCCCTCGGCGACGGCGCGTGGGGCATCGAGGTCACCGGCCGCGACAACGGCTTCTCGCTGCTCGAAACCGCCGAGTACATCGACTTCGTCGGCCCGCATGTGTACCGCTCCGACACCGACCGGCCCCGTCAGCATCTGCGCGCCGCCTTCGAATGCGAACTGGCCTCGGTCACCGGACACCCCGTCGTCCTGGAGGAGTTCGGCCTCTCCACGGACACGGTGTCCGCCGAGAACGCGGCGGTCCACTACCGGCAGACCCTGCACAACTCGCTGCTCGGCGGAGCGACGGGCTGGGTCGCCTGGAACAACACCGACTACGACGATCTGTGGGACCGCTCGCCGTACGACCACCACCCCTTCGAGATGCACTTCGGCATCACCGACAGCACCGGGGCCCCGAAAGCTCCGCTGCTCGAACTCGCCGAGTTCGCCAAGGTGTTGGGGGCGGTGGACTTCACGCGCTGCCGACGCGCCGACGCAGGAGCGGCGCTGGTCGTGCCCGCCTTCCTGGAGCGCGGCTACCCCTACAGCAGGCCCGCCGACCGACCGCTGATCTTCACTTCCCTGCACCAGAGCTATGTCGCCGCCCGCGCCGCCGACCTGCCGGTGGGCTTCACCCGGGAGGCCGACGGCCTGCCCGGCGACGCGGCCCTGTATCTGCTGCCGGCCACCCGTCAGCTCACCACACGCACCCGGCGTGAGCTCGAACACCGCGCCCACGAGGGCGCCACCGTCTATCTCTCGTTCTGCTCCGGCGAACACCCCGGCACCCGCGGCCCGTGGTTCGACGACCTGGACGGGCTGTTCGGCGTCGAGCTCCAGCTCTCCTACGGTGTCGCCGAACCCATCGAGGACGATGTCCTGGAGATGACCTTCACCGACGACTTCGGCGGGCTGACCGCGGGAGACACCCTGCGCTTCCCCGTCGCGGGCAACGAGGACAGCCGGGCGTATCTGCCGGTCCTCCCCCGCGATGCCCGTGTCGTCGCGGTCGACGCACACGGCCGGCCCGCCCTCCTGGTGCGCGACACCGGACGCGGCCGCACCGTCCTGGCCACCTACCCCCTGGAGCACATGGCCGCCCGTACCGCCCGCGTCAACCCGGAGGAGACCCACCGGCTGTACGCGGCGCTCGCCGACGTGGCCGGGGTCCGGCGCCCGGTGACGGTCGACAGCCCGTACGTCGGTGCGGACGTCCTCGTCCACCAGGACGGGCGCCGCTTCGTCTGGCTGGTCAGCCAGAGCTCCGCAGAGCTCACCGTCCGCCCCGTCGCCGACGGCACACTGCACGACCTCACGTCCGGCGCGCCGACCGCGGGTGTCACACTCGCCCCGTACGGTGTCTGCGTCCTTGAGCTGAAGTGCTGGAGCTGAAAGTGACCGATCACCTCTACCGCGACCCGTCCGCACCGGTGCCGGAGCGGGTCCGCGACCTGCTGGCGCGTATGACGCTCACCGAGAAGGTCGGCCAGGTCAACCAGCGCATGTACGGCTGGGACGCCTATGAGCGCACGGCCGACGGCCACCGGCTCACCGACGCCTTCCACGCCGAGGTCGCCACGTACGACGGCATGGGAGCCCTGTACGGGCTGCAGCGGGCCGATGCGTGGTCCGGTGTCGGCTTCGCCGACGGCATCACGGCGGCGGACGGGGCCCGGGTGGCCGACGCGGTGCAGCGTCACGTCATGGAGAACACCCGGCTGGGGATTCCGGTGCTGCTCGTCGAGGAGGTCCCGCACGGCCACCAGGCGCTGGACGGCACCGTGTTGCCGGTCAACCTCGCCGTCGGCGCCACCTGGGACCCCGAGCTCTACGAGGCCGCGTCGGCCGCCGCCGGCGCGGAACTACGGGCACGGGGCGGCCATGTGGCGCTCGTCTCGGCCCTCGACCTGGTGCGCGACCCGCGCTGGGGCCGTGCGGAGGAGTGCTTCGGCGAGGACCCGTATCTGGCGGCCCGGCTCACCGAGGCGTTGGTACGGGGCATGCGCACCGCCGGGGTCGCCGTCGTGCTCAAGCACTTCGCCGGCCAGGGGGCCACCGTCGGCGGGCGCAACAGCGCGGCCACCGAGCTGAGCGCCCGCGAGTTGCACGAGATCCATCTGGCGGCGGCCCGGGCGGGCGTACGGGCCGGCGCCGCCGGGGTGATGGCGGCCTACAACGAATTCGACGGCCTGCCCTGTGTCGCCAACCCGACGCTGCTGACCGAACTCCTGCGGGATCAATGGCGGTTCGAGGGGATCGTCATGGCGGACGGCTGCGCCGTCGACCGTCTGGTCCGGCTCGCGGGAGACCCGGTGGCCGCGGGTGCCCTGGCCCTGAACGCCGGATGCGATCTGAGCCTCTGGGACGCCTGCTATCCGCGGCTTGCCGAGGCGGTCGAGCGGGGGCTCGTCGCGGAGCGGACCCTGGACACCGCCGTGACCCGGGTCCTGGCCCTGAAGTTCCGCCTGGGCCTCTTCGACCAGCCTTCCGCGCATGCCGAAGCGCCTGGGGACCAGCGCTCCGGTCCGAGCGAGCTGAGTGAGCGCATCGCCCGCGCGTCGATCACGCTGCTCGCCAACGACGGAGGGGTCCTGCCGATCGCACCATCGCCCCGCCGGATCGCCGTCCTCGGCCCGAACGCCGACTCGATCGCCCAGCAGATCGGCGACTACACCGCGCCGCAGCGGCCCGGCTCCCACCACGTCACGGTGCTGGACGGCATCCGGTCGGCCGCACCGCCGGACACCGAGGTCACCTATGCGCGGGGGTGTGAGCTGGTGGGCGGCGACCTCTCCGGTCTCCCGGAAGCGACCGCGGTGGCGGCAGCGGCGGACATCGCGGTGCTCGTCCTGGGCGGGTCGAGCGCCCGGTCGGGCGACACCGTCTTCGACTCCAACGGCGCGGCCGTCGTCACCTCCGCCAACCCAGTGGACATGACCTGCGGAGAGGGCGTCGATCTGGCCGATCTACGCCTTCCCGAGGGGCAGTTGGCGCTTATGGACGCGGTGGCGGCCACGGGCGTGCCGGTCGTCGTGGTGCTCGTACAGGGCCGTCCGCACGCCGTGCCCGACCTTCCCGGCACCGCGGGCGCCGTGCTGAGTGCCTGGTACCCGGGCCCGTGGGGCGGCCGGGCCGTCGCCGACGTGTTGTTCGGCGCGGCGGAACCCGAGGGGCGGCTGCCGGTGTCGGTGCCGACCTCGGCCGCCCAACTGCCCGTGTTCTACAACGCCAAGGATCACGGCTACCGCGGCTATGCGGACCAGCCCGCCACCGCCCGATACGCCTTCGGCCACGGTCTGTCGTACACCACCGTCGCCTACGCGCCACCACGGCTGTCACGCGCCCGCGTGACCCCGGACGATCCCGCCCTCACCTGCCGGGTCAGCGTACGCAACACCGGGGAGCGGCCGGTGCGTGAGACGGTCCAGCTCTACGTACGGCGGCTGTCGGGCGGGTCCTCGTGGCCCCGCATACGCGAGCTGCGTGGATTCGCCCGCCTCGAACTGGGTCCCGGGGACGAGGCCGACGCCGTGTTCGAGATCGACGCCGACACCCTCGGCTCCGTCACCCGGGACCTCGGCCTTGCCGTCGAACCGGGGGAACTCCTCGTGGAGACCGGGCCGTCATCCGACCGGACGCAGGGGGCGAGGCTGTTGATCGCGAGCCCGGGCTGATCGCCCACTCGTACGGCTGGTCGGCGGCTATATCGGGGCTCGTGCGAGATGCGCGGCTCCGAGGAGTTCGGCGTTTTCGGCGAGCCGGCCGAGGGTGAGGGTCAGCGCGCGATAGGCCCCGTCGGGCATGTGTCGGCGCAACCCGTCGTGAAGGCCCTCCATGACGGGAGCGGCGGCGGGGCCGAGTGTGCCGTCCACGACGATCAACTCGGGGTTGAGCATGACGCAGGCGGGGGCGAGGTGGCGTCCGACGAGGCGGCCGAAGTCGTCGAGGACACGGCGGACGGTCGCCTCGCCCTGCGCGGCGAGGCCGAAGGTGTCGTAGATGTTCACGTCCGGGCCGAACAGCGGGCGGGCGGCTTCCAGGACGTGGTCGGTGGTGGCGACCACGCCGAGGCATCCACGGGCTCCGCAGCGGCACATGGGGCCGGCCGAGTCGACATGGAGATGGGACAACTCGCCGGCCAGGCCGTTCGCTCCGCGCACGAGCTGCCCGTTGACGATGAGCCCGGCGCCCATTCCGGTGACCAGTTTCAGATAGATCACGTGGCGCCGCCCGCGTGCCGCACCGAACGCCAGCGCGCCGAGGGCGGCGAGGTTGCATTCGTTGTCGATGGTCGCGGGCACCTCGAAGGTCCTGGTCAGATTGGGTGCCACATCCCTGAACAGCCACGCGGCCGCGGGCGGGCGGCCCGAAGGCCGCGGATCGGGTGCCGACTCGAGCCGTGCGAGCCCGGCCACCTCCGCCGGACAGGTGACCTTCGGCCCGCCCCGTTCGCCGGGGGTGAAGTACTACCGCGAGTTCATGCAGTGGGCCACCGCGAAGGGTGTCCCGGTCGACTTCGGCAGCGCCCACGGCTACGAGACCGACACGGGGACGGGGCCACAGGGCCCGGCGTCGTTCTTCCGGCAGAACCGCGCCGACACGCCGTCCGGCATGCCGCTCCACATCTCCGAGACCAACGTCGCCGCCGACCTCGGCAACCCCGCCCTGGACCGGTCCGACGCGGCGGCGAGTTTCCTCCGCACGATCATCGAGACCACTGGGGTCGTCGACGCCCTGGCCTACTGGTCGTTCACCGACATCTTCGAAGAGCTCGGCCAGGCCGACAAGCCGTTCCACGGCGGGTTCGGGCTGCAGACCATCCACGGCGTCAAGAAGCCCGCCTACCGCCTGCTCCAGCTCCTGCACACGGTGGGCGACCGCCGCGCGCCCCTGACCCTGTCCAACGCCCCGGCCACGGTGGGCGGCATCGCCGTCACCGGCAGCGCACACGGTGGCGGCAGTGGCGGTGGCGGTGTTGATGTTCTGCTCTACAACCACGCGCTCGCCACCGGCGACGGCAGCGCCCCCGTCCCGGCCCAGCCCGCGACCCTCACCGTCACTCTGCGCGGCGTACGGCCCGGGGCCCGGGCACGGGTCCGGCGGATCGACGAGGACCACACCAACCCGTACCAGGAGTGGATCGAGCTCGGCTCGCCGGAGTATCCGACCCGCCGGCAGCTGCGTGACATCGAGCACGCGAGCGACGTCGTGAGCCGGCCCCTCGAACTCAAGGCAGACCACGGAACCGATGTCGCCCGCTTCGCCCTCACCCTGCCCGCCGAGGGCGTCGCCGCGGTCCACATCGGCTAATCCTTGGCGAGCACGCCGAGTTGTCCGGTTGTGCACTTTCCGTGGCCCAACATGCTTCATAGGCTCACGTCGGCCTGTTTGCCGCTTTCAGGAGGTGTCGTGCCTGACCCCAAGATGTACTGCTACACCTGCCAATCCGATGAGCAGCACCGTCGCCTCACCGCCGAGGAGAAGGTCTGGCTCAAGAACCGCACAGGCCGGAAGAGCGTCGAGGAGTTCTTCATGTGCACGGCGCCGGGCTGCCGCAATCTGCGGACCGGTTTCAACAAGCACCCCTTCGACCCCGTCATCCGCGTGCCCTTGCCCGACTGACTCCTCATGAGGCGCGGCGCCGTGCAGCAGACCAACGACCGTGTGCTGCACGGCGCCACCGTGAGTGCGGCGCTCCCCCTACCTGGCCACCGGGCGCAGCGCGGTCGGTGGCTGGGTGTCCGGGGGCATCTGGACGGCCAGGCCGTCAGTGTTCTGGGCGAGGGCGAGTTGGGAGATGGCGTTGACCAGGGTCACCGTGTCGCCTTTGGTGGTCAGCTGCCAGCGCTGGGTGCGGGTGTTGTCCGAGCAGGTCTGCTGGGTGATGGTGGCGCCCGCCTCCAGTGGTGCGCCGAGGTAGCGTCTGCCGCTGACCATGTCGAGGCAGTTGCCGGTGGTGGTGCCACCGCGGACCGCGCGGATGCGGTAGTAGCCGTCGGGGGTGGCCGAGAGCGCCCAGGTCGCGTCGGGGTCGGCCGCCAGTTCGGCCGGGGCTCCCTGCGTGGTGCCCGACGCGGTCAGCCGCTTGGTCGAGTCGGGGAGGGTGAGGGCGTAGGTGCCGTCCTTCAGCGGGAGGCGTGTCACGTTGTTCCAGCCGGGGGCGTGGCCGAGCCGGTCGGCGAGGTCGGCGAAGCCGGTGTAGGTCGCTGCGGATTTGGGACTGCCCCAGGTGGCCTGGGAGATGAAGCGCAGCGGCATGAACGCGTCGGCCTCGACCTCGTTCTCGGTCTGTTCGGACGCGAAGTCGGGCCACATGGTGATCTTGGCGCCGCTGACCTGCGGCTGGGCGCCGGTCAGTGTCTCCCCCTCGAAGCGCAGGGGTGTCCAGTCGCTGTCGTACAGGGCCTGGGTTCTCATTTTCGAGCCGCCGCGGATCAGATAGAGGGAGTAGGCGGAGTTCATGACCTGGTGGCCCTGGGCGAGGAGCGCGGAGGGCGGCTGCTTGGCCTCGGGGGTCCAGTGCTCGACGTCGATGTTCTTGTCGAGGGGGATGGTGTTATCGCCGGTCAGTCCGTCGTTCCAGATCCGCAGGGTTCTGCCGTCGGCCCGCACATGGGCGTTCACGCGGTTGACGAAGTCGATGAACGCGTCCTGGGGGGTGGCCGACGCGCCGTATCTCGCCTTCGCGTAGGCGGCTATCTGCGGGTAGGCGGCGTAGTCGGAGCCGAGCATGTACTCGTCGGCGCCCATGTGCCAGTACGGGGTGTCCCAGACGGTCAGGGCCTCGTCGAGGAGCCCGGTGTAGAAGGCGTAGGCCTCGGGCCGGGTGATGTCCAGCCGCGAGGGCGACTTGGTGCCGGAGGAGTCGGTGAGTTGCAGTTCGGGGTGGTTCTGCAGATAGGGGTCGATGTGTCCGGGTGAGTTGATCTCGGGTACGAGGGTGATGTGGTACTTCTTCGCCATGGCCGAGAGCTGTCGTATCTCGTCCTTGGTGTAGTAGCCCCAGAACTTGGTCTTCGGGTAGTCGTCGCTGGCGACTTTCGCCTCGATCCACAGCTGGTTGAGCTTCAGATACGACATCTCCCGCATCAGCCGCTCGAACCAGGGCATCGAGATGTGGATGTAGCAGGCGCACACTCCCACGCCGCGTTCGGGGTATTGGGGGACGTCGACCGTCCGGCCGCGCGGCATTGTGGTCTGGCCGTGGAGCATCTGCAGCACGGTGCGGGTGCCGAGGAACAGCCCGTCGTCGGTCGCTCCGGTGATCCGGACGGTGTCGGAGACGAGAAGTTCGTATCCCTCCGCGCCGAGTTCTCGGGCGCCGGGGTCGAGGCGCAGGACCAGATCGCCGGCGCGGGGCTCTCCCCCGGTGACCACGGGCAGTTTGAGGCCGGTGGCGGCGGCCAGGTCGTCGGCGAAGGTGGCCGCGTCGGTCTGGGCGCTTTTGGCCTGGGCCCGTTCAGCCGGGGCCTGTTTGACCGGGGCCCGTTTGGCCGCGGGCACGACGATACGGGAGCCCTGCCGCAACTGGAGGGTGCCGGATCCGGCGGTCCACCCCGTCAGCGCCGGTATCACCTCCGGTGTGGTCGCGGTGGGGGCGGCAGCGGCGGACACGGGGGTGTGCGCCGAGGCCGGCAGGGCCGGCGGTACGAACAGGGCCAGGGCGGCCAGAAGGCAGACGGCCCAGCGGCGGCGTCCGCGCGCGGCGCGCATTCGTTGGATCACTGTGTCCATCGGCATGAGGGTTGTTACCCACTTCCCAGCGGCGAACACGCTTACTACTCTCGTCGGCCATGACCGGTGTCACGGCATCGAGAGGCGAACACATCCGATGAATCTGTTCCGACGCTCGAGGAGAAGCGGTCTGCACCGCGCCATGATCGCCGCCGCGATCGCGGCACTGACCGGGGTGACGGCCCTGCCGCCCGCGACCGCCACGGCTGCCGCGGCCAAAGAGGAAAGCGGCGCAACGGGGTGTCAGGAGCCTGTGACGCCGGCGCCGGTCATGGCCGTGGAGGAGTGCGACAGTCCGGCGCGGATCGTCGAGAAGGCCGCGAACATCGTGCCGCGCCCGTCCCAGGTGGCCTGGCAGCAGCGCGGCATCGTCGGCTTCACCCACTTCGGGATGAACACCTTCACCGACCGCGAGTGGGGCTCGGGCATGGAGAAGGAGTCACGCTTCGCCCCGTCGAACGTCGATGTGGACCAGTGGATGCGTGCGTACCGGGCGATGGGGGCCAAGCAGGTCATCTTCACCGCCAAGCACCACGACGGCTTTGTGCTCTACCCCACCCGCTACAGCAACCACTCCGTGATCGCCAGCCCTTGGTGGGTCAGCACCGCGGGCTGCGACCAGGCCGGGGAGACCGCCGCCGCCCGCGCCGCGGCCGAACAGAAGCGTGACACCGACCCCTCCGCGTACTGGCGGGCCCGGGAGGCGGGCTGCGAACGGCAGGGCGGGGACATCCTCGGCACGTACGTCCGCGCGGCCCGTGCGGCGGGGCTGCGGGTGGGGGTCTATCTGTCGCCGTCCGACGGGGCCGAACTGCCCCGGGCGTGGCACAAGGACACCTACATCCCGGCGATCAAGGCCAAACCGGCCGACTCGCGCTCGACCGCCGAGAAGGCCACGCTGGAGGACGCGCCCGCGAGCCCGGCCGGCCAGGGCCGGTACGGCAACTCCAGCACACCCACGGCGCGTACGATCCCGACCCTGGTCCCCGGCGACGACCGGGCCCGCGCGGTGGCGCGGGGCACCCTGCCGACGTTCGAGGTCGTCGAGGACGACTACAACGCCTACTACCTGAACCAGCTCTACGAACTGTTCACCCAGTACGGGCCGATCGACGAGCTGTGGCTGGACGGCGCCAATCCATGGGCCGGTTCCGGGATCAGCGAGAAGTACGACTTCACCACCTGGTTCGCGATGATCAAGGCGCTGTCGCCGGACACCGTGGTCTTCGCCGGGCCGCAGGGCACCCGGTGGGTGGGCAATGAGGCGGGCGTGGCGCGGACCGGCGAGTGGAGCGTCGTACCGGCGACGGGCGACCCGGACACGGCGCACAACGAGGGGCTGATCCCCGGTGGCGCATGGGCCGAGGACATCGGTTCCCGGGCGGTGCTCGGCCGGTCCGATGTGCGCTATCTCCAGTGGTTCCCGGCCGAGGCGGACTCCTCGATCAGGCCCGGCTGGTTCTACCATCCCGGCGAGCGGCCGCAGTCAGCGGCCGAGCTGGTCGACAAGTACCGGCGATCCGTCGGACGCAACGCCGTGATGCTGCTCAACGCGCCGCCCGGCACGGACGGGCGGATCGCCGACGCCGACCTCGCCTCGCTCACCTCCTTCGGCACGGCCGTCCGCGAGACCTACCGCACCAACCTGCTGGCGCCCGGAAAGGACGCGACGGGCGCCGCGCTGTCCGACGAGGACCTGTCCACCGGCTGGTCCCCGGCGGGCCAGGCCACCACGGGCAGTGTGGTCCTGGACCTGCCCCGGGCGCAGAGCTTCGACCAGATCCTGCTCCGCGAGAACATCACCCGGGGCCAGCGGGTCGAGGAGTTCGCGGTGGACACCTGGGACGGCACCGGATGGGTGCAGGCGGCGAGCGGTACGACCGTCGGCTACAGCCGGATCCTGGTACTGAACGCACCGGTGCGCACCGACCGGGTCCGGATCCGCGTCCTGGCCGCGCGCGCCACACCGCAGCTGGCGACGGTGGGCCTGTACCGTACGGTCGCGCCGTCCTCCCCCAACCTCTCGTGACGCTTGACCTTGCCCAAAGGTGAAGGCCGACAGTGTCCGTGGCGACCAAGCCCCGGACGAGAGGGACATGCATATGGACGACAACGCCCTGCTGGCAGAGCAAAGGGCCTACTACAGGGCAGGCGCGGCCCAATACGATCGGCCCTACGTGGAGCGCGAAGAGCTGCGGAAGTTGCTGACCGTCGTCGATGAGCTCCCGATCGCCGGGGATGTGCTGGAGTTGGCCTGTGGCACGGGCCAGTGGACCCCGAGGCTCGCGGCGCGGGCGCGGTCGGTGACGGCGGTCGACGCGGCAGCCGAAGTGCTGGCCCTCGCTCGGGCCCGTACCGCATCCCCCACCGTCCAGTTCGTCGAGGCCGACCTGTTCGAGTGGCGGCCGCCACGGCGCTACGACACCGTGTTCTTCGCCTTCTGGCTCTCCCATGTTCCGCCGCGGCGGTTGCCCGAGTTCTGGAACACCGTGGCCGCCGCGCTCGCGCCGGGCGGCAAAGCGATCTTCATTGACGATGGCCCCGCCGCTGCCGCGGAGGAGAACATCCTCGCGAACCAGCCTGCGCCGGCCGCGCTGCGCCGACTCGACGACGGCAGCCAGTACCGCATCGTGAAGGTGTTCCACGACGCCCGAACACTCACGGACGACCTCACAGCTCTGGGGTGGTCGGTCCGTATCCGGCCCGTGGCCGGGAACTACATCGGCATCGCCGAGCCGCCGGCCGAGAAGCCGTAACCCCGGCGCGGTACGAACGCGCCGGGGCCGGCGACGGGCTCAGGACGTGGGCGTCAGCACCAGCTTGGCCTTATGGCCGGAGACCGACTTCACCGAGATCTTCAGGTTGTTGAGCCTGACGGTGCCGCCCGGGCTGGTGCTGCCGCTCAGGCGCCCGCCGCCGGTGGTGGTGGCCGACATCTTCACGGATCGGGAACTGACGTGCGTGATCCGCAGCTTCCCGAACCCGAAGCGGTGGCTGTTGACCTTGATGCTGCTGGGCGCCGACACCGTGGTCTTGCACCGCCCGTCGTAACACGGCCCGTGGGCGGCGGCATACGACTCCGTCGCCGTCAGGCCGAACCCCAGGGTGCCCGCCAACGTCAGCGTCGCCGTGGCCGTCGCGGCCCTCCGCCACATACCGGTGCTCATCAATGGAACCTCCTGTCTCCAAAAGGGGCATTTCCCGCGCGGCTTTTCTAACCCACCGGACGCGGGACCCCTCCCGCTGCACGACGACGTACGACCGGCCGGCCCACCGCCCCCGGACACGGCCCGGACGAGGCGGTCTCATAGGCTTGCGATCATGGTGAGTGAATTCAGTGACGCGTTCCTGCTGGAAGCCGAGCGGCACGCGGCCTGGGGCGCGGCACAGCTGGAAACCCTGACCGCGTTCGTTCCCGACGGTCCCTGGACCGCGGATCTGCCGTCCTGCACCTATCGGCAGGGTGAGCTGGAGATGCGGATCGCCGTGCTGGGCACCTTCGACATGGAGGAGCAGTCCTGGATGTGGGGCTGGGCGAACCCGGGACTGCGCGGGACCGAAGTGGTGTCCCTGACCGAGGGGGTCGAGCGGTACGGCAGGGCACATCGGATCGCCGAGCTCACCGAGGAAGTCCTCGACCTGTCCGGCTTCGCCGATCCCCGGCGCGCCGCCGAGATGCTGGCCTTCACGGGGATGGGTGTGGTGCGGGCTCCCGGCTATATCGGCATGCCGGCCGGTCCCGGCACGCAGGTCTACTTCCTGCCCGACGACCCGCAGATACCCCGCGCCGCCCTGGACCCCGTCGCCCTGCCACGGACGCTGCTCACCGGGGCGTCCCTGATCGGTCACTCGGCTCGCCACGCCGTGGCGGGGTACTTCGACCACCACGGCATGGCACAGCGGACCGACGGTGACCGCATCACCGCCGACCTGCCCAGCGGCGACTCGGTCGACATCGACTTCGATACGGCGGGCCGAATCGCCCACGTCAGCCTCAAGGTCTCGCCCTGATATTCGGTGGCGCGCCGGCCCCCCGATGGTGAAGATCGCGCCATGCCCAACTTCCTGGAGACCGAACGGCTCGCGCTCCGCGCGTTCACCGAGGCCGACGTCGACCACCTGCTCACGCTGGACAACGACCCTGACGTCATGCAATTCATCAACGGCGGTCGGCCGACGAGTCGCGAGGCAGTCCAGACGCGGACCCTGCCCCGTCTCCTCCACGACTATCCGTTCCTCGGCTCCCGTGGCTACTGGGCCGTGGAGGAGAAGGCCACCGACACCTTCCTGGGCTGGTTCGAGTTCCGTCCCCTCGACGACCACAGCCCCGCCGTGGTCGAACTCGGCTACCGGCTCAACAAGGCGGCCTGGGGGTGCGGCTATGCCACGGAGGGAGCCCGGGCCCTGATCGACAAAGGGTTCACCGACCTCGGGGTGGAGCGGGTCACGGCGAACACCATGGCGGTGAACACGCGGTCCCGGCGTGTGATGGAGAAGGCTGGGCTGTCGTTCCTCCGGAACTTCACCGGCGACTGGCCGGATGCGATCGAGGGCTCGGAGCACGGCGAGGTCGAGTACGAGCTCACCCGGGCGGAGTGGCAACGGCGCCAGTAGCAGATGTCAGCGGTTCGGGCGTAACCAGGCAGGTCACGCGCGCAACCTTCCCGGCGGCGGATCCGGTCGCGGCACGGGCTAGAGGCCCACGTCGCGATGGCGAATGTCCTCGAAGGACTCCCGGCGTACGAGGAGCCGGGCGCGGCCGTCCCGTACGGCGGCCACCGGCGGGCGGCCGACCATGTTGTAGGCCGAGGCCATGGACAGGTGGTAGGCGCCGGCGACGGGTACGGCCAGCAGGTCTCCGAGGCGTATGTCGCCGGGGAGTTCGACGGCGGTGGCCAGGATGTCACCCGCCTCGCAGTGCCGGCCCACCACGGTGACCCGGGTCGGCGCGGCGGTACTGTGCCGGCCGACCAGGCGCGGCGCATACCGCACTCCGTACAGCGACGGCCGCGGATTGTCGCTCATACCGCCGTCGATGGCCACGTATGTGTGCTCACCGGTGTGTTTGACCGACAGGACCCGGTACAGGGCGACGCCCGCCGGGCCCACGACGGCACGGCCCGGTTCGATGAACAGCCGGGGCACGGTGAGCCCGGCCGCCGCGCACGCCTCGACGAGCTCCATGCGTACCTTTCTGGCCAGCGTGGTCAGGTCGAGGGCTTCCTCCCCGGGCCGGTAGGCGATCCCGTGGCCGCCGCCCAGGTCCAGTTCGGGCAGGACGAGGCCGTGTTGTTGGTGCAGCCGGGCCATGAGCCCCACCATGCGCCGTACGGCGGACAGATACGGTTTGACGCTGGTGATCTGCGACCCCAAGTGGCAGTGCAACCCGGTCAGTTCGAGCTGGGGCTGGTCCAGGATCCGGGCGATCGCGTGCTGGGCGTAGCCGTCGGATATGGACAGGCCGAACTTCTGGTCGTCCGTTCCGGTGCGGATCTTCTCGTGGCCGCCCGCGCTGATGCCGGGCACCACGCGGACCATCACCTTCTGGTGGCCGTCGGGCCCGACGGCCGCGGCCAGCCGCGCGATCTCCGACGGGCTGTCGATAACGATGCGGCCGACGCCCAGGCGCAGCGCGGTCTCCAGGTCCCTCGGGGACTTGGCGTTGCCGTGCAGCACGATCCGCTCGGGCGGGAAGCCGGTGGTGACGGCGAGTTCGAGTTCACCGGCGGAGCAGACGTCGAGGCCCAGGCCCTCCTCGTCCACCCAGTGGACCAGGGCCCGGCACAAGAACGCCTTCGCCGCGTACAGGATCTCGGCGTCGGGGAAGGCGTCCCGGTAGGTGCGGCAGCGGTCGCGGACCTCGGCCTCGTCGAGGACATAGACCGGGGTGCCGAAGCGGTCGGCGATCTCGGTGAGCGGTACGCCGCCCACGGCGAGGTCGCCCCGGCGAGGTTCGCTGGTCGAGGCGGGCCACACCGAGAGGTCTGCCGAGGTGGCGGTGGTCGCGGTGGCGTGAACAGTGGTCATCGTGGGCACCTCAGCCGATCCACAAGGAGAGCGTCGCGACGAGGGCGGCGGCGCCGGTCACCCGGAGCGCGCCGACCGCCCGCGGATCCCAGGCGCCGGCGCGCGAGCGGCCTGCGGGAGCCTTCTGGGGCACGTCGGCGACGTCCCCGCCGGGCGTCGGCGCGGGGGCGGTGAACTGCGGGTCGACCGTGAGGGTGGTGACGCCGAGCGGTTCGGTGAGCGCGCGCAGCGCGGGCTCGGCGAGCCTGATCCACGCCTGGTCGGGGCCGAGGGTCGCGGTCAGCCTGCGCTCGGACGTGAAGCCGACGGCCGTACGCTCGCCGAGGGGCGTACGGAAGAGCCTGGCGGCACACCGTGAGGGGCCCGGCCGGACCGGGACGTACAAGGGCCCGGCCGGGAACCGTTCACAGGGTTCGGGGTCTTCGTCGTACGGGAGCTCTGCCATGGGATGCCTCCTGGAGGATCCAAGGTGGTGCGGGGGCTGAGCCGGGCGCCTCCGGTACAGGGAGGCGGCCCGGGCTCGCCGTTCACGCTACGCCCGCCGCACCCGGCTCCCGGACGGGTCCTGACGCGATGCTGACGGCGAACCGGACGACGCTGACGCGATGCTGACGCGCGCTGCGAACGGTCCGCCGTGTTCAGGCGGGGAGGGAGCCGAGCCAGTCGGTCAGGTGCTGGTTGACCTCCTCATGGCGTTCCTGCTGAATCCAGTGGCCGCAGCCGTCGAGGATGTGGCAGGAGCGCAGGCCGGGCAGGGTGGTGGGGTACGCCTTGATCGCGTCGGCCAGCCAGGTGGTGGAGGCGTCCAGGGCGCCGCCGAGGAACAGCGACGGTTGGGTGAGGGGGGCGCCGTCGAAGTCGGCGAGGTCTTCCCAGTCCCGGTCCATGTTGCGGTAGCGGTTCAGGGGTCCGGTGAGACCGGTCCGTTCGAACTCAGCGGCGTAGCTGTCGAGGTCGTGCTCGCTGAGCCAGGCGGGCAGGTGGCCTTCGGGGAACCTGGCGCGCATCGTCCCGCCGGGGCTGATGAAGTGTGGGTCGGGGGAGCCGGGCGCGGGCATGGTGTCCCCGGACAGGGCGGCGTAGAGACCGGCGAGCCAGCCGCGCACATCGGGCTCGATCTCGGCCTCGGCCCGGCCGGGGGCCTGGAAGTACGAGACGTACAACTCGTCATCCCCGCCCATCCGGGCGAAGACCTCGCTGGGCCGCGGTCCTCCGCGCGGGGCGTAGGGGACGCTCAGCAGCCCGACCGCGCGGAAGACATCGGGCCTGACCAGGGCGGAGTTCGCGGCGATGGGCGAGCCCCAGTCATGGCCGACGATCACGGCCGTCTGCTCGCCGAGCGCGTGCACCACGGCGGCGTTGTCCTCGATGAGGTCGAGCATCCGGTAGGCGGCCACGCTCTCCGGCTTGGAGGAACGCCCGTAGCCGCGGACGTCGATGGCGACCGCGCGGTATCCGGCGGCGGCCAGCACCGGCAGTTGGTGGCGCCATGAGTACCAGGACTCGGGGAAGCCGTGCACCAGCAGGACCAGCGGTCCGCTCCCCTGCTCCACCAGATGAATCCTGCCCGCGGGCGTGGGGACCAGGCGATGCGTGACGTCCGGTTGCGACATGGCTCCTCCGGGTTGCTGATCGACTCGTACTGCGATGGTGCGTTGCGTACCGCATCGGTGCGAGTCCCGTTGCCGGTTCGGCAAACCGGTGCCGGAAACACCGCTGGTCCTGCCCGGTGTCTTTGCGAACCCGGCGCGTCGGGGCCGCTGTGCGAGAATGGCCGGCAGAGCCCGACCGGCTCCTGGACGAGGTGCGCCGTACCCAGACATGACAAGACGACGCGGGGAGTGTCTGTCATGGCCTGGGTCGTTCTTGTGGTCTCCGGGGTGCTGGAAGCCGTGTGGGCCACGGCGCTGAGCAGGTCGGAAGGGTTCAGTCAGCCACTGCCGACCGTCGTCTTCGGTATCGGTCTGGTGCTGAGCATGGCGGGTCTGTCCCTCGCGTTGCGGACCGTGCATGTGGGCACCGGGTACGCGGTCTGGGTGGGCGTCGGCGCGGTACTCACCGCCACCTACGCCATGGTCTTCGGCGGCGAGCCCGTCGGCTGGCTGAAACTTCTGTTGCTCCTGGGCATCGTCGGCTGCGTGGCCGGGCTGAAACTCGCGCACTGAGAGTCGTACGGTCGCTGCTCCCGTGCGGTCAGTGCTCCGGTTCGGAAAGGCCCGCCAGGCCGGTGTCGAGCATGATGCGCTCGACCGTCTCGGCGAGGGTGCTGTGGACGCCGATGACCGTCTCGATGCCGCCCGGCAGGAGGTCGCGCTCCCGGTACCAGGAGCGCATCTCCGCCTCGCCGTACTCCTCCGCCTGGGGCTTGGTGGCATGGCGGGCCAGGGTTTCCTCGAGCGGTACGTCCAGGTAGAAGCCATACGTCGGGCCGCGGTGGTCGGCGCGCAGCCGGGCGAGCATATCGCCGTAGTGGTCGGCGTAGAGGATGCCTTCGACCACGACGTGGTAGCCCGCGTCCAGGGCGTAGCGGGCGACGGTGTCGATCAGCCCGATGTTGGCCGCCCCGGGGCGGTCGTGTTCGCGCAGGACGACGCGGCGGAGATGGTCCTGGCCGACCAGGGCCAGGCCGCGGCCGAACCCGTCGCGGAGACCGGCCGCGACGCTCGACTTGCCGGAGGCGCTATTGCCTCGCAGGACGACCAGCCGGGTCGCCGTGGTGCCCACCGTCATCCGCGCCACGCTACCGGGGCCGGTGGCAGGCACACCACGGCGCACCGCACCGACGACGGCTGAGCGCGGGACGGTGGCTGAGCGCGGGACGGTGGCGAGGAGCGGTCGGCGCACACCCACGCGCCCTGTCGCGGCCCTTTTGCCCATCCCACAATGGGCGGGCCGCTTCGGCCAGATCCAGGAGGTCGTCCGTGTCCGATCCCGCCTCAGCGCCCTCCCGCGACGGCCGGGCCCCGCTCGTGGATCCTCAGCTCGCGCGCTATCTGGCCGAGCATCCGGCCCCGGCTGCGGCCGCCGACGCGCTGATCCGCGACGGCCAGGGGCGGATCCTGCTGGTCGACCCGGTCTACAAGGATGGCTGGGATCTGCCCGGCGGCATGGCCGAGGACGAGGAACCGGCCTCCGCGCTCGTCCGGGAGCTGGGCGAGGAGCTGGGCCTCACCGTGGAAGTCGGGCGGCTGCTGGCCGTCGACAGCGTGCCCGCCACCGTGTACGGGCGCACCATCCTGGCCTTCGTCTACGCCGGCCATCTGCCCGGCGATCACGCCCCGTCGGCCCTGGTCCCCCAGGACGGTGAGATCCGCAGCGCCCGATTCCTCCCCGAGCGCGAGGCCCTGGAGCTGCTGCCGCCGCTGCTGCGCCGTCGCGTGGCCGCCGCGCTCGCCGCCGAGCGCGGCTCGCACACCGCGGTGCTGCGCGACGGACACCGTCCGCCGCCGCACCGGCGCGACTACTACGCGCTGCTGCCGGCGCCGATGATGGCGGCAACTGTGCTGGTCACCGACACCTCCGGGCGCGTCCTGGTGCTCGATCCGAGCTACAAGGACCATCTGGACTTGCCCGGGGGCATGGTCGAGGCGGACGAGTCGCCCGCGCAGGCCGCCGCGCGCGAGCTGGCGGAGGAGCTGGGGCTGACGGTTCCGGTCGGACGGCTGCTGGCGGTGGACACCTCGTCGGCGGCTGCCGCCCGGCATGGCCGCGCCGTGACCTGCATGATCTTCGCCGCACCACCGCTGGCCCCGGCCCAGGCCGGGCAACTGACCTTCCCCGACGGGGAGATCCGCGCGGCGTACTGGATGAGCCGCGACGAGGCCGCGCGGCGGCTGCCCGCCCGGCTGGCGGCCCGGGTGGCGGCCGGTCTGGACGCCCTCGCCACGGGCGGCGTCATCCACCTGGAGCGGGGCGAGCCGACCGCCCCGCCGGCCGAGCTGACCGTGCGGGAGCGGGCGACCCAGGCCCGGGCTGCGATGGTCGACCGGCTGACGGCCGACGGCGTACTGACCGACCCGGACCTACGGCGGGCCCTGCTCGCGGTCCGGCGTGAAGTCCTGCTCCCCCGCTGCTATGTCCGCCGCCCCACGGCGGCCGGGCAGCCGAGGGCCTGGCAGCTCCTGGACGGCGCCGACCACCGCGACCGGGACGAGTGGCTGGCCTGGATCCACGACGGGGACTCGGTGCTGATCCAGCACCGCGGTGAGCCACTTGACGCCGCTGAGCGCGGGCAGATCGTGACCGGCGGCGGGTTCACCGGGATGTCCACCGGCATGACCACCGCGGTCGAGGGGCTGCAGACGCTGGGCCTGACGGCCGGGGACCGGGTGCTGGAGTCGGGCACCGGCCCGGGGCTCGTGACGGCCGCGCTGTGCGAAATCCTCGGGGACACCGCGGTCACCACCATCGAGGCCGACCCGCATCTGGCCGAGGCCGCCCGCGAGCGCCTGGCCCGCCTCGGGCACCGGCCCCGGGTCGTACGGGGTGACGGCCTGGCCGGCCGCCCCGGCGAGCGCTTCGACGCGGTCCTGCTGTCGTTCGCGGTCCGCGGCCTGCCGCCCGCCCTGCTGGAGCAGCTGGCCGACGGCGGGCGGCTGTTGGCGCCGATCACCACCGGCGCGGTCGGCTGGCCCGCCCAGGCGATGGTCCGCCGTACCGGCGACACGCTGGCCGCCGTGCTGCGACCGGTCGCCTCGGGGCACCGGCCGGGCCTGGGCGTGGACCTGGTCACCGCGCCCGACCGGATGCCCGACGGTCCGGTCACCGTCCGGCCAAGCCGCCTCGCCCCACCCGAGGAGGCCGGGTTCTGGCTGGCGGTCGGCCATCTGCTGCCCGGTCTGGTACGGGTCGCCGGCGCCGAGCGGCTGTCCCTGTACGCCCCGGCCGAGGAGTCCTGCGCCATCGTCCGCTCCGACGGCGGCTCCAGCGTCGTCGAACGCATCGGCCCCCGGAACATCTGGGCCGAGGTGGAGAGCGTCCACGCCCGCTGGACCCAGGCGGGCCGACCGGACCATTACCGCCTCGACCTCACCGATCCCGCCGTCCAGCGGGTGGACGGCGGCACCGGCGCACACCCGCTGACGTGGCGGCTGCCTCGCCGCTTGGCCCCGGCCGCCGTCGCCTCGTAGCGCGCCTCCCGTTGCCCCTTTTCCCTTGAACGACTGGGCAGTTGGGTTACGCGGCGGCCGGACCGAGGGCACAATCCAAGCCTGACCGACAGTCCTCTCAAGGAGGTTCGGGTGAAGACGGCACGCCGTATCTGGAGAAGATCCCGGCTGATGGCCGCGGTATCGAGCTTGTTCACCGCGGCTGCCCTCGCGACAGCCGGTACGAGTGCGGCCGCTGCGGCCGAGGTGTCCCCCGCCTCCGTATCCGAGGCGGCCTCGGCCATCGAGTCGCTGAACGTCCCGGGGACCGCCTGGACCGTGGATGAACGCTCCGGGACGCTGCGCGTGTCCGTCGGCTCCGCGGCCGGGGGCGACGACCTGGCCAGGCTCGACCGTATCGCCGCGCGCTCAGGCGGCGCCGTGACCGTCGAACGGCTCGGCGGACCGCTGCGGACGCTCCTCTCGGGCGGTGACGGCGCATACGCCTCCGCGGGCTGGCGCTGTTCCGTCGGGGTCAATGTGCAAAGCGGTGCCACCTACTACTTCATCACCGCCGGCCACTGCACTGACGGCCTGCCGACTTGGTACACCGGCGCCGATCTGACCACCGCGGTCGGCCCGACGACGGGCACCAGCTTCCCCGGCGACGACTACGGCGTCGTCCGATACGCCAACGCGGCCGTCCCGCACCCCGGTACGGTCGGCGCCGTCGACATCACCGGAACCGCCACCGCCTACGTCGGCCAGGAGGTCTGCCGCCGGGGGGCCACGACCGGTGTCCACTGCGGCCGGGTCACCGGGCTCAACGCCACCATCAACTACGGCAACGGCGAGATCGTCTACGGGCTGATCCAGACCAATATCTGCGCCGAGCCGGGTGACAGCGGCGGTCCGCTCTACGCGGGCGACAAGATCATCGGCATTCTCTCCGGAGGCACCGGGGACTGCGCCACCGGCGGCACCACCTACTACCAGCCCATCCAGGAGGTGCTGAGCACCTACGGCCTCACCGTCTACTGACGGCCGGCCACGCGGCCGACCACGCGGAAACGGCGTCCGGGCAACGGCTCACGAACGGCGCGCCCGCGGGTACTGTCATCAGCAGGCCCTGGCCCCGACCGCGAGGAGGTGCGCATGAGCGCACAGCCCGACCACTCCGTCGACCGCAAGGTCACCGCCATCCCGCACACCATCAACGCCATCGGTGAAGCCTTGAGCGGTGAGCAGCGAGCCCGCTTCTACGGGGAGGTCCTGGCCGCCGAGGAGCCCGTCGTTCCCTCGGTGATGCGCTCGTGGTGGAAGATCGCGATGCTGGCCAAGGCGCCGTTGGCGGAGCGCAGCCGCGCGAACGCCGCCGCCGGGCGGAACCTGGTCGGCATCGACGACCTCATGACCCGGCTCGAGGGAGCGGGCGGGTGAACCATGAGCGTCCCCGGCCGGGCTGGGCCGCGTATATCGAGGAGACCCCGGCCGAGGCCATCGTGGCGATGCCTCCGGACCTGGCCAAGAAGGTCGCCAACTACATCGCCGCCCTCGCCCTCGAAGCAGGCGGTGCGCTCGACAAGGGCAAGCAGCCCCCCGGCGACCCGATGGACGACCGCGACACGCGCTTCAGTATCCAGGTCGCGGGCGAGCCTGTGATCATCGAGTACAGCGTCCACCACGACGTCCGGGCGATACGGATTCCGGTCGTGGTCTGGATCGGCTGATGTGATCAGCCGAGGGCGCGGTCCAGGTTGAAGGCGGCGCTGATGAGGGAGAGGTGGGTGAAGGCCTGCGGGAAGTTGCCGAGTTGTTCGCCGGTCGGGCCGATCTCCTCGGCGTACAGGCCCAGGTGGTTGGAGTAGGTGAGCATCTTCTCGAACGCCAGCCGGGCCTCCTCCAGCCGGCCGGCGCGGGTGAGGGCCTCGACGTACCAGAAGGAGCAGATCGAGAAGGTGCCCTCGGTGCCGGGCAGGCCGTCCGGGCTGAGGTACGGGTCGTAGCGGTAGACCAGGGAGTCGGATACGAGCTCCTGCGACAGGGCGTCGAGGGTCGCGAGCCACTTGGGGTCGACCGGGGAGATGAACTTGGCCATCGGCATCATCAGCACCGCGGCGTCCAGGATGTCCTGGTCCAGGCGCTGGGCGAAGGCTCCGCGCCGGGCGGACCAGCCGCGTGTCATGATCTGCCGGTAGATGGCGTCGCGGCTGATCCGCCAGCGGGGAAGGTCGGCGGGCAGTCCACGGCGGGTGGCCAGGCGGATGGCCCGCTCGATGGCCACCCAGCACATGAGGCGTGAGTACAGGAAGTTCTGCCGTCCCGCGCGGCTCTCCCAGATGCCTTCGTCAGGCTGGTCCCAGTGGTCGCAGACCCAGTTCACCAGGTAGCCCACCTCGTCCCAGTGGTCGCTGCTGATGGGCTGTCCCCACTTGTCGTACAGATAGACGGAGTCGATGAGCGCTCCGTAGATGTCCAGCTGGAGCTGGCCCACGGCGCCGTTGCCCACCCGGACCGGGGCGGATCCCAAGTAGCCTTCCAGATGGGAAAGCTGGAACTCGGGGAGGTCACGGCTGCCGTCGATGCCGTACATGATCTGCAGCGGTCCGGTGGCTTGGTCGCCGTCGCTGTTGATGCAGTGCGCGGAGAGGAAGCCCATGAAAGCCTCGGCCTCCGAGGTGAAGCCCAGGCGGAGCAGGGCGTAGACGCAGAAGGCGGCGTCCCGGACCCACATATAGCGGTAGTCCCAGTTGCGCTCGCGGCCGATGGCCTCCGGCAGGCTGGTGGTCGGGGCGGCTACGATGGCGCCGGTCGGGGCGTAGGTGAGCAGTTTCAGGGTCAGCAGGGAGCGCTGGACCATCTCCCGCCAGCGCCCGTGGTAGCGGGAGGCGCTGAGCCATTTGCGCCAGAAGCGGACCGTGGCCTCGAAGTCGGCCCCGGCCTCGCGCCGGGCGCAGCCGAGGAGGGCGACCTCGTCGTCGACCCGGTCGAGGGCGAAGACCGCGGACTCGCCTTCGAGCAGTTTGAAGCGCGACCGTACGTCCCGGCCGTCGCACTCCAGGGGCGCGGTGGCGGTCAGCGCCAGGGACAGGGAGGGGGAGTCGAAGAGCACCCTGTTGCCCTGCATCCGCGCGGTGTGCGGCTCGGCTCCGTAGCCGAAGCGGGGCGCCACCTGTGCGGTGAAGGGCAGGGTGCCGCGTACGCAGCGCACCCGTCTGATCAGCCGGTGCCGCCCGGAGTCGCGGGAGTCGTCGACGACGGGCATGAAGTCCTGGATCTCCCCCGCGCCGTCGGCGGCGGAGAAGCGGGTGATCAGCACATTGGTGTCGGGGAAGTAGAACTGGCGGGTCCGCGCGGGGACGTCGGTGGCCAGTTCGAAGGAGCCACCCCGTTCCGCGTCCAGGATCGAGCCGAACACGCTGGGCGCATCGAAGCGCGGGCAGCAGTACCAGTCGATCGTGCCGTTCGTCCCCACGAGGGCGACGGTGCGCAGATCGCCGATCAGTCCGTGGTCCGCGATCGGCAGATAGCGCGAGGAGGCCGTCGGGGACTGCGACTCCTGCCCGTATCCGGCGTCGTCGAACACCATGTCAGGCCTCCCTGCCGTCGCGGCCCCGCCGCACGGCCGCGTACCCGGCGGCGCCTGCCCCCATCGCGGCCAATATTCCTATAACAGGGTAAATCACCCCGTAATCGGCCAGGGGCGGTGCAGATGGGCCAGGTCCTCGGGCGGCGGGGTGGCGGGCCGGTAGACGGGCGGGGTCTGGTCGACGGTGGCCGCCGGGGCGTCGGCCAGCTGAAAGCGGCCGCGCAGGCGCCGGTAGAACTGGAGGGGGGTCAACCGCGCCAGGCGCAGGCGGTACGGGGCCCGGTAGGCCGCCATCCAGTCCCCCGGGTCCAGCACCCCGCGCAGCTCCCCGTCGATACTGACGGCCACGCGTCCGGAGTGGGGCAGTACGCGAACCGCGACGATCTCGTCGGCGTCGGCGATCACGGTGCGGTCGAAGGCCATATGCGGGGCGACCGGGGTGAAGACGATCGCATCGGCCCCGGGAGCCAGGACGGGGCCTCCGGCGGCGAAGCTGTAGGCGGTGGAGCCGGTGGGGGTCGCGACGATGACGGCGTCGGCCGAGTAGCAGGCCAGCAGCTGCCCGGCCAGATACACGGCCAGGTTCACCTGCCGGTTCCGGGCGAGCTTTTCGAAGACCACATCGTTGACCGCGGTGACGTCCAGAGGGATCCCCCAGCTGGCCTTGTCCGTGGCGCCGGGGCGCACGGTCGGCGCGGGCAGCGCGGGGCCGCGCCCGTAGCACAGCGGCTCCTCCAGGCCGGTGGGCGTATCCAGCGGGCGCGACGCCCGGAGGGTGAGCACCATCCGCTCCTCGATGACCGTCTGGTCCCGGTGGAGGGCGTCCAGCGCGCCCTCCACCTGGTCGGTGGTGATCTCGGTGAGGAAACCGACCCGGCCCACGTTCACCCCCAGCACCGACGCCCCGTCCTTGGCGGCGATCCGCGCCCCGCGCAGAAACGTGCCGTCGCCGCCGAAGGTCATGACCACCCCCGGGTGGCCCGCGGCCACGGCCTCTTCCTGGCCGCCGCGCCGCGGCACCCCCGCCTGCCATACGTCGAGGTCGGCGCAGACGACACCGTGCGCGGCACACCACTCGCGCGCGGTCCGCGCCGCCGCGACGGCGACCGGACGGCCCTGGTGAACGACGAGGCCGAGCCGGGTCAGAGGCATCGCCTCCACGGTAGTCCGCGCCGGTCCGTCCCGCAGATCGCGCCGCCCCGGGGGCGGGGGCGGCGCGGGCCGGAGGGCGCGGGTCAGTCGGCGAGCCGGCGGCTGATGACCAGGCGCTGGATCTGGTTGGTGCCCTCGAATATCTGCATGATCTTGGCCTCGCGCATATAGCGCTCGACGGGATAGTCGCGGGTGTATCCGTAGCCGCCGAAGACCTGGACCGCGTCGGTGGTGACCTTCATGGCGGCGTCGGTGGCGATGAGCTTGGCCACGCTGGCCTGCCGGCTGTACGGGCGTCCCGCGTCGCGGCGGCGGGCGGCGTCGAGGTAGGTGGCGCGCGCGGAGTCGACGGCGGCGGCCATGTCCGCCAGCAGGAAACCGAGCCCCTGGTGGTCGATGATCTTCCGGCCGAACGCGGTGCGTTCATGGGCGTAGGCGACCGCGGCGTCCAGGGCGGCCTGGGCCAGTCCGGTGGCGCAGGCGGCGATGCCCAGCCGGCCGGAGTCCAGGGCGCTGAAGGCGATCTGCAGCCCTTGCCCTTCCCGTCCGATGAGCCGGTCGGGGTCGAGCAGGGCGTTGTCCCAGAAGGCGGCCGTGGTGGGGATGGCGTGCAGGCCCATCTTCTCCTCGGGCCGGCCGAAGGTGAGGCCGTCGGTGTGGCCGGGGGCGAGGAAGCAGGAGATGCCGTCGCTGCCCGGGGAGGTACGGGCGAAGAGGGCGTAGAACCCGGCTTCGCCGCCATGGGTGATCCAGGCCTTGGCGCCGTTGATCCGGTAGCCGTGCGCGTCCTTGTCGGCCCGGCAGGTCAGAGCCGCGGCGTCCGAGCCGGCCTGCGGTTCGGAGAGGCTGTATCCGCCGATGAGTCGGCCGCTGAGGATGTCGTCCGCCCAGCGGCCGCGCTGGGCGTCGGTGCCGAAGGTGAGAAGGGGGAAGGCGGCGAGGGTGTGGACGCTCACCGCGACGGCGACGGCCGCCCAGCGCGCGGCCAGTTCCTCCAGGGCCTGGAGATAGACCTCATAGGGCTGCTCGCCCCCGCCGTACTGCTCCGGGTAGGGCAGACCCAGCAGGCCCGCCTCGCCGAGCAGGGCGAACAGGCCCTCGGGATAGGTCTCGGCGCGTTCATGTCCGTCGACGCGGGGGGAGAGTTCCTTGTCGGCGATGTCGCGGACGAGGTCCAGCAGGTCCTCGGCCTCCCGGGTGGGCAGCAGGCGGTCGACGGTCATGACGATGCTCCTGGGCGCGTACGGGTGGACGGGCGCGCTCAGGACAGCAATACGAGGCCGTGCGCCACAAGGACCTTGTGAGAAGTCGGGCGTAAGACGCAAAATATTTCCACAAGCAGGCTGTTCGGACAGTTTTGCTTGCGCGTGCGGTGCTGTTTTATCGAGCCGAAGCGGGGGACTGGATGACCGAGATCGACGATGTGGACCGCCAGTTGCTGCGGATGCTCCGCGAGGACGGGCGGCGCACCTTCTCCGAAATGGCGCCCGCGGTCGGGCTGTCGGTGGCCGCGGTCAAGCGCCGGGTGGACCGGCTGCGGGAGAGCGGTGTGATCACGGGCTTCACGGTGCAGGTCGATCACGCCAAACTGGGCCGGGGCATCGAGGCGTTCGTGGAGCTGTCGTATACGGGCACCACTCCTGTCGGGGAGATCGTCCGCACCGCGTACGAGGTGCCCGAGGTCCAGGCGGTCTTCACGATCGCGGGCGATCCCGACGCGCTGGTGCATGTCCGGGTGCGGGACATCGAGCATCTGCAGCAGGTCATCGACGGGCTGCGGCGCGCGGGGCAGGTCACCGGCACCAAGACGCTGATGGTGCTGGGCTCCTGGACGAGAGACGCCTGACGGGGGACGCCTGAGGAGTCGCGACCGGCCCCGCGGGCCGCGGAGGGGACGGCCGCCGGTCAGTCCGCGGCGGCGATGGCGCAGGCGGGGTGGCCCCAGCCGTCGGGGTTCTTCTTGATGGTCTCCCCCTTCGCGTACGGGGCTCCGCAGCGGCACCGGCCGGGGAATTTCGCCGTGATGGAGCCACCCGAGCGGGCGCCGCTCCCCCGCCGCGCCGCGGTCCCGGTCCCCTTGGTCGCCTTGCTCGCCTGCTTGCCGCCGTTTCCGGCCGGGGCCTGGGGCTCGGGCAGGGCCGAGCCGAGGGAGCTGCCGATGGCCTGCTGGGAGCGGGCCGTGTCGCTGGCCGCCTGGTCCGCGGCCGCGTTGAACGGGTCGCCGCCCACCTGGTGGGCTGCCACGTATACGAACTCCACGTCCCGGCCGCCCAGCAGCTCGTCGATGCGCACCACGAGATCGCGGTTGGCCACCGGGCTGCCCGAGGCGGTCTTCCAGCCCTTTCTGCGCCATCCCGGCAGCCAGGTGGTGACCGCCTTCATCGCGTACTGCGAGTCCATCCGCACCTCGAGCGGCACCGCCGGGTCGGTGGCCTCCAACAGGCGCATGAGCGCGGTCAGTTCGGCCACGTTGTTGGTGGCGGTGCCCAGTGGCCCGGCCTCCCACCGCGCCACCGCGCCGTCGGCGCCCGCCATGACCCATGCCCAGGCAGCGGGCCCGGGGTTGCCCTTCGACGCCCCGTCGCACGCGGCAATGATCCGTGTCGTCATCCCCCGATACTGCCACCTGCGCGGACCCCTCCCGCACCTAAGCGACCTCGGGGAAGTGAGGCACACCCCGGCGGGCGCTCAGCGGCTGATGTGCATCCCCGGCAGGAGCCGGTCCCGGTACTCTTCCGGTTCGCCGACCCAGCCGGCCATCAGCACCAGGCCGGAGGCCCGGTGCACCGCGAGAAAGCCGAAGGGCCGGTCGAAGCGGGCGTGGACCAGTTGCGCCCGGTGCGGGGGTGTCGGCGGCACACCGCCGGGCGCCGCGGCCATCGCGGTCACCGCGGCGGCCCGGAAGCCGAGGGCGCCGAAGGTCGCCGTCGCGCTCTGCTTCGCCGCCGAGATCGCCAGCGGCGCGGCACTGATCCCCGGGAAGTGGCCGTGCGAGGCGTTCTGCGCGGAGCTGAGCCCGAACAGCGGCGCGTGGTCGAGCAGATCGTGGTCGCCGTCCACGGTGAAGGGCACCGATTCGACGCGCAGCACGGGCGCCCCGTCCCAGCTCGCCACGGTCTCGACGGTCAGGCCGGGGCCGGGGGCGCCGAGCGAAAGCGCCTCGCCCGCCGTCGCCGGGTACGCCCCGCCGAGCGACGCCACGCCCGCCGACAGCACCTGCCCGCCCGCGTCGCCCTCCGCGCCGAGGAGCAGATGCACGTCCAGGCCGCTGTCCCCCTCGACCCGCAGCACGGTCAGCGGGCCGTCGGGGGTGTGCGCGACGGCGATCTCGTCCGACAGATGGCCGGTGCGGAACAGGCCGGCCAGTGTGCGCCCGGCCCAGGGGCCGTGGCGCGGGACCGTCACGGAGGGGTCGAACGGCCGTCGCCAGGTGGTCCGTACGACCAAGGCCGTGGCCAGCACCAGCAGCGTGTTCGGGTCGACCACGGGGGGCATCTTATCGATCATGCCGTCGGTGTGGCGCGCCGCCCAGGCGTTCATCCGCTCGAGGTCGGCCTCCACATCGCCGGTGAGGGCGCCGTGGGTCTCCAGGGGCAGCCGGCTCAGCCACTCGGGGCGCAGCGGCAGCTCCTCACGGGTCCACAGCCCGAGGGCCGCGTCGACACCCGGCAGCTCGCCCAGCGCGGCGAGCAGATTCCGGCCCTGGGCGAGCGCGGTGTCCGCGCCGATCCCCAGGGCCTCTTCCAGCTCCCGCCGGGCCGGGCCGTCGGCGCCGTCGGCGAGCAGGGCGAGGGCCGGCCAGACGCCGGCCGCGGTGAGGACCGTGCCGCGCCCGTGCACCGTTTCCCGCGCCCAGTTCGCCGTCATCGCGTTGACGGCACGCGCCGCCGTGGCGTTCTCGGTGACCATGTTCTCCCCCGTGTCCTGCGACCCTGTGCCCTGCGAATCACCTTAACGATCTCCAGTGCGTCAGATCACACGGGCCTCCGGAATAGGGGCGGCGGGCCCCTCGTTCTGTTGAATGTTTCATAGCTAAACATAAAGGGATCGGACCCATACGCATGCGATCCAGCGGAAGAAGCGGACCGATAGACAATGACTGATGCACTCAAGCGGCTGGCCGACGAAGGCGTCGCGATCTGGCTCGACGACCTGTCGCGGGGGCGCATCGCCTCCGGCAACCTGGCCGAGCTGATCGACCGAAGCCATGTGGTCGGGGTCACCACCAATCCGTCGATCTTCCAGAAGGCGATCTCCGGCGGCGACGGCTATGAGGACCAGCTCCGCGACCTGGCCACCCGCGGGGTGACCGTGGAGGAGGCCATCCGCATGGTCACCACCGCCGATGTACGGGACGCCGCGGACGTCCTGCGCCCGGTGTTCGACTCCACCGGCGGCCGGGACGGCCGGGTGTCCATCGAGGTCGACCCGCGGCTCGCCCACCGCACCGCCGCCACCGTCGCCGAGGCCAAGCAGCTCGCCTGGCTCGTCGACCGCCCCAACACCCTGATCAAGATCCCGGCCACCGAGGCCGGGCTCCCCGCGATCACCGAGGTCATCGGCGCGGGCATCAGCGTGAATGTCACCCTGATCTTCTCGCTCGACCGCTACAAGGCCGTGATCGACGCCTATCTGGCCGGTCTGGAGCAGGCCCGGGCGGCGGGTCTGGACCTGTCGGAGATCCACTCGGTGGCGTCCTTCTTCGTCTCCCGTGTGGACACCGAGATCGACAAGCGCCTCGACAAGCTCGGCACCGAGGCCGCGAAGGCCCTCAAGAGCCGGGCCGCCCTCGCCAACGCCCGCCTCGCCTACCAGGCGTACGAGGAGGCCTTCGGCGGCGAGCGGTGGCGATCCCTGGAGGAAGCGGGCGCCAACCGGCAGCGTCCTCTGTGGGCCTCGACCGGCGTCAAGGACCCCGCCCTCCCCGACACCCTCTACGTCACCGAACTGGTCGCCCCCGACACGGTCAACACCATGCCCGAGGCCACTCTGGCGGCCACCGCCGACCACGGCGAGATCACCGGCGACACCGTCCGCGGCACCTACCAGGACGCCCAGGGAGTCCTCGACGAACTGGCCGCGCTGGGCGTCTCGTACGACGACGTGGTCCGGCTGCTGGAGGACGAGGGTGTCCAGAAGTTCGAGCAGGCCTGGCTGGACCTGCTCACCTCCACCGAAGCCGAACTCCGGCGCCTGGCGCCCAAGGAGGCGTGAACAACCATGTCGGCAACCACAGCCGGCCAGTGGGTCAACCCGCTGCTCGACCCGGCGGACCGCCGCCTGCCGCGCACCGCGGGCCCGTCCGGTCTGGTCATCTTCGGCGTCACCGGCGACCTGTCGCGCAAGAAGCTGATGCCCGCCGTGTACGACCTGGCCAACCGCGGTCTGCTGCCCCCGGGCTTCTCCCTCGTGGGCTTCGCCCGCCGCGACTGGGAACACCAGGACTTCGCCCAGGTCGTCCATGACGCGGTCAGGGAACACGCCCGGACCCCGTTCCGCGAGGAGGTCTGGCGGCAGCTCGCCGAGGGCATGCGCTTCGTCCCCGGTGAGTTCGACGACGACAGGGCGTTCAAGCAGCTCCGCGAGACCGTCGACGAGCTCGACGCGGCGCGCGGCACCAGCGGCAACTTCGCCTTCTACCTCTCCGTACCGCCGAAGTTCTTCCCCACCGTCGTGCGGCAGCTCAAGCGGCACGGGCTGTCCGACGCCCCCGAGGCGTCCTGGCGGCGCGCGGTCATCGAGAAGCCCTTCGGACACGACCTGGCCTCCGCCGAGGAGCTGAACCAGGTCGTCCACGAGGTGTTCGCACCCGACCAGGTCTTCCGCATCGACCACTACCTGGGCAAGGAGACCGTCCAGAACATCCTGGCGCTGCGCTTCGCCAACCAGATGTTCGAGCCGATCTGGAACCGGTCGTATGTCGACCATGTGCAGATCACCATGGCCGAGGACATCGGCATCGGCGGGCGCGCCGGCTACTACGACGGCATCGGCGCGGCCCGGGACGTCATCCAGAACCACCTCCTCCAGCTCCTCGCGCTGACCGCGATGGAGGAGCCGGCCGGATTCGACGCCGAGTCGCTGGTGGCCGAGAAGCTGAAGGTCCTCAAGGCGGTCAAGCTCCCCGCCGACCTCGGTGCGCACTCGGTGCGCGGGCAGTACGCGGCCGGCTGGCAGGGCGGTGAGCTGGTGCGGGGCTATCTGGAGGAAGAGGGCATCGCCTCGGACTCCGGGACCGACACCTACGCGGCCCTCAAGCTGGAGGTCGACAACCGCCGCTGGGCCGGTGTGCCCTTCTATCTGCGGACCGGTAAGCGGCTCGGGCGGCGGGTGACCGAGATCGCGGTGGTCTTCCAGCGCGCCCCGCACTCCCCCTTCGACGCCACCGACACCCAGGAGCTGGGGCAGAACGCCCTGGTCATCCGGGTGCAGCCGGACGAGGGCATCACGGTCAGGTTCGGCTCCAAGGTGCCCGGCACCTCCATGGAGATCCGGGACGTGACGATGGACTTCGCGTACGGCGAGTCGTTCACGGAGGAGAGCCCGGAGGCGTACGAGCGGCTGATCCTCGACGTTCTGCTCGGCGACGCCAACCTGTTCCCGCGCACGGAGGAGGTCGAGGAGTCCTGGAAGATCCTCGATCCCGTGGAGGACTACTGGGACACCCACGGCCGGCCCGAGCAGTACACCGCCGGCACCTGGGGCCCGAAGGCCGCGGACGACATGCTCGCACGAGACGGACGGAACTGGCGCCGGCCATGAACATCGATCTGACCAACACCACATCGAGCAAGATCAACGCGGCCCTGGTGGAGGCCCGCCGGGCGGCGGGCAGCCCTGCCGTCGGCATGGTGCTCACCCTGGTCGTCGTCACCGACGAGGGCAACCACTACGACGCGCTCAAGGCCGCCGCCGACGCCTCCCGGGAACACCCCTCGCGCATCCTGGCGGTCATCAAGCGGCCCGGCCGCTCCCCGCGCGAGCGGCGCACCGCCCGCCTCGACGCCGAGGTGCGCGTCGGCGGCGACGCCGGGGGCGGCGAGACCGTCGTCCTGCGGCTGCACGGCGAACTCGCGGACTACGCGGACTCGGTGGTCCTGCCCCTGCTGCTGCCGGACGCCCCGGTCGTGGTCTGGTGGCCGGTCGACGCCCCGGCCCGGCCCGCGCAGGACCCGCTGGGCGCGCTCGCACAGCGGCGGATCACCGACACCTACGCCGTCGAAGAGCCGCTGGAGCAGCTGGCCGCCCGCGCCGCCTCGTACGCGCCCGGCGACACCGACCTGGCCTGGACCCGGCTCACCCCGTGGCGGGCCATGCTCGCGGCGGCGCTGGACCAGGCCCGTACGGAGGTCATCTCGGCGGTGGTGGAGAGCGAGGCGGACAACCCGAGCGCCGAGCTGCTGGCCCGCTGGTTCGCCAACCGGCTGAAGGTGCCGGTCGAGCAGGTGGTCACCGACGGCCCGGTGGTCACCGGGGTCCGGCTGCGCACCGCCGCCGGGGACATCCACATCGACCGCCCGGACGGCCCGGTGGCCACGCTGTCCATTCCGGGTCAGCCCGACCGCACCCTCGCGCTGAAGGTGCGCAGCACCGCCGAGCTGATCGCCGAGGAGCTGCGCCGGCTCGACCCCGACGAGGCGTACGCCGCCGCCCTGCGCGCCCGGGTCACCGCCCCGGCGCCGGCGCCCGCGGTCTCTGATCAGCCCGCAGCCTCCGCGAAGCCCGCGGCCCCTGAGAACGCGGCCTCCGGGAACGCAGCCTCCGCGAAGAAGGAGCAGAAGGATGTCTGACCCCGCCCGTCTCGACCGGCTTCCCGAGTGGGCCGCGCTCGCCAAGCACCGCGAGGAGCTCGCGGGGGTCCATCTGCGCGATCTGTTCGCCGCCGACGCCGGACGCGCCGACCGCTATGTGGTGCGGGTCGGGGACCTGCATATCGACTACTCCAAGCACCTGGTGACCGACGAGACGCTGCGGCTGCTGAGGGAGCTGGCGAAGCCGCGTGGCGTCGCTGACCTGCGGGACGCGATGTTCCGTGGCGAGAAGATCAATGTCACCGAGAAGCGGGCGGTGCTGCACACCGCGCTGCGCGCCCCGCGCGATGCGGTGATCGAGGTCGACGGCGAGAACGTGGTCCCTGCCGTGCACGCGGTGCTGGACAAGATGGCGGCCTTCGCACGGCGGGTCCGTTCGGGCGAGTGGACCGGCGCCACCGGCAAGCGCATCCGTACCGTCGTGAACATCGGCATCGGCGGCTCCGACCTGGGCCCCGCGATGGCGTACGAGGCGCTGCGCCCGTACAGCGCGCGGGAGTTGGACGTCCGCTTCGTGTCCAATGTGGACGGCGCCGATCTGCACGAGGCCGTACGGGACCTGGACCCGGCCGAGACGTTGTTCATCGTCGCGTCGAAGACCTTCACCACGATCGAGACCATCACCAACGCCACCTCCGCACGCGGCTGGCTGCTGGCCGGTCTCGCCGCCGACGCCGGCGAGGAGGCGGTGGCCAGGCACTTCGTGGCGCTGTCCACCAACGCGGAGAAGGTGGCGGAGTTCGGCATCGACCCGGCCAACATGTTCGAGTTCTGGGACTGGGTCGGCGGGCGCTACTCGTTCGACTCCGCCATCGGCCTGTCGCTGATGATCGCCATCGGCCCGGAGCGGTTCCGCGAGCTGCTGGACGGTTTCCATCTGGTCGACGAGCACTTCCGCACCGCCCCCGCGGAGGCCAACGCGCCGCTGCTGCTGGGGCTGCTGGGCGTGTGGTACGGCGGGTTCTTCGACGCCCAGTCGCATGCGGTGCTGCCGTACAGCCACTATCTGTCGAAGTTCACCGCGTATCTGCAGCAGCTGGACATGGAGTCCAACGGCAAGTCGGTGGACCGCGAGGGCAATCCGGTCGACTGGCAGACCGGCCCGGTGGTCTGGGGCACCCCCGGCACCAACGGCCAGCACGCCTACTACCAGCTGCTCCACCAGGGCACCAAGCTCATCCCGGCCGATCTGATCGGCTTCGCCCGGCCGGTGCCGGAGCTCGGCCCCGAGCCGGCCGCCCAGCACGATCTGCTGATGGCCAATCTCTTCGCCCAGGGCCAGGCGCTGGCGTTCGGCAAGACGGCGGAGGAGGTGCGCGCCGAGGGCATCGCCGAGGAGCAGGTCGCGCACCGCACCTTCTGCGGCAACAAGCCCACCACCACGATCCTGGCCGCCGAGCTGACCCCCTCGGTGCTGGGTCAGCTGATCGCGCTGTACGAGCACAAGGTGTTCGTCCAGGGCGCGATCTGGAACATCGACTCCTTCGACCAGTGGGGCGTGGAGCTCGGCAAGGTCCTGGCCAAGCGGGTCGAGCCGGCGCTCACCGAGGGCGCCGCCGTACCGGGTCTGGACGCCTCCACCGCCGCCCTGGTCGCCGCCTACCGCTCGCTGCGCCACGACCAGCAAAGGAAGATCTGAGATGCAGCTTGGACTCATCGGCCTGGGCAAGATGGGCGGCAATATGCGCGAGCGCATCAGCCGCGCGGGCCACACCGTCATCGGCTATGACCGCGACCCCGGCCTCTCCGACGTCGCCGGCCTCGCCGAGCTCGTCGGCGCGCTCGACGGGCCGCGCGTGGTGTGGGTCATGGTCCCCGCCGGCGGCCCCACCCAGGCCGTCATCGACGAACTCGCCGGCCTGCTCTCCCCGGGCGACATCGTGGTCGACGGCGGCAACTCCCGCTGGACCGACGACGAGAAGCACGCGGAAGAGCTGGCCGCGCGCGGCATAGGCTTCGTCGACGCGGGCGTCTCCGGCGGCGTCTGGGGTCTGCGATACGGCTACGCCCTGATGGTGGGCGGCGACCCCGAGCACATCGCCGTCGTCAAGCCCGTCTTCGACGCGCTCAAGCCGGAGGGCGACTTCGGCTACGTACACGCCGGGAAGGTCGGCGCCGGACACTTCGCCAAGATGGTCCACAACGGCATCGAGTACGCGATGATGCAGGCCTACGCCGAGGGCTGGGAGCTGCTGGAGGCCGTGGACTCGGTCACCGACGTCCGCGAGGTCTTCCGCTCCTGGCAGGAGGGCACCGTCATCCGCTCCTGGCTGCTGGACCTCGCGGTCAACGCCCTGGACGACGACGAGCACCTGGAGAAGCTGCGGGGCTACGCGGAGGACTCCGGCGAGGGCCGCTGGACCGTCGAGGCGGCCATCGACAACGCCGTGCCGCTGCCCGCCATCACGGCCTCGCTCTTCGCCCGGTTCGCGTCCCGCCAGGACGACTCCCCGCAGATGAAGATGATCGCCGCACTGCGCAACCAGTTCGGCGGCCACGCGGTCGAGGCCAGCGAGGGCTGAGCCCGTCCCGGTCCCGGTCCGCCACGGGGGCCGGGACCTCCGCTCAGAGGTGGAAGCGCGGACGCCGGTCCTCGGGCACCAGGGCGATGTACTCGGGGTGCTTGCCGATCCAGCCCCGTACGAAGGTGCAGTACGGCAGCACCGCGAGGCCCCGCTCCCGCGCCGCGTCGAGCGCCGCGTGCACCAGTCGCCCGCCGAGGCCCCTGCCCTCGAAGCGGGGGTCGATCTCGGTGTGGGTGAACGCGATCCGGTCGTCGGAGCGCTCATACGCCGCGAAGCCCGCGAACTCCCCGCTCTCGCCGTCGAAGATCTCAAAGCGCGACTGCCCCGGGTTGTCCGTGACGCGTGGTTCCACTGTTCCTCCTGGGGTGCCGGTGATCGGACCGTACCCCGGCGGAGCCGGCCCGGTCCCACCGTACGGCTCGGGGCCGCCCTGGTCCTTCGGAGTGCCGAAGGATCCGGGCGGGCCACGTCGAGCCGGCGCGCGGCTAGCGCACGAGGCAGGGGCGCTTGTTGTCGAACGTCCAGTCCGGGACGAGGTACCGCATCGCGGCCGCGTCGTCGCGAGCCCCGAGCGCCTTCTCCTGGTAGAGCTCGTGGGCGGCGAGGAGCCGGTCCATGTCGAGCCGGATACCGAGGCCGGGGAGGTCGGAGATGGCGACCCGGCCGTCGGCGATCCGGGGCGGTTCGACCGTGAGCCGTTCCAGCCCTTCCTGCCAGATCCAGTGCGTGTCCAGGGCGTTGTACTCACCCGGCGCGGCCGCGCCGCAGTGGGCCACCATCGCCAGGGAGATGTCGAAGTGGTTGTTCGAGTGACAGCCCCAGGTCAGCCCCATCTCATGGCACAGCTGGGCCACCCGTACGGAGCCCTGCATGGTCCAGAAGTGCGGGTCGGCCAGCGGGATGGACACGGACTGCAGCGCCAGGGTGTGGGTCATCTGCCGCCAGTCGGTGGCGATCATGTTGGTCGCCGTGGGAAGGCCGGTGGCGCGGCGGAACTCCGCCAGGATCTCGCGGCCCGAGTAGCCCCCCTCGGCTCCGCACGGGTCCTCGGCGTAGGCGAGGGTGCCCAGCAGGGGACGGCACAGCTCGATGGCCTCGCGCAGTGACCAGGCGCCGTTGGGGTCGAGGGTGATCCGGGCCTCGGGGAAGCGCTCCTTGAGCGCCCGGATGGCCTTGACCTCCTCATGGCCCTCCAGGACCCCGCCCTTGAGCTTGAAGTCGCGGAAGCCGTACAGGTCGTAGGTGGCCTCGGCCTGCCGGACGATCGCCTCGGGAGTCAGCGCCTCCTCGTGCCGGATGCGGTACCACTCCTCGTCGGCGTCCGGCTCGCGGACGTACTCCAGGTCGGTGCGGTCGGGGTCGCCGACGTAGAACAGATAGCCGAGGACCCGGACGGAGTCACGCTGCTGTCCGTCGCCCAGGAGCGCCGCGACGGGGACGTCGAGGTGCTGTCCCAGCAGGTCGAGCAGCGCCGACTCGACCGCGGTGACGGCGTGGACGGTGGTGCGCAGATCGAAGGTCTGCAGCCCCCGCCCTCCGGAGTCGCGGTCGGCGAACCTGGCCCCGATCTCGCGCAGCACGCGCTTGTAGTCGCCCACGCGCGCGCCGACGACGAGGGAGGCGGCGTCCCGCAGCGTCTGTGTGATCTTCTCGCCGCCCGGCACCTCGCCCAGGCCCGTGCGTCCTTCGGAGTCCTCGAGGACGACCACGTTGCGGGTGAAGTAGGGGCCGTGCGCCCCGGAGAGATTGAGCTCCATGCAGTCCCGGCCGGCGACCGGGTAGACGGAGAAGGCGGTGACGGTTGGCTGGCTCATGGACGGGTTCCTTGCCTCCGAAGTAGCTTCACGCATGCGCACGACATCTACATATGAAGATGGAGGCTAGGCTCGTGAACGCGATGGGTCAATGGGTCCACGCTCATGGATTACGAACGGTCACGGATCACGAGCGGTCATGGATGACGATCAGCCGCTCCCTCACGGGGCGTGGTCCCGGCCAGGCGAGATGATCATGGTCCGGGGCCCGCGGAGGGTGATGTGCTGTTTGTAGCGGAGCGCGTCTTCCTCCAGCCGCGCCCCGGGTAGCCGGGAGACCAGTGTTTCCAGGGCTGTGGTGGCTTCCAGCCGGGCCAGCGGCGCGCCCAGGCAGAAGTGCGGGCCGGCGCCGAAGGCCAGATGGTGGTCGGCTCCGCGGTGGATGTCGAAGCGGTCCGGGTCCGGGAACACCTCCGGATCACGGCCCGCCGCCCCCAACTGGAAGCACACCTCGCTCCCCGCGGGCAGATCGACATCACCGATGCGCATGGGTTCCAGCAGGAATCTGTTGGTGAGCTGGACCGGAGGGTCGTAGCGCAGGGTCTCCTCGACGGCCGCCGCGGCGAGGGCGGGGTCCGCCCGTACCTCGGCCATCTGCTCGGGGTCGCGCAGCAGGGCCAGATAGCAGTGGGCGATGAGGCTCACCGTCGTCTCGTAGCCGGCCGTCAGGAGCAGCGTGCAGGTGGAGACCAGTTCGTCGGTGGTGAGCTGGTCGCCCTGGTGCTCCAGATGTACGAGCTCGGAGAGCAGGCCCGGGCGCGGGGCGCGGCGGCACTCCTCGAACCAGGCGTGGAAGTAGCGGTTGAACTCGGTCGCGGTGGCCCGCACCAGCCGGTCGTTGTCCGGGTCCGCGAACTGCTGGGGCGGCGGGTCGAACGCCACCCGGGTCAGCCGGTCGACCCAGTCCTGGATCTTCTCCCGGTCCTCGGCGGGCACGCCCAACAGTTCGCCGATGACACGGGACGGCAGGGGGTGGGCGAATTGCGAGATCAGATCGAACCGGTCCGGTCCGCCGAGGTCCGCGGCCAGTTCCTCGGCGATCTGCCGGATGCGCGGTGCCAGGGCGGTCACCGCCTTGCGGGTGAAGGCCCGGGACACCAGCCGGCGCAGTCGGGTGTGGTCGGGGGGATCCATCGACAGGAAGGACGGTACGACCGGGCGGCGGCTGATGACATCCGCGCCCCGGCTGATCCGGTCCGCGCTGAGCCGGGGGTCGTGCAGCAGCCTGGCGCAGTCGCGGTGCCGTGCGACCACGACGCCGCGGCCACCCGCGAAGCGGAACGGCGAGGCTTCCCGTATCCGGTGCAGCACCGGATACGGGTCCGGCCGGTTCGACGGGTGGTACAGCTCGTCGAGCAGGTCCGCGTCCGGTGTGCCCGGCATGGCGAAGTCACCTCTCTCAGGTATCCGGAAGGGCCGCCCGCCCGCCGCCCGCGCTGTCTACACCGCCCGCGCCTTCCGCTCCTTCCATGTCTCCCGGGCCCGCCATGCCGTCCAGCGAGGCGTAGAAGTCGCGGAGGGCGCTGTTCACCGGCTCCGGGGTGGCGTAGGGAAGGAAGTGTTCGCCGCCCGGGACGACCTTGAAGTCGCAGTGCGGGCCGATGAGCCCGGCCATTCGGCGGGCCTGGTCGACGGTCAGCAGTCGGTCCCGGTCGCCGCAGAGGGCGAGGGTGGGTACGGCGATCTCGCCCTCGACGGGCCGGTGTTCGATGAGGTTCGGCAGCACGCTGTGCTTGAACAGCCGCAGGAACCCGGGGATGGCTCGCGCTTCCCGGCGGACCCAGCCCGCGGGGGTGCGCTCGCCGCTGAGGTAGTAGCCGAGCAGCAGATTCAGGAGCAGCGGCGGGATGAGGCGTTCGCCGGGGTTGCGGTAGGCGACGTTGGCCAGATACCGCACCGGCGCGGGGAAGGTGTAGCGGTCGGCCAGGCCGACCAGGCACAGGGAACGGCAGCGGTCCGGGCGGGACTTGGCCAGGTGGTAGGCCGCGGACCCGGTGTCGCTCCAGGCGTACACATGGGCGCTGTCGATCTCCAAGGCGTCCAGCACCAGCTGGACTTCCTCGGCCCGGTCGGCCACCGCCACCCGTGAGGTGCGGCTCAGTCTCGGCTCGTAGACGATGAACTCATGGTCGCACGCGAGGGCCTGAATCTGCCTCGCGTAGACGAAGTTGGTCTCGGCGACCATCGGGAGACAGATGACCGGGGTCCCCGAGCCGATGCGGGCGCAGGGCACTTGGGAGCCGTCGGACAGGTGCAGCGGCCGCATCAACCGCTTCAGGGCCTCTCGGTCGGACACCGCCTCCTGGCTGATGTCCACCGCACGGCGTGGCGTGGGCATGGCCGCCCCTCAGGTCTCGATGGCGGCGGCGCCGCAGGCGAAGCCGACGCCGAAGGTGGTGAGCAGGGCCTTGGTGCCGGGGGGCATTCTGCCTTCGTGCCGGGCCAGGGAGAGGTTGACCAGCAGGCTGGCCGGGCCCATGTTGCCGAGGTGGCTGACGGGGGTGGGGACGGCGGAGGCGGGGAAGCCCAGCTCGCGGGAGACCATCGTCAGCAGCCGGACGTTGGGCTGATGGGCGAGCACGAGATCGACGTCCTCCGGCTGCCAGCCCGCTTCCTTCATGGCGGCGCGGATGACTCCGGGGACGGTGCTCTTGCCGAACCGGGCCAGCGCCATGCCCTGCATGGTGTAGTAGCCGACCTCGAGTCTCACCGCGGAGTCCTCCGGGTGCTTGGCGTGGATCGGCGCCACGCCCAGTTCCCACTGGTCGGAGTGGGTTTCCCAGCGGATGGCGCGGATGGCCATGGGCGTGCCCTGGGTCGGTTCCGCCGAGAGGATCGCGGCCCCGGCGCCGGCCCCGAACAGCCCGGCCGTGCCGAGGTCGTTGGGGTCGACGGCCCAGAGGAAGTCCGCGGCGGCGGACAGGATGACGCGGCGGCAGCGGCCCATGGCGAGCAGGGTCTCGGCGACCTCGAGGGCGGCCACCGGCTCGGCGCAGGCGCCGTCGATGCCCAGCACTCGGACGCGTTTGAGGCCGAGGTGGCCACTGAGGACGGCGCCCGCGGAGGGGGTCAGATGGGTGGGGCCGTTCTGGATGTGCAGGAGTACGGTTTCGTGCCCGATGTCGTCCGGGCCCAGCCGCGCTTCCTTCAGCGCCGTGGTGACGGCCTCACCGGCGAGGGTCACCACGGTCTCGTGGGCGTCGGTGGCACGTCTTTCGACGATCCCGGTGCGCCGCTGGAACCAGTCCTGCGGCAGTCCCAGAGACGTGGCGACATCGGCGTTGCGTATGATCCGCGAGCCGATGGCGTGTCCGGTCCCCGACAGCTCCAGTGGAGTCTTCATTCCATGCCCCTCCGCAGCGGATGGTCATGTGCACGCCAAATCTTCCCGCTCCGGGGGAGACCATGCGGCCTCAACGCATCTTTCACGCCCCGCGGCGACACTGGGGAACGGTCGCCCACGGGGGGAACGACCACCGCGTCGGCGCGGGCTCCACGGGGGTGGGCCCGCGTCGGAGCGAACGCCGACGTCATACGGGGCACAGCCGCTCCCCCGGCGGTGCGCCGATGTCCGCGCAGATGCGCTCGGCCTCCGCGCGGTGCCGGTGGGCGTCCGGCGGTTGGCCCTCGGCGGCCGACGCGTCGCCCAGTATCTGCAGGGCGCGGGCCGTGCCGAGGCGGTATCCGATGTCCCGGTGGACCGCGAGGGCGCCCTCCGCGAACCGCCGCGCCTCGGCGGGCGCGCCGCCGCCCAGATGCAGGGCGCCGAGCACGGTCAGCGCCTCACCCTCGTGGAGCCGGAAGCCGGACTCGACGGCGATCCGGGCCGCCGCCTCGGCCTCGGCGTGGGCCTCGTCGTCACGCCCCAACTCGCGGTGGACGGCCGCCAGCCCCGTGTACGCCGCCGCCTGCTCCCTTCGGCAGCCGGTGCGCAGCGCCTCCTCCAGCGCTCCGCGGTGGTGGTCCTCCGCCGCCGGGAGGTCGCCGAGCCGGCGCACCACCGTGGCGAGGACATTGCGCACCTCGGCCTCGAAGGTGCTGCGTTTGGTCCGCTGGATGATGTGCAGCGCCTGTTCCGCGTACTCCAGGGCCCGCTGATAGTCGCCGGTGTCCCGGCAGAGGGCCGCGAACTCGGCCAGCGCGGTCTCCCGGGCGTAGGAGAACCGCGGCCAGGTGCCCGTAGCGTCCACGGTCTCCATCAGGTGCGCTCGGGCCTCACCGGCCCTTCCCCGGACGCGGTGGACCAGCCCGAGGCCGCGCAGCGCGAGGGTCGTGGCGAGGAAGCTGCCGGTCTCCCGGTCGAGGCTGAGGGCCGCGCTGAACCTCTCACGGGCCTCGTCGAACCGGCCCCGGTCGGCCTGCACATAGCCCAGGTAGGCCAGCGGGGATGCCTGGGGGCGCTTCCCTCCGCCCTCGATCACCCCGCCTTCGATCACCCGCAGCGCCCGGGTCAGGGAGCGCTGGCTGTGGTCGAGGCGGCCCAGCTCCCGCTGGGCGGCGCCGAGGATGGTCAGGGCGATACAGCATTCGCTCGCGATCCCGCTCTCCTCGTAGCCGATCTCCTCGTACAGGGCCACGGCCGCGCTGCCGTGGTCGACGGCCTCCGCGAAGTCGGCCTCCTCCCAGCGGAGATTGCCCAGGCTGTCATGCATGGCCGCCCTGCCGTAACGGCTGCCGCCCCGCTCCGCGGCGCGCAGCCCCGCCCGCGCGGCCCGCGCCCAGTCCGGGCGCTCCCCGCTGAGCATCAGATGGCCGTGCAGGGCGTCGGCGAGCTGCCAGGTGAAGGCGGACGGGCCGAACTCGACGGCGTGGTCCATGGCCGACAGCAGATTGCTGCGCTCGGCGCCCAGCCATGTCATGGTCTCGTGCAGATCGGCGAATTCGACCGGGCGCACCACGGGGTCGCTCAGCACGTCCTCGTCGGGGACGAAGCCGGAGTAGAACTGCCCGAACAGCCGGCGTCCCGCCCTGGCGGTGGTGGACAGGTACCACACCAGCAGCCTGCGCAGGGCGGCGTCCCGGTCCTCGGCGCCGTCCTCCTGGTCGGCCCGGTCGCGGGCGTAGGCCCGCAACAGGTCGTGCTGGCGGTAGCGGCCCGGCTGATGGGCCGAGACGAGGTGACGCGCGGCCAGATGGTCGAGCAGCCGCTCGGCCTCCTTCTCCTCGGCGCCGATCAGCGCGCCGGCGGCCGCGGCGGTCACATCCGGGCCGGGCACCAGGCCCAGCAGACGGAACAGTCCGCGCTCGGCCTCGGGGAGCGCGGTGTACGACAGGTCGAAGGCGCCCTGCACCGCCGGGCGCCGCTCCCCCGCGATGTTCAGCGCGGCCAGGCGGTTGCCCTCCCGCAACTCCCGCGTCAGATCGGCGATCCGCCGGTGGCGGCTGCCGATCAGGTTGGCCGCGCAGACCCTCAGGGCCAGCGGCAGATAGCCGCACAGCCCGACCAGTTCGGCGGCCGCCTCGGGCTCGGCCCGCACCCGCTCCTCGCCCACCGTGCGGGTCAGCAGGGTGATGGCCTCCTCCTCGCTGAAGACATCGAGGTCGACATGGAGGGCGTCGTGGAAGGCGGTCAGCCCGCGCAGGTCGTTACGGCTGGTGACGACCACCAGACAGGTCGGGGAGCCCGGCAGCAGCGGTCGCACCTGCTCCAGCTCGGCCGCGTTGTCCAGCAGCACCAGCATGCGCTTGCCGGCCAGCAGCGAACGGTACAGCGCGCCCTTCGCGTCGCAGTCCTCCGGGACGCGGACGGCGGCCACGCCCAGCGCCCGCAGGAAGTGGCTCAGCGCGTCGTCGGCGGTGACCGGCGATCCGGAGGCATAGCCGCGCAGGTTCACATAGAGCTGGCCGTCCGGGAACCGCCCGGCCACCCGGTGCATCCAGTGCACCGCCAGCGTGGTCTTGCCGACGCCCGCCGTACCGGTGACCGAGGAGATCACCAGGGTCTGGGCCGGATCCGGGTCCGCCGCGGGCAACGTCGCGTCCAGCAGCCGCAGATACGCCGCGCGGCCGGTGAAGCTGGCCACGTCCGCCGGGATCTGCCGCGGCACGGGCATGGCCGCCGCGGGCTCCGCACGTCGCTCGATACCCGGGTCGGCCAGCAGGACCCGCTGGTGCAGATCGCGCAGCGACCGCCCCGGCTCCACCCCCAACTCCTCGTCGAGGATCCGGTAGATCTCACGGTACGCGGCAAGCGCCTCGGCCTGTCTGCCCGACCGGTAGAGCGCGAGGATCAGCTGGGACCACAGCCGCTCCCGCATGCGGTGCTCACCGATCAGCACCGTGAGCTCGCCGATCGCCTCGTCGTGCCGGCCCAGCGTCAGAAGCGCGTCGATCCGCTCCTCCTTGGCCGTCAGCCGCAGCTCCTCCAGACGCGTCGCCTCCGGTCTGGCGAAGTCCTGCTCGCTCACCTCGCCCAGCGCCGTGCCGTCCCACAGGGCGAGCGCCCGGTCCAGCTCGGCCAGGGCCCGGTGCGCATCCCCGTGGGCCATGGCGCGCCGCGCGTCCCGGGTGAGATCGACGAACCGCGTCGCGTCGAGCTGGCCGTCGCGCAGGCGTAACGCGTAGCTCGCCTCGCTTCTGCCGCCCGCGCTGACCAGCACCTCGAAGCCGAGCCCCGCCCGCCGCGTCGGCTCCAGCAGCCGCCGCAGATTCAGCACATGGGTGCGCAAGGTCGCGGCGGCACCTTCCGGCGTCTCGCCCGTCCACATCATCTCGATGAGCCGGCTCTTGCTGACGGCCTGTCCGCCCGCCAGCACCAACGCGGCGAGTAGCACGCGCTGTTGCGGGCCGAGCCCGATTCTGCGCCCGTCTGCCTCCAGGGAGACCGGGCCCAGAATGCGCACCCGCACCGCCCCGTCCGGCGCCGAGCGCGCCCCTGCCCCAGCAGCCGCGTTCACCATTCCCCCTATGCTCGCAGACCCGGTGTCATATGAGCCGCCCCCCGCAAGCCGCCCGTGATTCACGTTAGTTCACGGGGCTGACATCGCCCGCCCCGCCGCGCCCGGACGGCCGTGGGCAGGCTTCGGCGGCCGTGGGGAAGCTCCGGCGGCCGTGGGGAGCGGCATCCTCAGAATCCGCTCAAATCTTCCACATAAGACGAACGTGAGAGCGAGGTGTTCGTAGGGTCAAGATCATGACCAAGAGCCGTAGCCGTAGCCACACCCTGCACATCCCGGACTCGTCCAAGTCCGCGGCGGGGGCCGCCCTGGACGCGGTCACCGAACTCGGCGACGCCGTGCCCGACACCGGCCTCGACCTGTATCTGGAGTACGGCGCCAAGCAGCTGCGCAACCATCTGCCCGCGCAGATCCTGGACGCGCTCGCGCAGTGGCGGCACTCCCCCACCGCATGGCTCACCCTGGCCAATCTGCCCGGCCCCCACGAACCCGTGCCCACACCCCGGGAGGGCTTCTGCGACGAATCGCTCCTGAGGACGCCCAACCTGGTGCACTTCGGCATCCTGCGCCTGCTCGGGCTCACGCCGATCGCCTACCCGTGGGAGAACGACGGCCGCCTGATCAGAAACGTGGCGCCGCGCACGGCATCGGCCCGCACCCTCACCTCCTGGGGCTACGCACAGCCGCTGGACTGGCACACCGACGACTCGGTACTCGACCACCGGCCGGACGCACACCCCGCCAAGGCCATCCCCCACTACCTGTCCTTCATCGGCATGCGCAACGACGAGCAGGTGCCCACGGATCTGCTGCCCGTCGACACCCTCCTCGAGGCGCTGCCGGCCCGGACGGCCGAGGCGCTGCGGCGCCCCGACTTCACGGTGACCGCGCCCGAGTCGTACACCACCGACGACGACGGCAGGCCGCTGAGCCGCAGCGGTGTCCCCATGCTCTGGACCCTCCCGGACGGCAACCCCGCGCTGCGCTACGGCCCCGGCAGGCTCACCGGCCTCACCGACGAGGCGCGCGAGGCGCTGGCGGACCTCGAGCACCACGCTGCCGCCCTGCCGGGGACTCCGGTGCTGGTCGAGGAGGGCGGGTTCCACATCTTCGACAACCGCCGCGTGCTGCACCGCCGGGTGCCGTTCCAGCCGCTCCCCGAGGACCGGGCCCGCTGGCTGCGGCGCTGCTACGCCTACCGGCCGACGGCCGGGCTCGCGCCGGTCGGCTGAGTGGTCACCCCCGTGCACCCGCGCGGCGGCGGGGCACGGTGTCGGACCGTACGACGGGGTCGAGTTGAACGCGGACGACCACTGGGTCGGTGCTCATGGCCTTGACGACGACGGCGTTGAGCGCGCGCAGCGGATGCCGACCTTGCCGTTCCCGACCGGGGTGCGCCGCGGCTTGCCGCTCGCCCGCCCGCGCGTCTCGAGCAAGGCGTAGCCCAGGGGCATCACCCCCATGTGCAGCGGCAGCCGCACCGGCGGGTTGATGACGTACTTCTGGAGCAGCCGATCCGGCGTTCGCCTTCCGCCATGTCGTCGACCGGACGCTCCGCCGGATCGGCGCCCTGCGGCTGGAAGGCGGGGGCGCCCAGAACCTCTCCCAGGTCCTGAGCGAACTGCTGCCGCTGGACGAGGAACGCCGCGTCGAGTGCCGCGTCTACGTCGCCTTCGCCGCCCGCGCGGCCTCGGCTCCCTCGCTCGCCGCGATCCAGAAGGACACCCAGGCCCAGCTGCTCGACGGGCTCACCGAGACCTTGCTGCGGGCCCGGGACGACGGCCTCGCGGACGGTCTCAACCCGCCGCTGGATCCCCCCGTCGACGCGCGGCTGCTGCTCGCCGGCCAGACGCCGGCTCCCGGCAGCCACGCACGGTGCCATGTCCGATTCCCGCCAGCACCGCACCGCTCCCTGTCGCACAGTAGAGGGGTGATGACCGACGACAGCAAGTACGAGGCGGTGTGCAGCCGCGACTCCCGGTTCGACGGCGAGTTCTTCCTCGCCGTCTCCACGACCGGCATCTACTGCCGGCCGAGCTGCCCCGCGAACACGCCCAAGCGCAAGAACGTCCGCTTCTTCACGACCGCGGCCGCGGCCCAGGGCGCCGGTTTCCGGGCCTGCCGTCGCTGCCGCCCGGACGCGGTGCCCGGGTCCGCGGAGTGGAACACCCGGGCCGATGTGGTCGGCCGGGCGATGCGGCTGATCGGTGACGGCGTCGTCGACCGCGAAGGCGTAGCCGGGCTCGCCGGGCGGCTGGGCTACAGCTCCCGGCAGGTGCAGCGCCAGCTCAACGCCGAGCTGGGCGCGGGCCCGCTCGCGCTCGCGCGGGCCCAGCGCGGTCACACCGCGCGGATCCTGCTCCAGACCACCTCCATGCAGGCCGCCGAGATCGCCTTCGCGGCCGGGTTCGCCAGCGTGCGGCAGTTCAACGACACCATCCGCGAGATCTACGCCGCCACACCCAGCGAGCTGCGCGCCGCCCGCCCCGGGCAGGGCGCGCGCTTCGGTCCGGTCGGCTCCCAGGACGGCGCGGCCGGGATACCGCTGCGGCTCGCCTTCCGCGGCCCGTACGCCTCCGCCGAGGTCTTCGACTATCTGGGCGCCCGCGCCCTCGCGGGCGTCGAGGAGATCACCGGCGAGCGAGGCGCCCGCGTCTACCGGCGCGCCCTGCGGCTGCCGAACGGCGCCGGGATCGCGGAGGTCGGCGAGGCACCCGGCGCGGGCGGCTGGCTGGAGTGCCGGCTGCACCTGGGCGATCTGCGCGATCTGACCACCGCCACCCAGCGGGTGCGCCGCCTGTTCGACCTGGACGCCGACCCGTACGCGGTCGGCGAGCGGCTGGGCGCGGACCCCGCGCTCGCCCCGCTGGTCACCCTGCGGCCGGGGCTGCGCGCGCCCGGCGCGGCCGATCCGCATGAGCTGGCGGTCCGCGCGGTGCTGGGCCAGCAGGTCTCGGTGGCCGCAGGCCGCAGGCTCGGCGAGGCGCTGCTGGCTGCGTACGGCGAGCCGCTGCGCACGCCGAGCGGCGGGCTGACCCGGCTCTTCCCGAGCGCGGAGCGGCTGGCCGAGGCGGCGCTGGGCGAGCTCGGGATGCCGGACTCGCGCCGCGACACCGTGCGCGCCGTCAGCGCGGCGCTCGCCGACGGCGCCGTCCGGCTCGACCTCGGCGCCGACCGGGACGAGGCCGAAAAGGCGCTCCTGGGCCTGCGCGGCGTCGGCCCCTGGACGGCCGGTTACATCCGTATGCGGGCGCTGAGCGACCCGGACGTGCTGCTGACCTCGGATGTGGCCGTACGGGCCGGAATGCGGGCGACGGGCGCCGCGGCGGTCGACTCCGAGGGCTGGCGGCCCTGGCGCAGCTACGCCATGCACCACTTCTGGAACGCCGCCAAGGACCGCGGCGACTTCACCAAGCGCGATACGCACAAGACGTACGACAAGCACGACAAGCACGACGAGCACGACGAGCACGAACACGAGCATGAACACGAGCATGAACACGAAAGGAAAGACCGATGACGGTCTACACGACGGTCGACAGCCCGCTGGGCGAACTGCTGCTGGTGGGCGAGGAGTCGAAGACCGCCAAGGGCGGCACCGCGCTCGCCTCCCTGTCCATGCCCGGCCAGAAGGGCGGCGCGGTCGTCCAGGAGGGCTGGCAGCGGTCCCCGGAGGCGTTCGCCGAGATCGTCTCCCAGCTGCGCGCGTACTTCGACGGCGGCCGGACCCGGTTCGACATCGAGTACGTGACCCGAGGCACCGCATTCCAGCAGCGGGTGTGGCAGGCCCTGGACGCCGTCCCGTACGGCACCACGACCACCTACGGCCGGCTCGCCGAGCAGATCGGCGCCCCGCGCGCGGCGGTGCGCGCCCTGGGCACGGCGCTCGGCGCGAACCCGGTGCTGGTGGTGCGCCCCTGCCACCGCGTGATCGGCGCGAACGGCTCGCTGACCGGCTACGCCGGCGGCCTGGAGCGCAAGCAGCAGTTGCTGGCCCACGAGGCCGCATGAGCGTGTCCTGGCGCGCTGCGCGGGCTGGACTGAGGAGCCGCGCCGCGACGAGGGAAGCCCGCGCGTGGAAGCGCGCCAGGACTGAGCGGGAGGGAGGGGCATGAGTGCTCTGATCCCACGCCCCCGCAGGGAGGTCGCACCGGGCGCGGTGCATGTGCCCGACTGGCTCACGCTGGAACAACAGCGTGAGCTGGTCGCCGCCTGCCGGGCCTGGGCCCAGGGGCCCGTCCCGATCCGGCGCACCAGGCTGCCCAGCGGAGGCGTCATGTCCGTACAGACCGTATGCGTCGGCTGGCACTGGCTGCCGTACCGGTACAGCCGTACGGCCGACGATGTGAACGGCGCCCGGGCCGCGGAATTCCCCGGCTGGATGGTGGAGCTGGGCCGCCGGGCGCTGGCGGAGGCGTACCCGAACAAGGGGGAGGAGACGGCCGCGGCCGACTACACCCCCGATACGGCGCTGATCAACTTCTATGACGGCCAGGCCAAACTCGGTATGCACCAGGACAAGGACGAGAAGTCCTCCGCCCCGGTCGTCTCGCTGAGCATCGGCGACACCTGTGTCTTCCGGGTCGGCAACACCGCGACCCGCACCAAGCCGTACACGGACATCGAGCTGGCGTCCGGCGATCTGTTCGTCTTCGGCGGCCCCTCGCGGTACGTGTATCACGGGGTGCCCAAGGTCCACGAGGGCACCGGCGACCCGGCCACCGGGCTGCGTACCGGGCGGCTGAACATCACCATGCGGGTGACCGGGTTGCGCGACGCGCCGTGACGGCCCGGGCGGGGTGGTTAGGGTGTTGATCGCACTGTCACGGAAAGGTGGTTGCCGTCATGGGCATCGTGGACATCGAGGCGATCGAGTCGGCCGCGGAACTGATCGCCGGACATGTCGTACGCACCCCGACCGTACCGAGCCCGGGCCTCACCGCTCTGCTCGGTGCGCCGGTCACCGCCAAGCTGGAGTTGCTGCAGCGCACCGGCTCCTTCAAGGCGCGCGGGGCGACGGCGAAGCTCCTGTCGCTGAGCGAGGCCGACCGCGCGGCGGGCGTGGTGGCGGTGAGCGGTGGCAACCACGGGATCGCGGTCGCGGTCATGGCCGGCGCCCTGCATGTGAAGGCGACCGTCGTGATGCCGCGGTCGGCGCCCGCACGCGCCGTCCGGATCGCGGAGGAGGCGGGGGCCGTGGTGCGGCTGACGGACGACATGGGCGGCGCGTTCGCGTTGATGTCGCAGCTGCAGACCGAGGGCCTGACGCTGGTGCACCCCTACGACGACCCCGTGGTGGTCGCCGCGCAGGGCACCGTCGGCCTTGAACTGGCCGACGACACCGCCGACACCGCCGAGCTGACCGATGTGCTGGTCAGCATCGGCGGCGGCGGGCTGATCGCCGGGGTCGCGGCGGCGCTGCACGCGCGGCGGCCCGGAGTGCGGATCTGGGGTGTGGAGACCGAAGGGGCCGAGGCCATGTCCCAGGCGCTGGCCGCGGGCGGCCCGATGCCGGTCGCGCTCTCCTCGATCGTCTCCACGCTCAGCGCGCCGTCCGTCTCCCAGCTCACCTACGACCATGTGTCCGCGTTGGTCACCGAGGTGCTGGTGGTGTCGGACGCGGAGGCGGTGCAGGGCACGCTCGACCTCGCCGAGCACGCGAAGGTCTGGGCCGAGCCCGCGGCCGGCTGCCTTCTCCCGGCCGCGCGGCGGGTGTTGGAGCGGGTGGGCGACGGCGCCCGGCTGGGGCTGGTGGTCTGCGGCGGCAATGTGACCACGTGGGACGTCATGTCCTGGGCGGACAGCTTCGGCCTGCGCTGAACCGGTCGGCGGCCTGGCCCACATGCTGGACAGCGAGCGCCCAACCCCGCTGAGGCGACACCTGGGCCGACGGCCGTTCGGTCTGGCCAACCGCCCACATTTATATGGGATTCCGCGATTGGCCCGCGCTTCCGGCCCTATATTGCAGTCAAACTTGACCCACGAACAGGTGGTTCTTGTCGTTAAGTCCTGGACCGGACCAATATGCCCCTGTTGGTCTTGAGGTCCAGGCGGCATCGTACAGGGGGACTGGGATGACCACCGATGTGACCTCACACCAGACCGCGCGGCCGGATCGCTATGACGCGATCATCGTCGGCAGCGGTATCGGCGGCCTGGTGTGCGGCGGTTATCTCGCCGCCGACGGCCGCCGGGTGCTGGTCCTGGAACAGCACGACGTGGCGGGCGGAAACGCACACGTCTTCCGCAGACGGCGCAGATACGAGTTCGACGTCGGCACGCACTACCTGGGCGACTGCGGGACGGACGGGATCATTCCGGCCATCCTCTCCGGACTCGGCGCCGACGACCGGGTGCGCTTCCGGCCGATGGACAACGAGCGCGGCTTCGACCGGGTGATCACCCCCACCACCACACTGGATGTTCCCTCGGGTTGGGACAACTACCGCGACAGACTCAAGCGCGCGCTGCCCGGCGAGGCCACCGGGATCGACACATTCATCGATCTCTCCAAGAGCACGACCGCGCTGAGCCGGGCGAGTGTGCTCGGCGAGCCCGTCGTGGACCTCTACCGCGCCAACCCCGAGGTGACGCGCTGGAGTCGGCGGTCCCTCGGCAAGGTCTTCGACCACTGCGGCTTCTCCCCCAAGGCCAGGACCCTGCTGGCCGCACAGTACGGAAACTACGGGGCGCTGCCCGACGACGTCGGCTTCTCCGTGCACGCCGGCCTGATGGACCACTACATGCGCGGCGCCTACTACCCCGAGGGCGGCGGCCAGGTGCTGGTGGCCACCCTGGTCGAGGCGCTGGAGGGGCACGGCGGGGAGCTGCGTACCCGGACCGCGGTGGCTCGTATCCTCATCGAGAACGACACGGCGGTGGGGGTCGAACTGACCGACGGGGAGCGCATCATGGCACCCGTGGTGATCTCCAACGCCGACTACCGCCGGACCGTCCTCGACCTGTGCGGCGGGGAGGCGGCCTTCCCCGCCCATCTGGTCAGACAGACCCGGGAAGCGACCATGCGGTGTTCGCTGACCGCGCTGTACGTCGCGCTGGACACCGAGCTGCCCGACATCCCCAACGCCAACATCTGGTGGCACGACAGCGACGATCTGGAGCGGGCACACGCGAGGATGATCGAGGAGCAGATGAGGGAGGTTCCTCAGCTGATCTTCTCCTTCGCCTCGGTCAAGGACGCCGGCGCGCCCAATGTGTGCCCGCCGGGTCACAGCAACTTCCAGATCATGACGGTCTGCCCGCCCGGCCCTGAGTTCTGGGGTGTGGACAAGGGCCCGGCCGATGGCGAGCGCTACCGTCGCAACGCCGCCTATCTGGCGCGGAAGAAGCAGCTCACCGACACGATGCTGGCCACCGCCGAGAAGGTCATCGGCCCCTTCCGGGACCGCATCACCCATCTGGAGACCGCCACTCCGCTGACCAACGAGCGATACATCCTGGCCAGCGGGGGCACTCCGTACGGCATTGGCAACTGGGGCGGCGTGGGCAAGCGCCCGGATGTGCGCACCGGCGTCGAAGGGCTGTATGTGGTCGGGCAGTCCACCCGGTACGGCAGCGGGGTGGGCGGCACCGCCACCGGCGGCATGGCATGTGCCTCCCAAGTGCTGGACCGCCCGCTGCTGGGAGAGGTGCACCGGGGCGCCGTCGTGGGAGACCCGTCGCGGCTCCCCGACCGCGGGCCGGACTGGGATCCGCTCAGGGTCTCCCGCGGCCGGGCCCGGCAGACCGCGAAGGGCCTGGCCGGCATCGGCTGACGGCCCGCCCACGCCGAGGGCTCATCGCCGCGCCTTCCCGGCCCGCTCCTCCAGGAGCCTGGGCGGCGCGGCCTGCTGCCAGGAGTCGACGAGGATGTCGCGCAGCTCGTCCTTGTCGTCCACCGCGGCGAGCCGCACCCGCACCCAGGCGAAGCTCGCCTCGTGGGAGGCGATCCAGAACTTCTCCGGCTCGGCGAGGACCAGCTCGTCGCGCTCCTCCTTGGGGCATCTGACGGCCATCGAGGTCTCGTCCTCGGGGAGCGTGGCGAACATCTTCCCGGCGACCCGGAAGGTGGGCATGGACCAGGCGGTCTTCTCCGTCGTCTCGGGGAGCGACAGCGCGATTGCACGGACATCGTCGGACGTGGTCATGGGACGACCGTAAGGCACGCCACCGACACCCGCCCGGCCAGCACGCTCCCGGCCCCGACCAGGCCACTCCTCGCCCGGGCCGGCCGGATTCCTGCCCCGGGCCGGGCCACCGCTCACCCGGCCCGGGGCCGCTGTCATCGGCCCACGGCGTACCCCTGGGCGCCGCGCGGGTTGGCGGCCGCGAGGAGGACACCGGTGTCGGGGTCGCGGGCGACCGCGCACAGCCGCCCCTCGGTCCAGGCGCCGCCGACCGTGACGTCATGGCCGCGGCGGCGGAGCTCGGCGATGGCCGGCTCGCCGATCCGGGACTCGATCACGACCTTCCCCGCCGCCATCGCTCGCGGGTGGAACGAGCTGGGGAAGCTCTCCTGGTGCCAGTTGGGCGCGTCGATGGCGCCTTGCAGATCGAGCCCGGAACGGACGGGCGGGCGCAGGGCGACGGCGAGGAAGAAGTGGGTGCTCCACTGGTCCTGCTGATCGCCGCCCGGTGTGCCGAAGGCCATCACGGGGGTGCCGTCGCGCAGGGCGAGGGAGGGGGTGAGCGTGGTGCGGGGGCGGCGGCCGGGGGTGAGGGAGGCCGGCAGCCCGGGGTCCAGCCAGGTCATCTGCAGGCGGGTGCCGAGCGGAAAGCCGAGCTCCGGGATCACGGGGTTGGACTGCAGCCAGCCGCCGCTGGGGGTGGCCGCGACCATGTTCCCCCAGCGGTCGACGACATCGAGGTGGCAGGTGTCGCCGCGGGTGGTGCCGTCGGGGCCGACGGTGGGCTCCCCCGCGCCGGGCGCGGTGGCGGGCCCGGGGGCGTGCGACGCCGCGCGCGCGACCGCGGCCAGGGCCTGCTTGCTCAGGCGCGGCTCGCGGCCGCCGGGCCGCCCCGGCCGCAGCTCGTGGCTGGCGCGCTCGCCGATGAGCGCCCGGCGCTCGTCGTTGTACGGGGCGGACAACAGGTCGTCGAGCGGGACGTCGGCGGCGTCGCCGTACCAGGCCTCGCGGTCGGCCATGGCCAGTTTGCCGCCCTCGATGAGGGTGTGCAGATAGTCGGGGGTTCCGTAGTCGCCGGCGGTCAGGCCGGGCGGCAACAGGGCCAGTTGCTGGAGGAACACCGGGCCCTGGCTCCAGGGCCCGGCCTTGCACACCGTCCAGCCGTTCCAGTCGTAGGTGGCGGGGGGCTCGTAGCCGGCCGAGAAGGCGGCGAGGTCGTCGCGGGTGAGGGTGCCGGCGTGGCGCTCCCCGGACGAGTCCATGGTGGGCCGGGCGGCGGCCTCGGCCAGCGCCTCGGCGATGAAGCCCTCGCGCCAGATCCTGCGGGCCGCGTCGATCCGGGCCTCGCGGCCGGGGCCTTCGGCTTCCGCCTCGGCGAGCAGCCGCCGCCAGGTCGCGGCGAGGGCGGGGTTCTTCAGCAGCCGCCCGGGGGCCGGGGCCTTGCCGCCGGGCAGATACAGCCCGGCCGAGGTGGTCCACTCGGTCTCGAAGAGCTCCCGTACGGTCTCGACCGTCTCGCCGACGCGTTCGACGGCGGGATGGCCGCCTTCGGCGTAGCCGATCGCGTACTTCAGGACCTCGGCGAGCTGCTTGGTGCCGTGGTCGCGGAGCAGCAGCATCCAGGCGTCGAACGCGCCGGGCACGGCCGCGGCGAGCGGGCCGGTGCCCGGGACCAGGTCGAGGCCCAGCGAGGTGTAGTGGTCGATGGTGGCCCCGGCTGGGGCGGGGCCCTGTCCGCACAGGACGGTGGGGGCGGAGCCCGCCGGGGCGAGGATGATCGGCACCTCGCCGGCCGGTCCGTTCAGATGCGGTTCGACGACATGCAGCACGAACCCGGCGGCCACGGCCGCGTCGAAGGCGTTGCCGCCGTCCTCCAGGACGGCCATGGCGGACTGGGAGGCCAGCCAGTGGGTGGAGGACACCATGCCGTGGGTGCCCTGGAGGGTGGGGCGGGTGGTGAACATGACGGGGCTCTCCTGGTCTCGGTACGGCTTGATCGTTCCACCTGGGTGCGGGTGCGGGCGAGGCGGGCTTACATCGGCGGGCCCTGGTCAGCGGGCAGGGACCGGGGCCGAGGCGTCCGGGGCGGTGCCGTCGTCGGCCACCAGGTGGCAGGAGACCTGCCGCGCGCCGCCGGGCAGCTCCCGCAGGGCAGGGGGCTCGGTGCGGCACCGGTCGGTGGCGAGCGGGCAACGGGTGTGGAAGCGGCAGCCCGCCGGCGGGTCCAGCGGGCTGGGCAGTTCCCCACTGAGCAGGATCCGGGCTCGGGTCCGCTGCCGGGGCGGGTCGGGCACGGGGGCGGCGGACAGCAGCGCCTGGGTGTAGGGGTGCTTGGGGTCGGCGAACAGTTCGGCGGCCGGGGCCTGCTCCACCAGCTGTCCGAGGTACATGACGGCGATCCGGTCGGCGAGGTATTCGACCGCGGCCAGGTCGTGGGTGATGAACAGACACCCGAACCGCCGGTCCCGCTGGAGGTCCGCCAGCAGGTTGAGCACGGACGCCTGGACGGAGACGTCGAGCGCCGAGGTCGGCTCGTCGGCCACCAGCAGCTGCGGGTCCACGGACAGGGCGCGGGCGATGGAGACGCGCTGCCGCTGGCCGCCGGAGAGCTCGTGCGGGCGCCGCCGGGCGTGTTCGGGGCGCAGCCCCACCTGCGCGAGCAGCGCGGCGACCCGCTCGCGCAGGGCGTCGCCGGAGGCGATGCGGTGCAGCCGCAGGGGTTCGGCGACGATGGCGCCCACGGTCATCCGGGGGTCAAGCGAGGAGGACGGGTCCTGGAAGACGAGGTGGAAGTCCTTGCGCAGCGGGCGCAGCGCGCGCCGGGACAGGCGGGTGATGTCGCGGCCGTTGATCCGTACGGTGCCGCCGGTGGGCCGGTCGAGCCGTACGGCGCACCGTCCCACGGTGGACTTGCCGCTGCCCGACTCGCCGACCAGGCCGACGATCTCGCCCCGGCCGATGGTGAGGCTGACGCCGTCGACGGCCCTGACGGTGCCGTTGCCGCCGGTGAAGTAGCGGGTGAGGCCCTGGATATCGAGAGCAGGGGGGTGAGTCATGAGGCCGGCTGCGGTGTTCACTGGGCGGCCTCCTTGGGCCGGTGGGGCGTGGGCGTCTGTACGGGGTGCCAGCAGGCGGCGTGGTGTCCGTCCCGTAGCGGCCGCAGGGCGGGCCGGGCGGTGGCGCACTGCTGGTCGGCGGCCGCGCAGCGGGGCTGGAAGGTGCACCGGTCGGGCTGTTCGCCAAGGCTCGGGACGAGTCCGGGGATCTCCTGGAGCCGTGGTCTGCCCTCGTGGGCGGCCGGGCGGTCGCGGACGGGCACGGCGCCCAGGAGGCCGCGGGTGTAGGGGTGGCGCGGATCGGCGAACAGGTCGTCCACGGGGGCCTGTTCGACGGCGCGCCCCGCGTACATCACCAGCACCTGGTCGGCGATGTCGGCGACCACGCCCAGGTCATGGGTGATCAGGACGATCGCGGTGCCGAGCCGCTCCCGCAGGGACCGCAGGACCTCCAGGATGCCCGCCTGGACGGTGACGTCGAGGGCGGTGGTGGGTTCGTCGGCGATCAGGACGGCGGGGTCGCAGGCGATGGCGATGGCGATCATGACCCGTTGGCGCATACCGCCGCTGAGCTGGTGGGGGTAGTCGCGGGCGCGGCTGCCGGGGGCGGGGATGCCGACGAGGTCGAGCAGTTCGACGGCGTGGTCGCGGGCCTCCCGGCGGCTCATCCCCCGGTGGCGGCTGAGGACTTCGCGTACCTGGCGGCCGATGGTGAGAACGGGGTTGAGCGAGGTCATCGGCTCCTGGAAGATCATCGCGATCTCCTTGCCGCGGACGTCCCGCAGTTCCCTGTCGGTGGCCCCGACCAGTTCCCGGCCGCCGAGCCGTACCGAACCGGTGACCTCGGCGGTCGGCGGCAGCAGACCCATGACGGCGGTGGAGGTCACGGACTTGCCGCAGCCGGACTCGCCGACGACGGCCAGGACTTCGCCGGCGGCCACGTCGTACGAAAGACCGTCGACCGCGTGCACCGGGCGGTCGGGCGTACGGAAGACGACGGACAGGTCCCGGACGCTGAGCGCGGGGGCGGGATGGATGGTCATCGGCTGTCTCCGCGGGGGTCGAGGATGTCGCGCAGCCCGTCGCCGAGCAGGTTGAACGCGAGGGTCGCGGCGACGATCGCCAGGCCCGGGAAGACGGCCATCCAGGGTGCGGCGGCGATATACGCCTGGGCGCTGGAGAGCATCACCCCGAGCGAGGGCGACGGGGGCTGGACGCCGAGGCCGAGGAAGCTCAGCAGCGCCTCGCCGATGATGGCGCTGGGGATGCCGACGGTGGCCTGGACGGTGAGCGCCGACAGGGAGTTGGGCAGGATGTGCCGGAAGAGCACGGTCCGGTCGCCACCGCCGTTGGCGACGGCCGCGGCGACGTAGTCGAGGTGTTTGAGGCGCAGCGTCTCCGCCCGGGTGATGCGGATGACGGCGGGGATCTGGGACACCCCGATGGCGATCGTGGCATTGAGCAGTGAGGGTCCGAGGATGGTGGCGAGGCCGACCGCCAGCACCAGGAACGGGAAGGCGAGCAGGGTGTCGGTGAGCCGGGAGACCACGGAGTCGGCGAGGCGTCCGTAGTAGCCCGCGGCGAGGCCGAGGGGCACGCCGACGGCAAAGGCCAGCGCCACCGCGAGCAGCCCGATCTGGAGGGAGGCCCGCACCCCGTGAATGACCCGGGAGAGCTGGTCGCGGCCGAGGTCGTCGGTGCCGAGCCAGTGTGCCCAGCTCGGCGGGTCGAGAGCGGTGGCAAAGTCGGGCCGGGTGGGGTCGTACGGCGCGATCAGCGGCGCGAACAGGGCGATCAGCACCAGGATCGCGGCGGCGACGGCACCGGTGAGGGCGAGCGGATTGCGGAGCAGCGGCCGGAGCGGGGAGAGCGGCGCACCGGGCGCGGTGGCGGGTTCGCCGGTGGCGGGGGCGGTGGGGGCCGGGTTGTCCACGACGGTCACCGGGCACCTCCGAGCCGGATGCGGGGGTCGATCAGCGAATAGGCCAGGTCGACCAGCAGGTTGACCAGGATGTAGGCGGCGGAGGTGAACAGCACGACGCCTTGGACCATCGCGTAGTCCCGGGAGAACACCGCGTCGATGGTGAGCTTGCCGAAGCCGGGCAGGACGAAGATCTGCTCGGTGACCACCGCGCCCGAGATGAGATGGCCGAGTTGCAGGCCGAGGACGGTGACGACGGTGACCAGGCTGTTGCGCAGCGCGTGCGAGCCGATCACCTGGCGCCGGGTGAGGCCCTTGGCGCGTGCGGTGCGGATGTAGTCGGCGGACAGCGAGCCGAGCATGGCGGCGCGGGTCTGCCGCATGACGACCGCCGCGAGGCCGGAGCCGAGGACGATGGCCGGGAGCACCATATGCCGCAGGTTTTCCACCGGGTCGACGCCGAAGGGGACGAAGCCGGAGGCGGAGAACACGGGGACGGCGATGGCGAAGGTGAGGATGAGCACGATGCCCAGCCAGAAGGCGGGGATCGAAAGCCCGAGCAGCGCCAGGGCGTTCACCAGCCACTCCTCGGGCCTGCCGCGCCGCACCGCCGCCACGACCCCGGCGCTGACGCCGACGAGGACGGCGAGCAGCAGCGCCAGCGCGGACAGTTCCAGGGTGACGGGCAGGGCGTCCAGGACGGAGTCCAGCACCGGGAGGCCGGTACGGGAGGAGGTCCCCAGGTCGCCGGTGAGGGCGTGGCGCACATAGCGCAGGTACTGGACCACGATGTTGTCGTCGAGTCCGTAGGCACGGCGGATCTCGGCGATCGCCTCGGGGGTGGCCTCCTCTCCGGCCAGGGCGGTGGCCGTGTCGCCGGGCAGGGCCCGTACGCCGGCGAAGACCACGATGCTGACCAGGAAGAGGGTGATCAGTGACTCGCCGACGCGGCGCAGCAGATAGCGGGGCATCAGCCGGGACATCAGCCGTCTCCCTTCGTATAGCCCGCTTCCTTGACGCGGATCAGGCCGTCGCCGAGGACGCGCAGACCGGCGATGTCCTTGGTGGCGGAGACGTAGTTGTTGGGCTGGATGAGATAGAGCACGGTGTGCCGGTCCCGGACGGCTGCCACGAGCCGTTCGTAGATCTTCTTGCGGTCGGTCACCTCGGCGGTGGAGTGTCCGTCGGCGATGAGCTTGTCGATGGCGGGGTCGGACAGGCCGCCGTAGTTCTGGGCGCCGCCCGTACCGGCGAACGCGTCGATGTTTCCGGCCGGGTCGAGCCGGCCGGACCAGTTGGTGGTGGCCGCCTGGAAGTCGCCGGAGCGGGCGTGTTGCAGTCCGGTGGCGAACTCGGTCGGCCGCAGGGTCACCTCGAAGCCCGCTTCCTTGGCCATGGCCTGGACGACCTGGCCGAGTCGGCTGTCCTCCGGTGTGGTGCTGACCTGCAGTTGCACCTTGACCGGGGTGGACACCCCGGCCTGTTTCAGCAGCCGTCCGGCCCTCGCGGGGTCGGCGGCGGGGCAGTCGGCCGCGGCGGCGTAGGGGGTGCCCTCGGGGAGCGGGCCGCAGGTGGGCCGGTACATCCCCTGGAAGACGATCTTGTTGATCAGCGCCCGGTCCAGGGACAGGTCGAATGCCTCGCGCACCCGTACGTCGCGGGCGATCGGGGTGTCGATACGGCCCGGCGGCTCCCCGGCGCCCTTGGTGTTGCCGATGTTGAGGGTCAGCCCGTAGTAGCCGAGCGAGGGCGAGTGGAACAGTTGCAACCCCGGCTCGGTGAGCGCCCGGCCGACCTGGACCGGGTCCATCTGGTCGCCGACCTGGATATCGCCGGAGAGCAGATTCGCCATCCGGACGTTGCCGTCGGTGATGGTCCGGTAGACGACCCGGTCGAGGTGGACCTTTTTCGCGTCGTAGTAGTACGGGTCCTTCCGCAGCACGATCCGGTCGCCCACGACCCGCTCCGCATAGCGGAACGGGCCGACGCAGGTGGGGTGGCTCGCGAACCGGTCGCCGTAGGTCTTGAGCGCCTTGGGGGACATCACCATCCCCGAGCGGTCGGCGAGCAGCGAGAGCAGGGGGACGTACGGCTCGCTCAGCCGCAGCCGGACCGTGTCGTCCCCGATGGCGCTCACACCGGTCACGGGCTTCAGTTCGCCCGCGCGGGTGGAGCCGGACAGTGTTTTGTGCCGTTCGAGGGAGGTCTTGACGGCCCGTGCGTCCAGGCGTGTGCCGTCGGCGAACCGGATGCCCTTGCGGAGCCGGATGGTGACGGTGCGTCCGTGGTCGGTGGTCTTCGGCAGCTCGGCGGCGAGCTGCGGTACGACCTGGTTGTCCTGGTCGACGTCGTACAGCTTCTCGCACATGGCGGAGAACACGGTCCGGCCGACGGCGGTGCTGGCCAGGGTCGGGTCGAGTTTGTCCGGGTCGGACTTGAGCGCGACGGTGAGCGTGCCGCCGTCGCGGACGGGCCGGGTGTCGGCCATCCGGTCCGGCCCGGTCTCGGTCGCGGGAGTGGCCAGGGAGGCGCAGCCGGTGGCGGCGCCGAGCACCGCGCAGCTGAGGAGGGCGGTGGCGGCCCGGTGTGGAAGAGACAGGGGCAGGCGGCGTGGGCGCATGGCTGTCTTGCCTTACTGAGGGGGACCGAGGGGGAGACGAGGTGAGGGTGAGACGGGCCGGCGCGGTGCGGCCCAGCATGGCGCAGAAACGCGGATTGGTCCATTGGTAGGACCAAGTTCGATGTCAGGTGACGCTAGTGCGGCGGCCCCGGGCGCCTGGTTTCCGCACCGTCACCACCTGGTTAAATCGCCTTGCTCCGGCTTCTTCGCGATATGAGAGCCTGAACCACCGACCGGATCGTCAGAAGGCTGAGAACCAAAAAATGGACTGGCGGCAACTGCGGCACTCCACCCTGTCGAGGCCGGACGCGCTGGCCGTCGGTCTGGAGCGGCTGATCCTCAGCGGTGAGCTGCCGCCCGGCTCGCGGGTTCCCCCCGAGCGGGAGCTCGCGGAGAGCCTCGGGGTCTCCCGCGGCTCGGTCCGCGAGGCGCTGCGCGCGCTCGCCTCCCGCGGGCTGGTCGCCCGCCGCCCCGGCGCGGGCACCGTCGTCCTCGACCCTGGAGCCACCCCGCGCGGCGACGTCCTGGCCGCGGGCCTCGACGCCACGGCCGAACTCCTCCAGGTCATGGAGGTGCGCGCATGTATCGAACCGTCGGTGACCGCACGGGCGGCGACGCGCGCGACGCCCGCCGACATCGTCCAGCTCCACGCCCTCCTCGACGCGATGCGGCGCGAGCCGTCGCGACAGGAGTTCACCGACCTGGACCGCACCTTCCACCGCGCCATCGCGCAGTACACCCGCAATCCCCTGCTGCTGCGCCTGCTGGACCGGGTGTACGAGATCGGCGAGCCGGGGCGGCGCTCCTCTCCGCTGTCCGCCGCCCGCCGGCGCTCGACCATCGAGGAGCACCAGGCCATCCTGCGGGCCATCGAGGCCCGCGACCCGGAGGCGGCCCGGGCCGCCTCCGAGGCACATCTGGAGTCCGTACTGCGCCGGATCGAGGCCCAGCAGCGGCGGGATGCCGGCTGAGCGGCACGGCGTCGGGCCAAGGCCCGCGCTTCACAGTGCGCGGTGCATGATGTGCAGCCCCACGTATCCGTTCGTCGGGTGGCGGAAGCCTTCCGGGAGCGTGCCCAGCACCTCGAAGCCGAGCGACCGGTAGAGCCGCACCGCGTGCACATTGGTCTCCACGACCGCGTTGAACTGCATCCGGCGGAAGCCCGCCGCCCGGGCCCAGTCCAGTGAGTACGCGCACAGCGCCCGGCCCACGCCCTGTCCGGAGTGGGCCGGGTCGACCATGTAGCTGGCGCTCGCGATGTGCGCGCCGTTGCCCATGTGGTTGTTGTTCATCTTCGCCGTGCCGAGGACCGTGCCCGCCTCGTCCACGGCGACGACCGTACGGTTCGGCGGCTCAAGGAGCCACCAGTCGCGGCCCTGCTCCTCGCTGAGGTCGAGCGGATAGGTGAAGGTCTCCCCCGCGGCGACGGTCTCGTGGAAGAAGGGCCAGATGGCGGGCCAGTCCCGCGGTGTGGCTTCCCTGATCAGCATCCGGACATGATGCCGAGGGGTTGCGCGGGTCCGCCAGCGTTTTCTGCCCGCCACCTCCGTGCGGCGGCCGGGGTCAGCCCCGCGCCGCCAGCTCGCCGAGGAGTTTCCAGGTGCGGCGCTCGTCCTCGGGGGAGCCGATCGCGGTCTGGGTGTAGACGAGTTCGGTGGCGCCCGCCTCGAAGTACGCGGCCACTTGGGCCGCCAGCAGCTCCTCGTCGCCGATCGCGACGAGGTCGACGGGGTTGTCGATGCCTTCGCGGTCCAGGGCGGCGCGGTAGGCGGGGAGGTTCTTGTAGGGGGCCATGTTCTGCTCGGCGCGGGCGCGGGCGCCTGCCACGTCGGCGGTCACGACACCGGAGACGATCACGGCCACCCGGGGCGCCGGGCGGCCGGCGGCCTCGGTGTGGCGCGTGAGGGTGGGGACGGTGTACTCGGCCAGGGTGCGCGGGCCGGACATGATCGGCAGCGCGCCGTCGGCGAGTTCGCCGGCGGCGCGCAGGGCATGCTCCCCGGCGGCTGCCGCGACCAGCACCGGCACCCGCGGCCGGGCGCCCGGCACACTGGCCGACAGCGAGGTCTTGGCCACCAGTGTCTCGCCGTTGAAGTCCACCGATCCGGTCTCCAGCAAGGAGCGCAGCGCCTCCAGGTGTTCGCGCAGATGGCGGACCCTGGAGTGCGGCGCGAGCCCGTAGGTCTGCTCGACGAACGACTTGGTCGAGAGCCCGACGCCCAGCGTGAAGCGCCCGTGGGAGGCCGCCTGCGCGGTCTGGGCCTGCATGGACAGCGCGATGGGGTGGCGCGGGTAGATGGGTACGACCGCGGTGCCGACGTCGATGCCGGGGACCTCGCGGGCCGCCAGAGCGGCCACCGTGATGGCGTCGTGGTCGAACCGCTGGGTGAACCAGGCGGCGGACAGCCCGGCGTCGGCCAGCTCCTTCACCTGGCCGATCAGGGTGTCGACGGAGTTGACCTCTTGTGACAGCCGGGTGAAGTCGGTGGGCAGGGCGACACCGATGCGCATGACGTGCTCCGAATCGACGATCGATGGACAGCGGAACCCGCCGTGGGCGGGAATCGGGAGCATATCTTAACCCGGTAACGAAATTTACCGGGTTAAGATTGGCCGCCGGAAGTCGCGGGCGCGCCGACACGGCGTCAGGTGCGTTGCGGAGCGCGCTCCTCGGTGGGGGCGTTCGCCGCCGCCGGGGCCGTGGGGCGGCGGCGCGGGAGGAGCAGGGCGGGGAGGACGGCGGCCAGCATAAGGACCACGGCCCAGAGATAGGTGTCGGCGAACGGCCCGGCGTGGGTGGGGGTGGTGGTCCCGCCGCCGTTGATGGAGAGCGTGACGGAGAAGAAGGCCACACCGGTCGCGGCGGCCACCTGGGAGGTGATCTGAAGGGCCGTCGAGGCCGAGGGTGCGTCGTCCGCCGAGAGCCCGCGGGTGGCGGCGGCCATCGTCGGCATCATGGTTGTCCCGACGCCGATGCCCAGCACCAGGAGCGGAACGGCCACCCGCCAGTAGGCGAGGGTGTCCGACAGTTGCAGGGTCAACAGCCCCATGCCGAGCACCGCCGTGGTGACACCGCCGGCCACCAGCCACCGCGGCGCGACCTTGTCCGCGAGCCGCCCGGAGAACTGCATGGTCACCCCGGCCGCCAGCCCCAGCGGGGCGCCCAGCAGACCGGAGGCCGTGGCGCTCTCGCCCCGCACCACCTGGAAGTACATGGGCAGCAGCAGCATGCTGCCGAAGTAGCCGACGACGAACAGGCCCAGCGTCCCCGCGCCCGCCGCGAAGGCCCGGTCGCGGTACAGCCGCAGATCGATCAGCGGATGCGGGGAGACACGGGCCCGTACGACGAAGCCCACGACCAGCGCCGCCCCCACGGCCGCCGGGAGCACCACACCCACGCCGCCGAAGTCCCGGTGCTCCGCGCCGGTGGACAGGCCGTAGATCAGCGCGGCCAGGCCCGGGGAGAGCATCAGCAGGCCCGGGATGTCCAACCGCTGGCCGGGGGCTCCCACGGCGCGTGGCAGCGCGCGGGCGGCGACGACCAGGGCGGTGACGCCGACGGGCACATTGATGGTGAACATCCAGCGCCAGGAGAAGGAGTCCACCAGCCAGCCGCCCAGCACCGGTCCGCTCACGGGGCCGATGAGGATGGGAATCCCCATGATGCTCATGATGCGGCCCATGGTCTCCGGGGTGGCCGCCTGCATCATGATCGTCATCCCGGTCGGCACGATCATGCCGCCGCCCAGCCCCTGCACCATCCGGAAGGCCACCAGCGACTCGATCGACCACGCCGTTCCGGCCAGCAGGGAGCCCAGGGTGAACAGCGCGATGGCCGTCATGTAGACGCGCTTGGTGCCGAACCGCCGGATCGCCCAGGCCGTCACCGGGATCACCGCGGCCAGGGCCAGGGAGTAGCCGGAGGACACCCACTGGACCGTGGGGAGCGGGGCGTCGAACCGCTGGGCCAGCGGGTTGATGGCGACGTTCACCACCGTGGTGTCCAGCACCGACATGATGGAGCCGAGCGTGACCACGGCGGCGAGGACCGCCAGCCGGGGTGAGGTGGGCGGAGCGTCGCCGGGAGCTTGCTGTGTATGTGACATATCGGAGTCCTTGTGATCGGCGGGGCGGGTGGATCGCCCGCCCGCGTCCCGAGACTCCGATATCAACCAAGGTTTAAGTCAACCGAAGACCGGCTCCGGCATGTTGTTCGGCCCGCGCACCGCGCCCGCGCACCGTGCTCGCGGACCGTGCCCGCGCGCCGCGCTCGCGGACCGTGCCCGCGGACCGTGCTCGTCGGCTTCAGGTCAGCGGCAGCGCCCGGATCGACTTGCCTCGTACGACGTAGAGCCGACCCTGGCCCACCAGCGGCTCCGTGGTGCCGAGTACGGAGCCGGACGAGTCGCGCAGGGTCCACCGCGTCCGTCCGGTGCGGCGGTCCACCGCGACCGCGGCGGCACGGCTGTCGGAGGACGGCGGGAAGACCAGCCCGTCGGCCACCGCGGTGCGGGCGAGCGGCGCGGCGAGGTCGGTGTCCGCCTTCCACCTCCACCGCACATGATGGGACGCCAGATCGATGGCGAACACATGCGTGCCCAGGACCGTGAGGTAGGCGACGCCGTCCGCCACGGCGGGGGCGCCGAACGCCGCCTCGTCGCCCGTGCCGGAGGGCAGTTGGTCGGGGTCCAGCCGCCAGCCCCCGCGGCCGGTGCGCAGATCGATCGTGCGCAGCCCGGGCCCGCTCATCAGCACGGTGCCGCGTGCCACCGCCACCGTCCACCGCGGCACCTCGTCGCCGGCGTCACCCGCGACCAGACCGTCCCCGGGCAGCGCCACCCGCCACCGCCGCCGGCCGTCGGCCGTGTCGTACGCGGTCACCGAACCGTCGTCGACGAGCACCAGCCGGCCCCCCGCCACCACGGCCGGGAGGTGGGTGGCCGAGCCGCGCTCGAGCTCCCGGCGCCAGCGCACCTTCCGGGCCACCATGTCGTACGCGAGCAGATACCGGCGGCGGCTGTCCGGCGTACCGTCGCGGTGCGCGCCCGAGTGGCCGAACACATACGCGGTACGGGCGTCCCCGGCGCTGATCGGGTGGTCCGTGAAGCGGAAGGTCACCCCCAGCGGGTCGGAGTACCAGGTCCTGCCGTCGGCGGGGTCGACCATCGCCAGCCGGTCGTCCCCGTCGGCGTAGGTGGCCTTCATGACGATCAGATCGCCGCAGGTCATCGGCGTGTACCCGGACACCGCGGGCGCGGTCCAGCGCAGCGTGCCACGGCGGGCGTCCACGCCGAGGATGCCGGCCCCCGGGTCGGCCTGTACGGCGATGACTCCCCGGTGGTACAGCGGCGTGCCGAGGTCCCCGAGGGGGCCGCGGTACTCCCACAGCGGCTGCGGCGCGGTGTCCGTGCCGGAGGCGCCGGGGCCGGGCCGGGGTTCGCCGCGGGTGTCGTCGTCACCGGGGCCGGCCACCGCCCACCACACGCCGCCCGCCACTCCGGCGGCGGCCAGCGCCCCCAGCCCGCCCAGCACCAGCCTGCGGCGGGCCGGGAGCGGGGCGTCCTGGGACGGTGTCGCCTCGGGGGCAGTGGCAGTGGCGGTGGCGGACGGCGGGGCCTGGGGCTCTTCGGGCCGCCGTACCGCCACATCCCACACGGTCGCGGTGCGCAGCGCGATGTCGTGCAGGACGCCCGCCGGGAGCAGACCGGCGAACCGTTCCCGTTCGCCGTCCCGTTGCCGTTCGCCGTCCCATGGATGGTCCCGGTCCCGCTCCCGTTCGCCGTCGTCGCCCGTGCCCGTGTCCGTCAGGGCGCGTGCGATCCGGTCGGCCGCGGGCCGGTCCGCGGGGTCCTTGGCCAGACACCCGACGACCAGCGGCCACAGCTCCTCCGGCACCCCGGCGAGGTCCGGCTCCGCGTACGCCACGCGGTACAGCACGTCGTTGGCCCCGCCCTCGCCGAACGGCGCCCTTCCGGTGGCCGCGTACACCAGCAGGCCGCCCAGCGCGAACACGTCGGCGGGCGGTCCGACGCTCTGTCCGCCGACGGGGCGCGCCTGTTCGGGCGATATGTAGGCGGGGGTGCCCATCTGGCGGCCGGTACGGGTCAGCCGCTCGGCGCCCACGGCCCGGGCGAGCCCGAAGTCGATCAGTTTGGGGCCGTCGGCGGTGATCAGCACGTTGGAGGGCTTGAGATCGCGGTGCACCAGGCCCTGGCGGTGCACCGTGGCCAGCCCCCGGGCGAGCGCGATTCCCAGGGCGCGCAACGCGGCGTACGGCCAAGGGCCGTGGGCCTCCACGGCCTGTGCCAGGGAGGGCCCGAGCAGGTATTCGGAGGCCAGCCACGGCCGCGGCCCGTCGGTGTCGGCGTCCACGACGGCCGGGAAGAAGTCGGCTCCGCCGAGGGAACGGGCCGCCTGGAGCTCCTGCCGGAACCGCTCGCGGAACTCCCTCTCCTCGGCCAGGTCGCGGTGGATGGCCTTGAGCGCCACGGTCCGTCCGCCATCGGAGCGGGCCAGGAAGACGGTTCCCATCCCGCCGGACCCGAGGCGGGCCAGCAGGCGGTAGCGGCCGAACGACTCCGGGTCGTGGCCGAGCAGCGGCCGCACGGGCAGGGCGGGCTCGTCCGCCGTCACGTTCACGGTCATCCCTTCACTCCACCGGAAGCATGAACACGGCCGCGCCGTGGGCGACGACGGCCGACGATCTCGCCGGATAGACCTGGTACTCGTCCAGGAGTTCGCCGCTGCTCTCCTGGAACCGCCACCGCACCCCGCCCGTCCGGGCGTCGAGCGCGAACACGCCCGCCGCCGCGGCGGCCAGCACCGTACGGCCGGAGTCGGTGACCGAGAGGGCGGGGGTCGCCTTCCACACGGTGTCGTCGGGCAGCGCGGACCGCCACAGTTCGGTGCCGCGGTCCGGGTCGACCGCGTAGACCAGCTTGGTGCCGTCGGACACGTACAGCACATCGCCCTTTCCGCCCGGCCCCTGGCGGATCACCGGGTGGCCCAGCGGGGACTTCGTCGTCGCGTAGCTGTTGATGTCCAGCGACCACCGCTGGCTGCCCGAGTCGATGTCCACGGCGCGCAGCGTGGCCCCGCGCGCGGCGTAGAGCAGGCCACGGCTGGCGGAGATGCCGACCTTGTCCCCCGCGCTGACGCCGTCGAAGCGCCTGCGCCACTCCTGGCGTCCATCGGACAGCCGCAGCGAGATGAGCTCCACCTCGTCGCCCGGGTATCCCAGGCCGACCAGCGAGCGGCGAGTGGGGAACGCCCCGATGTCATCGCCGTACGCGGCGGGCAGCCGGCTCCGCCACCGCTCGCGGCGGGTTCGGGTGTCGTACGCGACCACGTAGGTGGGGGGCTTGGAGCCACCGCTTCCGTTACTGCTTCCCGAGCCGGTCGCGGTTCCCGTCGCGGTTCCGGTCGCGGTGAAGTAGGCGTGGCGGCCGTCCGCGTCGACGAAGAGCATCTTGTCGAAGGTGAGGCCGGTGCCGGAGTACTTGGACTCCACCCAGCGCTGGTGGCCGTCGCGGGCGTTGAAGGCGACGAGTCTGCCGTTGGTGGTGACGAGGGCGAGTTCGCGGCTGATGGGTTCGGGGGTGGCGTCGGTGCCCAGGTCGTCGCGGCGCCAGCTCGGGCGGCCGGTGCGCAGGTCCAGGGCGACCGCCTCCTGGGTGTTGGTGATGATGGCGAGTTTGCCGCGCCACACCAGGGGCGGTACGGAGGTGGCGTCGGTCAGGTCGAAGCGCCACCGGGCGGGAGGGGCCGTGCCGGAAGGGGGGCGGGGCGCCGGGCTGGTGGCGGGGCGCCGGGCCGAACCGGGGTCGGTCAGCGCGGACAGCCCGCCACGGCCCGCCACCCACCCGGCCACCGCCGCGCCCCCGGCCAGCAGCCCGGCGGCCCCCGCGGCGGCGGTGGTGAGCACGGCGCGGCGGGAGGTGGCCGTGGTACGGGAGGGTGACGGATCGGCGACCGGATACGCGCGGTTGCGGCCCTCGCCGCGCGTGGGCGCCGTGAACACATCGCCGTCCGGGAACGCCTCGTCCTCGGCGGCCGGTTCATCGCGGGCGCCGGGCGGAGCCTCGGCGGCCGGCGCGGGGGCGGCCCCGGGCTCCTCCAGCACCAGCGCCCGCGCGGCCTCGCGGGCCAGCCGGGCGACCACGGCGCTCGGCAGCCTCGGTGGCGGCGGTGGCGCGGCCGGGTCGGGGCCGCCGAAGGCCGCGCGCAGCGCGGCGGCTTCCGGACGGCCGGCAGGGTCCTTTTCCAGACAGCCCGTCAGGATCCGGGCGAGCGAGTCGGACAGATGACCGAGGGCCGGCGGTTCCGCGGCGATCCGGTACAGCACCTGCGGCGGCGCGTCGTCGCCGAACGGGGGGCGGCCGGAAGCAGCGTAGGCGAGGACCGCGCCCAGCGAGAACACATCGGAGGCTGGGACCGGGGCCCGGCCCCTCGCCTGTTCGGGTGACAGGAAGGGGGCCGGCCCGGCGAACCGGCCGGTGTCGCTGTCGTACGCGTCCGCTCCCCCGGCTGCCTCTCCCCTGCCGTTCTCTCTCCCGCCAGCCTCCCTCCCGCCGCGGGCTCCCTGCCGCGGCAGGCGGGCGTGGTGAAACCCGGTCAGCCGGGGACCGTCACCGGCCACCAGGACCGCGTCGGCCGAGATGCCGCCGTGCACCATTCCAGCCGCGTGGACCCGCTCCAGCGCCTCGGCGAGCGCGGCGCCCAGAACACGTACGTCGTCCTCCGCGAACCCTCGGGGCGCGGCGCGGACGGCTTCGGCGAGCGGTACAGCGGGGACGTACGGGTAGGCCACCCATGGGGCCGACGCGTCGAGTTCGGCCTCCTCGACGGGGCGTACCCAGCGCCCCGCGGCGGCCCGTGACGCCGCCACGTCGCGGCGCAGCCGGGCGCGCAGCCGCTGGTCGTCGGCGAGCGCGGCGCGCACCAGCGTGACCTCCACGGTCGGCCCCGCGCCGACGCGCCGCCCCAGCAGCCGCACGCCGCTCTCCGTCTCCCCCAGCCGGGCCAGCATCCGATACGGCCCGAGGTGACGCGGATCCGCGTTGTGCAAGGTGTGCATGTGTCGGCAGCCCTCCCGGCACGATGTGCCACGCCCCGCTATCTGAACGTACCGCAGCCTAAGGGTGTCCAAGCATGGAGGTTTCACATGGGCGAACGTCCACGGGCGGGGCGTCGGCGGCGGGGCGGCCGGCGCGTCGGCGTTCGCGGGTCACAGGACCGGCATGGCGTGCAGGGTGCCGGCGTGGGTCAGGAAGACCCGGTTGGCCGCGCCGGTCAGGCGCCAGGGCTGATCGCCCCCGCCGCCGAGCGACCACGCCGCCGCGGCCTTCCGCAGGTCGACGGTCACGACTCCGTCGTCCGGGCCGAACCGGTCCGCGCCCAGCGGGTGGTAGAGGGACCGGCCCTGGACCACGGGCGCGGTCGTGGGCAGGGCGTGCGTACCGGGGAGGAGGGACCAGGTCTGCTCGCCGCTGCGGGCGTCGACCGCGATCAACTGGTCCTGCCAGGCGACGTACAGGGAGCCCCGGGCCGGGGTGGGTGAGCCCCAGATGCCGCCGCCGGGCGCGGGCTTGACCCAGCGCCGTGTGCCGTCCGCGAGGGTGAGCGCCCTCAGCGAGGCGCCGCCCAGGTACACGGTGTCGCCCGCGACGGCGGGCACGAGGGCCACCTCGGCGGCGGTGTCCTGATGCCAGGCTACCGAGCCGTGGTCGTCGGTGCGGTACGCGGTCACCGTCCCGTCGGATCCGGCGACGACGAGCCGCCCCCTGGCCACTGCCGCCACGGCTCCCTTCGCCGTACCGGTCGCCGCCGATCTCGTCCAGCGGGCCCGAGCGCCCGTCAGCGGCAGTGAGCTCAGCCGTCGTTCGCCGTCCAGTACGTACGCCGTGTCGGCGTCGGCGGCCAGGAGCCGTGTCGCGCCGACCGCCCGGGACCAGCGTTCCCGTCCGTCGCGGGCGTCCACGGCGGTGAGCCGTCCGCCCGCGGTGACGGCGAGCACGACACCGCCCGCCGCCAGCAGGCCCGCGGCAGGCAGCGGCGTGCCCCGGTCGGTCCAGGTCCACGCTCGCTGCCCGGTGTCCACGGCCCAGGCGGTCAGGCCCTTGGGTGTTCCGGCCACCACGACCTCGCCGGCCGCGAGCGGGCCGACGCCGTTGGTGGCGAGGCCGTCTCGGGTCCACAGCGGGGCGGGCGCGGTGCCCGTCGTGTAGCGCGCCAACGGGGTGGCGGCGGGGACGCCGGGGCCACTGCCGTCGCCGCGCAGCAGCCACCACCCCGCCCCGCCGCCCACGGCACAGACGGTGACTGCCGCCGCAGAGGCGGCCGCGGCCGTCACCCGGCGCCGGGACGGGGCCGCCTCGGGGGCGGCGGAGCGGACCGTATCGTCGACGACCGCCGCGCAGCGGGCGAGTTCGGCGGCGAGCGGCCCGGAGCGCCAGGCGGGGCGGTGCGGGCGCTGGGGCAGGGCCAGGCGCGGCCGGTGCGCCCCGAGCCATCCCGTACGGCGCACCCTGCCCGGCTCTCCGCCCCGTCCCGTGTCCCGTTCAGTGGCGTGCTCTGCGCCCCGCTCTGCGCCCCGTTCTGTGCCCCGTTCTGTGCCCCGTTCTGTGCGCAACCGCCGCGCCACCTCGCGCGGCTCGGGGCGCTGTGCGGGCTCCTTGGCCAGACAGTCGGTCACCACCCCCAGCAGGGCCCGCGGTACGCCCTCCAGGTCCGGCTCCTCATGAACGGTGCGGAACTGGACGGCCGCCGGGTGACCGTCGCCGAACGGCAGGCGCCCGATGGCGGCGAACGCGAGCACGGCGCCCAGCGCGAAGACATCGCCGGGTGGCCCGGTGCGCCGGCCGAGCGCCTGCTCGGGGGCGGAGAAGCCGGGCGTGGCGGGGGCCGAACCGGCGCCGGTGAGGGTCATTCCGTGCTCGGGCCGGGCGATGCCGAAGTCGATGATGTACGGGCCGCCACGCGTGAGCACCACGTTCGACGGCTTCAGGTCCCGGTGCACCAGCCCGGCCGTGTGGATCTCCGCCAGTGTTCCGGCCAGCGCCGCGCCCAGCGCCCGTACGTCCGCCTCCGCGAACGGCCCGAACCGGTCCACGGCGCGGGTCAGCGTCAGCCCCGGCAGGAATTCCGAGGCGAGCCAGGGCCGTTCGCCCCACATCCCGTGCCCGAGGACCGCCGCCACCCCGGACCCGCGCACCGACCGCGCCACCTCGGCCTCCCGCCGGAAGCGGTCCAGCATCCCGGGATCGACGTCGTCCGTTGCCCGCAGCGCCTTCACGGCGGCGGTCCGGCCCGCCGCGTCCACCCCCAGGTAGACCTTCCCCATGCCGCCCGCGCCGACCACGCCGAGCAGCCGGTAGGGCCCGAGCCGCATCGGGTCGTCGTCGGCAAGCGGGGCGACTATCGGGTTCTCGGTCATGGCCACGAAGCGCGATCGTAGACGGCCCCGGACCGGCGTCTACGCTGTGCCCGTGATCCTTCCGCACGCCTCGCTGTCCGAACTCGTCCGCCGCGTACCGCCCCCGGCCGAGGCGGTGGACGGCCACGGCGACTGGGAGGCGGCCGAGGCCGTGCTGGGTGTGCGGCTGCCCACGGACTTCAAGGCGCTCGTCGAGACGTACGGGCGTGGCGAGTTCTGCGACCACATCTGCCTGCGCACACCGTTCGGCGAGGACAATCCGGTCCGGCTCGCGGCGGATCTGCTCGAGGACTACGACGGCATGCGGGAGATGTTCCCCGAGAACTTCCCCTATCCGCTCTTCCCCGAGCCGGGCGGGCTGATCGCGTGGGCGGTGACGGGCAGCGGACACCATCTGTGCTGGCGCACCGCGGGGCCGCCGGACGAGTGGCCGGTCGTGGTGTGGTCGCGTGACGACGACTACGAGGAGTACGTGCCCGGCACCGCCGACTTCCTGGAGGGGTGGATCACCGGGCGGATCGTCTCGGAGGCCATGCCTGGCAGCCACCTTGACCTGGCTCCGTGGTTCGACTCCGCGCGCGAACTGGTCCATGTGTACGTCACGCTGGCAGAGGGCGAGCGGCCCTACCCGGAGCGGCTGCGTCTGCTGCGCGAGGCGCTGGCGCCGACCGCCGACCGGGGCGGCTTCGTGTCCGAGGCCGACGGCCTGCGGCAGGATCATTTCGCCACCGTCGAGGGTGGCTGGGAGGTGACGTACGAGACGGCGTACGGCCATCAGATCCGGGCGGCGTTCCCTTCGGAGGACAGCGAGCGGGCGCGGCTGGCCGTGCTGGGCGCGGCGAGGTTGATGGGGTGTGAGGTGCTGGGGTTGTCGACCGTGCACGGCACGGTCGTCTGGCAGCCCCTGCCCTGAGTCTCGGCGTGACGTATCCCCCGGCCGGGGCGCTGCTCAGCCGCCGATCCCGTGGTCGGCGAGCGGACCCACCGCCCAGCCCTCGTCCCGGCATACGCGGACGAGGGCGGGCAGCGCACCGAGTGTCGCCCGCCAGCAGCCGGGCTCGGCCGCCCGGTCGGAGTCGTGAAGCAGCACCGTGCCGCCACCACGCAGATCGCGGCATACGGTGGCGAGCACCGAGGCCGGCGTGGCCCGTGCGGTCCAGTCGCGGCCCCACGCCGTCCACAGCACGGGCCTGAGCCCGGCCCGCGCGGCGGCCAGCACCCGGCCACCGGTCAGCACCCCGTACGGCGGCCGGTACCACCGCGGCACCACGCCCGTGGCCCGCCGCACGACGCGGACGGCGCCCCCGACCTCGCGCAGGTCCCGGGCGACCGTGGGCAGCCATGGGCGGCTGTGCGCCCAGCCGTGGACGGCGAGCTCATGGCCACGGCGGGAGATTTCGTAAGCGGTCCGCGGATGGCGCAGAACGCTGTCGCCGAGGACGAAGAACGTGGCCCGTACGGCGAGCTCGTCGAGGGCGTCGAGGAACTGCGGGGTGGACCCGGGGTCGGGCCCGTCGTCGAAGGTGAGTGCGATGTGATCGGGCCGCCCGCGACCGGCCAGGGCAGGGAAGAGGGAGCGCCGCACCCCCGGCAGCCAGGTGCCGGCGGGGCCCACATGCGCGGCCATCGCCAGGGCCATCGTGGCCGTGGCCGTAGGCCGCTGCCGCTCCCAGCCACACCGGGTCGCCGCCCCGGTCACGACGTGCCGCCGCTTTCAGTCCTGCGTACCGTGCGGGCAGGGTACTCACGGGTCGATCGGGTGGCCGTGTCCCAGCCGTCGGCGACGGCGGGTGAGTGGGACAGGCCGACGATGCCGGCCGCCATCAGGGCGACGCCGATCGCCTCGGGCACGATGCGCGGCCCCAGGGCGATGCGCTCGCCGAACAGCACCCAGCCCAGCACGATGCTCATCAGCGCGTCGCCGAGGGTGAGCGCGGGCTGCGACGCCGCGAGGGTGCCGGCCCGCAGGGTGCTCTGCAGCAGCAGGAAGCTCAGCAGCCCGACGCCGCACACCGCGTAGAGCGGCCAGCTGGTGAACACGGCGGCCACACCGCCGGAGAACCGGCCCGTGAACTCCTTGATCAGCGCCGCGGTGCAGGCGAAACACGCCGCGGTGGCGCAGCCCAGGACGGCGGCACGGGCGGGGCCGCGCAGTGCGCGGGCGGCCGCTGTCAGGACACCCACGGCGAGCGCCGCCAGCAGCCCCACCGGGAGCCAGCGGCCGTTCTTCGCGGCGCCCTGGCCGTGCGAGGGGTCGGCCGCCACGAGGAAGATCGCCAGCCCGGCGGCGAGCGTCACGAACGCCAGCCATGTCCGGCCGTCCGGGCGGTGGCGGAAGACCAGGCTGCCGACCACCAGGGTGAACAGCAGCTCGGTCACGAGCAGTGGCTGCACGACGGAGAGCCGCCCGACCGCGAGCGCGCCCACCTGGGCCACCGCCGACACCACCATCGCCGCCCCGCCGGCCAGCCAGAACGGGCGTCGCAGCAGCCGGGCCAGCCGGAGCAGGGCCTGCCCGGCCCTCCGCCCCGCTCGCTGATCCGGTTCCGGTTCCAGCTCCTGCTCCTGTTCCTGCTCCATCGCGGCGCGTCGCTGCAGCACCGACGCCGCGCCGTTGGCCAGGGCGGACAACAGCGCCAGCAGGACCGTCAGCGCGTCGTGCACCGCGTCACCCGAAACGGGACGCCAGTCGGCGGTACAGCGCCGGGGCCGCGCTGCGGACCAGCGCGGGCAGGCGCAGCCAGGCGGGTACGTAGACCTCGTCGCGGCCTCGCGCGACGGCGTCCCAGACCGCGTCGGCGACCGTGGCCGGGGGCAGCGGGCGGGGCCGGCGGCGGGTGTACGGGGTGCCGCGGCGGGCGAAGAACGGGGTGTCCACCACGCCCGGGACGACGTGGGTGACCCGTACGCCGGACCCGTGGAGCTCGTACCGGAGGGCGTCGGCGAAGGTGCCGAGCGCCGCCTTGGCGGCGGAGTAGACCGCCTCGCCCTTGACGCCCACGCTGCCCGCGACCGATCCGATGAGCACGATATGGCCGCGCCGTTCGGCCAGCATGTGCGGCAGCACCAGGCGCGCGAGGCGTACGGCGGCGAGCAGGTCGACGGAGATCACCTGGTCGATGGCCGCGGGCGGCATCGAGCCGAACGGTCCGGCCCAGCCGACCCCCGCCCCGGCGACGAGCAGGTCGATCCGCCCGGCCACGTGGAACGCTTCCCGGACCAGGTGGCCGCTTCCCTCCTCGGTGGCCAGGTCGGCGGGGAGGGCAGTGGCCGAGGTCCGGGCCGCCACGCGGTCCAGCCGCTCCTGGTGGCGGCCGCTGATCAGCAGCCGCCAGCCGCCCTCGGCGGCCAACCGGTCCGCGACGGCGGCGCCGATGCCCGAGGACGCGCCGGTCACCAGCGCGACGCCGCGCCACGCGGCAGCGGGGCTCTCCGCGTCCCAGGCCGGTCCACGGTGGGTTCCTGTGTCCGGGAGGGGGCGGGTCATGGCGACTCCCTGTGACGGCCGGCCGGGGCGCGCGGCCGCCGTATGGTTTGGCGACACGCGGAACGGTTACCTCCAGTTAGCCACGTCCAGCTCCACCACGCACCACACACGCCACGCACGCACACACGCGACGCCGCACCACACGCGCCCACCGCACGGCGCATCGGCACAGGCCACACGTCAGCCGTGCACACCAGCGGAGGTGACGATGTTTCCCGCGTATCCGCCACCCGACGCCCAGCGCGCCGGGCGCTGTCCCCAGGAGCGCCGGTGAGCCGGCGTTTCCTCGTGGTGAGCGCCAGCATGGGCTCCGGTCACGACGCGGTGGCCGGGGAGCTGGCGCGGCGCCTGAACGCCCGGGGACACCGGGTGGACCGGACCGATGTCCTCGCGCTGCTGCCCGCCGGGATCGGCTTGGGGCTGCGCTCCGGATACCGGGCGGCGATCCGCCACCTCCCCGTCCTCTACGCGGGAATCTACGCCGCGTTCTTCCGCCCGGGCCCCGGCCCGCGGCCGGGCAGCGCCCCGCTGGCGGCACTGGCCGAACGCCGACTGCTGGACCTGGTCGAGCGATGGCGGCCGGATGTGGTCGTCCCCGTCTTCCATCTCGCCGCCCAGCTCACCGGCCGACTCCGCGCGGGCGGGGCGCTGCCGGTGCCCAGCGCCGTCGTCGTCACCGACTTCGCGGTGCACCGGCAGTGGCTGCACCCGGGCAACGATCTGCATCTGTGCGTCACCGCCGAGGCGGCCGACACCGTGCGGCGGGCCGTGGGCCGGCCCGCGGTGGCCACTGGTCCGGTGGTGGCCGGGCGCTTCTTCGCCCCCGCCCCGGGGGCGGCCGACTGGCGGTGCCGCTTCGCGGCCCGCGCGTCCGGGAAGCTCCCGGTGGCACTGACGGCGGGTGCGTGGGGGACCGGCAGCCGACTGGCCGCCACGTCGCGGCTGCTGGCCTCGGCGGGGTATCTGCCGGTGGTGCTGTGCGGCCGTAACGAGCGGCTGCGCCGCGAGCTGTCGCGGTCGCCGGAGGTGTGGGCCATCGGCTGGGAGCCGGACCTGCCCGGTCTGTTCGCCGCGTCGCGGGCCGTGGTGGACAACGCCGCCGGGCAGACCGCCCTGGAGGCGCTGGCCGCCGGGGTGCCCGTGGTCGGCTATCGCCCCATCCCGGGCCATGGGCTGGAGGGTGTCCGCCACATGGCGGCGCTGGGCGTGAGCGACCACGCGCGCGGCGCGGGGGAACTCGTACGGCTGCTCGACACGCTCACCGCGCCCGGCGCGGCGCGCGACCGCCGTATCGCCGCGGGGCGCCGCCTGTTCACCGGCGACGCGGCGGCCTGTCTGGCCGAGGTCGGCCGGGTGGCCGGAGCGGCCCACGGTGCGGCGGGCGATTAGGCCGGCATCCTCAGGCGCGTGCCGAGGAGCGGGCTGGTGCTCTCAGAGGTGCACCAGGGAAGGGCCCGTGTTCTCAGAGGTGCACCAAGGAGGGGCCGGTGTTCTCAGTGGTGCTTCGAGGAGGCGCCTGTCGGGCGGTGGATGGGCGGTGTGTCCGCCCGTCAGGCGCCGACCCCCTGGGCCTCGGTCAGGCCTCGTACAGGCCGCGCCCGGCGCTCTTGGCCCGGTCCGCCTTGCGGAGTCGCTCCAAAGTGTTACGCACGGAGTTGACGTTCGTCCGCGTCTCGTCGCGCCCCAGGGCCTCGTTGACCTCAGCGGCCCGCAGCGGGCGGCCCGCCTTGCGCAGTGCGGCCAGCACGTTGTCCGAGAGCCCGCCGGAGCGCTCGGCCGCCGGCTCGGTCTTGGGCGCCGCGGCCTTGGGCGCCGCAGTCTTGGGCGCCGCGGCGGCCTTCTTGGCCGTCTTCTTGGTGGCCGTGGCCTTCTTCGCCGCGGTCTTCGAAGTCCGCGCGGTGGCGGGGGCCTTGGCCTTGCCCTTGCTGCGCTGACGGCCGATGGCGGCCTTCCGCGTGGCGGTGGCGGTGGCCCCGGCGGCGGGGGCCGGCTCAGCGGCCGGTTCCGGTGCCGCCTCGGGGGCGGGCTCGGCCGCCGTGGCCTCGGTGGCCGCGGTTTCTTCGGCCACCGGCTCCGGGGCCGGCGGCGCGGTTTCGGCCACCGGCTTCTCCGGCGCCTGCTGCGGTACCGGCAGGCTGGAGAGCGCTTGAAGGCTGTTCAGCGCGCCGCTGACCGCCTCCAGTCGCTTGGTGACGGATTCCAAATCCTTCTTGAGAGCCTCCTGCTGTTCCTCAAGTCGCGGGCGCTCTGCCTCCAGCGCCTCGATCGTCGATCCCACACTGTTGTCCGCACTCAATGCGTTCACCACCACTTCGTACCCTTTCTACGCCCATCGCAGCTGCGATTATGCCTGGTGTTCAGATGTGTACGGTGCCCTCCACACCGCCACACAACACCATCGAATCCACTTGCGCACCACTTCGAACACATGCGTTTCCAAGCGTGTGAATGTCCGACTGGGTGTCAGAATCCCCTCAAGGCCGAGCGTAGAGGTGCAACCGGGCCCAATGGAACACCGGTTGGCGATACGAATGTGGCTGCCACGCGGATGTGGCCGCCACGTGGATATGGCCGCCGTGAGACGGCGGCCATATCCACGTGGCGGCCCACGTGACGGGTTACTGCTCGGATCACTGCTCGTGGGCGTCCACCAAGCCCTGGATGTCGATCTTCTTCATGCCGAGCATGGCCTTGGTGACACGCGCCGACTTGGCCGGGTCGGGGTCGCTCATCAGCTCGGTCAGCTTGCTCGGCACGATCTGCCACGACAGCCCGTACTTGTCCTTCAGCCAGCCACAGGGCCCCTCTTCCCCGCCGTCACCGAGCCGCGCCCACAGCTCATCCACCTCGTCCTGCGTCGCGCAGTCGACGGAGAGCGAGATGGCCTCGGTGAAGGTGAAGTGGGGTCCGCCGTTGAGCGCGATGAACCTCTGCCCGGCGAGCTCGAAGGTGACGGTCATGACCGTGCCCGGCTCCCCCGGCCCCGCCTCCCCGTAGCGCTGGATGTCCACCACCCGGGAGTCGTCGAAGATGGACGTGTAGTGGCGGGCCGCCTCCTCGGCCTGGTCGTCGAACCACAGGAACGTCGTGATCTTTTGCATGGTGGGCTCTCCTTGCCGACTGGGGTCCGGTACCTGTGTGTGTTAGGACCGGCCGGGCCGCGAGAACTCATCGGTCAGGAGGAAACAGGAAGAAAAATGGCGGACCTCATCGGTAGGTGCGCAGGCCACGCCGGTGGGCGAGTTCGCCCAGGACGATGTCCAGGGCCCAGAATGCGGCGAGCGGGATGCCGAGCAGCGGGACGAAGTAGCCGAGCACGGCGACGGCCGCGGCCAGCGGCACCAGGACGTACGGCGGCACCTGTTGCCAGCCGCCGCGCGGTACGGGGCGGCCGAACGCGGAGGCGCTGCCGCGCTGCCACCACATGCGGTAGCCCCACAGGATCAGGAAGATCAGCGCGAGCGCCAGGGCGCCCAGCGCGATCTGGTTGACCAGGCCGAAGAGGTTTCCGGTGTGCGCGTCGATGCCCCATCGGGTGAGTTTGGCCAGCACCGGGTAGTCCTCGAACCGCAGTACGTCGGTGACCTCGCCGGTGGCCGGGTCGACGGCGACGGAGTCCTGTTTCTCCGGCCAGCTGCGCTGGATCTGCCGCACCACATAGGCGGCGTCCGCGTCGGCGGGCGGCACGATCTCCACCGGGTTGCTCAGCCCCTCGGCCCGGGCGGCCTTCAGTACGGCGTCGATGCCCGCATCGCGGGCGGACGACGGGTCTTCACCACCCATGTCCATGCCGGGCATGGAGCCGTGGCCGGAGTGCTCGCCACCCGCCTGCTCCCGCCCGTCCAGCGTGGCCGAGACCGACGGGGTGGTCTGGCCGATCGCGGAGCGCAGGTCCTCGATGCTCGCGCCGGCGTAGGTGGACCAGGTCAGGCCCGTCGCCGACAGGAAGAACAGGCCCACCGCGGCCCAGACACCAACCGCCCCATGGAAGGACATGGTCCGTCGGCGGCCGGTGGCGGCGCGGTCGGGCAGGGCGATGGCGCGCAGCCGGCGCTTGGTGCGCCGGCGGGCGAGCCACAGCACCAGCCCGCCACCGGTGATCACCCACAGCCAGCTGGCGGCGAACTCGCTGTAGAGACGGCCGGTCTCGCCGAGGTGCAGATCCCGGTGGAGCTCGTCGATCCAGGTGCGCAGGGGCAGTGCGCCGGTGGAACCGTACTGCTCCAGTGCGCCGCGCACCTTCCCGGTGTACGGGTCGACGAAGACGGCGAGCGTGTGATCCGGGTCGACACCCTTGACGCCGGAGAGCAGCACCCGGGCCGTGGCGCCCGCCTCCGGGGAGGGCCGCACCGCGCTGATGGTGCCCTCGGGGTGGGCCGCGCGGGCCGCGTCGATCTGCTGGGAGACGGGGAGTTCGCGCTCGCCGACGGGGACGCGCAGCTCATGGTCGTAGACGATCTTCTCGGCCTCGAAGGACGCCGCGTACAGCAGCCCGGTCACCGCCGCGACCAGCAGGAACGGGGCGACGACTACGCCCGCGTAGAAGTGCAGCCGCAGCACCAGCGGACGCAGTCCCGTCCACCGGATGAGCGTGTCTCGGGGCGCTGTGCGGGCTGGACTGAGGAGCCGCGCAGTGACGAAGGAGCGAGCAGCGACGAGGGAAGCCCGCGCGTAGAAGCGCCCCGAGACTGAGCGGGGAGGAGGGGTTCGCCCCGACCGCCCCGGGGGACGGGTGTCGGCCGCGGGAGGCGGCCCCGCGGCCCCCGCGGCCGTGGTCGGCGAGCCGTCGTCCGTGGTGACGGCGGTCGTTCGGTCGGGCATGGACGGCTCCCGTTCGCTGGACTATGCGGTACGGCGGTGGCCGCACCGCATCAGTCGTCGGATCCGGGTGCTGTCGAGTTCCGGGCCGGGCGTGTGATGCGCGTCATACGCCGTCAGGAACCGGCGCCGCGCAGCGCGTCGGCGAGCGGGCCCGCTCCGGTCAGCTCGACGGCTCCGGCGGCGATGCCGTCGGCGACCGTGAGCGTGCCCTGGGCGAGGGCGACGCAGGTGTCGGCGTCCACGACGAGCCGGGTGTCCGGGCGCTCGGCGGGCCCGTCCCCGTACGACGGCTCGGCCGCGCCGAACACCAGATGGAAGCCGCCCTCCTCCAGCACCACATCGACGACCCCTTCATGTCCCGCCGCGAGGTGCCCGAGCCGGTGGAGCAGCGGCAGGGCGAACCAGTGGGCCCGGATGGCGTCGGTGGGCTGCCGTTCGGCCAGCGCGGGCGCGCCCCAGGCGGCGAGGGCGGTGAGGACGGGCAGCAGCGCGCGGCCGTGGGGGGTGAGTTCGTAGACGGAGACCGACGCCGGCGGCGGCAGCTTCCGGCGGGCGAGTACGCCGTCACGCTCCATGTCCTTCAGCCGGGTGGCGAGCATGTCCGTGCTGACCCCGGGCAGGTCGGTGTGGAGGTCGGTGTATCTGCGGGGGCCGGCCAGCAACTCCCGCGCGATCAGCAGCGTCCACCGGTCACCGACGGCATCGAGGGCCCGCGCGATCGCGCAGTACTGGTCATAGCTTCGGCGTGGCATGCGCCCCAGTCTAGCCATTTAGTTGGACTTTCCAAGTGGCGCCTTGGTAGAACAAAGCAAGCCGTCGTCGGCTGATGAGGCGGATGAGAAACGGGAGGGCACCACATGGAGTTCCGGCAGTCGAACAAGCTCAGCGAGGTCTGCTACGAGATCCGGGGGCCGGTGATCGAGCACGCCAACGCGCTGGAGGAGGCCGGACACAGCGTGCTGCGCCTCAACACGGGCAATCCGGCGGCGTTCGGGTTCGAGGCCCCGGAGGAAATCCTTCAGGACATGATCCGCATGCTGCCGCAGGCCCACGGCTACAGCGATTCGCGCGGCATCCTCCCCGCCCGCCGGGCCGTGGTCCAGCACTACCAGCAGCGCGGCCTGGACGACCTCGGCGTGGACGACGTCTTCCTGGGCAACGGCGTGTCCGAGCTGGTGTCCATGGCCGTCCAGGCCCTGGTCGAGGACGGGGACGAAATCCTCATCCCGGCCCCCGACTTCCCGCTGTGGACGGCGGTCACCGCCCTGGCGGGCGGCAAACCCGTGCACTATGTGTGCGACGAGTCCGCCGACTGGTACCCGGACCTCGACGACATGGCGTCGAAGATCACCGACCGCACGAAGGCCGTGGTGATCATCAGCCCGAACAACCCCACCGGGGCCGTCTATCCGCGCGAGATCATGGAGGGCATCCTCGACCTGGCGCGCCGCCACCATCTGATGGTCTTCTCCGACGAGATCTACGACAAGATCCTCTACGACGGGGAGGTCCATCACAGCCCCGCCGTCCTCGCCCCCGACCTGGTGTGCCTGACCTTCAGCGGCCTGTCCAAGGCCTACCGGGTGGCCGGGTTCAGGTCCGGCTGGGTGGTCGTGTCCGGCCCCCGGCAGCACGCCAGGAACTACCTGGAGGGGCTGACCATGCTGGCCTCGATGCGGCTGTGCCCCAACACCCCCGCGCAGTTCGCCATCCAGGCGGCCCTCGGCGGCCGGCAGTCCATCGAAGACCTCGTACTGCCCGGCGGACGGCTGCACGAACAGCGCGACCGCGCATGGGAGAAGCTCAACGAGATCCCCGGAGTGTCCTGCGTCAAGCCCAAGGGCGCGCTGTACGCGTTTCCGCGGATCGACCTCGGCGTCCACCGGATCCACGACGACGAGCGGTTCGTTCTGGACCTGCTGTTGCGCGAGAAGATCCAGGTGGTGCAGGGCACCGGCTTCAACTGGCCGCGCCCCGACCACTTCCGCATCCTCACCCTTCCGCACGTCGACGACCTCGAGTCGGCCATCAGCAGGATCGGACGGTTCCTCGGCGGATACCGGCAGTCGTGACCACGAGGGCCTGACCACGAGGCCCTGACCGCGACAGCTCATGACCGCAGACCCCTGACCGCGCCTTCGCACGGATGTCGTGCACCACCGGCGGGCAACCGCTTGTAAGGTGCATTCTTATGGGCGGGGTGATCTCGGGTTTCGGCGTCATCGCGAGCATCGTCGTCACCGGTTACGTCCTGGGGCGCCGCGGCTCGCTGGGCGAGCACGGGCGCGATGTGCTCACCGCGGTCGCCTTCCAGGTCGCCAGCCCCGCGCTGCTGTTCTCCACGCTCTCCCGGGCCAACCTCTCCGTCCTGCTGTCGGTCCCGATGCTCGTCACCGGCTTAAGCACCTTCGTCGTCGCGGGGACGTTCATCGCCGTCGGCGCCGTACGCCGCTGGAGCGTCGGCCGCACGACGATCGGCGCGCTGTGCGCCAGCTATGTGAACGCCGGAAACCTGGGCATCCCCGTCGCCATGTACGTCCTCGGGGACGCTTCCCTGATCGCGCCGGTCCTGCTCTTCCAGCAACTCGTCGTGTCCCCGATCGCCCTGACGGTCATCGACCTGAGCCGCAGCGAGAGCCGGACGTCGCTGCTGCGGCAGCTCACCACGCCGGTACGCAATCCCATCGTCGTCGGCTCCCTGTCCGGTGTGGTGGTGGCCGCGGCCGGCTGGCGGATCCCCGGACCGGTCATGGAGCCGGTCTCGATGCTGGGCGGGATGGCGGTGCCCGGTGTGCTGCTGGCGTTCGGCCTCTCGCTGCCCGGCAGCGCGCTGCCCGGGCGCGGCGAGGACCGCGGCCCGGTGCTGCTGTCGGTGGCGCTCAAGTCCTTCGCGCAGCCGGTGGTGGCGTGGGCCATCGCGGCCGGGGTGTTCGGTCTTGGCGGCGCCGCGCTGTTCGCCGCCGTCGTCACTTCGGCGCTCCCGTCGGCGCAGAACCTCTTCACGTACGCCGTGCGCTACCAGACCGCGACGAGGCTGGCCCGCGAGTCGATCCTGCTGTCGACGTTACTGGCGGCCCCGGTGCTGCTCACGGTGGCGGCGCTGCTCGGCTGAGCGGTGCCCGTTCCCCAGCGGGAGGCACGGGCCCGGCCGGCGGACACCGGCGGCCCCGCGGGCGCCGCGAGATGTGCCGGATGTGAGTGTCGCACTGCGCACACCCGGCGGCCCGGCTACCGTCGATGTCGCTCGGACCCCCGCCAGGAATCGAGGAACAGCAATGGCACCCTCCGCGTCAGCCTCGTCAGCGTCTGCCTCCATCGGAGTCACCGGGCTCGCCGTCATGGGCAGCAACCTCGCCCGCAACTTCGCCCGGAACGGCTACACCGTCGCGGTGCACAACCGCACCCCCACCCGCACCCGCTCCCTGATCGAGGAGTTCGGGCACGAGGGCTCGTTCGTGCCGGCCGAGAAGCCCGCGGACTTCGTGGCCTCGCTGGAACGGCCCCGGCGGCTGGTGGTGATGGTGAAGGCGGGTGAGCCGACGGACGCGGTGATCGACGAGTTCGTGCCGCTGCTTGACCCCGGGGACATCGTCATCGACGGCGGCAACGCCCACTTCCAGGACACCCGCCGCCGCGAGGCCGCGCTGCGCGAGCGCGGCATCCACTTCGTCGGGACGGGCATCTCCGGCGGCGAGGAGGGCGCGCTGCACGGGCCCTCCATCATGCCCGGCGGGTCGGCGGAGGCTTATGCCGCGCTCGGGCCGATGCTGGAGAAGATCAGCGCACATGTCGACGGCGAGCCGTGCTGCACCCACATCGGCGCGGACGGCGCCGGACACTTCGTCAAGATGGTGCACAACGGCATCGAGTACGCCGATATGCAGCTGATCGCCGAGGCGTACGACCTGCTGCGGCGTGCGGCGGGACAGACCCCCGCGCAGCTCGCGGAGATCTTCCGCCGCTGGAACACCGGCATGCTGAACTCCTACCTCATCGAGATCACCGCCGAGGTCCTCGCCCACACCGACCAGGCGACCGGCAAGCCGTTCGTCGACATCGTCGCCGACGCCGCCGAGCAGAAGGGCACCGGCCGCTGGACCGTGCAGATCGCGCTCGACGTGGGCGCGCCGGTCCCCGGTATCGCCGAGGCGGTCTTCGCACGCTCGCTGTCCGGCCACACCGAGCTGCGCGCCGCCGCCCGGCAGTTGTCGGGGCCGCAGGGGCCCGCCCTGACCGGGGCGGACGCCGACGGGCTGGTCGACCGGGTCGAGCAGGCCCTGTACGCGTCGAAGATCGTCTCGTACGCCCAGGGCTGGAACATGATCCAGGCCGCGGCCGACCAGTTCGGCTGGGACATCGACCTGGGCTCGGTGGCCAAGATCTGGCGCGGCGGCTGCATCATCCGGGCCGGGTTCCTGGACGAGATCCGCAGCGCGTACGCGGCCGACCCCGCGCTGCCCACGCTGCTCGCCGACGAGCGGTTCGCCCGTCAGCTCGGCGAGGCGCAGGACGCATGGCGGGCCGTGGTGACCACCGCCGCCCAGCAGGGGATTCCCACGCCCGGGTTCTCCTCCGCGCTCGCCTACTACGACGCACTGCGCGCCGACCGGCTGCCCGCCGCCCTCATCCAGGGGCTGCGGGACTTCTTCGGCGCCCACACCTACCTGCGCACCGACCGCGAGGGCGTCTTCCACACCGAGTGGTCCGGCGACCGGAGCGAAACCCAGAAGTGAGGCCGCGCCAGGGCGCGATGTGACCGACGGCGCCCCGGTGGAGAACCGGGAAACGGGGAATCAGGAACGGAAACCGGCTTCTGACCGTGCGAGGACCGCGACGGCTGGAGGGAACACAGGTGACCGTATCCATACCGGATCCGCCCCGGGCCACCGGGGAGGCCGTCCGCCCGACGCGCCGCGCCCTGGTGGCGGGGTCGGTGGGCAACTTCATCGAGTGGTACGAGTTCGGCGTCTACGGCTACTTCGCGACGGTCATCGCCGCGAACTTCTTCACCCCCGAAGGAGGAAACGACCTCGAGGGCCTGGTCAAGACCTATGCGTCCTTCGCGCTCGCCTTCTTCTTCCGGCCGATCGGCGCAGCCGTCTTCGGCCGCCTCGGGGACCGGATCGGCCGCCGCCCCGTCCTGATCCTCGTGGTGCTGCTGATGACCGCGGCCACCACGCTGATCGGGCTGCTCCCCACGTACGACACGGTGGGCGCGGCCGCGCCGTGGCTGCTCACCTTTCTGAGGGTGCTGCAGGGTCTGTCCGCTGGCGGTGAGTTCGGCGGCGCGGTCTCGATCATGACGGAGTTCGCTCCCGACGGGCGGCGCGGGCTGTACGGGGCGTGGCAGTCCTTCACCGTGGCGCTGGGCCTGCTGGGCGGGGCCGGGGTGGCCGCGCTGCTGGCCACGGTGTTGAGCGAGCAGGCGCTGAACGACTGGGGCTGGCGGCTGCCCTTCGTACTGACGCTGCCGATGGGCCTGGGCGCTTTGTGGCTGCGGCTGCGGCTCGAGGAGACCCCCGCCTTCCGGGACGCCGGGGGCACCGATAGGCAGTTCGGTGGCGCGGTGGCGCCACTGCCGACGCCGCCCGCGGCCGAGGTGGCGCGGGCCATCGTCCTGGGCGCCGGGCGCATCATGGGCTGGGCCGCGGCCGGTTACACCTTCCTCGTCGTCCTGCCGTCGTATCTCCAGAGCACATTGGGCGCCAGCTTCCGGCAGGCGCTGATCGCGACCGTGGTGGCCAATCTGGGCTTCGCCGCCTCCATCATCCCGGCCGGGTGGCTCAGCGACCGGATCGGCAGACGGCCGGTGATGCTGTCCGGGGCGGCGTTGGTGACCGTCTCGGCGATCCCGCTGCTGAACCTGTTGCAGGAGACGGACCGTTCGAACCTGGTCAAGGGGGTGGCGGTGTTCGCTGCCGGGGCCGCGGTCGGGCTGATGGCCGGCCCCGGTCCGGCCATGCTGGCCGAGATGTTCCCGACCCGGGTCCGCTACACCGGGCTCGGCCTGGCGTACGCGCTGTCGAACGCCGTGTTCTCCGGCTGCGCCGGGCTCATCATCACCAAGACCATCGAGCGGACAGGCGAGGTGGACATCCCCGCGTACTACACCACGGTGACCTGTGCCATCAGCCTTCTGGCGCTGCTCACCCTGCGCGGGGACGACCACCGCGGCCCGCTGCGCGAAGGCCACCGGGCGGAGCAGGGCGGGACACCACGGACGGACGGAGCGGAAGACGGGCGCGGGGACGGCCGGGGTGACGAGCGGGGGGTCGGCCGATGCGGGTGATCGGGCTGATGTCGGGCACCTCGTACGACGCCATCGACGCCGCGGCCGCCGATCTGACCCTCGACGGCGACCGGCTGGTGCTGACCCCGCTGGGCATGGTCAGCACCCCGTACGAGGAGGAGTTGCGCGAGGCGCTGAGCGCCGCGCTGCCACCGGCGCCGACGGCCATGGGGGCCGTGTGCGAGCTCGACACTCGTATCGGCCAGGCGTTCGCCGCCCTCGCCGTCCGGGCCGACCGGGAGCTGTGCGACGGGCGCGCCGAGCTCATCAGCTCGCATGGGCAGACCGTCTACCACTGGGTGGCGGACGGCCGGGCGTACGGCACACTGCAGCTGGGGCAGCCGGCGTGGATCGCCGAGGCCACCGGCCGCCCCGTCGTCTCCGATCTGCGCGGCCGCGATATCGCGGCGGGCGGACAGGGGGCGCCCTTGGTGAGCGTCGTCGACATGCTGTGGCTACGCGGACGGCCCGGCGGGTGCGTGGCGCTGAACCTCGGTGGCATCGCCAATGTCACCGTGGTGCCGGACGGCGGCGGGGAACCCCTCGCGTACGACACCGGGCCGGGCAACGCGCTCATCGACGCGGCGGTGCGCCATCTGACGGGCGGTCGGCTCGACTACGACGAGGACGGCGCGATGGCGGCGCGCGGCACGGTGCACGGCCCCCTGCTGGGCCGGCTGCTGGCCGAGCCGTACTACGCGCGGCCCGCCCCCAAGACGACCGGGAAGGAGCTCTTCCACCTGCCCTATCTCCAGGCCGCGCTCGCGGGCCTGGGCCCGGTGCCCGCCGAGGACGTGGTCGCCACCGTCACCGAGCTCACCGCCGCCACCGTGGCGGACGCGGTGCGCTCCGCCGGAGCCGGCGAGGTGATCACCTCGGGGGGCGGCACCCGCAACCCCACGCTGCTGGCCGCCCTGCGCCGGGCGCTGGGGGACGTCCCGCTGCGCACCTCGGGCGAACTGGGGCTCCCCTCGGCGGCCAAGGAGGCGTACGCCTTCGCCGTCCTCGGCTTTCTGACCGCCCATGGGCTGGCCGGCACGGTGCCGGCCTGCACCGGCGCCCGCCACCCCAGCGTGCTCGGTTCGATCACCCCGGGCCGCCACGGACTGCGCCTGCCGCCGGAAGCCACTGCCGCTGGCCGAGCCGTACCGTCCCGGTTGGTGATCTCACCGCCGTGAGCACAGCTCATTCCGGGCCGCCGGCTTCCTCGTCGCCCTGGTGGTCCGCCCAGACGTAGGCGACGGGAAGCAGCTCGGCGACGGGGACGGTGCGCGGGTGGTCCACTGTCCCGACGATGACTTCGAGCGTGGGGAAGTAGTCGAACAGGAACTGGCGGCAGCGGCCGCACGGCGGGACCACCTCGCGCTCCCGGTCGCCGACCGCCACCATCCTGACCAGCTCATAGGCGCCCTGGGCCGCCGCGGCCCCGACGGCCACCATCTCCGCGCAGGGGCCGCCGGTGAAGTGGTATGCGTTGACCGCCGTGACGATGCGACCGTCGGCGGCGCGCGCGGCGGCGGCCATGGTGTGGTCGTCGCCCCGGCAGTACGTACGCGCGACATGCGCCGCGGCCCGGATGAGTTCCTCGTCGGCGGTGGGGGGCTGCGTGGTCATCTTCTCCGCTCTCACAAGGGACTGTCGGTGCCGGATCGTAAGCTGCGGATTATGGCAGCGATCGAGTATGTGCGCGGGGACGCCACCGCGCCGCAGGGGAAAGGGAAGAAGATCATCGCCCATGTCTGCAATGACCTGGGCGGCTGGGGCAAGGGCTTTGTGCTGGCCGTCTCGCAGCGCTGGCCGGAGCCGGAGGCGGCTTACCGGGGCTGGCACCGCGAGCGGGCGCGCAATGACTTCGGGCTGGGTGCGGTCCAGTTCGTGCAGGTGAGCCGGTATGTGTGGGTGGCCAATATGGTCGGCCAGCGCGGGATGCGCCCGGGCAGCAAGGGGGTGCCGGTGCGGTACGAGGCGATTGACGCGGCGCTGGGCGAGGTCGCGGCGAAGGCCGCCGAGCTGGGGGCCTCGGTCCATATGCCGCGCATCGGGTGTGGGCTGGCCGGTGGGCGCTGGGGGCGGATCGAGCCGCTGATATCCGAGCGGTTGGTGGCGAGCGGAATCCCGGTCACCGTCTATGACCACGGCGACTGACGGACACGGCGCCTGACGGGCCGCGGCCACTGGCATCCTCCGAGTTGAGGGCTTCCGCCATCGGGGGCATATTTGAACTGAGCGCGTTGCCGGATCCGGTGCGCCTGTCTGCTTGGTCTGAGTGGCCTGAGTGATCTGAGTTTCGCATTCGACCAGACGAGGGCGCCATGTCTTCCTACGACCCCACCCCTGCCCAAAACCACGCGTCCTCACCGCGGTCCCTGCCCAATGTGCTGGTCGCCCACGACGTGGGGCTGCTGGTGCTACGCCTGGCGGTCGGGTTGACCGTCGCCGCGTGGGGCGCGCAGCATCTGTTCGGCTGGTGGGGCGGCCCGGGGATCGAGAACACGAGCCGGGCCTTTGAGAAGTTCGGCTATCCCGCGCCCAAGTTCATGGCGGTGGTGGCCGGAATCACGGAGACATTCGGCGGCCTGGGGCTGGCCGTGGGCCTGCTCACGCCGCTCGCGGGCGCCGCGGTGGCGGGCACGATGGCCAACGCGGTGAATGTCGTATGGCCGTTGGGGTTCTTCGCCGGTTTTGGGTTCCCCCTGCTCATCGGGGCGGGGGCGGCGGGGCTCGCGCTGAGCGGGCCGGGCCGGATCGCCGTGGACGCCGTGATCCCCGGGCTGCGCTCCCACCGTGTGATCTACGGGGTGGTGACGCTGCTGATCGCGGCCGTCCTTGCGGCGATCACGATCGGGATCCGCGACTGATGCCCGTCCCATGCGCTCACGGCGACGTATGCTCACGGCGGCGCCCGGTCAGCGCGCACCGCCCGCGCACCGCCCGCTCGCCGGGGCGAGGGGCGGTGCGTGCCGTTCAGCCAGTGGGCGTTTCACCAGTGACAGTGTCCGTGCCAGTGGCCGAATCAGCGCTGCTCACTCGGCCGCCGGTGGGCGGCGGAAGCCGCGGCCGCGGGTGAGCGTGTAGCCGCCCACGCCCGCGAGCGCGCCCAGGGCGCCACCGATCACGGTCCACACCCAGCGGTCCGACCACCAGCCCGACCCCCAGCCGCCGTTCGGCTCGGCCGCGGTGTGCGACGAGGTGTCCTCGGCGGACGACTCGGGCGCGTCCGGGCTCGGCTCGGCATCCGGTGCCTGGGTCGCCCCGGCCCGCACGGCCGGGGTCAGCGGGGAGAGCTCGCCACCCTCCGCGTGCTTGCCGCCGACGTCCCGGGTGGAGGCGGTGATCTCGGTGGTGAAGGGCAGTCCGAGGTCCTGTTCCGGCAGGTTCACGACCGTCAGACGGACGTAATACGACCCCGGCAGCGGATCGTTGGCCCAGGCCTCGGACCAGGGCCGCACTCGGCGCAGCCGGCAGCTGAGGTCGACGGAGGCGTCCTGCTGGGTCGCGGTCGCGGTCTGGCTGCCCGAGGTGCAGGCCTGGCGGCGGCGCAGCCCGTCGTAGACATCGAGCTGCCAGGTGGTCCTGCCGTGCCGGGTCTGTGCCTCGGGGAGCTTGACGGTGGCCTTGACGGTGGGGACCTGCCCGGCCGCCGCGGGGAACACCCAGTACAGGTAGTCGCCGACCGACGCCGAGGCGGTGGCGGTCTGTCCCTGCTCGATCGCCGTGGCGGTCCGGAAGCCGGTGCCCGCCTCGGTGGGTTCGTCGCCGTTGTCCGTGCCCGCACTCGCGCTCGGGGACGCGTCGGCGGCCGCCACGGGGGCGGTGGCGAGCAGGGCGGCGCAGAGTGCGAACGTGGCGCCCGCGGTACGTAGGGCACGCATCAGTTGGTCCTCCAGACGGTGACGCGCCAACGGGCCAGCCAGCCCCACACCAGGCCCACCAGCAGCCCGGTGACGGTGAGCACGGCCAGCAGCACCCAGCCGCGGCCGAGGCCGAAGGCGGCCACGTCACCGGGCGGGTCGCCGGCGTCGACGATGTTCACGGCCAGTTCGACGGGGAGGCCGGGGGTGCGCTTGACGGAGGCGGGCGCGGAGAACGACTGGCTCACCTCGAGGCAGATCGTGCGCGGCGTACTGTCCTCCACGTCGCGGCCCTCGGCCACCGGATAGCGCAGCCCGCTCGAGAGGACATCGGTGCGGCCACTGCCCGCCTCGCTGCCGCGCACCAGCTCGCGGCCGCGCTCGTTCACCGCCCGCACCATCACGCCGTAGTCCGGGTCGACGGCGCGGTCGGCGCCCACGGTCGCCGAGGCCCGCAGCTCCTGGCCTGGGGCGACCTTCACCCGGTACCAGCGGTGCTCGCCGAAGCCCTCCCGGTCGTTGTAGAGGCCCGCGCCGAGAACGGGGGCCTGGGCGCACGCCTCGGCGCCCTCGACCGCGGTCGGGGTCTGGACCGGGGTGTCCGCGGCGCGCCGTACCAGCTGCTTGATGCGGGTGGACAGCTGGTCGGTGTGCTGGACCGCGGTGTAGGTGCCACCGGTGGCCTCGGCGATGCAGCTGAGCTGGTCCCGGACCTTGCTGTCCAGGGTCAGCCCGAGCGTGTCGACGACCAGATGGGTCCCCTGGGCGGCCAGTTCCCGCGCCACATCGCACGGGTCTGGCTGGCCGCAGGAGTCCTCGCCGTCGGTGATGAGCACGATCCGGCGGGTGGCGTCGCCGCCCGCGAGGTCCTTGGAGGCGCCGCGCAGGGCGAGTCCGATGGGCGTCCAGCCGGTCGGGCGCAGCGTGGCGACGGCGGTCTTGGCCTCGGTGCGGTCCACCCGGCCGACGGGGTAGAGCTGCTTGCTGTCCAGGCAGCCGGTCTTGCGGTCCTGGCCGGGGTACGTGGCGCCGAGGGTGCGTATGCCGAGCCGCACCTCGTCGGGCACGGCGTCGATCACCTCGTTGAACGCCTGCTTGGCAGCGGCCATGCGGGTCATGCCGTCGACATCGCGGGCGCGCATCGAGCCGCTGACGTCCAGGACCAGTTCGACTTTGGGGGACTCACGGGCCCGTTCGTCGTCGGCGACGGCCGCGGCGGGGGACAACACGCCGCAGACCACGGCCGCGAGCAGCCCGAAGGCGCCTGTCGCCAGGCGTTTCTTTATGATCACCGCGGCATCTTATGGAGCTTCATATGACCGGGCCAAAGTGGGTGGTGTCCGACGGCGCCCCGTCCGCGAAGCTGTCACAGAGGCGGAACCGCACGGCCATTGGTCACTCCGTATGAATGTGTGGCGAACCGGGGCCATGGCGCTGTACGGTGCGTCCAGCCCACCGGCCGGAGGATCCAGTTCGTGCTCAGCCCCTCACTCGCCCAGGAGATCGCCGGGGACACCTCCGCGGTCATCGGTTTGAACGTCCTCATCACCGACAGCGAGGGCGTCGTCATCGGCAGCGGTGACAGCAGCCGCATCGGCACCTTCCACGAGGCCTCCGTGGAGGTGATGCGCACTCAGGAGGCCGCCATCCACACCGCCACCCAGGCGCAGGAGCTCAAGGGGGTGCGCGCCGGGGTGACACTGCCGCTGGTCATGGACGGACACGCGGTGGGCACGGTCGGCATCACGGGTACGCCCGCCCAGGTGCGGCGCTTCGGTCTGGTGGTCAAGCGGCAGACGGAGATACTGCTGCGCGAATCGGCCGTCCTGCGCTCACGGGTGGTCAGGGAGCGGGTGCTGGAGGATCTGCTGGCGGATGTCGCCACGTACGACGCCGCGGTCGTCGAGCCGGACTTCGTCGTCTTCCGCGCCGCCGAGGTGGGCTTCGATCTGCGGCTGCGCCGGATCGCGGTGGTCGTCGAGGTGTCCGCGTCCGGTGGGACGAGCGGCGCCCGCCACCGCGCCGGGCCACCCGTGCCGGACACCTCGCTGGTCCGCTCGGAGCTGCTGCGCACCGTACGGGAGGTGTTCGCCGATCCGCAGGACGTGGTCGCGGGGGCGGCACCGGGGTGGATCGGGGTGCTGCACCGGCTGCCGGAACAGCGGTCGGCCAGCCGGGTGATGACGGCCTGTCAGCGGCTGACGGATCTCGTGGGTGTCCAGCACGGCCTCGAAGCCCGGGTCGGGATCGGGGAGCCGGCCACCTCGGTCGGCGGTCTGCACGACTCGTACCAGGACGCGTGCGACGCACTGCGCCTGGGGTCCCGGGTCGCGCCCGAGTTACCGGTGCACCTCGTCTCCGATCTGCGCGCCCACCAGTTGCTCGCGGCCACCGGCCAGCACACCCGCACCCGGCTGCTGGCGCTCACCGCCGCGGACCTGCGCGAGCAGCCGGACTGGCCGGTGCTCCGGGACACCGTGGTGGCCTGGTGCGAGAACGGCTTCAACTTGGTCCGCGCCTCCTCGGCGCTGCACATCCACCGCAACACCCTCGTCTACCGTATGAACAAGATCGAGCAGATCAGCGGCCGCCCGCTGCGCGACCACCGCACCACGCTCGCCCTGTACCTGGCCTGTCTGGCCGACCAGCTCGACACTCAGCCCTGACGCGCCACTCCCCCGGCTCTCCGCTCTCCGCACGCGTGGCCCACGAGGGAGCCCAGCCAGACGGCGGCGACCAGCCCGGTCGGCAGCCCGGGCGCGGCCCACGGCGCCAGGGTCAGCAGAACCCCTCCCCCGACCGCCCCGGCGACCAGGGCGGACAGCAGCGCCACGCTGGACCCGTGCACCCGGCCGGTGGCGACGAGGTCGGCCAAAAGACTGGTCAGCATGCCGGTGAAGTACGTGGTGGAGACCCCGGACGGCGCGACGGCACGCACCAACGCGCTCTGCCCTCCCATGGCCACGGCGGCCAGCGCCAGCAGCCCCTGCCGCCACCCTCCGTCGAGGTGGCCGTCGGCGGCGGCCCACAGCGCCCACAGCACGCCGAGCGCGAGCACTTCCACACCGAGCGCCCGGCGCGCCAGCCGCCTCTTGTCGGGCCCCCTGACGATCCGCCCGCTGACCAGCGAGCCCAGGACATAGCCGCCGACCGCGACGGCGGCGTGGCCGGCGAGCGCGGGGTCGCGGGTCCCCGCCGACATGCCGAGCAGCGAGAGGTTCGCGGTCATCACGCTGGTGAACACTTCGCCGAGCGCGAGAAAGGCGATGGCGTCCATCGAACCAGTGGCCACGGTCAGCGCCACGGCGGCCGTCAGGGCACCGCCGCCCGGCTCGACCCGGCCGCTCCCGTCCGATAAGCCGCCGGCCGGACCCGCCGGGCCGCCGTCCCGGGGTGGCAGGGGGTCGCTCATCCGCTGTCCCCCTTGGCCCCGTCCTCCTTGGACCCGTCCTCCTTGGGCCGGTCCTCGTCGACGATCTCCGCCTCGACGACGTCGTCGTCGGCCCCGTGCTCCGAGCCCGCGCCGTCGCCACCCGCGCCACTGGCCGGCCCGGCGGTCTCGCCCTGGGCCCCGGCCCGGGCGTACATGGCCGTGCCGATCTTCTGCGCGGCCGCGGCGGCCTTGTCGGTGGCCGCGCGGATCCGGCCGGAGTCCTCGCCCTTCAGCGTCTCCTTCAGCTCGGAGATGGCCGTCTCGGTCTCCTGCCGCACGTCCTGCGGCACCTTGTCCGCCTGCTCGCGGAGCAGTTTCTCGGTGTTGTAGACAAGGGATTCGGCCTGGTTGCGGGTCTCGGCCGCCTCACGCTTGCGGCGGTCCTCCTCCGCGTACCGCTCGGCCTCGCGCATCATCCGGTCGATGTCGTCCTTCGGCAGCGCGGAGCCGCCGGTGACGGTCATCCGCTGTTCCCTGCCGGTGCCGAGGTCCTTCGCCGACACATGCATGATGCCGTTGGCGTCGATGTCGAACGCGACCTCGATCTGCGGCACGCCGCGCGGGGCCGGCGGCAGGCCGGTCAGCTCGAACATGCCGAGCTTCTTGTTGTACGCCGCGATCTCGCGCTCGCCCTGGTAGACCTGGATCTGCACGGACGGCTGGTTGTCCTCGGCCGTGGTGAAGATCTCCGAGCGCTTGGTCGGAATGGTCGTGTTGCGCTCGATCAGCTTGGTCATGATGCCGCCCTTGGTCTCGATACCGAGGGACAGCGGGGTGACGTCCAGCAGCAGGACGTCCTTGACCTCACCCCTGAGGACACCGGCCTGGAGCGAGGCGCCGACCGCGACCACCTCGTCCGGGTTGACGCCCCGGTGCGGGTCCTTGCCGGTCAACTCCCTGACCAGCCCGGTCACGGCAGGCATCCGGGTCGAGCCGCCGACCATGATCACATGGTCGATACCGGACACCTCGATCCCGGCATCCTTGATCGCCTGGTGGAACGGCCCCTTGCAGCGGTTCAGCAGATCCTCGGTCAGCTGCTCGAACTGGGCGCGGGTCAGCTTCTCGTCCAGGTGCAGCGGGCCCTCGTCGGACGCCGTGATGTAGGGCAGGTTGATGGTGGTCTCGGACGCGGCGGACAGCTCGATCTTCGCCTTCTCCGCCGTCTCGCGCAGCCGTTGGAGCGCCATCTTGTCCTTGGCCAGATCGACCCCGTACCCGCTCTTGAACCGGGTGACGAGGTGGTCGACGATCCGCTGGTCCCAGTCGTCACCGCCGAGGTGGGTGTCGCCGTTGGTGGCCTTGACCTCGACGACCCCTTCACCGATCTCCAGCAGCGAGACATCGAAGGTGCCGCCGCCGAGGTCGAAGACCAGGATGGTCTGGTCGTTCTCCTTGTCCAGGCCATACGCCAGGGCGGCGGCCGTCGGCTCGTTGATGATCCGCAGCACCTTCAGGCCGGCGATCTCGCCCGCCTCCTTGGTGGCGGTGCGCTGGGTGTCGTTGAAGTACGCCGGAACGGTGACCACCGCGTCCGTGACGTCCTCGCCGAGGTAGCCCTCCGCGTCGCGCTTGAGCTTCTGCAGCACACGCGCGGAGATCTCCTGCGCGGTGTAGCGCTTGCCGTCCACCTCGCCGGTGGCCGGGAAGCGCCACTGCGCCTCCCCCATGTGGCGCTTGACCGACCGCGCGGTGCGCTCCACATTGGTCACCGCCTGACGCTTGGCCACCTCGCCCACCAGCACCTCGCCGTTCTTGGCGAAGGCCACCACGGAAGGGGTCGTCCGGGTGCCCTCGGTGTTGGTGATGACGGTCGGCTCGCCACCCTCCAGAACACACACCACGGAGTTCGTCGTCCCCAGGTCGATCCCGACTGCGCGGGTCATCTCAGCACTCCTCTCCTACGAGTCCTACGAGTCCTACGAGATGGGAGCCCTTCACAGAGTGATCCGATTCATGCTCAATGCTATAAAACATCACCTTTGCGAGTTTTATCGGTCGGCTCTATTGATCGGCGGGGATGCGCTGCTCGAACCAGACCACCTTGCCCGTGCTCAGCCTCGTCGCTCCCCAGCGCTCGGCCAGATGGTTGACCAGGAACAGGCCGCGGCCGCCCTCGTCGCCGAGCCGGGCGTGGAGCATCCGGGGCAGCTGGGGCGAGTCGTCGCCCACCTCGCAGCGGAGCACGTCTGTACGCAGCAGCCGCAGCGACAGCGGACGGGTGGCGTAGCGCACCGCGTTGGTCACCACCTCGCCGACCATGAACTCGGTGGACTCGATCAAGGAGTCGAGGTTCCAGCGGTGCAGTGTTCTGCGGGCCAGCCGACGGGCCCGGCGCGGGGTCTGCGGCTGGGGGTCGAGGAACCAGTAGGCGACGTTGTGCCAGGGGATGCCGTCGAAGCAGGCGGCGAGCAGCGCCACATCGTCGTCCTGGTTTCTCGGGTCGAGGGGGCCCAGGACCAGATCGCACAGGTCCTCGGGCGGCATGGGGGCGCGGGCGTGGGCCGCGGCGACACGCAGCCGGACACACAGCGACTCCACCCCGGTCCACACATCGGTCTCGCGGGACTCGACCAGGCCGTCGGTGTACAGCAGCAGGGTCGCTCCGGCGGGCGCGTGGGTCTCGACGCATTCGAAGACCACGCCACCGACGCCGATCGGCGCCCCCGGCGGGACCCGCAGCGCCTCCCCGCGGCCGTCCGGGTGCAGCAGCAGCGGGGGCGGGTGGCCGGCGTTGGCCACTTGCAGCCGGTGCGCGATGGGGTCGTAGATGGCGTAGAGGCAGGTGGCGATGTGCTGGCTGCCCAGGCGCTGGGCCTGTTCGTCGAGGTGGTGCAGGACCTCCTCGGGCGGCAGGTCGAGCCCGGCGAGAGTCTGCACGGTGGTGCGCAGCTGGCCCATGACCGCGGCGGAGGTCATCGAGTGGCCCATGACGTCGCCGATCACCAGCGCGACGCGGTTGCCGGGCAGCGGGATGGCGTCGTACCAGTCGCCGCCGACCCGGGCGGTCTCCGAGGCGGGCAGATAGCGGCTGGCCAGACGGACGCCGGTGGCCTCGGGCAGCGAGGTGGGGAGCATGGCGCGCTGCAGCACATCCGCGACCGACGCCTCGCGTCCGTAGCGCACCGCCTTGTCGATGCCGAGGGCGGCGTGCGTGGCGAGCTGGGAGGCGACCAGCAGATCGTCGGGGGTGAAGGCGGGGCGGCCCGGCTCGCGCAGCAGCGTGATGGCGCCGATGACGTGGTGGCGGCCGCGCAGCGGGGCGACGATCAGCCACCGGGCCGACGGTACGGGCCGGTGGCCGCTCGCGGTGCCGCACAGCAGCCGTCCCACCGTCGGGGCGATCCCCGGTGCGTCGCCGAACACCGGCCGCCCGGCCAGCAGCACCTCGGCGAACCGACCGGTGACGGTCACCGGCGCGGACTCGGGCCCGGGGTCCGCATCCGACACCAGGGCCGGTTCGGCGGCCGGCGCGGAGTCCTGTGTGTCGGTTGGGTCCGGGGGTGCGGCGGGCGCGCACGGCTGGGCGGCCCGGGGGCCGGGGCCGGTGGTGTGCGGCCGTAGTGCCACGGGCCCGCCGGGCTTCCCGTCCCCGGCCGGCAGGGGATCGCACAGATGGATGAACGCCGCGTCGGCGAAGGCGGGAGTGACGGCCCGGGACAGTTCGCACAGGGTCTCCTCCGGGTCCATGCCGCGGGCGATCCGGCGGGTCGCCTCGTCGAGGTAGCGCAGCCGCTCGGTGTGCGCCCCGGCCCCGTGCACCGCCTCGTCCCGGGCGGGCGCCGCCGGGCCGCCGCCGGCCGGCCGCCCGCGGTCCGTGGGCGCGGCGCGCTCCACCCGACCGGGGGGAGCGGTCGGCCGCTCGGCCCCGGTGGCGGGCCGGTCAGGGCCTTCACAGGGGATGCGGTGAGCCATGGGCTTGTCGGTTCGGTCGGGGTCGTGGGTGCGGGTCGCGGCGGCCGCATGAGGCGCCGCCCTCAGTCGGACCTCCTACAGGTGAGGAAGATCTGCTCCTCCGGCGGCACGTCCGATGCCTCCGGGGCGTAGGTGTACGAGGTCTCCTGGGCGATCTCGAATCCGGCTGCCTTGACGACCGCGTGCAGGTCCTCCCGGAGATAGCCGGACACCCGGATGGTGCTGTGGAGGAACGGGATCGAGAAGTCGTCCACGTCGGCCTCCACCATCGACAGGGCGAACAGACCGCCGGGCACCAGGACGTGGCGTACGGTCCGCAGGGCGAGCGGGATCTCGTCGCGGGGAAGCATCAGCAGGGAGAAGAAGGCCGTGACCGCGTCGAAGCGGCCGAGGTCCCGGGGGCCGTCCGGCCGTAGATCGGCGATGTCCATCCGGTGGAACGTGGCCTCGGGGACATAGCGCCGCGCGAGCTCCACCATTCCGTACGAGAGGTCGACGCCGACCACCTCGAATCCGGCGTCCACCAGCTGGCGGGCGGTCGGCAGGCCGGTGCCGCAGCCGAGGTCGAGCACCCGGGAGCCGGCCGGCAGGGTGTCGATCAGCCACCGTCCCGCGGCGAGCTGCCCTTCCTTGTACGGGAAGGCCTCGTCGTAGCGGTCGCCGATGGCATCGAAAGCCTCGGCCTGACCCGTGCGGTCGAGCCGTATGCTCTCGTAATCCGTCCGGCTGGTCCTGTCGTGCACGCGGACATCCCTCACAGACCCGGTTACCTCATATTTTCATATTTGTCCGGATTTGCACCATGCCCGCGCGATCTCGTGGGCCGCCCCGTGGACTGTCCCTTGGGCCGCCCCTTGGAGCGCCCCGGGGGACACTCAGCCGCCGAGGAGGCCGCCGAGCACGCCGCCGACCGTGTCTCCGACACCGTCGATCACACCGCCCACCAGCCCGTGGTCCTCGTCCTTCCCGGTGCCTGTGTCCTGCTGTCCGCCGGACTGCTGGTCGTCGGACTCGTCGCCGGAGGTGGCCGGGTCGGTGGCGGGGTCCTGGCTGGGCGAGGACGGCTTCGCGGTGTCCGGCTTGGAGGTCGAGGGCGCCGTGGAACCGGGGTCGCTCGTGGGCGCGGTCGTCGGGGCGCTGGTCGCCGGGGTGTGTGACGGCTCGCGGGTCCGTGAGGTGTCGTCACGGGAGGAGCTGCCGCCGCCGTCCTGTACGAGCTTCGGCTTGGCGGAGGCGCTGGGGGCGAGGCCCCCGTCGCTGGGCCGGTCGGTGTCGGTGGACCGGTGCGCACCGCTCGGCCGGTCGGAGCCGGCGGGGTCGGCGGGGTCCGTGGGGTCGGGCGTCCCGGCCGGCTGGGAGCTGACGTCGGAGCGCGCCTGCACGGCCTTGTCGCCACCGACCGACGAGTGGAGACCGAAGGCGATGGTGCCCGCCACCCCCAGGGCGGCGGCAGCCTTGATCGTGTTGGCGCGCGCCTGCTGCGCAGGGGTGGGGCGGCTGTGTCGGCCCATCTCGCTCGAGTCTCCCGTATGACATGTCCTCGCTACGGCTGACCAGTAAAGCCTGCTCATTCGACCGCATGGCATTTCCGAGACGGAGTTGTTACACGGCAGGGCGATTCGTCCCTCGATGCCTGGTCAGCGGCGCGGCTAGGGTCTGTCGTCAAAGGGGGCGTCCGGCCGCGGGCGGCGTCTGGCGCAGGGGGCACCTCCCAGCGGTAGCTGGGGGAGGCTGATGTCACTGCGGCATCGAGAGCAGGGCACCCCCTTTGACGACAGGCCCTAGGGCGGTGTGCAACCGGCTACGCGTCCGAGCCTTCGGTGTTGGCCGGATCGGGCCGACCGGGCAGAAACGCATGCAGCCACTTCTCGGTGTGGGCGACATGCGCCGCGGCTGCGTTTCCGGCGGCCGCCGGGTCGCGCCGGGCGATGGCTCCCGCGATCGCCCGGTGGTCCTCGTCGCTGGCGCGCTTGATGCCGGGCCCCTCGGGCAGCGTGAACACCTGATAAGCGCGGGAGCGCGCGCGGAACACCCCGAGCAGCGAGCCGAGCGTGGGGTTGCCGCCCACCCGGGCGATCTCGGCGTGGAAGCGGTGGTCGAGCTCGGACACCTCGGTCGGATCCTCGGTGGCCTCCATGGCCTCGATGTGCTCGAAGAGCGTGGCCATCGTCTCGGGTGTCATCCGCGCGGCCGCCTGCGCCGCGGCGTGCGACTCCAGGACCCGCCGGATCTCGAACATCTCCAGCAGCCCCTCAAGGGGCAGCAGGTCGACGGTCAGCGAGAGGCTGCCGACGATGTCCTCCGGGCGCAGCTGGGAGACGTACGTCCCCGAGCCGTGGCGCGGCTCGATGACGCCCAGGGCGGCCAGCATACGCACCGCCTCGCGGAGGGATCCCCGGGAGACCCCCAGCTCGTCGCACAGCTCGTTCTCGGGCGGAATGCGTTGCCCGGCGACCAGCCGGCCGGTGGCGATCATATGCCGTAGGCCATGAAATGCCTTGTCGACTGCGGACATCGCTTCCCTTCCCCGTGGCTCGTCCCCGTGGAGCGACGGCCCTGTGGCTCGGCGAACGGCGCCGTGGCTCAGGTTCTCACCCTATCGAGTCATCAGATCTCTCCCCCGAGCCAGCGGCAAGTCATCAGATGACTTATCGGGGACGTACACCTATTGCCTTCATCCTTGCTGCCGTGCCAGGATCCCGGGCCAAGCCACCAGCCAAGTCATCAGACCTGTCGCCGATAAGCGTCTGATGTGTCGGCCCGATTTCCGGGAGATGTCCAGTCACGTGAGCGAGACCGACGTCAGCACAGCGCCGCGCCCCCTGCTCCTCGCCGACGGCCGCCCCGCCGCGGAGGCGTGGTCCCTGCACCCTGGGGAGCGCCATCTCAACCACGGCTCCTTCGGGGCGGTTCCGGTGGTGGCGCAGCACGAGCAGCAGCGGCTGCGCGAGGAGATGGACCGGTCACCCGTGCTGTGGTTCGCGACGCTTCCGGGCAAGGTCGCGGCCGCCCGGACCGCCGTGGCCGGGTTTCTGCGCGTCGCGCCCGAGGATCTGGCGCTGGTGCCGAACGCGAGCGGCGGGGCGAGCGTCGTCTACGCGAATGTGCCGCTGCGGCCCGGCGCCGAGATCCTGGTGACCGACCACGGGTACGGGGCGGTGACCATGGGGGCAGAGCGGCTGGCCCGGCGCCGGGGCGCCACGATCCGTACCGCGCATGTACCGCTCGACGCCGATGAGGAGCAGGCCTACGCGGCCTTGGTGGCCGAGCTGAGCGAGGCCACCGGGCTGATCGTGCTGGACCACATCACCTCGGCGACCGCCCGTCGGATGCCGGTGGAACGGATCGCCGCGGTGGCCAAGGACCGGGGCATTCCGCTGATGGTGGACGGGGCGCATGTGCCCGGTCTGCTCGCCGATCCGATGGCGGGGCTCGACTGCGACTTCTGGATCGGCAATCTGCACAAGTTCGGCTGCGCGCCGCGCGGGACCGCGGCCCTGGTCGCCCGGGGTCCGCTGCGTGAGGAGCTGTATCCGCTGATCGACTCCTGGGGCGCCGCCGATCCCTTCCCCGACCGGTTCGACACCCAGGGGACGGTGGACGCCACCAGCTATCTGGCGGCGTCGGCCGCGACGGACTTCATCGAGGCCACCTGGGGCTGGGAGCGCGCCCGTACGTACATGAGCGAGCTGGCCGACTACGCCGAGCGCGTCATCGGCGAGGCCTTCGCCGCGGTCATGGGCGAGAGCGCGGCCGTGGACGTCGGCATGCCGGTGGGCGCCATGCGCCTGGTGCGGCTGCCGGCGGGGCTGGGCACCACCCGCCTGGAGGCCGACGCGCTACGCGACCGGGTGGCGCGCGAGCTGGCTGTGGAAGCTGCCTTCACCAGCTTCGGCGGCGTCGGTTACTTCCGGCTGTCGACCCATGTGTACAACACCGCGACCGACTTCGAGTACTTCGCCGAGCGCTGTGTCCCGCAGCTCGCCGAATGGGCCCGCACACCGGGCGTCGCCCCGTAAACCACGCGCGACACACACGACACACCTTCACGACCCGCCACGTCACCCGTGGCGCATATCGACGCCCGCGGAACTCCCACGGAAATACCACGGAACTCCACAGAATGAGGACAGGGATGAGAAGAAGGAAGGCAGTCATCGCCCTCGGCCTGGCCGCCGCCACGGTCATGACGGCCATGACGGGCTGCACCTCCGGGGTGAGCGACGGCTCCGTGCACCTCAAGATGGTGGAGAGCCTGACCAACCCCAGCCGCACCGCGGTCCTGAAGAAGCTCATCGCGGACTTCGAGAAGAAGAATCCGAAGATCAAGGTCGATCTCATCTCGCCGCCGACCGACCAGGCGGATCAGAAGATCCAGCAGATGCTGCAGTCCGGCAGCGGCGTCGACGCGCTCGAGGTGCGGGACATCACCGCCGGGCCGTGGGGGACCAACGGCTGGCTCTACGACATGAGCAAGGACCTCAAGGGCTGGTCCGGCTGGAAGGACCTCACCGACAACGCCGTCAAGTACTCAAAGGACGCCAAGGGCCGGACGTACTACATCCCCTACGGCTTCTACGGGCTGAGCCTGTTCTACCGCTCCGACCTGATCAAGGAGGCGGGCTTCAAGCAGCCCCCGGCCAGCTGGGACGAGCTGCTGAACCAGGCGAGCAAGATCCAGAACCCCTCCAAGCGCCAGTACGGCTATGCGTTCCGGGGCGGGGCCAACGCCAACAGCAACGCGGTCGCCGTCATCGAGGCGTACGTCGCGGACAAGATCGACCGCGAGAACGGGTTCAAGCTCACCAACGGCAAGACGATCTTCTCGGCGCCCGAGGCGCTCGACGCCATGAAGACCTACCTCAAGCTGTTCAAGAAGGCGTCGCCGCCCTCGTCCGTCGCCTGGGGCTACCCGGAGATGGTGGAAGGCTTCTCCAACGGCTCCACGGCATTCCTGCTCCAGGACCCCGAGGTCATCGCCACGGTGCGCCAGTCGAAGTCGATCAAGGAGAGCCAGTGGACCACGGCCCCCTTGCTGGCCGGCCCCAGCGGTAAGGCCATCCAGCCGGTGGCGAGCGCGGGCTGGGGCATAGCCGCCGGCAGCAAGCACAAGGCGGAGGCCATCAAGCTGATCGAGTTCCTTTCGCAGGGCGATGCCTCGACCACCTTCACCAAGGAGAACAGCCTGGTGCCGATCCTCAAGGGCGCGGGCGAGGACTCCTTCTACCGGACCGGGCCCTGGGCGAGCTATGTGACGATGACCGAGAACCCGGACACCTACCTCACCGTCACCCAGCCGCGTGATGCGTCCTGGTGGACCGAGTGGGTCCAGAAGTCCGACGCCGAGGTGCAGAAGATGCTGCTGGGCAAGATGACGCCCGAGGAGCTGCTGGCCGGCTGGGACACGTACTGGACGAAGAAGTGGAAGAGCCAGACGTGAGCCTGTCGACTTCCAAGCAGGCGGGGCGCCCCACCCGGCGGGGCGCCCGGCCCGCGCCCCTCAAGACGACGGACCCGCGCTCCCGTAAACCGGTGTTCACCGTCCGCCGGGGCCTGGGCATCGCCGGGTTCATGGCTCCGGCCGCCCTCTTCGTCGCGGTCTTCATCTACTACCCGATGATCTCGGGCAGTCAGATGGCGTTCCGCAACTGGAACCTCAACGACCTCACCGACATCTCATGGGTGGGGTTCAAGAACTTCCAGACGATCTTCAACGACCCGGTGTTCTACACCGTGCTCGACAACACCCTGATCTGGGTGGTCGCCTCGCTCGTCCCCCAGCTGGTGATCGGCTTCGCGATCGCCCTGTGGCTGCGCCGGCGCTTCCGCTTCCGGGGCCTCTACCAGGCGCTGATCTTCTTCCCGTGGGCCATCTCCGGATTTCTCATCGGCATTCTCTTCCGCTGGATGTTCAACAGCGAATTCGGCGTCGTCAACGACCTGCTGTCAAAGGTGGGGCTGATCGACGAGCCGATTCCATGGCTGGCTGAGCCCAAAACGGCCATGACCGCCGTCATCATCGCCAATGTCTGGTACGGCGTCACCTTCTTCGCCATCATGATCCTGGCGGCGCTGCAGTCCATCCCCGACGAACTGTACGAGGCGGCCGAACTCGACGGCGCGGGCAAGGTCCGCACGCTGTTCCAGGTCACCATTCCGTATATCCGCGCCACCTTGGCACTGACCGTGCTGCTCCGGGTCATCTGGATCTTCAACTTCCCCGACATCATCTTCGGGATGACCGGCGGCGGACCGTCCAACGAGACTCATATCGTGACCACCTGGATGATCACCATCACCCAGCAAGGGGACTACGGAAAGGCCTCGGCGCTCGGGCTCATCGTCGTCGCGCTGCTCCTCGTGTTCTCCGTCTTCTACCTCATGGCCACCCGCGAGAAGAAGGGAGCGAGGTCTTGATACGCAAGGAGTCCTTCGCGGGACGCGCGACCCGGATCACGTTTCTGACGATCTGGCTGGTCATCACGGTCTTCCCGCTGTACTGGATCACCATCACCTCGTTCAAGGCGCCCGGCGACATCTTCGCCTTCCCGCTCGCCTACTGGCCCAAGGACTTCTCCTTCGAGAACTACAGCGGGCTGTTCAGCAAGGCCCAATTCGGTGACTACCTCACCAACAGCCTGCTCGTCGCGACGGTCGCGGGCACGGTGGCGACGGCAATCTCCGTGCTCTCGGCCTATGTGCTGGCGCGGTTCGAATTCCGCACCAAGACGGCGCTGCTGATGGCCGCCCTGGTCACGCAGATGATTCCGTCCTTCATCGCGCTCGGCCCGCTGTACACGATGATGACCCAGCTGAACCTGGTCGACAACCGGCTCGGGCTGATCCTCGTCTATATCGCGGTGTGTATTCCGTTCAGCACCGTGATGCTCCGCGGGTTCTTCGAGAACGTCCCGGACGCGCTGGAGGAAGCGGCCATGATCGACGGATGTTCGCGCTTCGGGGCGCTCTTCCGGGTGCTGCTGCCGGTGATGAAGCCGGGCATCGTGGCCGCGTTCATCTTCAACTTCGTGAACTGCTGGAACGAGCTCTTCCTGTCGGTCACCCTCATGAACAGCGACGCCAACAAGACCATCCCCACGGCGCTGAACGGCTTTATCTCCAGCTTCAACATCGACTGGGGTTCGATGTCCGCTGCGGCCGTGCTCACCATCGTGCCGACCATGGTGCTGTTCGCCTTCGCCAGCCGCCATATCGTCCAGGGGCTGACCTCGGGCGCGGTGAAGGGCTGAGCGGTGAAGGGCTGAGCGGTGAACGGATAAGCGGTGATGGGCTGAGCGCCCCCGGCTCGGGGGCCGACGGGTACGGGTCCAGGTCAGCAGCTGACCGGCCGTCCAGGTGTTGACGACCCGCTCCTGGGGGACGCCGCACTCCTCGGCCCGGGCGCATCCGTCGATCTGCCAGTCGAGCTGGCCCGGGGCGTGCGCATCGGTGTCGATCGAGAAGAAGACGCCTGCCTGGACGGCCTGGCGCAGCAGTCGGCGCGGCGGGTCCAGCCGCTCCGGGCGGCAGTTGATCTCCACGGCGGTGCCCGCGGCGGCGCAGGCGCCGAACACCTCGTCGGCGTCGAACCGCGACTCCGGGCGGCGCCCGTCGAGCAGCCGCCCGGTGCAGTGCCCCAACACATCGACCAGCGGATTGCTGATCGCCGCGACCATCCGGCGGGTCATGGGGCGGGGGTCCATACGCAGCTTCGAGTGGACCGAGGCCACCACCACGTCGAGCCGGTCCAGCAGCTCCGGCTCCTGGTCCAGGGAGCCGTCGAGGAGGACGTCGACCTCGATGCCGGTGAGCAGCCGGAACGGCGCGAGTCGCCCGTTCAGCTCCGCGATCACCTCCAGCTGTTCGCGCAGCCGGTCCGCGGACAGCCCGCGGGCCACGGTCAGCCGGGGCGAGTGGTCCGTGAGCACGGCCCAGTCGTGGCCGAGGCGGGCCGCGGTACGGGCCATGAGATCGATCGGCGAGCCCCCGTCCGACCAGTCCGAATGCAGATGGCAGTCGCCGCGCAGGGCCACCCGCAGCGCGGCCCCCGGCCGCTCGGCCGCCCCTGTGCCCTGGTACTCCTCCTCCAGCTTCGCCAGATAGCCGGGCACCTCTCCGGCCAGCGCCTCCCGGACCACCTGGAAGGTCGTAGGTCCGATTCCTTTGAGCGACCGCAGCGCGCCGGTGGCCGCCCGCCGCGCCACCTCCTCGGCGGGCAGCCGCGACACCACCTCGGCGGCGGTACGGAAGGCGCGTACACGGTACGTCGGGGCCTGGGCGCGCTCCAGGAGGAACGCGATCCGGTCCAGCGCCTCCACGGGTTCCATCGCGTGCCCTGCCTTTCCCTCCGCCGGCTCCCGGTCCCCTCTTCAGGGTCGCGTGTTCCCGCTCCCGGCGCCCGCGGCGAGGGCACGGCCGCCGTCCGCGATAATGATCGCCCGTCAACCGTTGACCGAACAGGCTGGGGAGCGAGCGAGAGGTGCCCGAGGTGGAGAACCTTGCGATCAAGCGGGAGGACTCTCTGGGCGAGCGCGTCGCCCACGAGCTGCGGGTCCAGGTCATCAGCGGTCGGCTGCGACCCGGTACCCACCTGGTCGAGGGCCAGCTCGCCGAGCGCTTCGACGTCAGCCGCGGCCCGGTGCGGGACGCGCTGCGCCGGCTGGAGGCGGAGGGGCTGGTCGCCTCCCAGCGGCGCGGCGTGTACGTCACCGGCCTGGGCGCCGAGGACGTCGAAGAGCTCTACACCCTGCGCGACTCCCTGGAGAGCCTGGCCCTGACCCTGGCCATGGACAAGGCGAGCGACGGCGACTGGGCCCACTCCCGGTCCTGTGTGGAGCGTATGCGGCGGGCCGCCGAGCGGTCGGACGCCCGGCTGTTCACCGAGGCCGATCTGGACTTCCACTCGCGGTTCTACGAGCTGTCCGGGCATCGGCGGCTGATCGCGGTCTGGGAGCAGTACCGGCCCACGTTCGCGGTCGTCCTCGATATCACCAACGCCCAGGACGTCGATCTGCACGCCCCCGCCGAGGACCACGCCACGCTGCTGGACGCCGCCCGCCGGGGCGATCGCGAGCTCGCCCTCACCACCCTGCGCGCACATCTGGTCGGCGCCCGCGACCGGCTGCGCGCCGCCCTGCACGAGACCACGGACCGGGCGAGCGGCTGAGGCGGGCCCCGGTTCCCCGGGCCGTGACACCTCCGCGGACACGAACGGGCGGCACCGCCGTAGCAGTGCCGCCCGCCGCCGGATACTCCGTTACTCCGTGTTGCTCCGTGTTGCTCCGTCAGGAGCCCGCCACCGCCGCGGGTTCCTCCGCGCGTGCGCCGGGCGCGGCGGCGTCCTCGCGCACCCACAGCGGCCGCAGCCGGTAGGTCAGCAGGTACAGCACCACGGACGCGCCGGCCGCCACGAACATGCTCAGGTCGCCCGCGCCCGGGTACGCCGCCGAGAAGGGCCCGGTGTAGAAGCTGGACTGCCAGAACGGCACCGAGGCCAACACCCCGCCCGCCCAGGCGACGAAGCCCCAGTCGAGCACCCGGCTCCGGTCGTACAGCTCGGGGATCCGGGCCCGGTCGGAGCGCCCTCCCAGGTGGTAGTCGAGCAGCAGCACGGCAGCGAAGGGGGCGATGAAGTACGCGGTGAGGTTGAGGAAGACCTTGAACTTGTCCTCGGTCCCGGACTCGCCCCACAGACTGATGCCGTACGCCAGCAGACAGATCACCACGACCGCCTGGGTGCGGGTGACCGGCACCTTCAGCGTCTGGACGGAGATAGCGCCGCCGTAGACGTTGAGGAAGTTCTGCGCGAGCGCGGACAGGGTGATGGCGATCAGCGCGGGGACCGCGAACGGCCCGGCCAGCTCGTGCAGGGCGGTGATGGAGTCCGTACTGGTGGCGCTGCCGCCGACCAGCACGCCCAGGATGCCGAGCCAGCAGATGGTGACGAAGTTGCCGAGCCCGGTGTACCAGGCGGTGCGGTTCACCACCTGGGGCGAGTCGGGCAGATAGCGCGAGTAGTCGGAGGCGAACGGCGCCCAGGCGACCAGGAACGACAGGAACCAGCCGCCGAAGGTGATCCAGCCGCCCGTGCCACCGATATACCCCTTGGCGTGCGGATCGGCGTCGAAGGTGCCTCCGCCGCGGACCACGGCGACCACGGTGATCATCGCGAACAGCGGGGTGAGGACATAAGTGAGCACCCGCTGGAGGTAATTGATCATGTTGTAGCCGTAGACGGACACCACCAGTTCGACGGCGGTCAGCGCCAAGGCACAGAGCCAGAACGGCAGATGGGTCAGTTCCGCGAACGCCTTCCCGCCCAGGATCACGGTGACCGCCGCCCACCCGATCCCGGCGAAGACATTGATGTAGGCCACGGGCAGGAAGTTGCCGAAGAAGCCGAGCGGACCGCGCGCCTGGATCTGCTGCGGCACACCGAGCCGTACGCCCATCTTGGACATCACGGCCATCAGCAGCGAGCCGAGGGCGGCGCCGAGGACGATCGCGACCACGGCGGCGGTGAAGCTCAGCCCGAACCAGGCCGCGCTGAATCCGAGCAGGATGATGGGGAAGTTCAGACCGGCGGCGAACCAGACGAAGAACTGCGAGCTGGGCTTGCCGTGCCGTTCGCTGTCGGGGATGTGGTCGACCCCGAAGGGTTCGACCTTGGTGACAGCGCTGCCGTACACCGGCGCCGGGGCGTCGTGCGTCATGGGGTGCTCCTGGGGACGGGAGGAGAGGGGCGTCGGGGGGTGGCGGGACACAAAGAGGTGTGCGGGCGCGGACCGGCTCGGCTCACCACGGCAGGGGCGCCGTCTGCGAGATGTCGAAGAACCCTCCGCCGCTGTAGACCAGCGGCGCGAGGTCGTCGTGGCTTGCGAAGACCACCCGGCCGGTGAAGACGGTGTGGCTGCCGGCCTCCAGCCGTTCGCCGATCTCCACCTCCAGCTGGGCGCAGCACCCGTCGAGCAGCGGCGAGCCATGGCCGCCGGGGGTCCAGGGGTGCGGGGCGAATTTGTCGTCGGCCTTGGAGGCGAAGGTCCTGGCCACGTCCAGCTGGTCGGCGGCGAGGATGTTGATGCCGAGGTGGGTGGCGCGGTGGAGCGCGGGGTGGGTGGTGGAGCTCCGCTGGACGCACACCAGGACCATGGGCGGGTCCAGTGAGATGCTGGCGAAGGCGTTGACCGCGAGCCCCCTGGGCTTTCCGTCGTCGTCGCAGGTCACGACGGTCACCCCGGTGATGAACTTACGGTGCACCCCGCGCACCAGGTCGGCTTCGACCGCGGCTTCTTTGGTGGTGGTGACGATCCCCAGCGCCTCCAGCAGCTGACGGGAGTCGAAGGTGACCCACTCCTCGGCCACCGCGGCCCCGTCGAAGCGGGAGAAGGTCGCACCGGACACTTCCACCGGCCGGCCGGTGGGCGGCACGCCGAGGAAGTCCCCGGTGTGACGGCCGGTGGAGCGCCAGCGGATCGCCAGCCGTTCACCGTCCTCCACGATCTCCTCGATCTCGGTCCGCAGATCGGGGAAGGCCCGTCGGACGGCGCGTACGGAGTCCTTGAACTGCTCGCGGTCCTGTGGCGCGGCGGCGGGCCCGCGGCGCCGGACATAGCCGGGGCTGAGCAGTTCGTCGAGCGCTTCGAGGCGGCCCTGATCCCATGCGGCCTGCCAGGCGGAGCGGATGCGGGCGGTGCGGTCAAGAGTTCGCGTCATGACGGTTCCCTCACTCAGCTCTTGTATGGCAGAGGACGCTAAGAACGACACAGGCCAGTGTCAACACCTTGAGCAGAAAGAACCCCGAAGGCGCTGCTGGACAAGAAATGCACAGGTCAATGTTGTTGCCTGGAAGCGAGCCCTTGACGAGCCAGAACCGGACTCCTAGCCTCGCTGCCATGGCACAGCACGAGCTGGAGGGTCATCGGATGCGGTTCTCGATATTTCACAACCTCGGAGCGCCTGGACGGCTCGGCTCCTACTCCCATGTCATGGACGAGGCGCGTGAGTTCGCCATCGCCGCGGAGCGGGCCGGTTTCTGGTCCACCTGGTACACCGAGCACCACTTCGGGCACGAGGCGATCGAGATCACCCCGAACCCGGTCCTCATGGGCGCGGACATCGCCGCCCGCACCGAGCGCATCAGGATCGGCCAGGCCGCGAGCATCGCCACCTTCTGGCATCCGCTGCGGCTCGCCGAGGACATCGCCATGCTCGACCAGCTCTCCGGCGGTCGGGTCGAGGTGGGCCTCGGACGCGGTCTGTACGGGCGGGAAGCGCTCAACCTCAACGCCCTGGCCGACCCGCGCGACCAGGAGCGCAACCGCGCGCTGTACGAGGAGACCGTGGAGATCCTGCGCAAGGCGTGGAGCGGAGAGTTTTTCTCCCATAAGGGACAGTTTTACGAGTTTCCCGCCCCTGGGGTGAAATGGAACCATCCGCTCTCCCCCGCCACCCCCGACTACACCGAGGCCGGGGTGATCACCAAGATGCAGGTCACACCCTTCCCGCTACAGCGGCCCCACCCGCCCCTGTGGCAGGTCATCGACAGCCCCCGCTCGATCCAGGCCGCCGCGGCCGACGGCGTCCAGGGCATGTTCTGGCTGCCGCCGGTCTCGGCGCTCAAGGAGCGCTTCGAGCTCTACCGCGACACCGCGAGCCGGGCCTCGGGGCGCGAGTACGCGCTCGGCGAGGGCATCGGCCTGGTCCGCGACGTCTATGTCGCCGACACCATGGAGCAGGCCCGCGCCGACTTCGAGGAGTCGCTGATGACCACCTATCGGTGGATCATGCACTGGCGGGGCCTGGCCAATCTGATGGAGGCGGGCGAAGAGCTCACCGACGCCCACGAGCTGTCCTTCGACTTTCTGCACGGGCGCAATCTGCTGGTCGGCACCCCGGAGTACGTCGCGGAGAAGATCGCCGAGCTGCGGGACGAGGTGGGTCTCGAGCATCTGCTGCTGTGGACCACCCACCCCGGTCTTGAGCACCGCAAGGCAATGCGCAGCCTGGAGCTGTTCGCCGAGAAGGTCATGCCGGAGTTCACCTCATGAGTGCCGCGAACGGCCTGACCGGGCTGCGCAAAGTGGTGACCGTAACCGATGAGCTGCTGCTGGAGCTCGGCCGCCCGGTGGCCACACCGGTGCGCCGGGCCGCCGCGGCCGCGGTGATCCGCAACCCCTGGGCCGGGCGCGGCTTCGTCGCCGATCTGGGGCCCGAGGTCGAGGCGATCGCTCCGGGTCTCGCACGGCTGCTCACCGACCGGGTGAGCGAGGCGCTGGGCGGGGTCGGGCGTATCGAGTCCTTCGGCAAGGCCGCGATCGTGGGCCTGGACGGGGAGATCGAGCACGGCGGGGCGCTGATCCACACACCGTTCTTCGGCAATGTCTTCCGCGAACTGACCGAGGGCACCTCGATCATCGTCTTCAGCGACGACCGGCTCCCGGCCGGCGAGCCGCTGACCGTACCGCTGTGGCACAAGACCGCGGCCGCGACCCGCTCGCACTACCAGACCTGCCATATCCGCGTCCCCGACGCGCCCCGGCCGGACGAGATCGTCGTGGTCGCGGCCGGCGCGGCCGGCCCCCGCCCGAACGCGCGGATCGGGGACCGCGCCACCGACCCCCTCGTCCGCCTCGCCGATCTGGAGACCGCCCAGTGAACATCCGCAAGATCATCACCTTCACCGAGGACATCCACACCGAGGGCGGCCGCCCGGTCGACCCGCCGGCCCGTACCGCGGTGGTGGTCGCCGTCATCGAGAACCCCTGGGCGGGGCAGGGCTACGTCGCGGATCTGCTGCCCGGGATCGACGAGGTCGCGCCGAAACTCGGCGAGCTGCTGGCCCCCCGGGTGGTCGAGGCGCTGGGCGCGCCGGTGGAGGCGTACGGGAAGGCCGCGATCGTGGGCCTGGACGGGGAGGTCGAGCACGGCTCCGGGCTCATCCACACGCTCAAGTTCGGCGACCACTTCCGCCGGGCCGCACAGGCGACCACCCTGCTGCCGGCGGTGGAGAAGCGGGCCGCGGCGGGCACCGTCTTCGACATACCGCTCAAGCACGTCACCGACGCGACCATACGCTCGCACCACCAGAGCATCGAGGTCCGGGTGCCGGACGGGCCGCGCGCCGACGAGATCGTCATCGGTCTGGCAGCCGCCGCCCAGGGGCGTCCGCAGGCCCGGCTGGCCCCTCTGTCCACGGAACAGTGAGCGACGGAGCGGTGAGTGAAAGGGCAGCGAGCGAAGGGGCGGTGAGCGACATGGGCACGGCGCGGGCTGTCGATCGCGCGTCCGGGGGCGGCGGCCCCGACCGGCCGCCCGAGGCACAGCCGCTGGCCCCCGCCGCGCTGGGCGCCCCCGTCGCGCTGAGCCATGAGACACACGGCGACGGACCCGGCCTGGTGCTGCTGCACGGCGTCGGGCTCGACCGCCATCTGTGGGACCGGTGCCTGCCCCGGCTCGCGGCCCGGCACCGGGTGACCCTGGTCGATCTGCGCGGCCACGGCGCCTCCCCCGCCGCGGCAGCCGGGGTGTCCCTGGCCGAACTGGCCGCGGATGTCGCGGCGCTGCTGGACGGCCCCACGCATATCGTCGGCTTCTCGCTGGGCGCCCTGGTCGCCCAGCAGCTCGGGCTGGTCCGGCCCGAGCTGGCCGCCTCGCTCACCCTCGTCAGCTCGGTCGCCGGGCGCACCGAGGAGGAGCGGGCGGCGGTGGCGCGGCGCAGGGTGCTGGCCGCGCGCGACTTCGGGGCGTCCGCCTGGGCGGCGGTCGACCGGTGGTTCTCGGCCGGCTGGCGGGCCCAGGAGCCCGCTCTGGCACAGGATGTGCTCGACACCCTGCTCGCCAACGACCGGGCCTCCTACCTCGCCTGCTACGACGTGTTCGCGAGCTCCGACGCCGGGCTGTGGCCGCTGCTGTCCCGGATCGGCGCCCCCACCCTGGCGGTGACCGGGTCGGACGACCCCGGTTCGACCCCCGAGATGTCGCGCCGGCTGGCCGGGCGGATCCCCGGCGGCCGGGCGGTGATCGTGCCCGGCGCGCGCCATCTGCTGCCGCTGGAGTACCCGCAGGAGCTCACCGACGTGATCCTCAGCCACACCGGACAGGAGTGCCACAGCTCATGAACCGCCTGCCGCGCCATGACCACTACATCGCGGGCGAGTGGACCGCCCCCGCCGACGGCGGCTACTTCCCCAGCGTCAACCCGGCCACCGCGAAGCCCTGGTACGAGGCGGCGAACGGCACCGCCGCCGATGTGGACCGCGCGGTCGCCGCGGCCCGTACCGCCTTCGAGGATCCGCGCTGGCGCGATCTGAGCCAGACTCGGCGCGGGCGGCTGCTGCGCGCCCTCGCCGAGCTGATCGGCGAACATTCCGAGGAGCTGGCCCGTACCGAATCCCTCGACAACGGCAAGCTGCTGCGCGAGATGCGGGCGCAGATGGCCGGGCTGCCGGAGTACTTCCACTACTACGCCGGACTGGCCGACAAGATCCACGGCGAGGTGATCCCCGGCGCCGACCGCGCCCTGCTCAACTACACGCTGCGCGAACCCGTCGGCGTGGTCGGCGCCATCACCCCGTGGAACTCCCCGCTGCTGCTCACCGCCACCAAGCTCGCCCCGGCCCTCGCCGCCGGGAACACGGTGGTCGTCAAGCCCTCCGAGCACACCTCGGCCTCGCTGCTGGCGCTCGCCCCGCTCTTCGAGCGGGCGGGCTTCCCGCCCGGGGTGGTCAATGTGGTCACCGGCTTCGGCGCGGGCGCGGGCGGGCCGCTGACCGAGCACCCGGACGTGTCGAAGGTGACGTTCACCGGTTCCACCGAGACCGGCCGCCGTATCGCCCGCACCTGCGCCGACCGGCTCATACGGTCCACCTTGGAGCTCGGCGGGAAGTCGCCCAACATCATCTTCCCGGACGCCGACCTCGGATCGGCGGCCATGGGCGTGATCGCCGGGATCTTCGCGGCCGCCGGCCAGACCTGTGTGGCGGGCAGCCGGGTGCTGGTGCACCGGGAGGTGTACGACGAGATTCTGGAGCGGGTGACGGCGCGGGCGGCCACGATCCGGATCGGCGACCCGCTGGAGGAGACCACCGAACTGGGCCCGCTGGCCATCGCGGACCAGCTGGCGAAGGTCGAGTCGTATGTCGAGCTGGGGCAGGCCGAGGGCGGAAAGGTGGTCTGCGGCGGGCGGCGGCCCGAGCTGGACCTCGACGGGTACTTCTACTCCCCCACCGTGTTCACCGGCACCGACAACTCGATGCGCGTCTGCCAGGAGGAGATCTTCGGCCCGGTCGCCACGGTCATGCCGTTCGGGTCCGAGGAGGAGGCGCTGGCGATCGCCAACGACTCCGCGTTCGGGCTCGCGGCGGGCGTGTGGACCCGGGACCTCAACCGCGCCCATCGGATGGCCGCCCGGCTGGAGGCCGGCACGGTGTGGGTCAACACCTATCGCTCGATGTCGCCGATGTCGCCCCGGGCGGGCTTCAAGAGCAGCGGCATGGGGACCGAGCACGGCACGGAGGTCATCCGGGAGTACACCCGGCTGAAGAGCGTGTGGATCAATACGAGCGAGGAGCCCGTGGCAGACCCCTTCATCCTCAGGTCGTGAGCAGAGCATCAGGTCGTGAGCAGAGCCTCAGGTCGTGAGCAGAGCCTCAGGTCGTGAGCAGGGCTTTGACGGGAAGCGTGGGCCACATCTAGTGTCACGTACCATGCAACAACCCACAGGGAAGCGGCTTCAGCAGACCAGCATGCAGGCGAGGGTCGCCGAAGAGCTGCGGCAGATGATCATCAGCGGAGAGCTGCCGCCCCGCTCCAGCCTGTCCGAGATGGCGCTGTCCGAGACCTTCGGGGTCAGCCGTACGCCGATCCGCGAAGCGCTCAAGCAGCTGCAGATCGAGGGGTTGGTGGAGGTCCGGCCGCGGGTCGGGACCTTTGTGGCCGTGCCGTCCCGGCGCGAGCTGACCGAGCTGTTCCAGATGAAGGAGCTGCTGGAGGGCGCCGCCGCCCGGCTGCTTGCCTTCCGCGGCGGCGTCCATGAGGCGGAACTGCTCGAGGCCAATATGCGGGCGGCCGACGAGGCGGTCCGGGAGGGCGACGCCGAGCGGTACGCGGCGCTGGTCCACGAGTTCCACGACCTGATCGTCAAGGGCGCCGACAACAGCAAGCTGGAGGCGCACTACCGCACCCTGATGAACCAGCTGGCCTACGCCCGCCTGGTACGCACCTCGCTGTCGCGGCCGGGGCGGCTCACCGAGTCGGACAGCGAGCACCACCGCGTGCTCAACCTGATCCTGGCCAAGGACGGCGACGGTGCGGAGCGCGTGATGCGCGAGCACGTGCGGATGAGCCACCAGGCGCTGATGGCCGGTATCGACGAGCGGGAGAGCTGACCGCGGGAGGCCACGGCCTCCCGCGGCTCACTCGACCGTCGTCTCATCGGCCAGGGCGTGGCTGATGCGGCGGGTCGCGTCGTAGAGCTCCCGGTACATCGGGTACCGGCGGTCGTAGACCGCGCGCCATGCCTCGTCCGGTTCGACGGTCGCGACGATCGGGTTCCAGCCGGAGGTGTCGACGCCGAGGGCCCGGGCCGCGAGCGCCGCGTCGCCGAGGCAGGCACCGACGGTTTCGGCGGGGATCTGCTGCGGCAGGCCGATCGCGGCGGAGACGATGGCCGTCCACAGACTCCGGGCGCCACCGCCCACCGCGACCAGACGGTCGATACGGGCCCCGGCGTCGGCGAACGCCTCGAGGTTGTGGCGCACTCCGAAGGCGGTGGCCTCGAGCGCCGCCCGGTACAGCTCCGCGCGCCCGTGGCCCAGCGTCAGCCCGATGACGGTGCCGCGCGCCCGGGGGTCGAACAGCGGGGTGCGCTCCCCGGCGAAGTACGGCAGCATCAGCAGGCCCCGCGAACCGGGCGGCACCCGCTCCGCCTCGGCCAGCAGCGTGGCGAAGTCCGAACCGGTGAGCTCGCGCAGCCAGTCGGTGAGGCTGCCGGAGGTGGCCATGCCCGCCGCGAGGCAGTAGCTGTCCGGGCGCACTCCGGTGGTGCCCCACAGCGCGGGGTGGCGCATCGGCCGCTCGCCCATGACGGTGAGGAACATGGTCGAGCCGTACATCACCATGGTGTCGCCGGGGGCCAGCGCGTCCACGCTCGCGGCCTCCGCCCAGGCGTCGATGGTGCCCGCGGTGACCGGCACCCCCTCGGGCAGTCCGGTGGCCGCCGCGGCGTCCGCGTGCACGGTCCCCACCACCTCGCCGGGCCAGGCCAGGGCCGGGAGTTCAAGGCCGGGGGCGACTCGCTGCGCCCAGGTGTCGCTCCAGCGCCGGGCGTCGAGGTCGTAGAGCGGATCGCACTGGCTGGCCGAGTGGTGGTCCAGTACGTACTCCCCCGTCAGCCGGTGCACCAGCAGGCTGGAGGCCATGAAGAACCGGCGGGTCGCCCGCCATACGTCCGGTTCGTGGCGGGCGAGCCAGCGCAGCTTCGGGCCGACCGCCTGGCTGGTGAGCGGGGAGCCGCCGCGCGCCAGGATCTCCTCCGCGCCGAGTTCGGCGATCAGCTCCGCGATCTCGGCGGTGGCGCGGGTGTCGACCCCGTACAGGACCGCCGGGCGCAGCGGGCGGCCGGCCGCGTCGGCGGGCAGCAGACACGGGCCGATACCGGAGACTCCGACCGCGGCCACCGCCGGCGCGGCCACGCCCTCGGTGTCGAGGAGTTCCCGGACGATGCCGATGAAGTCGGCCCACCACACGGTCTCCGCGTCGTGTTCGAACCAGCCGGGGCGGGGGGTGGCGGTGCGGTGCGGGCGGGTGGCGCGGGCGAGCACCCGGCCATCGGCGCGGACCGCCACCCCCTTGGAGGATCCGGTGCCGATGTCGATACCGAGAAACACCGGTTGGCTCATCGCGTGTCCTCGTCATGGGTCTCGAAGTCATAGGTCTCGAAGTCATGGGTCCCGAAGGTGCCCGTCATCAGCTGCATACGGTAGTCGCCGCCCTTGCGGGAGAGCCGGGCGAGCGTCATCGGCGGTTTACCGTCCGGCACTCCGGGCAGGCGGATACTCGTGCTTCGGACCGGAGGCACGCCCCGCGGGAGCAGTGTGTCCGCTCGGGGTGCGCCCCCGGTTCGGTCCCGGACTCCTGCGCGGTGTCCACGGTCCCTCAGACCGTCAGTCGACCCGCAGGAGGTGTGTCTCATGACGACCGCCGCAGTGCAGCCCAAGGCCCGCTCTTCGGCCCACCCGCACGACGACGCCCCGGACACCTCTGCCGAGTTCGAGAGGATCGCCGAACTCCCCGACGGACCGCGGAAGGAGGCCCTGCGACAGCAGGTGGTGGAGGCATGGATGCCGATGGCCGACCGGCTGGCCGGGCAGTACCGCAACCGCGGCGAGTCGCTGGAGGATCTGCGGCAGGTCGCCGCGCTGGGCCTGGTGAAGGCCGTCAACCGCTACGACCCGGGGCGCGGCTCGGCGTTCGAGAGCTTCGCGGTGCCCACCGTGGTCGGCGAGATCAAGCGCCACTTCCGCGACCACCTGTGGGCGCTGCACGTCCCCCGCAGGGTCCAGGAGTTGCGCAACCGGGTGCGGGCCGCCCATCGCGAGCTGTGCCACTCGCTGGACGACCGCGCGCCCGACATCGAGGAGATCGCCGATCGCACCGGCCTCTCCGAGGAGGACGTACGCACCGGCGTGGCGGCCCTGGACAGCTTCTCCCCGCTCTCCCTGGACGCCCCGCTGACCGGCGCCGACGACGGCTACGCGCTGATGGACACCCTCGGCGAGCAGGAGCCCGCCTATGACCGGGTGGTGGACCGGGAGGCCGTGCGGTCGGGGCTGTGCCGACTGCCCGAGCGGGAGCGGCGGATCCTCTACATGCGCTTCTTCTGCGATATGACCCAGAGCCGCATCGCCGAGCAGCTGGGCATCTCCCAGATGCATGTCTCCCGCCTGCTCAACCGCACCTGCTCGCACCTCTGCGAGCAGGCCACGTCCGATTCGGGCTGAATCCCCGGACTCACGCAGACATCCTATCTATGGCCTTGCCTTCACCACAAGGAGTTGACGCCTCCACAGCAAAGCCTGAGAGAGCGCCGTGAGATAGTCATCGAGGGCCTGCTCACACCCTTGACGACATCCGATGTATCTCGCAGCGAAGGGATGACCGATGACCGAATCGACGTCCGACCCGTCCCCAACGCCTCATCAGCGACGCCTCGCCGAGTTCCAAGAGCAGCGCTTCGGGCTCTTCGTCCACTGGGGGATCTACTCCCTGGCCGCCCGCCATGAGTGGGTGAAGCAGCGTGAGCGGCTGACCGACGAGCAGTACCAGGCGTACTACGACCACTTCGACCCGGATCTGTACGACCCCGGCGCCTGGGCGGACGCCGCGCACCACGCCGGAATGCGCTACACGGTGCTCACCACCAAGCACCATGACGGCTTCTGCCTGTGGGACTCGGCGCTCACCGACTACACCGTGGCCGGCACCCCGTACGGCAAGGACCTGGTCGGGCCGTTCTGCGAGGCGTTCCGGGAGCGGGGTCTCGGGGTGGGCTTCTACCACTCGCTGCTCGACTGGCACCACCCCCGGTTCCCGCTGGACCGCCTCCATCCGCAGTGGGACGAGGACGCGCCGGACGGTGGCGACCCGGGTGACCGCGACATCACGGCCTATGCCCGCTATCTGCACGGGCAGGTCGAGGAGTTGCTGACCCGGTACGGTCCGGTGGACACGCTGTGGTTCGACTTCTCGTACGCCAACCGCATCAGCGAGGGCAAGCCCATCACCGGCGGCAAGGGCAAGGCCGACTGGCGCTCGGAGGAGCTGGTGGCGCTGATCCGCCGGATCCAGCCGGACATCCTCATCAACAACCGCCTGGAGCTGCCCGGCGACTTCACCACGCCCGAGCAGCACCAGCCCGGCGAGCCTCTGACCGACGAGGACGGCCGGCCGGTGGTGTGGGAGGCCTGCCAGACCCTCAACGGCAGCTGGGGCTACGACCGGGACAACCTCAACTGGAAGTCCCCCGACCAGCTGATCCGGCTGCTCGTCGACACCGTCTCCAAGGACGGCAACCTGCTGCTCAACGTCGGCCCGAACGGGCGCGGCGAACTGGAGCCGCGGGCCCTTGAGACCCTGCACGAGATCGGCGCCTGGATGCGGCTGCACTCCCGGTCCATCCACGGCGCCGGTCCCTCCCCGTACACCGCGCCCACCGGCTGCCGCTACACCCAGCGCGGCGACCGGCTCTACCTCCATGTCCTCGACTGGCCCTACCGCCACCTCCACCTGCCGGGCCTGGCGGGCAAGGTGCGCTACGCCCAGCTGCTCAACGACGCCTCCGAGGTGCGCCGGCCGATCGTCGACCCGGCCTGGGACAACGGCAACGTCGCTCCCAAGGGCGTTCCGGCGGGGAGCCTCACCCTGGAGATCCCGGTCCGCAAGCCCGATGTGCCCGTCCCGGTCATCGAGCTGTTCCTGGAGCCGGACGCCGTGACGGGCCCGCGCTGAGCTGTGGGATCCCGGCGCCCGGACGGGCGCCGGGATCCCCCTCGGCGTACCGCTAGTGGGTCTGCACCCACCAGGTCATCAGGCCGATGAACGAGGTGCCGCACGCATACGAGGCGCCGCGCACGAAATTCGCCGCCGCGAGCCGGGCGTAGCGGCGCCACCGCCCGGTGGAGCGACTGGGCGCCGGGGGACGATCCTGCGTAGACAGCATGTGGAGCCCCTTTCGTGAGCGTACGGACACCAGCGGGTCCACGCTGGGAGCCCGTCGGCGCCGGGCGTCACCGGGCCGCTGGCTGCGGGCTCCTTTGCGCTGCTCATAGCATACAAGCTTGTGATCTTGTGAAACCCGCAGGACCCGCCGGTAATTCGCTCTAGCGCATACGCTTCGCCGCCACCGTCCGGGTCTCGGTGTTCCAGCCCGAGACCCGGACGGACGGCTCGGAGCCGCCCAGGTCCGCCGCTCGGTAGGTGGCGGTGAGCGTCGTGGACTCACCCGGCCACAGGCTGACCTGATTGTCCGTCCACCGCACGGGCAGGACGGGCGCGCCCGCGCCGGTCACCAGATGGGCGTCCACCAGCAGGGCCGGGGTCTGGCCGCTCGAGGTGTTGCGCAGGGTCACGGTCGTGGTCGCGGTGCCGTCGGGGGCGGTGGTGGTGTCCGCGGTGGCGGACACCGGCGCCTGGTCCATCTTGCTGAGCCCGGTCAGATCGGCGTAGGAGGTGGTCGGGGTGTAGTACCAGTCGGTGTTGTCCCAGTCGAGCACGTCCGGCTCGGTGGACAGCCAGTAGACGTTGCGGCTGACTTCCTTGCCGGCGCCATCGGTGAGCACGAGCTTGGCGAGGTAGGTGCCCGACAGGCCGCTGACACTGGCGGGCACGGTCAGTGCGGTGGCCTTGCCGCCGTCGGCCGGCGCGGTCAGGCCGGTGGCGCTCTTGTCGTACTTCCGCGCGCCCTTGGTGTCGTAGAGGCTCACCCGTGCGGTCAGTCCGGTGGCCGCGTCATGCCGGTTGTTGACCACGACCACCGTCCGCGAGTCGTACGAGTACTGGATGTGCAGCGGCTCATTCGCCTTCTTGGCGCCGAAGTAGGCCCCGCCCTGGTCGAGATAGCGGTCGAAGAGCTGCCAGTGCAGGGAGGTCCAGCCGCTGCCCAGCATCCAGTAGACGACGCCGGTGGCCGGCTTGGAGGTGTCGGAGAAGTTGCGGCCGTACGCCTCGTACTGGGCGCGCACCGCCTCGTACTGCGCGAGCTGCGCCTTGCGCACATAGTCCTCGAGGCCGGTCGGCGGGCCGTAGCGGCCGCTGAGCGCGTTGCCGAACAGCTTCAGATCGCCGAAGGTGCTCGACGGCGAGCGGTGGTACTGCTTGGCCTTCGGGTCCTTCCACATCGTCTCCAGCTCGCTCGGGGACATCATCCGCCGGAGCGTGTCGAGGGTCGGGATGTCCGGCCCGGCGCTGGTCTCGGAGTTGAATCCGGTCGCGCCGCCCTCGCGCTTGGCGTACCAGTAGTTCGGGGGCACCCAGTCGTAGGGGCCGGTCATCTTCATCCCGGACTTGCCGAGGACCGGTGAGGACTTGGCGGAGGCGGCGGGGACGACCGGGTTCGGCCAGTCGGCGGCCTTCAGGGCGTCGAGGTAGTTCTTCTCGATCGTCGCGTCCGGCGCGAAGTCGCTGCCGATGAGGAAGGAGATGACGCTGGGGTGGTCGCGCAGCCGCGCGGCCTCGGCGGCCATGGAGTCCTTGGCCACCGCGTAGTCGGCGGCGGACCACTTGTCGCCGGTCTCGTCGCCGTTGACCTGGCCCTCCCACTTGTCGCAGCACTCCCAGCCGGGGAGGGTGAGAATGCCGTACCGGTCGGTGAGGTCGAAGAACTCGTCCGGCTCGATATGGCCTTCGAGGCGGATGGTGTTCAGACCGAGGTCGAGGGCGTACTTGAGCCGGTCCTCGACGTAGCGGGCGTCCCAGCGCAGAAAGACATCCGGGGACCAGCCGCCCGCCTTGATCAGCAGCGGGCGGCCGTTGACGGAGTACTGGCGGGCACCGTCGGCGTTCAGCGGTGCCTTGACGTCCCGGATCCCGAAGGTCTCATGGGCGGTGTCGGAGGCCGTGCCCGAGACGGTGGCGGTCAGGTCGAGGTCGTACAGCGGCTGGCCGCCCATCCCGGCCGGCCACCACACCCGGGGCTGGTCCAGGCGCAGTTGCGGATAGGCCGAGGGCGTGAAGGTGACGGTCTTCTTCTCGTGTGCGGCCAGCGCCACGGACTGGCTGAAGGACACCGAGCCGACGGTCCCGGAGACGGTGGCGGTGACGGGCGCGCCGGAGTCGTTGCGGGCCTCGGCCTTGACGGTCAGTTCGGCGGAGGACAGCGAGGGCACGGCCAGTTCGGTGGTCACATGCGCCCCGCGCAGAGCCACCGGGCCGCCGCGGCGGACGAGGACGTCGCGCACCAGCCCCATGTTCTCGTCGGGCGGGGGCTGGAGCCAGTCGATCCAGCCCATGGTGAGGTTCTTGCGCGGGTCGTTGGGCTGGACCCTGAAGGCCACCGTGTTGGTGCCGGACTTCACCAGGTCGGTGATGTCCAGCTCATGGCGGGTGTACGCGCCGGCGACCTGGTCCTTGGTGGCGATCTGCTTGCCGTTGACGTACACGTCGGCGGCGGAGACGACCCCGCTGAAGTCCAGATAGGTGCGGGCGTCGGGGTCGGTGACGGTGAAGTCGGAGCGGTACCACCAGGGGACGGCGAAGTCGCCGGCCGGGATCTTCTTGAGGTTGGTCGAGTAGAACGGATCCGCGTACGTGCCCTTGGCCAGCAGACCCGCGAGCACCGTCGACCGCGGCGCCATGGAGTACCAGCCGGTGGCCGGGTAGCCGGGCGTCGAGACGGCGGCGGGGCTGTCGCTGACCTTCGCCGAGGACTGCACGGCGAAGCCGGCCAGTGCGGTGGCCGTGCCCGCGGCGGACCCGACCCGGGTGACCGGCGGCGGGGCCGGATCGGCGGCCGTCGCCGTACGGAGCGGCGGGGAGGCGCCCGCCGGGAGGGAGAGCGCCAGCAGCAGCCCGCCGGCGGCGAGCGCGGTGGTCAGGACGGGGCGCACGCGGGCTGTCGCCCGCCGCCGGGGTGGTGCCAGGCGGAGGAACACGGGGGTCTCCCTGGAGGGCCGGGCGTTGGTTAGGCAACTTTCCTAACAGTCTTGGGGACGCTAGAGACGTGAATGCGACATGTCAACACCGCCGCGCCGCGCGAGCGCACGGCCGGACCACCCTGGACAGCACACCACGCCGCGCGAGCGCACGCCTGGATCACCAGTGACAGCACACCACCCCTCACGGGCGTGCACCCGAATCGCCCCCGCACCACCCCTTCCCCCGTCGGCCCGCTCAGCCGTGCCAGCGCAGCACCGCGCCGAGGCCTCCGGACGGTCCCGTCATGCCCTCAGGCACCATCAGCACCTCGGTGTCCGCCGCCGCGGCCGCGCGCACCAGCGCGTCGTCCGCGCGCGCCGGCTCCGGCGAGGCCACCCCCAGCGCCCGGGCCTGGGCGCGCTGCACCGCCACCTGGTCGACACCGGGGCCCACCCACACCTCGCGGCGGGCGTCCGACCCCGTCTGCCCGATCAGCAGCGTGGCCGCCTGATGGCTGCGTACCGCCTCCACCACGGCCCGCATCCCCTCCGCCGCGCCACCGGACGTCGAACCGTCATGGGCCCCGCCCACCCCCGGCTCCCCCGGGCGGCCCCGCGCGGCGCGGAAGAGGTCGAGGACATCCTCCAGATGGGTGCGGACGTATTCCTCGCGGGCGCGCTCGATCTCCGCTTCGAGCAGTTCCCGGGAGCTCCCCGCGGCCCTGCTGCCGTGCTGCGCCTGCACCGTGCTGGCGCGCAGCGGCTCGGGCAGCCGGTCGTGCACGGCCCTGCGCTCACGCGGGTCGCCGGCCAGGACCAGCAGCCGCGCGTCGCTCTCCGGCCACCGCCGCGCGAGCTCGTCGGCGACGACGTCCGCGGTCTGGTCCAAGGTGTTCTCGACCCGGTTCCGGTAGTGCCACTCGTACCGGTCGGCGGGTACCGAGCGGTGTCCGCGCCCCTGCGGCGGTCCGCCGCTCGCCCGGCCTACGGGGCGCGGGCCGGCGTCGTCGAGCAGTTCGAGATCGGCTCCGGAGCGGTCGACGCGGGCCACCAGGCAGGAGGGCCACTCGCCGCGCAGCGAGGTCAGCGGCGCGACCCGGGGAAGCAGCGACCAGGAGGTGTCCACATCGCGTGGCGAAGTGGCCAGCGGAAGGTCGAGGACCACCTCTCCGCCCGCCGCGAACAGCGCCCGCCCCGCGGACGGCCGCGCCGCCCGCTCGCCCGCCAGCCGCAGCACCAGCGCCTCGCGCGTGGCGGCGTCGGCGCCCTGCCGGGCGAGCTGGTCGCAGACGAACCGCTCACGCAGCCTGCGCCGGGTGGGCGCGTCCTCGGTCGCGCGCGAGGTGTCCAGATAGACGCAGGCCCAGGGACCCGGGCGGTCGAACAGCGGCTTCAGGAATCCAACATCCATGACCTCCCCCATCCCGGGGAAACGCACGAGAGCCGGGGCGCACCCGGAGGAATCCGGAGCCCCCGCCCCGTTCCTGAACCCCAGGATCCCTCCACCGGTCGTCGAGCGCCAGGCACGTCCGGGCGCGCCATCGACGAGCTGTCCCGCCTAGAATTGACGGTGTGACTCGCTCCAACGAGGAGGTCGAGGCGCTGCTTCGGGAGTACGCGGACCTCCTTCTGATCACCGGCGGGGACGCGTTCAGGGCGCGTGCCTACGAGAAGGCCGCTCGCGCGATCGGCGGCTATCCACGCGATGTGTCCGAGCTCGGCGCGAAGGGCCTGCGGGAGATCCCCGGGGTGGGCAAGTCGATCGCCGACAAGGTCGTGGAGTATCTGCGCACCGGCAGCGTGCCCGCCGTGGACGAGGTGCGCGCCGCGATCCCGGCCGGGGTGCGACAGCTGACCGCCATCCCGGCCCTCGGGCCGAAGAAGGCCATGCTGCTGTACGAGGAGTTGCACATCGCGTCCATCGACCAGCTCTCCGACGCGATCCACGACCACAAGCTGCGCGATCTGAAGGGCTTCGGCCCCAAGACGGAGGAGAACATCCTCCATGGCATCGCCCTCATGCAGGCCGCCGGGGACCGGGTCCCGCTGAATGTGGCCATGAGCGTGGCCGACGACATCGTTGCCGAGCTGTCCCGGGTGACCGGCTGCGAGGCCTGCGAGTACGCGGGGTCCCTGCGGCGGATGAAGGAGACCGTCGGCGACATCGACATCCTGGTCGCGGCGGACGCATCGATCCCGTTCATGGAGGCGTTCACCCGGCTGCCGTACACCGCCGAGGTCATCGCACACGGGGAGAAGAAGACCTCGATCCGCACCACCAAGGGGCTCCAGGTGGACCTGCGGGTGCTGCCCCTGGACTCCTGGGGCGCGGGGTTGCTGTACTTCACCGGGTCCAAGGCCCACAACATCCGCGTCCGCGCGATCGCGATGCGCCACGGCCTCAAGCTCTCCGAGTACGGGCTCTTCGACGCCAAGAGCGGGGAGCGGATCGCCTCGCGCAGCGAGGAGGACGTGTACGCCAGGCTCGGCATGGACTGGATCCCGCCGACGCTGCGGGAGGACCGCGGCGAGGTCGAGGCCGCCTTGAACGGGCGGCTGCCCCCGCTGTTGACGGAGTCGGATCTGCGCGGCGATCTGCACACCCATACGAACCTCACCGACGGCCTCGAACCGCTGGAGGAGATGATCGCGGCGGCCCGGCGGCGCGGTTACGCGTACTACGCCGTCACCGACCACGCCCCGAAGCTGTATATGCAGCAGATGACCGACGAGAAGATCCTGGCCCAGCGCGAGCGGATCCGGGATCTGGACCGGGGGCGGGGGCGCGGCGGGATGCGGCTGCTGCACGGCGTGGAGCTGAACATCGACGTCCAGGGGGACGTGGACTGGCCCGACGACTTCCTCGAGGGCTTCGACCTGTGCGTGGCCTCGGTGCACACGCAGTTCGGCCTGGCGCGGGACGAGATGACCCGGCGGCTGCTGCGGGCCTGCGAGAACCCGAACGTCAACATCATCGGCCATCCGACGACCCGGCTGATCGGGAAGCGGCCGGGCATCGACGCCGATCTGGACGAGGTGTTCGCCGCATGCGCCCGCACCGGCACCGCGCTGGAGATCAACGCGCACCCGGACCGGCTGGACCTGTCGGACGAGAACATCCTGCGGGCCAGGGAACACGGCGCGAAGTTCGCGGTGGACAGCGACGCGCACTCCACCCTCGACATCGACGCCCTGCGCTACGGTGTCGGAACGGCGCAGCGCGGCTGGCTGACCCCCGACGATGTGATCAACACCTGGCCGCTGACCCGGCTGCGGCGTTTTCTGCGCAAGGATCGCAAGGATCGCAAGGACGGGCACGGCTGAACACCACGGAAGACCCCGAGGATCCCGCACACCCCGCGTATCAGGCGCCGGGTGCGGACACGCTGCGCGAGCTCGATGAGCGGGTGAGCGGCTGCCGCGCTTGCCCGCGGCTGGTGCGGTGGCGGGAGGAGGCCGCCCGTATCAAGCGCCCGGCCTATCGGGAGTGGGACTACTGGGCCCGCCCGGTGCCGGGGTTCGGACCGGAGGGCGCGGCGCTGGCCATCATCGGTCTGGCCCCGGCCGCACACGGCGGCAACCGCACCGGCCGGATGTTCACCGGCGACCGGGCCGGGGACTTCCTGTACGCGGCGCTGTACGCGGTCGGCCTGGCCAACCAGCCCGAGGCGGCCCATCGGGGCGACGGCCTGGAACTGCACGGGGTCAGGGTCACCGCGCCCGTGCACTGCGCCCCGCCGGCCAACCGGCCCACGACCGGGGAGCGCGACACCTGCCGTCCCTGGCTGGTCCAGGAACTGCGGCTGCTGCGCCCGACGTTGCGCTCGGTGGTGGTGCTGGGCGGGTTCGGCTGGCAGGCGGCGCTGCCCGCGCTCGCCGCCGCCGGCTGGGAGGTGCCCCGCCCGCGCCCGTCGTTCGCACACGGCGCGCGGACCACGCTGCGGGCGGAGGGGGCGGGGGCGCCGCTGCGGGTGTTCGGCTGCTACCACGTCAGCCAGCAGAACACCTTCACCGGGCGGCTCACCCCGGCGATGCTGCAAGACGTGCTCCGCTCGGCGGCGGAGGCGGCCGGGTTGCAGCCCCTCCGTGCCGACGGAGACGGGCCGCCGACGCGTTGAGTCGTCGGCGGCCCGGTGGGGGGTGGTGCGAGGTCCCAGGCACTGGGGCAGGTGGGCGCCCGGGACCTCGGTCAGGGGGTGGCAGGACGTGTCCTGCCACGATCAGCCGTCAGCCGTTACGAGTGGTTCGCGGCGTTGCCGTCACCGACCGCGTCGCCACTGCCGTCGCCGACCGCACCGTTGTCGCCGTTGCCGGCCGCGCCGTTGTCACCGGCCGCGCCGCCGTTCGCCGCGCCACCTTCCTGCGCGCCGCCCTCGGCACCCTGGCCGACACCGTCACCGGCGCCCGCGCCGTCACCCTGGCCCGCGCCATCGCCGGCGCCCTGGCCGGCGCCGTCACCCTGGCCCGCGCCGTCACCGGCGCCCTGGCCGGCGCCATCACCCGCGCCGCCGGCACCGTTGTCGCCGCCGATGACGGCGCCCGTGGCCTGCAGCGCGGTGCTCACCGGCTGGAAGAACGTCTCGCCGCCCTGCGTGCAGTCGCCGCTGCCGCCCGAAGTCAGGCCCACGGCCGCGTCCTCGGCGAACATGGCGCCACCGCTGTCACCGGGCTCGGCGCATACATCGGTCTGGATGAGGCCGTTGACGATGTCGCCGTTGCCGTAGTTCACGGTGGCGTTCAGACCGGTGACGGTGCCGTCGGTGACACCCGTCGTACTGCCGGAGCGCTTCACCGCAAGCCCGACGCTCGCCTCGGCGACCTGGGTGATCTGCTGGGTGGTGCCATCCTGCAGATCCACCGTGCTGGACGCCTGGGTGTTCGGGTCGTCGTAGGTCACCAGGGCGAAGTCGCTCACCGGGAACTGGGACTCGGCGGTGGTGCCCACCTGCTGGGCGCCTGCCTGGTCGGTGGCCCAGGTCTCCGAGATATTGCCGCAGTGGCCCGCGGTGAGGAAGGCGGGAGCGCCGTCGACCTCGACGTTGAAGCCGAGCGAGCAGCGGGCGCCACCGCCGAAGATGGCGTCGCCGCCGTCCAGCGCCCCGGCCTGCTCACCGGCACCGCCCGCGCCCTGGCCATCGCCGGCGCCCTGACCGTCACCCGCGCCCTGACCGGCGCCATCGTCCGCACCGCCCTGGCCCGCGCCCTGACCAGCCCCGTCGTCGACACCGCCCTGGCCCGCGCCCTGACCGGCGCCATCGTCCGCACCGCCCTGGCCCGCGCCCTGACCGGCCCCGTCGTCCGCACCGCCCTGGCCCGCGCCTCCGTTGGCCCCGGGCTGGTTCTCGTCGGTCCCGTCGAACTTCTTGAACTCGCCGTTGGTGCGCTGGACGGTGGCCTTACCCGCCAAGCCGTCCACGGCCTTGGTCAGCGTGGCCCACTTCGTGCCCGTGACGGTTCTGTCAGCGAGGACCCGGACCTTGTTGGTCTTCGGGTCGATCGACCAGGCCGTGCCCGGGATCGAGGCGTTGTCGCTCAGCGTCTTGGTGGTGGCCTTGAGCTCCGTCAAGCTGTTCGCGACGATCTTGGCCACGGCGCCCTTGGCCCGGACGTCGTTCGCCGCGTCCTCGTTCAGGACGTTCATCACCAGCTGCTTGGTGTCGCCCTGGTAGTACCACCCCGCCGCATTGCCGCCCAGGTCCGACGCGAGGCCCGTCGCGAGCTTCACGGCGGCCTGCGACGAGAACGTCTTGGCCTCGGCCGACTTGTCCGGGCTCGCATTGGCGTTGGGAAGCAGCACCGCCGCTCCCGCGAGGGCGGCCGCGGCGGCGCCGGCTATGACGACGGTCCGCTTGTTCACACGTCGGTGGCTCAACTCACTGACCTCCAGTAGGGGTGCGCCGGGGGGTGCGCGAGGAGTGGTCTGTCGGTTCCTCTGCGTCCCTGCGCGGTGGTCACCCGGTCATACGGAGGTGGTGGTTCAGTGTTTTCAGGGCCACTCAAGGTGTGATGAAAACCGTGCGCGAGGCGCCCCGGATGAGTAAGCTCCGCCGGTTCGGCCCTCCCTCACCCCTCGGCCGCGGCCTGCGCCCGCAGCTCCCACACCTGCCCGAGCGCCATATCGGCCGCGGGCCCGGCCGGGGAGCCGTCCGTGGTCTCGAAGTGGTCGACGTAGTCGCCGATGAACGCCTGCCACCGGTGGTTGACCGGGTCCTGGTCGAGCGCGGCCATCGCGGCGGAGAAGTCCTCGCAGTCCACGAGGTGGAACAGATGGCGCCCGCTGCGCCAGATCTGCCAATTGGTGATGCCGGCCCGGCCCAACGCCTCCAGCAGGTCCGCCGGAACCGTGGCATGCACCTCCTCGTAGCCGGCCTCCTGGCCCTCCTTGAGAACCGAGTGCAGTGCGACGCGCATGGCCATCCCTCTCTCTTTGCCAGATATGCCGGATGTGTTGTGCCGGAAGCGACCGGCAACTCACTGTGCCGACAGTGTGGATGGTATCGGCATGGGTATATCTCCTCGGACCTGCCCGAGCTCAAGGGGACCAAGGAAGATCATGAATGCAGCCGAGAACGCGGATGCGGGCCTCCGGTCAACGCCCACATTCATAGACCTCGTCATTCCCGAGGGGGTGCAGGAATCTCTCGGGCAGCAACTCGCAGACCTGGGCGATCCGACGCGGGACATGGATCGCGCGACGGCTCGCTGCCATCAAATATTCGCGGCCCTGCCGATTGATCTCCTGCAGACCATCCTGGATTTTGGCAGGCATGCGGACACCCCTGGCGTGGCGCGGGTCGGCAATCTACCAGTCGAACGCGACCTTCCCGATACACCCGATGACGGCGGACCTTGCCAAACGAAAAGCACATATGTTTCGGAAGGGGTTCTCCTCGGACTCAGCGGGATTCTGGGCGAGCCCGTCGGATTCACCACCGAGAAGAACGGGCAGCTGATTCACGATGTCATTCCCGTCGCAGATGGAGCGACGTCTCAGACGAATCGCAGCTCAACCGTTTTCCTTAACTTTCACAACGACATCGTGTACGACACGGCGGGATCGTACAACCTGAGCAACCCGGACTTCCTCGTCCTCAACTGCCTCCGCGCAGACCATGAGGGTGTCGCGGGTACCTACTACGCGGACGCCCGGGATGTGTGCCGGGCCTTGGACGCCTCTTCGCTCAAGCTGCTCAGGGAGCCGCTGTTCAGGCTGAACGCTCCCGGAAGTTATGCGCGGATGGCCGGAAAGGACGAAATCCTCTCCGACCCCGTGCCCATCATCAGCGGGCCCGATTGGTCCCCCGAAATCGCCTCCTCCGCCAATGGAGTGCACGCCGTTTCCCGCGATGCCGAAGTGGCGCTTCAGCGGCTTCAGTCCACCTGCCGGGAAGTGGCGCATGAGGTCTTTCTGCGCCCCGGTCAGGCGCTGCTCATCAACAACCGGAAAGGCCTGCACGCCCGATCAGAATTCGAGCCGTGCTACGACGGCCGTGATCGCTGGTTGCAGCGCACATACATTCGCCGGAACCACTGGAGCATCCGCGACCGCATCGTCGCCGAAACGCGGAGGCTGCACGTCTGACAGAAGAGCCGCCGCTCAAACTGCCGCCGAAACTGCCTGTCCAACTGCCCGTCTCAACCCGGCCGTACGCGTAAAATCGCTGCCCGTGCGTGCGTCCGAAAGGGACCGAGCAATGGCGCCGTTCCCGTTTCATGGCCCGGCATTTGAGGAGAGGTTCCACGGATGACAGTGCGTGTGGGCATCAATGGTTTCGGCCGCATCGGCCGCAACTATCTGCGTGCGGTGTTCGACCAGGGCGCCGATGTGGAAGTGGTGGGGGTCAACGACCTCACCGACACCGCCACGCTGGCCCATCTCTTCGCATACGACAGCACATTGGGCCGGTTCGGGAAGGAAGTCCGCGCCGTGGACGGCGCCATCCTCATCGGGGGAAGGCGGATCGCCGTATCGGCCGAGCGTGACCCCGGGGCTCTTCCCTGGGCGGCACTCGGCGCCGATGTCGTCATCGAATCGACGGGTGTGTTCACGGACGCCAACCGCGCCCGCGCCCATATCGAAGCGGGGGCCAAGAAGGTCATCATCTCCGCCCCGGCGAAGAACGAGGATCTGACGCTGGCCTACGGCGTCAACCACGACCAGTACGACCCCGAGCGTCACACCATCGTCTCGAACGCGTCCTGCACCACCAACTGCCTTGCCCCCATGGCCAAGGTTCTGCACGACGCCATCGGTATCGAGTACGGGTTGATGACCTCGGTCCACGCGTACACCTCGGACCAGAATCTGCTGGACGGTCCGCACCGCGACCTGCGCCGCGCCCGCCACGCCGCCGTCAACACCGTGCCCACCAGCACCGGGGCCGCCAAGGCCATCGGGCTGGTCCTCCCGGCGCTCGCTGGCAAACTGGACGGCTACGCGATGCGCGTCCCGATCCCCACCGGCTCGGCCACCGACCTGTCCTTGACCCTCAGCCGCGAGGTGACCGCGGAGGAGATCAACGGGCTGTTCGCGAAGGCGGCGCAGGGTCCGCTCGCCGGCGTCCTGAGCTACACCGAGGACCCCATCGTCTCCAGCGATATCGTCACCGATCCCGCCTCCTGCATCTTCGACGCCGGTCTGACCAAGGTGATCGGCGGTCGGCATGCGAAGGTCGTCGGCTGGTACGACAACGAGTGGGGCTTCTCCAACCGTCTGGTCGACACCACATTGCTGATCGGCGGCTCTCTCTGACCACACGGACTCCGCCCACCGGGCCGAGTCCCATACGATCCGGCGGGCCACGCATGGCATGGCCCGCCGGATCGTGTCCCACCCGCGGTCAGTTCTGCGCTTCGGCCCTCGTGGCCATCGCCTTGGTGCGGGCCGCGTTGAACCGCTCCTGGAACGTGGCGGCCTGTGACGCGACCCAGGACTGCGACTCCTGGAGACCCTTGGTGGAGCCCTTGAATCGGGGAGCCACATACCGGGCGAACAGGTCGAAGCTCTTGCGGGTGCGCTCGGGGCCGGCCCAGTCCGTCACCGAGTTGAGCAAACAGCCGAAGCCTCCCGTGATGTCACGGAGCTTGTGGATCGCGGCCACGCAGTCCTCGACACCACCGGCGATGATCCCCCCGGCCTCGATGGTCGCCTCGAACGCTTTGCGCGCCCCGACCTCGCTGCGCCCCATGGGCATACCGTGCGTCCCCGCCCAGTATTCGTTGCGCTGCCGCAGCCATCCGGCGTAGATGTCCTCCAGCGCCTGCTCACGGGTCTCGGCCACATGCACGGGCAGGGTGAGCCGCCATGTCGACCGGTCCGCCGTATGGCCTGCCTCGGCCGCCGCGGCCTCCAAGTGGCCCCACTGTTCGGCCAGTTTGTCCATTCCCAGGCTGTGCCCGGCGCGCACCATCCCCCACGGTGGGGCGGCGTGCGACATCGCGTTCACCCCGAGACGGCCGGCGAGCCGCATACCGAAGGGCGACGAGGCGCTGCTGACGGTGATCTCGAAACCGCCCGGTTCGAAGGAGCGGTGCTGGATACGAGCGTCCTGGAGCCGGAACCAGTCCGTCTCGCGCGTCACCGTCTCGCCCCGCAGCAGTTCGACGATGGTCTCCAGGGACTCCTGGGTGCGGCGGCGCGCCTCGGCGGGGTCGACGCACAACATATGCATGTCCGAGGCGAGCGAGCCGGCGCCCACACCGAGGATGAACCGGCCCCGGGTCAGCTGGTCGAGCTGTGCCGCGCGCGCCGCCGCCATGTACGGATGGTGGTACGGCAGTGCCATGACACCGGTGGCGAGTTTGATTCGCCGGGTGCGCTCGGCCGCTGCGGCCAGGAGGATTTCCGGGGAGCCGATGGTGGCCCAGCCGTTGGAGTGGTGTTCGCCGACCCACAGCTCGTCGTAGTTGAGCTCATCGGCCAGTTCGGCGTAGCCGAGGTCGCGGCGCATCAGCAGATTGGGGTCTTCGCCGATGGGGTGCAGGGGCGACATGAAGAGGCCGAAGCGCATGAAGTCGTTCATATGGTCCTTCTGAGATGTGGAGGATACGGAGGGGGCGGTCGCGGTCTTCACAGGTCGTCACAGGGACTGGGCGATGGCGATTCGCTGGATCTGGTTCGTCCCCTCGAGGATCTGGAGGAGCTTCGCCTCTCGCATCCAGCGCTCGACCGGGAAGTCCTGGGTGTAGCCGTAGCCGCCGAGCACCTGGACCGCGTCGGTCGTGACCCGCATGGCGGTGTCCGTGGCGAACAGCTTGCACTTCGCGGCTTCGGCGGAGATGGGTTTGCCCTGGTCCTTGAGGGCGGCCACCGAATACAGCAGCGCGCGGGCCGCCGCGATCTGCGTGGCCATGTCGGCGAGCAGGAAGGAGAGGCCCTGGAAGGAGATGACGGGCTTGCCGAACTGGGTGCGTTCCTTGGCGTACGCGGCCGCGTGGTCGAGTGCCGCCTGGGCGAGGCCCACGGCACACGCCGAGATGCCGAGGCGGCCGTGGTCGAAGACATGGGCGGCCACGAGCATGCCCCGGTTGCGGCGCCCGATCATGCGCTCGTCGGGGACCCGTACCCCGTCGAACGCGATCTGTGCCGTGGGCAGTGAGCGCACCCCCATTTTCCGCTCATGGGCCAAGGGGCGCAGGCCCTCGGAGTCCGCGTCGACCAGGAAGCAGGACAGCCCGCTCAGGGCGGATCCTCCGGTGCGGCAGTACACGTTGTAGACATCGGCGACACCGGCGTGGCTCACCCAGGCCTTGGTGCCCGAGATCACGTGGTGGCCGTCGTCCGCGACCGCCTTGGTGGACATGGCGCCCAGGTCGGAGCCGGCTTCCGGCTCCGACATGCAGTTGGCGGCGAGGAGTTCGCCGCTGAGCATGCGCGGCAGCAGTTCTCCCCGCAGCCCGTCCGTTCCGAACCGGGCCAGACCGTGGCAGGCCAGCACCTGGAGGTGGACGGACTCCGCGACGGCCAGCCAGCTGCCGGCAAGCCGCTCGATCACCCTCAGATAGACGGTGTAGCTCTGCCCGCCGCCACCCCACTGCTCGGGGAACGGCAGCGACATCAGCCCCTGCTTCCCCAGGAGCCGCACCAGGGCCTCGGGAAACTGCCCGTCCTCCTCGAACCGGGCGGCCCGCGGCTCCAGTTCCTCCCGGGCGAGCTCGTCGACGAGCGCGAACAGTTCCCGCTGCTCCTCGGGCTGCTCGGCGGCTGAGCGGCCGGTCACGCGGCCTCCCGGGCGGCCTGGGACGGCCAGTCGGCGGCTTCCGGCCAGCGGCGGTTCACCTGTCCGACGGCGTGGTCCCAGTAGGAGCGGACGGAGAGATCGGCGTAGATGAAGGCCCGTTTACCGTCCACGTCCTCGAGTGAGGAGGAGTGGTAGCCGCCCGGTACCTGCTCGGCCATCAGCTGGAGGCGGCAGGCGCGCTCCAGGGTGTGCGCGTGCACCGTCGCGTGTCTGATGGACTTGCCGACGATCACGCCACCGTGGTTGCGCAGCAGTGCCGCCGGGTTGTCACCGAGGGCGTCGGCCACCTGCTCCCCCGTGGCAATGTCGAGGATGGTGTTGCTGGTCAGCGTGTAACGGGGCAGCCGGCCCTCGAAATAGGCGCCCTCGTGCGATACGGCACGCAGGGCCAGGTCGGTCGCCCCGAACACCAGGGTGTGCGGGGCGTGGCTGTGCACGATCGCGTTGACATCGGGACGCGCCCGGTACACCGCTTGGTGCAGCGCCAGCTCCGGGGGCGCCAGCGCGGGGGCCTGTGCGGCGGGATCGACCGGCGCGACGATCACGTCTTCGGGTACGCACTCGTCGAAACCCTTGAGCGCGCCCTTGATCAGCATGTAGTCCGCGCCGGGCGCCCGGGCGGAGACCTGCCCCTGGTTGAAGTCGTCATGGCCGCCCAGCGACAGTGAACGTGCCGCGACGGCGACATGGGCCCGCAGCCGACGGGCGAGGGGCGGCAGCGTGGCCGGGGTTTGCTGGGTCACGTATGTCTCACGTTTCTGCGAAGGACGATGCTGTTGCGGGCGATTCCGTGGCGGGCGATTCTGCGGCGGGCGGTTCTACGGCTGGCGGTTCTACGGCGGGCGGTCGCTCGCGGTCCGTGTCATGGGTCGACGCGAAGAACAGTCGGTCGTAGACCTGCTTGACCGTGACCAGACCGGCAGGGGCGCCATGGGCCCAGGAGGCGACGGCGAGCGCGCCAGGTGCCGCCGCCGACAGGTCTCGTACGTCGTGGTGCAGCCTCAACGACTCATGCGCGAAGTCGAGTTGCACCGCGTGTTCGCTGACCGGATGGCCGGCCCGGAAGGATGCCACCTCGTCCACGGCCGCCCCACCCGCGTGCGCCTCCCAGGTGGCGGCCAAGGAGCGCGCCGACGCGCTGGGGCGGTCCCGCTTGGCGCGGGTGTGCCGCTCCAGGAGGCTTACGCATGGCAACGGCATGGCCGACGCGCGGAGGAGCCGTCCCGCGACGCCCAGCAGATGGTCCTGGAGCCAGTGGCCGAGCGACAGGTTGACCGCGCGGACCACCGTCACCGATCCGGCGAGCTCCGCCAACAGGGGGTCGCCGTCAGAACCGATGTCGGAGGCACAGGCGATGAGCGACGAGCCCGTCTCCCGGCAGTACACGGCCGTACGCGGAAGCACCTCGCCCCGCGACGCGTCGATCACCACGGTCGGCGGCTGCTCAGCCTTCCACGCGCCACTGTGCGCGGTCATCACGACCGGGACGTCGCGCAGGGCGCATTCGGCCACGATCCGTGAGCCGAGCCGGCCGGTCGCGCCGACCACGCCGATCCGAAGCCCCGGCCCGGGCGCGCTCCGCTGGTCAGGCGGCACCTGCGATCCCTTCGGCGGCCATGTACTCCACGATTCCGGGGATCGTCTGCATAAAGGTGGTGTCGCCCTCCAGATCGACGTAGATGCCGAACTCGGTCTCGATCGAGTCGATCAGGCGCAGATACGACAGCGAGGAGAGCCCCTTCTCGGCCAGCGTCTTGCCGTCGGCGAGCGCGGAATCCGGGCTGAGCGTGCCCTCGCTGGCCTCCTCTACCAGTTGGGCGACGCGGCGGGCGAGGGTCTGGTCGTCGGGCATGGGTGATCTCCCTCAGGAAGTCAGGAAGTGACAGCGGAATCGGTGGCCTTGTGGAACAGCTCGCGCGCCGCGCTCATCCGCGGCTTGCCGACGCCCGTCGTCGGGATCTCGGGCACGACCACGACACGCTCGGGCACCTTGTACGAAGCGAGCCGTTCCAGGCACCGGCCGCGCAGCGCCTCCTCGGTCAGCCCCTCGGGGCCGCTGACGACGGCGGCGAGCATCGGATCGCCGTTGCGCTTGTCCACGGCGAAGACCACCGCTTCCGTGGCACCGGACGCGAGCAGTACGCGGCGCACCTCCACCGAGTCGATCTTGCGCCCCCCGATGTTCAGCCGGGACCCGGCCCGGCCCGAGAGGTGGAGTCGGCCGTCCCGCAGGCTGCCCAGGTCGTGGGTGGCGTAGAAGCCGTCCCGGTCCAGCCGTGCCTCGAAGGCGCCGGGCGCGTTCAGATAGCGCGACCCCATGGAGGTGCTGCGCACCCGGATCTCGCCGGTCGCGCCGGTGCCGTCGCCGAAGACGAACTCGACTCCGGGCAGGGGTCGGCCCTGGCCGTGGGCCGGGGCCGGGAAGGGGTCGAAGGTCAGCGGCCCTGTCTCGGCGACACCGTAGTAGTTGCACACCGCGAGGCCGTGCCGGGTGCGCAGCTCCTCGGCCGTCGTGGGCTTGAGCGGCGCCGCCGACGAGAGGGCGACCTTCAGCTCGGCGAGTTCGGGGATGGGCTCCGGGCGGCGCAGCAGGGACTCGTACAGGGCGGGGAAGCCGGTGAGCCGGGTCGGCCGTATCTCCCGCAGGAAGCGGATCACCTGTCCCGAGGTGGGCAGACCGGACGGCAGCCACAGCGCCGCGCCCGCGAGGAAGGCCGCCAGCAGCGAGGTGTTGAACGCCAGCCCGTTGAAGAGCCCGGCGAAGCACAGAATGCGGTCGTCGGCGCCGAGACCGGTCGCGTCGCGCCAGGACAGGGCCGCGTTGTGCACTGCCGTACCGGAGAATTCGATACAGCTGGGCGACCCGGTCGAGCCGGAGGTGAAGCGGCATACCTCCGTCGAGGCCAGCGGCTCGGGGCGATCCACCGTCGGCTCTCCCACGCCCGGGGCCGTACGGGTGAGCGCGTAGCCGCCGGAGGTGACGGAGCCGGACGGTTCGATTCCCGGGTGGAGGGGGCGGTCGTGGACGACCGCGTCGATGCCGCAGCCGGCGACGACGGCACGGACCTCCTCCGGGGCCAGGGCGGGGTCGAGCAGGAAGGGCAGGGCGCCGGCGCGCAGCAGGCCCACATAGGCGACGACGTACGAGGCCGAGTTGGCGGCGAGGATGACGACGCGCGGACGTGTCCCACCTCGTGCCACCGCCTCGCTCCACCAGCCGTCGAACTCGGTGCGGAACTCCGCGGCGGCCGTGTCGAGTTCGGCGTACGTCAGCCGACGCTGTGTGTCGGCGACGGCGAGTCGGTCCGCGTGCTGTGTCAGGAGGTCGGTGTAGACCTGGTTCAGCACCCCGGGCATGTCGTTCCTCCGAGTCCGTGGTCCGATTGGGTGGCCTATTCGCCGTGCGCGTACGCGACTTGGGCGCGGTCGTGTTTGATCGAGCCGGCCTGGTCGACGCCGAGCGCCAGCAGGTACAAGGGCTCGTCCCCGGCCGACAGGCCGGCGAACTCGCGCCACAGATCGGGGTCGTAGCCGCCGATGGTGGTGATGGCCACGGAGTTCCGTCCGGCGCCGAGATAGAGCAGATGCGCGCCGCACGAGGCGCGGAACACGGCGTCGCGCAGATCGCGCGGGCCACCGGAGAAGAGCTCGTCGCGGGGGATGTGGAACAGCACGAACCCGGCCGCGACCCGTGCGTTGGCCTGGCCCATGCAGGAGCGGACCAGCAGGTCCAGATCGCGGAAGCGGTCCGGCACGGTCACGCCGATGCGGCTGCCGCGCAGGGCTTCCGAGCACGCCTTTGCCGTGGTCCCGTCGTGCAGCAGAAGCGTCGCGCGCACTCCCCGATCCGGCGTGGCTTCGGCCAGATCGGCCGGAAGCGGGGTGTCCAGTGCCCCCAGCGTGCGCAGAAGTCCGTGCGGTTCGGGCGTGTCCCCGGAGAACCGCTTACAGGACTGTCGGCGCCGGGATGCCTCACGCCACTGTGCGAGCGGGATGCCCCCGGAGGCCGAAGGGCGCAGCCCGGTGGCCACGGGGGCGGCGGTGTGGAGCAGTGTGGACGCGGCGAACGGCTGCGAGCTGTCGTACACCGCCGCCGAAAGCCCCGACCAGCACACCCCCTCCAGTTGGCCGGTGCCCGCGGGGTCGTCGTCGCCCGCCATCCGGAACGTCGCCCAGTCGCCGCTCTCGCCAAATGTGTGCGGCCGGCCGATCGTGACGATGGAGTGCACCTCGCGGTGGGGCAGCCAGGGTGCGACGGCGGCCCGGATCTCGGCGCGAGGGCCGTGCAGCCGCAGCACGGCCGGTCCGTCCTGGAGCGCGGTACCGAGCAGGTTCGTGGCCGCGTGTCCCGTGTCCAGCTGCGTGTAGAGATAGCCGCGCGAGCCGTACTTGCGCATCGACAACCAGGGCCGGGCCAGGAGGATGACATGCGCCACCGGCTCCCCGCCGTCCGGCAGCCCCGCCGGCCGCAGCAGCTGCCCCAGGCGCGTGGCCGGTCCGCCCAGGCGCACACAGGTACGGCGCAGCAGGTCCATCCAGAACAGCGCGGGCCCCGGCGAGTCCCCCGGGCGGTCACCCTCGTCCACCAGCACCAGGACGTCGTACGGATAGATGGCCCCGGCCGACGGCACCTGGCGCCCCTCCTGCGCGGGCCGGCCGAGAAGCGCGTCGGTCACCACCCGCACCGCCTGCCGCAGCCCCTGGCTCCGCGGTTCCTCCACCTCGAGCCGTGGGACGGGAGGGAGTTCCGTCATATCCAGCCAGGCAGCCAGTAACCGCTCGTCGGGCACGGCGCAGGTATCCGAGTTGAACGCAGCAGAACTCACTGAGGGACCTCGATGCCATTCATAGCAGTGAACCGGTATATGCGTGAGAGGGTGATATGTTGTCGCTCAGCAAGCTACTTGAGTCGCCTATCTCCGATCGGCAGTTTCATCGGCAGATTGGAGGGCAGCTTCGCCCCCTCTCGGGGTTACCGTTTCCCGGTCCGTGGCCCGTTCCGTAGCTCGCGCGCCTCCGACACCAGCACCTCATGAATTCCCAGCAGCAATTCCGACACCAGCTCCTCGCCCACCTGCCTGCCCCGGAGCCAGATGGTCAGTGCCGCTGAACCGTCTTCGATGAAGCGGGTGTGGAATTTGGGGCCGATCGCCGAGACCTGCTGGTCCCACTTCACCACCGGCACATCACTTTCCTCCGCGTCCGCCACTCCAACCGCCGGGCGGATCATGTAGTTGAATGCCCACACCGGTTCGGGGTCGACACTGACGGAGGGGAATCGCTGCTTGATAAGACGGATCGAATCGGGATCGTAAATGCCCATACGGTACGCCAGGAACGCGGCTTTGTTGACGGCCTGTGCGAGCTCCCCGAAGTCGGCGCCCGGGTCGGCGTCCAGACAGCCGGCGGCCCATTGGTTCATCGAGGTCACATAGCTTCCCCAACGGGCGTTGCCGCGATTCGACGACTGGAGCCGAAGTGGCACCGAAGGCAGCCCGCACACCCGGGCCACCGCCCTTGTGTAGGCGGTCAGAAGCACGGACGCCTTCGGAAGGGAGAGCCGGTCCGCCAGCTGCTGGGCCGCCGTCTGCGCCGCTGTCGACCGAACGGCGCCCTGCACCACATGAGATGGGCGTTCGGTCGAGGTGGAGCGGGGCTCCGGGAGCTCGGCCGAGGCGGCGAGTACCTTCTCCCAGTGCCGTTCGGCCGCGGTGCGCCGGGCCTTGAAAGCATCGCCCCGCTGCTCCTCGGCCATGGTGATCAAGCTATAGGAATCCGCCCGGTCGGATAGGGATCCGGGATCGGCCAGGGCCTTTTGGAATTCCTCCCTGAGGATCCCCTGGGACCAGTTGTCCGCCGCCAGGTGATGGTGCGTGAATACGAGGTGCGTTGCCACTCCGGAGCGGCGGATGACGCGGCCTCGCCACCCAAACTCACGGGTCAGGTCGAAGGGCGCGGCCGCCATGCGGCGGGCGGTCTCCTGTATATCGTCAGCGGCCTCTTCCGACACATTGAGACCGGACAGTGAATCCGGTTCATGAACCAGCTGAACGGGATTGTTGGGATCGCTGAGGTCGTATGTCGTACGCAGGGAAGGATGGTGGTGAGCCAGCCCCTTCAGGGCATCCTTGACGGCTGCCGGACCGGTCCCCTCGGGCAATTCCCAGACCGCCGAAATGTTGACCTCGTGCCAACGGGATCGAGGAAGTCTCTGGATGTCGCGCCACAGTGAGATCTGCCCATAGGAAAGCGGGCCGGAAAAAGGCATGGAGGTGACCCTAGGCGGTGCGATCCAGCCGGTCAAGGGCGTTGAATCTGCCGGTCAATCTTCCCCTGCAACTGCCCCTTGGCCGCGCGGTGCTGCCGGTACTTTCTTGAAATTGCTGTCCCTATCGCGTAATTGGCCACGAGGATCCTCAGTGGGGAGCAGAGAAGGTTCGACTGCCCGGCGTCGCAACGGGAATCGCTGCCCGTCCAGCCAACCCAGTCCGCCATGTCCGCAAAGGAATGAACATGCCCCTCAACCCGTCGCCCACGGCCGGACAGGAACAGGCCTTCGTGCCTCCGCAGCCGCATGAACACCTCACCTCCGCCACCACCAGGAACATGCTGCTCATCCAGAGCGCCCTGCTCCAGGGCGCCCGGGAATACCTGTGCGACGAAGGCTTCGTCGAGCTGCTGCCGCCGGTCGTCGGCCCGGTCACCGACCCCGGCTGCCGTGGCGCCAAACAGGTCGACATCGACTACTACGGTCGCCGCTACAAGCTGATGACCAGCGTCATCTTCTATAAACAAGCCGCCCTGCTGGCCCATCCCAAGATCTTCTACATCGCGCCCTGCGTCCGGCTGGAGCCGTTCACGACCTCCTCGACCCTGCGCCACCTGACCGAGTTCCACCAGATCGACGTCGAGGCGGCGGACACCTCGCGCGAGGAGATGCTGGAGATCTGCCAGGGCGTCGTACGCGGCGCGCTGCGGCGCGTCATCAAGCAACTCCCCCATGTGCTCGATGAGTTGGGACGCGATCCGGGGGCCCTCACCGATCTCCTGGAGCAGTCGTTCCCCAGTATCCGGCATATGGACGTGGTGGAGACCCTGCACAAGCTGGGCCATGAGCAGAATCCCGACGGGGAGATCGACTGGGAGGGCGAGGCGCTGATCTCACGGCAGCACACCCGCCCGTTCTTCATCACCGACTACCCGAAGGGCTCCCGCGGCTTCCCCGACCGCGAGAGCCGTACCCTCCCCGGCCGGCTCCGCAACTTCGACCTGGTGGCTCCCGAGGGCTACGGCGAACTGTGCAGCGGCAGCGAACGCGAGGGCGACTACACCCGGGTCATCGAACGGATGCGGGAGACCGGCGAGAATCCCGCGAAGTACGAGTGGTATCTCAAGACGTTCAAAGAGGGCGGCATCCCGCAGAGCGCCGGTTTCGGCCTCGGCGCTCAGCGCCTGACGCGCTATGCGGCCGGACTGCACTCGGTGTGGCAGGCCAGCGCCTTCCCGAAACTGCCCGGGGTGATGGCCCCATGACGCGGCTGAGCGCTCCGGGGCTGCCCGAGGAGGCCATCCGCGAGCGTGCCCGCGTCGGTCGCGAGGCGGCCTTCCCGCCGCGGGCGTCGTACGGGCGACGGCTGTTCGGGGCGACGGGCCAGGAGGCGACGAGGCAGGAGGCGACGAGGCAGGAGGCGACGGGGCAGACGGCCGGCCGAGGGCACGACGCCCTCGACACGCTGCGGCTCGTACCTCCCGTCTTCATGCCGCAGCGCCTGGAGAAGCTGGTCGAGCTCGGCCGCGAGCCCGTCTACCAGGACGTCGCGCTCGACAGCGCCATCGGAGGGTTCCGCTCCCCGCTGCCGGTGTTCATCACGGCCTTCGGCTCCACCCGGGCGGCCAGTGGCGACCTGGGCGTACCGCTGAGCCGCCAGGCCGCCAGGCTGGGACTGCCAATGGTGATCGGCGAGAACATCGTCCCCGTCAACGGCTACGGCCGACTCGCGCAGACCCCGGACAGCGCATCGCTGTTGGCCCGCATCAGCGCCTACGTCCAGGAGGTTCCGGAGGGGTACGGAGGTGTCGTCGTACAGCAGTGCACCGAGGACGCCGACGCCGAGGTGTGGAACCTCGTCTACAGCGACCCGGCCGCCCAGCCCCTGGTCGAGACCGGCAGGCTGGCCTTCGAGCTGAAGGTCGGGCAGGGGGCGAAACCCGGTCTCGGTGGGATGACGGTGGTGGATCGCTCGACCGCCGAACAGCTCAGGGATCACTATGAGCTCGACGCGGTGTTCGGCCCCGGGGCGGCCGGCCCCACAGCGGCGGAAACGGCGACGGGCGGGGATACCGAGGGCGCCTCGCTGTCGTATCTGCGCAGCAGCAGCCCCGGCACGTTCACCGAGGAGATCCTGCGCCAACAGGTCCGGCTGCTGCGCAACAACTATCCGCAGGCACGGATCTGGGTGAAGCTCCACCCCGGCCGGGATGTCGCGCAGGCCGCCACGGTGGCGTGGCGGGCCGGGGCGGACGCGGTCACCGTCGACGGTGCGGAGGGAGGCACCGGCTGGGCGCCCCTGGCCTTCCTCGACGGTGTCGGACTGCCACTGGTCGAATGCCTGCACCGCATCGGGTCCCCCGCCGGGGACCTGCTGGCCAGCGGCCGTATATGGGAGGGCACCCGAGCGGTCAAGGCCATCGCGCTCGGCGCCACCGCGGTCGGCCTCGGCCGGGCCGCCCTGCTCGCGGTCGACGAGGACACCGAGAGCGGCCTGGAGCGGTTCGTCGCCTGTCTGGCCCTGGAACTGCGGCTGCTGATCAGCGCGCTCGGGAAATACAGCCCGCGGGCCGTGGGGCGGGAGGACGTCTGGCCCACGCCCGATCCGGCGGCTCGCCCCGGTCATGACGAGCAGAGAAGCCTCCATGACGAATCCGTTTGAGCAGACCCTGCACGAACTCTTCGAAGAACAGGCGCGGTCGACGCCCGACTCCATCGCTCTGATCCACCGCGGCGACACCCTCTCCTACGCGGAACTCAACCGCCGGGCCAACCGCCTGGCCCGCCACCTCGTGCGGTCGGGGGTGCGGCCCGGGGCGGTGGTCGGCATCCACCTGGAGCGCTCGCTGGAGATGGTGGTGGCGCTGCTCGCCGTCCTCAAGGCCGGCGGCGGCTACACCCTGCTGGACCCCGGTTTCCCCGAGGAGCGGCTGCGTACGGCGCTGGCCACATCGGAGACCGCGCTGCTGATCAGCCGCGCCGGTCTGCCCCCGCTGGTGTCCGGCCCTCCCGCTGCGGGACCTGAGGTCGTCCTGATCGACCTCCCGGGCGTACGGGCAGCGCTCGACGCGCAGCCGGACGCAGACCTGGGCCGAACCGCGTCGGCCGAACACGTGGCCTGCGTGATGTTCACCTCGGGGTCGACCGGCACCCCGAAGGGAATCGCCTCCTCGCACCAGGCGCTCGTCGGCACCTACCTCGGCCAGGACTATGCGGACTTCGGTCCCGAGCAGGTGTTCCTCCAGTGTTCGTCCATCTCCTGGGACGCCTTCGCCCTCGAACTGTGGGGCGCGCTTCTCTTCGGCGCCCGCTGTGTCCTGCTGCCCAGCTCCGAGGCGGAACCCGCACTCATCGCCGATGCCGTGGCCGAGCACGGGATCACCATGCTCCAGCTGTCCGCGAGCCTCTTCAACTTCCTCGTCGACGAGTACCCGCAGGCGTACGACGGCGTACGGATCGCCTTCACCGGCGGCGAGGCGGCATCCGTGGCACACGTCACCAAGATCGGCCGCAGATATCCGGGACTGCGCGTCGTCAACGGCTACGGCCCGGCCGAGAGCATGGGCTTCACCACCTGCCATGTGGTGGCCCCGGAGGACGCACAGGCGTCCTCGCTCCCCATTGGACGTCCGATCGCCAACAAGCATGTGCTGATCCTCGACGCCGATCTCCAGCCGGTCGCGAAGGGCGAGACCGGCGAGCTGTACGCGACCGGAGTCGGGCTGGCTCGGGGGTATCTGGGGCGGGCCGGGCTGTCGGCGGAGCGTTTTGTGGCGTGTCCGTGGGGGGCCGCGGGTGGGCGGATGTACCGGACGGGCGATCTGGCGCGGTGGTCGGCCGATGGGGTGCTGGAGTATGTGGGTCGTGCCGATGATCAGGTGAAGGTGCGGGGTTTCCGTATCGAGCCGGGTGAGGTGGAGGCCGCGTTGATGGCCTGCGCCGGAGTGGTCCAGGCCGCGGTGGTGGCGCGGGAGGACCGACCCGGGGACCGGCGGCTGGTGGGGTATGTGGTGCCGGCGGCGGGGGTGGTGGTCGACCGGGCGAGTGTGCGTGCCACGTTGGCGGCGCGCTTGCCGGAGTTCATGGTGCCGTCGGTGGTCATGGTGCTGGAGCGGATGCCGTTGACGCCGAACGGGAAGCTGAACCGGCGGGCGCTTCCGGTGCCGGAGTATGCGCCGAGGTCGGGCCGGGGGGCTGCGACACCGACGGAGGTGTGGCTGGCGGGGTTGTTCGGCGAGGTGCTGGGAGTCGATGCGTCTCGGGTCGGGGCGGAGGAGAGCTTCTTCGATCTGGGCGGACATTCTCTGCTGGCGGCCCGGTTGATCAGTCGTATCCGAGCCGGGCGGGGCGTGGAGCTGGGCATCCGTGCGTTGTTCAACGCGCCGACGGTGGCTGGGCTGGCGTTGTTGATGGACTCCGGGACAGGTGGTGCGGGGGTTTCGGGTGGGCGTCCGGTGGTGGGTGGGCGGGTGCGTCCCGAGCGGTTGCCGTTGTCGTTCGCGCAGCGGCGGATGTGGTTTCTGCGGGAGCTGGAGGGGCCGAGCTCGACGTACAACACTCCGCTGCGGATGCGGCTGAACGGCGCGGTGGATGAGGCCGCGCTGCGGGCCGCGCTGGCCGACGTGGCGGGCCGGCATGAGGTGCTGCGGACCCGGTATCCGGTGTTTGCGGGAGAGCCGTATCAGGAGATCGGCCAGGCGGTGGCGCGACTGTCGGTGGTAGAGGTGGCGGTTGGTGGGCTTGAGGGGGCGGTGAGGGAGGCAGAAGGGTACTGCTTCGATCTCGCGGCGGAGGTTCCGGTGCGGGCCTGGCTGTTCCGGGAGGCGGGGTCGGGCACAGGGGTGTTGCTGTTCCTGTTGCACCACATCGCCAGTGACGGCTGGTCGGTGGGGCCGTTACTACGCGACCTAGGAAGGGCCTACCAAGCGAGGGTGGCGGGCGAGCCTCCGGTGTGGGACGCGTTGCCGGTGCAGTACGCGGATTACACGTTGTGGCAGCGGGAGCTGCTGGGCTCGCAGAATGACGCGGCGAGTATGACCAGCACCCAACTTGACTACTGGCGTGCGGTGTTGGAGGGGGCTCCTGAGGAGTTGGCGCTGCCGTCTGATCGTCCGCGGCCCGCGGTGGGGTCGTTCCGGGGGGCGACGGTCGGACTGTCCCTCGACGCTGAGGTGCATACGCGGGTGGAGCGTATGGCCCGGGAGCGGGGCGCGAGCGTGTTCATGGTGCTGCATACGGCACTGGTGGCCCTGCTGACCCGCATCGGAGCCGGGACGGACGTACCGGTGGGCTCGGTGACCGCGGGCCGCACCGATGAGTCCCTGGAGGACCTGGTCGGGTTCTTCGTGAACACCCTGGTCCTACGGACAGACACGAGCGGAAACCCGACATTCGCCGAACTCCTGGACCGCGTACGCGAGGTGGACCTGGCAGCGTACGAACACCAGGACGTGCCCTTCGAGCGAGTCGTCGAAGAACTGAACCCGACACGGACCGCGGGCCGACACCCGCTGTTCCAGGTCATGCTGGTCCTCCAGAACAACGCACGCCCCGTACTGGAACTGGGCCCGATACGCACAGCGCCCGAACCCATCACCGCACGTAATGCGAAATTCGACCTGTTCGCCGAACTGGAAGAAACCTTCGACCCACAAGGCCACCCAACCGGCATCCACGGAGCACTCGAATACGCAACAGACCTCTACGACCAAGCCACCGCAGACCGCCTCGCACAAGCCTTCACCCTGCTCCTGAACACCGCCAGCGCCCAACCCGAGCTCCGCCTGAGTGACCTCCCCCTGACCGACCCCGCAGCGCAACAAGCCCAGCTGGCGGCATGGAACAACACCACCCGCACGTACCCGCCCACCACCCTGCCCGCACTGTTCGAGGAACAGGCCGCCCGCACCCCCGAACACACCGCACTCATCCACGACAACCACACACTCACCTACCGCCAACTCGACGAGCGGGCCAACCAACTCGCCCATCATCTGCTCTCGCTGGGCGTGGGTCCGGAGGACCGTGTCGCCCTCGCGCTGCCCCGTACCGAGCTGGCGATCGTGGCTGTGTTCGCTGTGCTGAAGGCGGGGGCAGCGTATGTGCCGATCGACCCGTCCTATCCGCAGGACCGCATCGACTACCTCCTCGAAGACACTCGGCCATTACTGATCCTGTCGACACGGGGCGCAGCCTCGGCTCTCCCACGCGGAGCGTCCGCGTCGATCCAGCTTCTGGACGACGCGGCCTTCGCCGATGCCCTCGCGGACCGGCCGACCACGACTCCGACTGACGCCCACCGTGTGCGCGAGCTGAGGCCGGGCAACTCTGCCTACGTCATCTACACCTCGGGTTCCACCGGCCGCCCCAAGGGCGTTGTCGTCACCCATGCCAATGCCACCAACTTCGTGCGCTGGGCCGTCGATGAATTCGGTGCGGAGGGCCTGGCGCATGTGCTGCTCACCACGTCGTTCAACTTCGACGTATCGGTCATCGAGATGTTTGCTCCGCTCATATGCGGCGGCACCATCGAGATCCTGCACGACCTGTTGGACCTCGCCGACCGTGGCTCCGACGCACATCGCCATGTCAGCTTGATCAGCGCCGTCCCGTCCGCCCTGGCCGGTGTCATCGCGCACTCCGATGTCGATGTGACGGCGGAGACCGTTGTGCTCGCTGGTGAGGGGCTGCCCGCAGCGGTGGCGACCCACATCAGAAAGGCGCTGTCGGCCCGTCGGCTGATGAACGCCTACGGCCCCACCGAGGCGACGGTGTACGCCAGCACTTGGTGGACGCAGAGCGCCGACGCGGCATCCCCGATCGGTCGTCCGGTGGCGAATACGCGGATGTTCGTGCTGGATGCGGAGTTGCGGCCGGTGCTGCCGGGTGTGGTGGGCGAGTTGTATATCGCGGGTGCTCAGCTGGCTCGGGGGTATCTGGGGCGGGCTGGACTGTCCGCCGAGCGTTTTGTGGCGTGTCCGTGGGGGGCCGCGGGTGGGCGGATGTACCGGACGGGCGATCTGGCGCGGTGGTCGGCCGATGGGGTGCTGGAGTATGTGGGTCGAGCCGATGACCAGGTGAAGGTGCGGGGTTTCCGTATCGAGCCGGGCGAGGTGGAGGCCGCGTTGATGGCCTGCGCCGGAGTGGTCCAGGCCGCGGTGGTAGCGCGGGAGGACCGACCCGGGGACCGGCGGCTGGTGGGGTACGTGGTGGCGTCAGCGGGGGTGGCGGTCGACGGGGTGGGCGTGCGTAGCGCGTTGGCCGCCCGGCTGCCGGAGTTCATGGTGCCGTCGGTGGTCATGGTCCTCGAGCGACTGCCGTTGACGCCGAACGGAAAGCTGGACCGGCGGGCGCTTCCAGCACCGGAGTACGCGGTGGCCGGGTCGAGCCGCACGGCTGCCACACCAACAGAAGCATGGCTGGCGGAAGTGTTCGCCGAGGTACTGGGGGTGGACGCGAATCGCATCGGGGCGGAGGAGAGCTTCTTCGATCTGGGAGGCCACTCCCTCCTCGCGGCCCGGCTGATCAGCCGCATCCGCACCGGACGAGCCGTGGAACTCGGCATCCGTACGCTGTTCAACACGCCCACAGTCGCCGGCCTGGCCGCGCTCATCGACTCCGGGACAGGTGGTGCGGGGGTTTCGGGTGGGCGTCCGGTGGTGGGTGGGCGGGTGCGTCCCGAACGGTTGCCGTTGTCGTTCGCACAGCGGCGGATGTGGTTTCTGCGGGAGCTGGAGGGGCCGAGCTCGACGTACAACACTCCGCTGCGGATGCGGCTGAACGGCGCGGTGGATGAGGCCGCGCTGCGGGCCGCGCTGGCCGACGTGGCGGGCCGGCATGAGGTGCTGCGGACCCGGTATCCGGTGTTTGCGGGAGAGCCGTATCAGGAGATCGGCCAGGCGGTGGCGCGACTGTCGGTGGTCGAAGTGGCCGCCGGTGAGCTTGAGGGGGCGGTGAGGGAAGCAGAAGGGTACTGCTTCGATCTCGCGGCGGAGGTTCCGGTGCGGGCCTGGCTGTTCCAAGAGGCATCATCCGGCGAGTGCGTGCTGGTGCTGCTGTTGCACCACATCGCCAGTGACGGCTGGTCGGTGGGGCCGTTGCTACGCGATCTCGGAAAGGCGTACCAAGCCAGAGTCTCGGGCGAGCGTCCGGGGTGGGATGCGATGCCGACCCAGTACGCGGACTACACGTTGTGGCAGCAGGAGCTGCTGGGGTCATCCGAGGATCCGGCGAGCGTAGTGAATTCCCAATTGGCCTATTGGCGAAAGGCCTTGGAGGGGGCTCCTGAGGAGTTGGCGCTGCCGTCTGATCGTCCGCGGCCCGCGGTGGGGTCGTTCCGGGGGGCGACGGTCGGACTGTCCCTCGACGCTGAGGTGCATACGCGGGTGGAGCGTATGGCCCGGGAGCGGGGCGCGAGCGTGTTCATGGTGCTGCATACGGCACTGGTGGCCCTGCTGACCCGCATCGGAGCCGGGACGGACGTACCGGTGGGCTCGGTGACCGCGGGCCGCACCGATGAGTCCCTGGAGGACCTGGTCGGGTTCTTCGTGAACACCCTGGTCCTACGGACAGACACGAGCGGAAACCCGACATTCGCCGAACTCCTGGACCGCGTACGCGAAGTGGACCTGGCAGCGTACGAACACCAGGACGTGCCCTTCGAGCGAGTCGTCGAAGACCTGAACCCGACACGGACCGCGGGCCGACACCCGCTGTTCCAGGTCATGCTGGTCCTCCAGAACAACGCACGCCCCGTACTGGAACTGGGCCCGATACGCACAGCGCCAGAACCCATCACCGCACGTAATGCGAAATTCGACCTGTTCGCCGAACTGGAAGAAACCTTCGACCCACAAGGCCACCCAACCGGCATCCACGGAGCACTCGAATACGCAACAGACCTCTACGACCAAGCCACCGCAGACCGCCTCGCACAAGCCTTCACCCTGCTCCTGAACACCGCCAGCGCCCAACCCGAGCTCCGCCTGAGTGACCTCCCCCTGACCGACCCCGCAGCGCAACAAGCCCAGCTGGCGGCATGGAACAACACCACCCGCACGTACCCGCCCACCACCCTGCCCGCACTGTTCGAGAAGCAGGCCGCCCGCACCCCCGAACACACCGCACTCATCCACGACAACCACACACTCACCTACCGCCAACTCGACGAGCGGGCCAACCAACTCGCCCGCTGCCTCATCCTCCGAGGGGTCGGCCCAGAACGGATCGTCGCGGTCAAGCTGCCCCGCTCCGTCGAGCTGGTTGTCGCGCTCTACGCGATTCACAAGGCGGGGGCGGCGTATATGCCGATCGACCCGTCCTATCCGCAGGACCGCATCGACTTCCTCCTCGAAGACGCCCAGCCAGTGCTGGTCATCGATGAGGGAACGTATGACTCGCTGAGCACACAGCAGGTGCCGGCCGCTGTGCGACTGCCCTCGCCGAGGGAGATCGACCCGCGGAGCCTCGCTTATGTCATCTACACCTCGGGTTCAACCGGCCGTCCCAAAGGCGTGGTCGTGCCGCATTCAGGCATCGTCAACCGACTGGTGTGGATGCAGGACCAGTACGGTCTGGACTCCGACGACCGAGTGCTGCAGAAGACGACGTCGAGCTTCGACGTCTCGGTGTGGGAGTTCTTCTGGCCGCTGGCCGTGGGAGCCACGCTCGTCCTGGCCAAGCCGGAGGGGCACAAAGACCCGGGTTACCTGGCGTCGCTGATCCAGCGGAAGGCGGTCACCACGCTCCACTTCGTACCGTCGATGCTCGAGGTCTTTCTTCAGCATGACGCGGCGCGAGGCTGTACGGGGCTGCGGCGGGTCTTCTGCAGCGGTGAGGCTCTGTCGGGCGACCTGGCCAGGAGGTTCCACTCAACCCTGGGTGCCGAGCTCCACAACCTCTACGGGCCGACGGAAGCATCGGTGGACGTGACGCATTGGCGGTCCACACCGCTCCACACTGATGGGGCGACGGTGCCGATCGGTCGTCCGGTGGCGAATACGCGGATGTTCGTGCTGGATGCGGAGTTGCGACCGGTGCTGCCGGGTGTCGTGGGCGAGCTGTATATCGCCGGTGCGCAGCTGGCTCGGGGGTATCTGGGGCGGGCCGGGCTGTCCGCCGAACGCTTTGTCGCGTGTCCGTGGGGGCCTGCGGGCACGCGGATGTACCGGACGGGCGATCTGGCCCGGTGGTCGGCCGATGGGGTGCTGGAGTACATGGGCCGCACCGACGATCAGGTGAAGGTGCGGGGCTTCCGTATCGAACCCGGTGAGGTGGAGGCCGCGATGATGGCCTGCGCCGAAGTGGCCCAGGCCGCGGTGGTGGCGCGGGAGGACCGCCCCGGGGACCAGCGGCTGGTGGGCTATGTGGTGCCGGCAGCAGGCACGGCAGTCGACGCGAAGAGTGTGCGGGCCACGCTGGCCGCGCGGCTGCCGGAGTTCATGGTGCCCTCCGTAGTCATGGTCCTCGAACAGCTGCCCCTCACACCGAACGGCAAACTGGACCGCCGGGCGCTTCCAGCACCCGAGTACGCGGTGGCCGGATCGAGCCGCACGGCTGCCACACCAACAGAAGCATGGCTGGCGCAGCTGTTCGCCGAGGTACTGGGGGTGGACGCGAATCGCATCGGGGCGGAGGAGAGCTTCTTCGATCTGGGAGGCCACTCCCTCCTCGCGGCCCGGCTGATCAGCCGCATCCGGACCGGACGAGCCGTGGAACTCGGCATCCGTACGCTGTTCAACACGCCCACAGTCGCCGGGCTGGCCGCGCTCATCGACTCCGACACGGTCGGTGCGGGCGCCATCGAGGCGGCTGATCCGCTGGCGGTGATGTTGCCACTGCGCGCCGACGGTCATAAACCTCCGGTGTTCTGTATCCACCCGGCGGTCGGCATCGGCTGGGTCTATTCGGGTCTGCTGAGGTATCTGGACGCCGACACTCCGCTCTACGTCCTCCAGTCGCCGATGCTCTCCGACCCGACCGAGCGCCCCAGCAGCCTCGTGGAGATCGCCGAGACCTACATCCGGCAGATGCGGAAGGTGCGGTCCACCGGTCCGTACCACCTCGTCGGCTGGTCCTTCGGAGGCGGTGTGGCGCAGGAGATCGCCGCCCGGCTGCAGTCGGAAGGCGATGAGGTCGGGCTTGTCGCCGTACTCGACGGCTATCCGGTCACACCGGAGGAGCTGACGGACGAGACATCCGGTCTCGGCGCTCTTCTGGACTCGGTGGGCATGCTGCCGGCGTCGAGAGGCGCCGCGGGCGAGGGCACCGAGCAGGCCGCAGTTGATGACCGTTCGCCCGATATCGACATCAACATCGACGAGGAACGGTTTCTCAGTCTCGCGGCGGAGCCGGGCAGCCCGCTCTCGCTTCTCCCGGCACGGGCGCTCGCGCTGCTCCCGCAGGTGTTCGCCACCCATGTCGCCCTGTCCGGGGCGATCAGTGCCCGCGTCTTCCGTGGTGATCTGCTCTTCTTCTCCGCCGCGCTGGACAGAAGGGACGGATGGCCGACTCCGGATGCGTGGCGCCCCTACGTAGCCGGGGCCATCGACGTGACCGACGTACCCGTCGCACACGGAGCCATGACCGGGCCCGAGGCGCTTGCGGTCATCGGTCCGGTACTGGCGGCGCGGCTTCGAGCAACGGTATCGGCCTGAACAAACCGCGGGGCGGCGGATGTCAGAGAACTGTGGCGCAGGACGAGAAGGAGGGCAACGTGCCGGAAGCGGTTCAGGTAGTGGGAATCGGCGGGTCCAACAGGGCGGGCTCGACTGCGGAGAAGGCCCTGCGCATCGCCCTCGCCGCGGCTGTCCGCCGAGGCGCGCGAGTGAAGCTGATCAGTGGGCCCGACCTGGTGATGCCGTTGTATGAATACGCGGCGGCAGAACGGTCCGAACGGGCGAAAGCACTCATCGAAGCCGTCTCGTCGGCGGACGGACTGATTATCGCCACGCCCGCCTACCATGGCTCGATCTCGGGAATGGTGAAGAACGCACTCGACTACATGGAGGAACTGCGCTCGGACCGGCGACCGTACTTCTCGGGGCGAGCCGTGGGCTGTATATCGGTCGCCGGAGGTTGGCAGGCGTCGGCGTCGGCGGTCTCCGCGCTACGGACAACCGTTCACGCGCTGCGTGGGTGGCCCACTCCGCTCGGGGTCACGATCAATACGGAGACCACTTCGTTCGACGTCGATGGCCGGGTGCAGGATCCACAGGTGGCCGAACGCCTTGAGCTGGTGGCCGAACACGTCGTCGAGTTCGCCATGATGCGGCGGTCGTTGAGAGCGCAACAGATGAAAACACCCACGCTGCGGGAGCTTGCCCCCGCACAGATCTGACCAGCGCGGGCACTTATTGCCAAAGCCCTTGACACCCCCGCGGGCGGCACTTTAGCTTTCGGGACGACGCTCAATAATACTGATCCATGACCAGAGTGTGACCGTCAGTGGCTCAATACAGAGCAACTGAGAGCAACTGAGAGCGACCCGCGGGGAGCGTTCGAATCTGAACGGGGGACAGCACATTGGGACGGGTGGCCACAAAACCACACCCCAAGGCAGGATTAGCCGGGCGCGTACTGTTTCGCGCGCCCCGGAAGCGCCGCCATGCTGAAATTTTCTGGCGTATGTTGACTTTTTCCCCACCTCACACATGTCCCCGCCCTCGCTGATGCCCTGTCACGGAGCAGAAGCCGGGGATCGGCCTGTCTGAATCCAATGCACTAGCCCCTTGACGCGGGGCAATGTCCATGGAAGGGGATGTCGTGAGCATATCCGAGAAATCTTCCCAATTCGGGGAGATTCTTCGCGAGTATCGAATATCATGCGGAATGACACAGCAGGAACTGGCGGACTTCTCAACGCTCAGCGTGCGCGCCATCCGCGACCTTGAACGCGGGAAAGTGGCCAGACCGCGGAAGGAAACCCTGCGCCTTCTGGTAAAGGCCCTGGATCTACCCGCAGACGACCGCGAAAGATTTGAGTCGCTTCTGGTTTCGGCCCGCGGCAATCGATTCAGGTCGACCGCCGCCAACTCTCGGCAGCGAAATTCCCCGGGAAGTGCCCCTCGCGAGGAAGCGCCGGATGTGGTACTCGCATACCTGCCCGAACGGGGCACTGCGGCACCTGATGCGCTAAATGGCGGAATCTATGCGGATGTACTGAACTCCCTGGCCGCGAACTTAAATCTGACGGGACGTCACATGGCCATCGTGGTCCTCTCGCCGGACAGGGCGTGACCATTTCTTTCTTCACAGCGGCCCCCACGCCAGAAGTGCCCGCGATGGCAGCCGTATCCCGCATACGGCCGCATGACGGAGAGAACTGAATCAGTGGACAGCGAGACGAGTGCAGGGAAGTCCGTGGCAGAAGCGGCCCGTCCAGCCACCAACAAGACGGGCCGGCTGGGAAGACCGGTCTACCTTCTCACGATCTGCCAATTCCTCTATTACGCGGGCGTCAGCGTCGACCTGACCCTGACGGCCGTCGTCGGTCTCGAGATGGCACCGACCGGCGCCCTGGCGACGCTGCCACTCACCCTGATGACGGTCACCGGAACCATCGCCTCGTACGCGACCGGAATGCTTTCCGCGCGATACGGACACCGATCGGTCCTGGCCGTGGGCGCCTGCATCGCGGTGACCGGTGGTCTGGTCTCCACCCTCGCCGTCCAGACGGATTCCTTCTTCACCTTGTGCGCGGGTACGGGCATGGTCGGGGTGTACCGGTCGACGGGCGGCTACTTCCGGTTCCTCGCGGCAGACCTGGTGCCCAAGGCGTCCCGGACCAGGGCGCTGAGCACGGTTCTCTGTGGTGGCGTGGCAGCGGCGATCGTCGGCCCTTGGGCCGCGACACAGAGCAGTGGCCTCGTGGGGGCCGAGTTCGCCGGCTCCTACCTGTTGGTGTCCTGTCTGGCGTTCGCCGTCGTGCCTGTCATCCTCGCCGTACGACCGGCAACGCCTCGTCCGACGGAAGCGGATTCCGATACGGATTCCGATACGGCCGATACGGAGGAGGAAACGGCCCAAGCCACGCGCGTACGCGATGTCGTGCACACCAGTGACTTCCGCAGGGCCTTCAGCCTGCTGGCGGTGTCCACGGGCGTGATGACCATGCTGATGGCCGTCGGTCCGATCGGCAGCAAGCACGCCGGGCACTCCTTGTCCCAAGGGGCGATGGTCATCCAGTGGCACATGGTGGGGATGTTCGCCCCGGCCTTGTTCAGCGGCCGGCTGACCACCGCGTGGGGCCCTCGCTGGACCGGAATGCTCGGGGCGTCCCTGCTGGTCACAGGGGCCGGGATCGGTTCGCTTGGCACGGGGATGTCCGCGTTCATGGTGTCACTGGGGCTCGTGGGCGTGGGCTGGAATCTGGCGTACGTCTCCGGCAGCGCCTACGCGGTCCGTTGCTATCCGCAGGGAAAGGGCGGGCGGGTCCAGGCCACCATCGAGGGCAGCACCGCGTGTGTGGGCGCCATGGCCTCGTTCTCGGCCAACCTGGTGTTCTCCCAGTTGGGATGGACGGGGACGAACCTGGCGGCGCTGGTCCTGCCGCTGGTGGTCTGCGTATGGCTGGCCGTGGCCCGCACCCCCGAGCGTGAGCCGGCCGCTGCCTGAACTCGCCCGTCTCGATGCCGGAGTGCCACGGGGGGAACTCAATGGCGCGTACCGATCGACGCTTCCGCATTCTCGTGTCCGCGTATGCGGTGTCCGCCTATGGCAACTACCTGAACCTGATCGCCTTGAGTCTGTTCACCTACGAGGTGACCGGCAGCGCGCTCGGTGTCGGCGCGACGATGGCGTTACGGCTGTTCTCCGGCTTTCTGGCGGGGCTCGCCGCCGGGGCGCTCTCGGGGAGAGTCACCCGCCGGACGGTCATGATCTGGACGGATGTCGCCCAGGGCGCCGCCATGACCGTGCTGGTGCTCACCGCTCCGACCACCCCGCTGTGGCTGCTCGCCGTCGCGGTCGTGGTCCTCGGTGCGGGGAACACCTTCTTCACCGTGGCCCTGCGCAGTGCGGTTCCGGTCATGGTCGGCCAGGAGGCCCGTGCCCGCGCCAACGGCCTGCTGGTCACCGCGAGGTCGCTGGCCACGGTGCTGGGCTTCGCCTCGGCCGCGCCGGTCATCGCCTTCGGCGGCTACGCCGCCGCGTTCGCCGTCAATGCCGTGAGTTTCCTCTGGTCCGCCGCGGCTTTGCTGGTGCTGCGGCCGCGTACGGACGACGAGGGGAAGGATGTACCGGCGGACACGGCCTCCCGCAGGGGCACCGAATCTCCGGTCCGCACAGGCCGCGGCCTGCGCTTGTGGCGCGGAGCGGCAGGTGTGCGCTCACTTGTCCTTGGCATGATCCTTCTCAGGGGCATCGACGCGCTGGCGTCCGCCTCGCACAACGTCGCCCTGCCGGTGGTCGCACACTCCGCCGCCCCGGACGAACCCGCGCTGTTCATGACCCGGTTCTGGGCCGCGTGGGCGGTGGGCACCGTTCTCGCTCATCTGGTGCTCAAGCGCAGGCAGGGCGAGGCGGCCTGGGACGAGCGTGCGTTCGCGCTCGGCACCTGCGCGATGTCGCTGTCGTTTGTGGCGGCGTTCCTCGGACTGCCCGCCTTCGCCCTGATGGGGGCGGCCGTGTCGGCGGGGTTCGCGGACGGCTGGACCGAGATCGTCTACACCTCCCGCCTCCAGGCGGCCCCCGACCGACAGCGCGGCCGCCTGTTCGGGCTGTCGGCCACGGCGGAGCAGTCCGGGTTCGCGCTGGGGACGGTGGCCGCCGCGGCGGCCCTCGAGACGCTGCCGGCCCCGGCCGTCGTGGGCGTCTTCCACGGCATGGCGGTGTGCGGCGCACTGGTCCTGCTGATGTGCACCGCCGGCCGCCGCGGCCCGGCCCGGCGCAGCCGTCGACAACCGGACAACGGGAATGACGAGGGAGAGGAAACGCATGGACCGCGTTCGGGGACAAGCCATCTGCCGGGGGCCTGAGCCGGACCGCGGCGAGGACGATCCGCGCGACGCCGTGCAGGCGCTGCTGACGGCCGCGGACTCCGCGCCCGGCGGGGCCGTCGTCACCGTCGCCGCGGACGGTTCGAGCACCGCTCTTCCATACCCCGAACTGCTGCTGCGGGCCCGGCGAGTGCTCACCGGACTGCGCGAGCACGGGCTGCGCCCCGGCGACGCCGTGGTGCTGTGCGGCCTGCCGCTGGCCGACTTCTTCCCCGCCTTCTGGGCCTGTGTGCTCGGCGCCGCCCGCCCCGCCATCATTGCCGAGCACCCCGCCCCGGCCTCGCCCACACTCCAACGCCTGCTGCAGACCTGGGAGTTGTTGGACCGGCCGCTGGTGCTCACCGACCCGGCCGGCGCGGCGGACCTCGCACAGTCCGCTCCGGGGCTGCGCGCCGTGGTGGCGCGGGACTGTCTCAACGCCCCGCCCGCGGGTGACCCCATCGAGCCGGCCGCGTCCGACACCGCCCTGCTGATGCTGTCCTCCGGCAGCACCGGAGTGCCCAAGGCCGCACGGTTGACGCACGCCGGTCTGGCGGACTTCGCCGCCAGCGCCCGGCGGACTCTGGACGTCGGCCGGGACGACACCATGGTGAACTGGCTGCCGGTCGACCACAGTGGCGCGTTCCTGCTGTACCACATGCTCGCGGTCTTCGCCGGATGCACCAACGTCCACGCGCCGACCGAGCTGGTCCTCACCGAGCCACGGCGCTGGCTCGATCTCCTCGATGAACACCGCGCCCAGCACAGCTGGGCGCCGACCTTCGCCTATCAACTCGTCGTGGACACGCTCGCCGAGCGGCCGGAGGGGAGCTGGGACCTCAGCCGCGTCAAGTCCCTGATCTGCGGGGGCGAGCAGATCGCGCTGCCGGTACTGACCCGCTTCCTCGACGCCACAGCCGCGTACGGCATCCAGGAGCGGCACATCGTCCCGGCGTGGGGAATGGCCGAGACGGTCACAGCCGTGACCTACGGCCGCCTCGACCGGCCCGGCACCGTGCACCGCCTGCTCAAGAGCAGTCTGGGCGGGCAGCTGATACGGGCCGACGAAGCAACACCCGAGGAGGACTGCGTCACGTTCGTCGCGGCCGGAGCACCGGCGCACGGCGTCACACTGCGCATCGTCGACGATCACGGCGAACTCGCTCCCGAGGGCGGCATCGGCCGCCTCCAGGTGCACACGCCCGCTCGCCTCACCCCCGGCTATGTGAAGAACCCGGAGGCGGACGCGGCGGCCTACCCCGCCGGGCGGGACTGGCTGGACACCGGAGATCTCGCCTTCCTCGACGCGGGCCAGGTCGTCATCACCGGCCGGCGCAAGGACCTGATCATCCTCAACGGACACAACGTCTACTGCCATGCGGTCGAGGAGGCCGCCACCGCCGTCGCCGGGGTCCGGCAGGGGGAGGTGGCCGCCTGTGGCATCCCGCACCCGGAGCGGGGCACGGAGGAGCTCGCCGTGTTCTTCGTGAGCCGCGGCGCCGCCGAGGACGTACGGATCGCGGCCGAGGTGAAGGCGGCGCTGTTCGCTCGGCTGCGGCTCGCCGCGGCCCATGTCCTGCCCGTACCGCGGGACGAGTTCCCCAGAACGCCCGCGGGAAAGGTGCGCCGCGCCGAGCTCCGGGACCGGCTGACGGGCGCCGGATTCACCGCGGCCACGGCCACCGGCCCGCGCGCCGGGAGGGATCCCGACGCGATCACGCGGACGGTGCGGGAGGAGACCGGCGCGGTGCTGGGCCGTCCGGTGGACGCGGACCTGCCGTTCTACGAACTCGGTCTGACCTCCGTGCTTCTGGTGCGCCTGCGGGCCCGGCTGGAGGAGCGGCTCGGGACACCGATCGCCCAGACCGCGTTCTTCGAGCACCCCACCGCGGCCGCGCTCGCCGCACATCTGTCCGGCGCCACCGGAAAGCGGACCGAACGCACGTCCACCGGGGTCGGCCCCGCCGACACCACCGATCAGCGCATCGCCGTCGTCGGGTTGTCCCTTCGCTTCCCGGGCGCGGAGACGCCGGAGCAGTTCTGGGCCAATCTCCGCGACGGCGTGGACAGCGTCCGGACCTTCGGCGTGGAAGAGCTTGCCGCGGCGGGCCTGCCCCCCGAGGTGCTGAGCGCCCCCGACCTTGTGCCCGTCGCCGGAGTCCTCGACGGGGTGTCGGAGTTCGACGCGGACTTCTTCGGAATGCCCCCCAAAGAAGCCGCGCTGACACACCCCGCACACCGGCTGTTCCTGGAGTGCTGCCACCAGGCGCTGGAGGACGGCGGCTACGCGGCGGCCGAACCGGGCACCCGGATCGGGGTGTTCGCGGGGTCGGGCATGAACCTCTACGACCACCAGCAGCCGTCGGCGACCGGATCGCCCCACGACGTGGCCGACCCCGCCACCGGCCTGCAGACGGCCATCGGCCGGGAGCCGGACTTCCTTGCCGCTCGGGTCGCCTACCGGCTCGGGCTCACCGGCCCCGCCATCGGTGTGCAGACGGCCTGTTCCACCTCGCTGGTCGCCGTGCACCTCGCGGTCCAGGCGGTGCTGTACGGGGACGCCGATCTGGCGCTGGCGGGCGCCGCGGCCGTGCACTTCCCCCAGGAGACCGGCTACCGCAGCCACCCCGGGTCGATCCTGTCGCCCACCGGGCGCTGCCGCGCCTTCGACGCGGAGGCCGACGGCACGGTCGGCGGCAACGGCGTAGCGGCCGTCCTGCTCAAGCGGCTCGACCGCGCGCTGGCCGACGGCGACACCGTGCACGCGGTGATCCTGGGCTCCGCGGTCAACAACGACGGCGCGGACAAGGTCGGCTTCAGCGCCCCCGGTGTCGCGGGGCAGATCGAGGTGGTGCGCCAGGCGTTGCGCAGGGCGGCCGTCCCGGCGCACACGGTCTCGTACGTGGAGGCGCACGGGACGGGCACCCGGCTCGGCGACCCGGTGGAAATGGCGGCGCTCGCCCGAGCCCTCGGCGAGGGCACCGAGCGCACGGGCTTCTGCGCGGTCGGCTCGGTGAAGCCGAACATCGGGCACCTCGACAGTTGCGCCGGCATGGCAGGGCTGATCAAGACGGTTCTCATGCTGCGGCACCGCACCCTGGTGCCCACGCCGCATCTGACCCGTCCCAACCCCGAACTCGACCTGGAAAGCGGCCCGTTGACGCTTGCCACCGAGCTGAAGCCATGGTCGCCACCGCGCGGTGTGCCACGCCGGGCCGGAGTCAGCGCCCTCGGGGTCGGCGGCACCAACGCCCATGTCGTGCTGGAGGAGCCTCCCACACCGCCCGCGACCCCCACGGCCGCGCCCGAGCTGCCCGTACTCGTGCCGGTGTCGGCCCGCGACACGCAGGCCCTGGACGAGTTCACCGGTCGGCTCCGCGACCGTTTGCGACAGCAGCCCGAGCTCACGGCCACGGATGTGGCGGCCACCATGGCACTCGGCAGGCCGCACCGCGCGGCACGGGCCGCGGCCGTCGGCCGGACGGCCGAAGAGCTCGCCCGCGCGCTGGAGAAACAGCGGGCGCCACAGGGCCCCGTCGGGCCGGTTGCGTTTGCCTTCCCTGGGCAGGGCAGCGCACGCCTCGGTATGGCGAGCGGACTCTACGCCGCGTATCCCGCCGCCCAGCGCGTACTCGACCGCTGCGAGGAGATCTACGCCGGCGAGTTCGGCGGAACCCTGTTGCCGCTCCTTCTGGCGGAGCCGTTGGCCGACGGCGAGACCTGGCCCACCGAGACGGCCCAGGCCGCCCTGTTCGCCCACCAGGCGGCGCTCGGCGAGGTGTGGCGCGCCGCCGGCGTCCGCCCCGCGCTGCTGTTGGGCCACAGCGTCGGAGAGTACGCGGCGCTGTACGTGGCGGGCGCGCTGACGCTGGAGGACGGGCTGCGGCTCACCGCGTGGCGCGGGCGCCTGATGCACCGGGCCTGCCCGGTGGGCGGCATGCTCGCGGTCCGCGCCGACGCCCGGACCGCGCGGCGCATCGCCGAGAGCGCCGGGGCCGACGTGGCCGCGGTCAACGGCCCGCGCGCTCAGGTGATCTCAGGTTCGCGGCAGGCCCTGGAGGAGGCGGCGCGCCTGCTCGACCAGGAGGGGCTGCGCCGGCGGGCGCTGCCCGTCGACCGGGCCTACCACTCGGCGGCGATGGAACCGGCCCTGCGGGAGTTCCGGGCCCATGCCGAGGGCGTGGCGTACCGTCCGCTGCACACCCCGCTGGTGACCGCGGCCGACGGAGAGGTGCGCCGCGCGGGCTGGACCGTCGACGCGGACTACCTCTGTCTGCAGGCCCGGCAGCCGGTCCGCTTCGACCTGGCCATGGCCGAGGCCGTCGGGCACGGGTATCAGGACTTCGTGGAGATCGGGGCCGGGAACACCCTCGCCGGCCTCGGCCGGCACTGCGCACCCGAGACCCGCTGGACGGGCGGGCAGGGTGACGGCGACGGGACGGCCGTACAGCTGCACGGGCTGCTCACCGCGCTCGGCTCGCTCTACCGCAGGGGAGCCGAGCTGGACTGGCGCGCGCTCACCCGCGGCGGAGGCCGGGTGTCGCTGCCAGGGCACCCGCTACGAAGACGCCTGGTGGCGGCCCCGGCTCCCACCCCGGCTCCGGCTCCTACCCCGGCTCCGGCTCCCACCCCGGCTCCGGCGCCGGCTCCCCGAACGCTCCCGCCGCCCTCCGCCTCGAAGGCACCTGTCGTCCCGGGTGAACTCCTGGAGGAGGTGCGGGCGCTGACCGCTGACAAACTGGGCATGGCCGTGGCGGACGTCACGCCCGACAACTCCTTCTTCGAGTTCGGCGCGGACTCACTCTCCCTGATGGGCATGACGGCGGAGCTGGAACAGCGGCACGGGGTACGCGTTCCGGTGCGAGAGCTGTTCGACTCGGCCGACACACCGCGCAGACTGGCCGAACGTCTGGCGCAGCTGGCCGGGGCCGGGGCCGCGGCCGGACCGACGGTGCCGGCCGCCGCGCCGGAGCCGCCCGAGGCCGCCCCGGCCCCTGTGCCCCCTGTGCGTACGGCCCGGGTGGCCCCGCTCTCGATGCCGCCCGCATCTCCCGCGGCTCCACGCCCCGTGCCGGCGGCCCCCGCCACCACCGCGCCCGCCCCGGGATGCGACTTCAGTCTGTACTTCTTCGGCGACTACCCCGAGGACGCCGAACGCGACAAGTACGCGCTGATCATGGCGGCGGCTGAGTTCGCCGACCAGCACGGCTTCCATGCCCTGTGGTTCCCGGAGCGCCACTTCAACTCCTTCGGCGCGCTCTTTCCCAATCCCTCGGTCCTCGCCGCCGCGCTCGCCGGCAGGACCAGCCGGATACGTCTGCATGCCGGCTCGGTCGTGCTCCCCCTGCACCACCCGGTCCGGGTGGCCGAGGAATGGTCGGTCGTCGACAACATTTCCGGTGGCAGGGCCGGCCTGTGCCTGGCGAGTGGCTGGCACGCCACCGACTTCGCGCTCGCCCCGCAGCACTTCGGCCGACACCGCGAGGTGATGTACGAGCAGCTGGCGACCCTGCGGCAGCTGTGGTCGGGGCGGCCACTCGCGATGACCGCGGGCGACGGCGAGCCGGTCGAGGTCCGGCTGCACCCGCGTCCGCTCCAGGAGCGGCTTCCCCTGTACGTGGCCGTGGTGGGCAACCCGGACAGCTACCGCCGGGCGGCCGCCGAGGACCTGGGTGTGGTCACCAATCTGATGACGCAGACCGTCGAGCAACTGGCCGAGAACATCGCCCTGTACCGGCGCACCCGCACCGAGCACGGCCTCGATCCGGCGGCGGGCCGGGTCGTGGTGCTCGTGCACACCTACCTCGGCGACGACGCACAGCGCGCACGCGCCGAGGCGTACCGCCCCTTCGTGTCCTACCTGCGCTCTTCGCTGTCCCTCTTCGACCAGGTCACCAACAGCCTGGGGTTCGAGGTCGACCTGGACAGCGCCCCCGAGGAGGACGTGGAGTTCCTGCTCGGCCGCGCCTACGAGCGCTACTGCGACTCCCGCGCCCTGATCGGCGACGAGCGCAGCGCCGCCGCGACGGTACGCCGGCTGGTGGCCGCCGGAGTGGACGAGATCTCGTGTTTCGTCGATTTCGGTGTCCCGTCCCAGCAGGTGCTGGCGGCGCTGCCGGTGCTCGACCGGGTACGCCGCCGGGAGCAGTCCACGGCACGGGAGCAGGCCGCGCTGGTGCCGGAGCGGATGCCGCTGTCGCCGGCGCAGCGCCGCATCTGGTTCCTGGAGCAGCTGCACCCCGGCACCAGCATGTACCACGAGCCCAAGGCGATCCGCCTGGACGGCCCGCTGAACGTCGAGGCGCTGCGGTGGGCGCTGCGGCGGGTCGCGGAGCGGCATCCCGCGCTGCGGACGGTGTTCGGGGTCACCGACGGAGTGCCGTACCGCGAGACACTCGACCGGACACGGCTCGAGTGTCCGGTCGAGGACCACGGCGGGGCGACGGAGGAAGAGGCGCTGCGCGCCACGCTGGAGACGGAGGGGCGCCGCCTCCTCGACCTGAACACCGGCCCGCTGGTCAGGGCCCGGCTGCTGCGCCTGTCGGAAGAGCGGCATGTGCTCTTCCTGCTGGTCCACCACATTGTCTTCGACTCTTCCTCCACGGTGGTGTTGGTCCACGACCTCGCCGCCCACTACCGCTCCTGGCCGCACGGCGAGCCCGCACTGCCGCACCTCGCCGAGGCGCCCCCGTACGACCGGCGGAACCCCGCCGAGCTCACCGAATCCCTCGCGTTCTGGCGGCGGGAGCTGAGCGGCGTGCCGCAGCTCTCGCTCCCCACCGACCGGCCACGCCCGCCGGTGAGATCGGGAGCGGGCGCGAGCCTGACCCATGAGCTGGACGCCGAGCTCGTCGACAGGGTGCGGACGTTCGCCGCCGCGCACCGCGCCACCCTTTTCATGACGCTCATCAGTGCCATCGGCGCGATGCTCGGCCGGTTCAGCGGCCAGCAGGACGTGGTCCTCGGTACCGCGGTCGCCGCCCGGCCGGCCGGCGCCGAACACCATGTCGGTCTCTTCCTCGACACCGTCGCCCTGCGCCTGGACCTCACCGGCGACCCGGACTTCCCGACCCTGCTGCACCGGGTACGGCAGCGGAGCACCGCGGCGTACGAACACCGCGGCGTCCCCTTCGACGAGTTGGTCGGCGCCCTGAACCCGCGGCGCGACCCCAGCCGCAATCCGCTCTTCCAGGTGATGGTGGAGTACGAGAACGAGGGCGAGGTGGACTTCGATCCGCCGCGGCTGACATCCACGCTCCTGGACATGCCGAGTGCCCGCGCCCCGTTCGACCTCAGTGTCTATCTGACGCATCACCGCGACGGCGTGCGGTTCATGGTCGAGTACGACACGGCTCTGTTCGACGAGAGCACCGTGCGCCGATTCGTGGACTACGTGGAGCAGACGCTGCGCCGCGCCCTCGATGCCCCCGGCGCACCGCTCGGCGAACTGACCGCCGTCACCGGCGCCGACCGCGACACCCTGGCCCGGCTGGGACACCAGGACGACCCGCCGCCCGCCCCCGAGGACACACCCACCCTGCACGGCCTGTTCGAGCGGCAGGCGCGCCGGACCCCGGATTCCATCGCGCTGATCAGCGGTGAACGGCACGTGCGCTACGTGGAGTTGGACGCATACGCCAACCGGCTCGCCCGGCGGCTGCGCGCCCGGGGCTCGGTGCGCGGGGAGCGCGTGGCGGTGCTTCTGCCGCGCGGCCCGCAGCTGATCACCGCCCTGCTGGGCGTGCTCAAGAGCGGCGCCGCGTATGTGCCCCTCGACCCCTCCGTGCCCACCCCGCGGCTCGCCCGGCTCCTCGACGACGCCACCCCCGTTCTGCTGCTGACCAGCGACGCCGCCCTGACCCTCCACCCGGGCCTCGCGGCACGGCTGCCGATCCAGCTGGCCGAGGAGGCCCGCGACACCCTCCAGACCGAGCCCCTCCAGACCGGGCCGCTTCAGACCGGGCCGCTTCAGACCGGGCCGCTTCAGGACGAGCCGCTTCAGGACGGGACTCGGCCGGAGGATCCCGCCTACTGCATCTACACCTCGGGCTCGACCGGCCGCCCCAAGGGCGTCGTCGTCCCCCACCGCGGACCGGCCAACCTGGTCCGTGGACACCTTCGGCACCGGCCGGCGCTGCGTACCCTGCAGTGGACCTCGCCCGCGTTCGACGTCAGCGTGCAGGAGATCTTCACCACGCTGGCGTCCGGAGCCGCACTCGTCCTGATCGGCGACGAGGTGCGGCACGATCCCGCGGCCCTGGCCGAACTGGTGCGGCGCCATGAGGTGCAGCGGATGTTCATGCCCTGCACCCCGCTGAAGTATCTGATCGGGACCGAGCCTCATCTGCCGTCCCTGCGCGAACTGGTCTCGGCCGGCGAGGCACTCCAGCTCACCGGTGCCTTTCGCCGCTTTCTCGCCGCACACCCGCGGTGTGCGCTGTACAACCAGTACGGGCCCACGGAGGCCTCGATCATCGTCACCTCGCACCTGGTCGACCCAGGCGGCGAGGAGTGGCCGCCGATCGGCACCCCGGTGCCCGGAGCGCGGATCTCGCTCCTGGACGACGCCGGGCGCCAGGTGCCCATGGGCGCCGTCGGCGAGATCTGCGTGGGCGGCGTCCCGGTCGCGCACGGCTACCACGCCCGGCCACAGGAGACCGCCGCCGCCTTCCTCGACGACGGCGCGGGCGGGGTGCTGTACCGTACGGGAGACCTCGGGCGCTGGCGTACCGACGGCAGCCTTCACTACTGCGGCCGGGCCGACGACCAGGTCAAGATCCGTGGATTCCGGGTCGAGCCCGGCGAGATCCAGGCGGCGTTGACCGCGCTCCCCGACGTACGGGACTCGGCCGTCGTACCCCGTCGTGACCGGCACGGCGATATGGAACTGGTCGCCTATGTGGTGCCCACGACCCCAGCGTCCTCGGCAGCCGATGCCGGGCGGCTGCGCACCGCGCTCTCCGCCGAACTCCCCGACCATCTGGTGCCGCGCCACTGGGTGTGGCTGGAGCGGCTCCCCGTGAACGCCTCCGGCAAGCTGAACCGTGCCGCCCTGCCCGAGCCCGGCGCGGACCACCAGGCTCGGGAGGCCGATGCCGGGCCCGTCACCCCCCTGGAGAAGGCGCTGCACGACCTGTGGTGCGAGGAACTCGGCGCACCGCAGGCCCCGTTGACCGCCTCCTTCTTCCGGCTCGGCGGCCACTCCCTGAGCGCGATCAGACTGCTGAACCGGATGCGGGACCGCCTGGACATCGACCTCGCCATGGCCGACTTCTTCCTCGATCCGACCATCCGGGGCGTCGTGGCCCGCCACGAGCCCGCCCCCTCGCACGAGGTGGTGGACACCGTGCCGATGCCGTCCACCATGCGCCGCCTGTGGCGGCGCCACCATGAACGCGCCGACCCGAGCGTCTACAACGTCGCCCACCGCATCGACCTGCGGGGCGACCTGGATCCCGGCACCCTCGCCCAGGCCCTGGAAGACCTGGTGGGGCGCCATCAGGCGCTGCGCAGCCGGGCGGTGCGCAGCGGCGGCGGAGAGTACGTCGTCGAGGTGCTGGCCGGGGTGTCCGTGGACCTGTCGGTCACCGACATCTCCACACACGCCCAGGACACCGCCACCGTCGAGCGGTGGTGCCAGGAGCAGGCGTCCGGCACGTTCGCAATGGATCGGGCACCGCTGTTCCGTTGTCGTCTGGCGCGTCTCGGGGCGGACCGCTGGGTGCTGCTGACCGTGTTCCACCATGCGATCTGCGACGGCTGGTCCATGGGGCTCATCTGGCGCGACCTGCAGGAGCTGTACAACGCGCGGCGGGCCGACGCCGATGCGCGACTGCCCGTTCTCACCGCACAGTTCACGGATTTCGCGCGAGCGGAGCACGAGCTGGGCGACGAGCGCAGGGCGGAACTCGAACGGTTCTGGCGTGCCGAACTCGACGGTGCGCCACTGCGCGCGGCCCTGCCCTACGACCACCCGAGGCCCAAGGCGTTGTCCGGCCGGGGCGCCCTGCACACCGTGGTCATCGACGGCGACACGCCCCGCCGGGTCGGGGACACCGCGACACACCTGGGCACGACCCCGTACGCCGTGCTGGCGGCGGCGTTCGCCACCTGGCTGGCCGGGGTGTGCGGCGGGTCCGCCGACGTGGTGCTGGCCGCGTCCAGCGCCAACCGCCTGCAACCCGAGCGATCCGAGGTGGTGGGGCTGTTGGGCGACGCCGTCCTGCTGCGCGCCCGGATCGGCGTGGCCCGGACCTTCGCCGACCTCGTGACACAACTCGGCGGGACGCTGTTCACCGCGCTCGACCACCAGGAGTTGCCCCTGACGGACGTGGTCGAGCTGGTCTCGCCCGGGACCAGGGACACACTGTTCCCCACCGTGCTGTTCACCGTCGTCACCACACCACCACCCGCTCTGGATCTGCGGTCGGTATCGGCCTCGGTGCGCGCACTGCCCACGTCAGGCGTGGCCCGGACTGAACTGTATGTCGTCCTGCAGCCCCAGGACGATGCGATCACGGTGCTATTCGAGTACTCCACGGATCTGTTCACACGGGCCACGGTCGAGGAGTGGAGTACGGGCTTCGCCCGGCTCCTCGGAGAAGTCACAGAGAACCCGGAGTGCCACCTCGGGAGCCTGCTGGGTCCTTGATCAGTCAGCCGAGGTCCCCGTCATGCCCGGACGACCTGGATGTCGGCCTCGGTGAACCGGTCGACGAGTTCGTCGGGGGCACCGGTGTCGGTGACCAGCACGTCGATCTCGTCGATCGCGCAGATGCGGGCGAACGCCCGGTGGCCCAGCTTGGTGCTGTCGGCCACCACGATCACCCGCGCCGCGCGGCGCGCCATCAGGTGGTTGATGCTCGCCTCGCCCTCGTGGTGGGCGGTGGCGCCCTGGGCCAGGTCCAGCGCGTCCACGCCGATGACGGCCACATCGAGGGAGACCTGGTCGAGCACCCCGGTGGCCAGCGGGCCCATCAGCTCGAAGGACTGGGGGCGGGCGACCCCGCCGGTGAGCACGATCTTGATCTGCGGGCGCACCGCCAGCTCACCGGCGATGTTCAGCGCGTTCGTCACGATGGTGACGGCGGGGGCGCCGCCGGGGGCGGTCAGATCCGCTCGGGTGGCGATGGCACGGGCCGCCTCGGTGGTCGTGGTCCCACCGTTGAGGCCGACGATCGCGCCGGGGTCGATCATCTGGGCGACGGCGGCGCCGATCCGCTGCTTCTCGGACGCGCGCCGGGCGGTCTTGTAGCGCAGCGGCAGGTCGTAGGACACGTTGTGCGCCACCGCGCCGCCACGCGTGCGGGTGAGCATCTGCTGCCGGGCGAGTTCGTCGAGGTCGCGGCGGATCGTGGCGGTGGACACCGCGAGCTCGGCCGCCGCCTCTTCGAGGTCGATCTTGCCGTCCCGGGCCAACAGCTCCAGCAGGGCATTCCAGCGTTCGGGCCGTTTCACGCCGTCTCCCTCACCCCGTCGTCACCCGCGTCACCCGTGCTCGCGCCGTTGTCACAGGCGCGGTTCACCCTATCGCGCCCGGCAGCGAACGCTGGACTTCTCTGCAAAAACATGCGCATTATCGGCCCGTACGATGCAACTCACAGCACGCCGCCTGCTCATTCACGCATGACAAGGGGAGCCGTATGAGCTACACCGAGGCCGAGATCGCCAGCCAGCCGGACTGCTGGCGCCGCGCCGCGGATCTGGTCCAGGAGCCGGGCGGAGCGGTGCGGGAGGCGCTGCCGCGGGCGGGTGAGCGGGTCGCCGTGGTCGGGTGCGGCACGTCGTGGTTCATCGCGCAGTCGTACGCGGCGCTGCGGGAGTCGGCGGGGCAGGGGGAAACAGACGCGTTCGCCGCCTCGGAGATGCCGCCGGGCCGCCGCTACGACCGGGTGCTCGCGCTGTGCCGGTCCGGCACCACGACCGAAGTGCTCGAACTGCTCCGTCGCCTGCGCGGCACCGCGCCGACCACTGTGGTCACCGCCGTGCCCGACTCCCCCGTCACCGAGGTGGCGGACTCGGTGGTCCTGCTCGACTTTGCCGACGAGCAGTCCGTCGTCCAGACCCGCTTCGCGACCACCGAGATCGTCCTGCTCCGGGCCCATCTGGGCGCGTCGCCGGCCCGTCTGGATGCCGACGGGCGCGCCGCCATCGCCGCGCCGGTGGCCGACGGCCTGCTGGACGCCGAGCAGTTCACCTTCCTCGGGCGTGGCTGGACGTACGGGCTGGCGCAGGAGGCCGCGCTCAAAATGCGCGAGGCAGCGGGGGCGTGGACCGAGGCCTATCCGGTGATGGAGTTCCGACACGGTCCGATCAGCGTCACCGGCCCCAAGAGCGTGGTGTGGTGGCTCGGCGAGGGCGACTGCGGCCTGGAGGAGGAGATCGCGGCCGCCGGCGGTCGGCTGGTCGGGAACGGCCGGGACCCGGTGGCCGAGCTGGTGGCGGTGCAGCGGCTCGCCGTCGCGATCGCCCAGGCCCGCGGCCTCGATCCGGACCGGCCCCGGCATCTGACCCGCTCGGTGATCCTCGGGTGACCGCGCGGCCCGGCGCTTTGCCGGGCCGCCGCACAGTACAGGGACCGGGACAACAGACCAACGAGCAGCGGAAGGAGCCGGGACATGCCGCTGGTGGCGACCGGCGAAATCGTCGGACCGGCCGTACGGGCCGGACTCGGCGCGGGGGCGTTCAACGTCATCCAGATCGAGCACGCCCAGGCGATCGTCGCCGGGGCGGAGGCGGCCGGGGCGCCGGTCATCCTGCAGATCAGCGAGAACGCCGTGCGGTACCACGGGGCGCTGGCCGCCATCGGGCGCGCGGCCGTGGAGGTCGCGGCCGCGGCCCGGGTGCCGGTCGCCGTGCATCTGGACCACGCGACCGAACCGGCCCTGGTGCGGGAGGCGGTGAGGCTCGGGTTCGGGTCGGTGATGTTCGACGCCTCCGCGCTGGACTACGAGGCCAATGTGGCGGCCACCGCGGAGGTCGCCGCCGACTGCCACGCCCAAGGGGTGTGGGTGGAAGCCGAGTTGGGAGAGGTGGGCGGGAAGGACGGCGTCCACGCACCGGGGGCCCGTACGGACCCGGCCGAGGCCGCCGCCTATGTCGCGGCGACCGGCGTGGACGCGCTCGCGGTCGCGGTCGGCACCTCCCACGCGATGGTCGTCAAGGAGGCGGTGGTGGACCTCGGGCTGGTGGCGGCCCTGCGTGCGGCCGTGCCTGTACCGCTGGTGCTGCACGGCTCCTCCGGAGTGCCCGAGGCGGATCTGACCCGCGCGGTCGAGGCGGGCCTGACGAAGGTGAACATCGCCACGCATCTCAACGTCGCCTACACGCGGGCGATCCGGGACCACCTCGCGGCCCACCCCGAGGTCGTCGACCCACGCCGCTATGTCGCGAAGGCCCGCGACGCGGTGGCGCGCGAGGTGGCCCGCCTGCTCCCGCTGCTGCGGGCCGTCACGCCCTGACGCGGCCTCTGGCGCCACCTCTGACACCGCGCCTTCACTATTGACATGATCTTATCAAGTCGCCACAGTGCAGGGGAGGTTAGGAAAGGTTCCTAACAAAGGGGTGTGTCATGCGTAAGCGACTCGCGTTCGCGCTCGCCGGCGCCGGTCTGCTGGCCGTGTCCGTCACCACGGGGGCCGGTGCCGCCACCCGGGGCCCGGCACCGGCCCCCAAGTCGGCCAATGAAGGCACGGTCACGGCAGCCCAGCTGCTCGCCAAGGTGCAGGGCTGTTCGCAGATATCCAACGGCAAGTACCGCACCGACGAGGAGACTTCGGCAACCATCCCGGTCTGCGGCGCCAACGGGGCGGTCTTCTGGAAGGCCGATATGGACATCGACTGCGACGGCCAGGTCACCTCGCGGTGCAACGGGGACACCGACCCGTGGTTCCAGGACGACACGGCCTTCCACCAGTCGGACGGCAAGCCGCTCATCGCCGACAAGCTGCCGTACGTGGTGGTGCCGAGCACCAGCTCCATCTGGAACTACAGCCAGGCGGGCATCAAGGGCGGCGGCGTGGTCGCCGTCATCTACAACAACAAGGTGGAGTACGCGGTGGTCGGCGACACCGGCCCCACCAAGATAATCGGCGAGGCGTCCTACGCGACGGCCAACGCCCTGGGGATAGACCCCGACCCGGAGAACGGCGGCACGGACTCGGGTGTGACGTACATCCTCTTCAAGAACTCCTCGGTCTCCCCCATCGAGAACCACGACAAGGCGGTCTCCGTGGGCGACGGCCTGGCCCAGCAGTTCATCCAGAACAACTGACCCCTCCCCCGGCGCAACCACCGGCCACCGGTCAGGCGTGCCATTATGCGGAAGCCCGGCCCTGGGCATGATCACAGATCACGCGCAGGGCCGATCCGACGACCGCCGGGGGACACGTCATGCCGCAGGAGCCGCCCACATCCAAGGATTCCGTCTCTCGCCCGCGGCGGTGCGTCCATCAGCTGTACGAGGACCACGCGCGCCGCACACCCGACGCGGTCGCCGTCATATCGGGTTCCCAGCAGTTGACGTACCGCCAACTGGACGAGCGGGCAAACCGGTTGGCCCGCCATCTGCGGGAGGCGGGCCTGCCGCGGGGCGGGCCGGTGGCGGTGTGCCTGGGCCGCGACGCCGAGGTCCTGACCGCGATGCTCGGGGTGCTCAAGGCGGGCGGGGCGTATGTGCCCGTGGAGCCGAGCGCGCCACCGTCGGTGCTGCGGCAGGTCCTCGCGGACCCGGGGCTCTTCGCTGCGGTCACCTGGGAGTCGCTGCGGGTCATGGTGTCCGACACGGTCCGCTCGGGCCGGCCGGTGATCTGCCTGGACACCCAGGCCGAGGCCATCGCCGCCCGGTCCGGGGAACCGCTCGACGCCGGTGTCGGCGTCTCAGACCTGGCGTGTGTGCTGTACACGGCCGGCACGGTCGGGCGGATGCCCCGGGGCGTGCTGATCGAACACCGCACTCTGGCGAGCGCCTATGAGGGATGGCGGGTGGTGTACCGCCTCTCCCCCGCCGACCGCCATCTTCAGACGACCCCTTCGGAGTTCGCCGGATTCACCGCCGACTGGGTCCGCGCGCTGTGCTCGGGCGGCACGCTGGTGCTGGCGGGCCGGGACGAGGACCTGGACCGGGCGGGCGACGCGGCCCCGCTGCACCGGTTGCTCGTCGACCGGGAGATCACCGTCGTGGCGTGCGACGTTCCCACCGTCCGCGGCCTGCATCGGCATCTGCGCTCGCAGGGCGCGGACCTCGCGGACGTCCGGCTGATCGCCGTCTCGGGCGACAGCTGGTACCTGGACGAGCAGCAGGACCTGCGCCGGACCCTGGGGCCGCATGTGCGGATCCTGAACGTCTACGGCGTGACCGAGGCCGCCGGATCGGGCGCGTACTTCGAACTGCCCGACCGGCCCACGGTCACCGAGCACCCCGAGCGCGTCTCGCCGATCGGCACGGCCTTCCCCGGCGCGGCGGTCGCGGTGCTCGGCCGGGGCGGGGCGCCCGCAGCCCGGGGCGCGCGGGGCGAACTGGGCATCAGGGGCCCGGTCCTGGGCCGCGGCTATCGAGACGGCTCTGCGTTCAAGTCCGGTCGGTTCCTGCGCACCGGCGACCTCGGCCGGGTGCGCGACGACGGGGGGCTCGAACACCTCGGCCGAGTGGCCTCGCACGCCGACGCCGAGGCGGTGCTGCGAGGGCATCCATCGGTCGGGGAGTGCCTGGTCACCACCGTCGAATTCGGCAAGGGCCGGAAGACCCTGATCGCCTACGTCACCGCCGTCGAGGGTGCCGAGGTGGACTGGAACGAACTCCGACTGTTCCTGTCCACCCGGCTGCCGTCCGCCCGGGCCCCGCAGACGCTGGCCCGGGTGGCCGCACTGCCCAGAACGCGCTCCGGCAAGATCGACCGGAGCGGCGTTCCGCTGCCGGCGCAGCGCGACGCCACACGGCGCGCGTCGGGCGGGAAGGGGGGCCTGTCGGTCGACGGAGGTGAAGGGGGCGGCATATGGAGCGGCATCGCGGGGATCACGGCACTCTTCTCCTTCCTGTCCTGGATTCTCACCGACGCTCTGTGGCCGTATTCGACCGATCTGTCGCTGGTTCCCCAGCCCTGGGCGGCGCTGTTCACCGGGCTGTACGTCTGTGAGTCGCTGGCCTTCGGGCTGGGGATGGGATTCCTGTTCTGCGCGCGGCCGTTGGTGGCCCGCCACGGGCGCTCCCCTGTTCTGACGAGCGCCGCGCACCTCGCGGTGGCCTGGCTGCTGATCGCGTGGTGGCCGCAGGACAACTACTACCGGCTCGCGGCCAAGACGGACTGGGCGCGGCAGGCCGCCCTCGTCTACGTCTTCAACGTCACGCTCATGATCGCCGGCGCCGTGCTCGTCGCGTTCGTCGCGGCGAAGCCTCGGAAGACGGACCCGACGCGCTGACGCCGGTGTCCAGGAACATCCGGCCCAGGGCCTCGTTGGCCGAGCGCACCACCGCCTCCGCCGCGTCGAGGGTGCCGGTCGTACGGGCCGCGAGCGCCACGCCCACGTACGGGTCCGGCTCGAAGGCCGCGGTCACCACGGTCGGCAGCAGCGTCACCCCGAGCCAGCGGCACTGGCGGGACACCTCGCGGAGGTGGTCGGCCAGCGCCGCGGCCGGGAGCCGGGAGCCCAGCGGCAGCCGATCCAGGGTTCGTACGAGGGGCCGACCGCCCTGGAGCCGGGCCAGCCTGGCCTGGATCATGAACGCCACGGCCGGCCCGGTGAGCCGGAGGTTGATCTCTACGGGGGCGAGCCGACCCGCCCGGTCCATGACGAAGTCGACGTCGTACCAGCCCCGGTAGCCCTCGGCGGCCAGGGCCCGGCCCACGGCCGCCGCGAACCGCTCGGCGACCGCGGCGGGTGCGTCGGGGACGGCCCCCGGGCCGACCGTGACCCCCTGGTAGCTCGTTCCGTCGATGTCCATCACGCCCACGCCGACGGGGTGGACGGCGCCTACGTCGTCGACGAGGGCGTCGAAGGTCAGGTTCCGCAAGGGGCCGGAGCCGTGGACGTACTCCTCGATCAGCACGGCGCCCCGGGCCAGGCGTTTGGCCAGGGCCCGGGCGCCGCCGGCCGCGGCGATCTGGCCGGGCGTCACCACGGTGGTCCCGTAGCCGCCCACCCCGTACTCGGCCTTCACCACCGCCGTGGCCCCGGCGGCGGCACGGGCGGCCAGCGCGCGGGCGGCCCCGCGACGCGATGTCACGCGCTCCTGCGCGGGGACGACGATGCCGGGGTGGGCCGGGGCCAGCGTGCAAAACAGCCGGTGGGCGGCCGCCTTCGACTCATAACGGCGCGTCACGCGCAGCGCCTGGCCAAGGCCGTCCGGTCCGACATCGGACCCGACATCGGACCCGGCCCCGGCCGTCGGCTCAGGTGGGGCGAGCAGCCGCTCGGACTCCGGAGTGCGGCCCCAGGTGATCACCGGCAGCCCGGACCGCCGGATCCGCTCCAGCAGCGCCGGCCTGGACCGCAGCGCCTCGGCCACCCCGCCGTCCTCCCCCGCGACCGCGCCGTACACGGCGATGTCCTGCCACTCCAGCACGCGCGACAACTCGCGCACCCAGAAGTCGTCGGTCTGCCGCGGGAGCACGAGAATCCGCGGGTCGGGGCTGTAGAAGGCGGCCAGGCAGGCGTAGTGGCCCCCGGCGCGCCGCACCGCGGGCGAGCCGCCGGCGAACTGGGCGTTGAAGTCGCCGACGTTCCCGATGTGCACGGCCGGTGCCCCGCCGGTCCACGCCGTCACCCAGGAGGGCTCCGGCAGTCAGGGCCAGGCGGCCAGCAGCGGCAGCGCCCGGCCCCGTATGGACCCGGACGGCGTCTCACCGATCCGCTGTGCGCCCATCGCCAGATAGAAGGACTCGGCGTAGGGGTCGGCCCCGATGATCAGCCGTGTGAAGCCGAGCCGGCCCGCCTCCCGCAGCACATGCCGGTACAGCAGGCGGCCCACTCCCCCGCCGATCGCGTCCGGCTCCACGAACAGCATCCCCAGCTCGCCCTCGGGACCGTCTCCCTCCAGGGTGGCGAAGCCCAGGATCCGCCCGTCCTGCTCGGCGACCGTGGTCCGACGGACCGCCACCTCGCCGGGGTGCAGCCGCAGTTCCTCCCGACAGGCGGCCAGGAACGCCTCGTCGTACCCCCAGTGGCCCTTCGATCTGAGCGCCAGCTCGCTCAGCGCCTCTGCCTCGTCCTCCCGCCCCGCCCGCAGCCGCCGCGCCGCGTCCGCGGGCTCGGCCGCCGCCCTCCCGGACACCGCCGCTCCCGCCCGCCCCGCCCGATCATTCGTCATGTACAGATCCTGCCATCTCGGGCGATGAGTTTCCCCGTATCGGCCGGTCTTCCAGGGAGAACGCACCGAGAGGAGGTGGACGTTGACCGCTCATGACGAGACGCCGGCGCCCCGCGGCCCGGGTCCCGAACTCGCCGGCGGCCCTGGTGACCCTGCGGTGCACGCCCCGGCCGTCCTGGTCCTGGACCCCGTGGTCCGCCGCGCCGAGGTGCCCGGGCTGTGCGCGCGCCTGCGCGAGCTGGCGTCGCACGGCGCGGGGGCCGGTCCGGTCGTCGTGGACGTGGCCGCGGTGCGCGCCCCGGACCTGGCCGTGCTGGAGGCGCTGGCCCGGCTGCAGCTCACCGCCCGGCGCCTGGGCAGCGGGGTCCGGCTGCGCGGCGCGAGCGGCGAGTTGCGGGCCGCCCTCGCCCGATCGGGCCTGGACAGCGTGGTGCCGACGGCGGACCTACTGGGCGGCGACGGGGTCGAGGCGGGCGGGCAGGCCGAAGAGCGGGAAGAGGCGAGCTGTGTCCAGGAAGGAGTTGAGCGCGGTGATCCGGCCGGCTGACACCTCGACGACCTGGAGCGCCCATGGCTCATGGCCGCCGTCCGAGGCGGGGCGGTACTGACCGAAGGCGGGCGAGCCGTTCGCCGCCGTCGGAATCAGCCGTGAGCCGCAGCAGCCTATGCCCTTGCCCAGCAGCCACTGGCGGATATCGGCGTGGCCACGCATCCACAGCGAGTAGGGCGGCATCGACAGCGTCGCGTCCTCGTGGAGCAGGGAGGTGAGGGAGTCGAGGTCGTAGCGCTCGAAGGCGTCCACATAACGGGCCAGCAGGGCGCGCTGCTCCTCGTCCAGCGGCTGGACGGGGTCGGTGGCGCTGATTCCGCTCGTGGCGATGGTGGCCCGCGCGCGCTGCAGCGCGCTGTTGACCGACGCGACCGTGGTGTCAAGCAGCTCCGCGACCTCGGCGGCCTTCCAGGCCAGCACCTCCCGAAGGATCAGCACCGCCCGCTGCCGGGGCGCCAGATGCTGCAGCGCGGCGATGAACGCCAGCCGCACGGACTCCCGTTGGGCGGCCAGCTCGGCCGGATCGCCGTCCTCCGTCACGATGCGGCCGTCGGGGGCCGGTCCGACCCACGCGGTCTCCGGCAGGGGCGGGCCCAGCGGCGAGGAGGCCGTCGCCACGGCCGACAGGTCCATGGGCCGGGCGCGGCGCTGACTGCCGCCCAGCATGTCCAGGCATACGTTGGTCGCGATGCGGTACAGCCACGACCGCAGCGCCGACCGGCCCTCGAACCGGTCGAAGCCCCGCCAGGCCCGCACCATGGTCTCCTGCACGGCGTCCTCGGCCTCGAACGCCGAGCCCAGCATCCGGTAGCAGTACCCGGTCAGCTCCGCTCGGTGCCGCTCCAGCTGCGGCTCGACCGCGGCCGCGCTTTCCGTCGCCGTCACGTCACTCATCTCAAAGCTCCCTGTCGACCCTCCGGTTATCCCTTGGGCGCAAGGTAGTGGCTGGGTCTGACAATCCCCCGTCGCCAGGCCCACCGCCGCCTTCCCCGCGGGCATACGGCCCAGGTGAGACACGCAGCGGGGGACGTGCGGGGCGCATGAGGCTCAGCCGACGGGCCGGGCGCGGACCGTGGAGGAGTGCACCTGATGCCCGCCGCTGGCCAGCATCCGGACCTCGGCGCGGTCGCTTATCTCGGCCCGCACGATGCCGGTGTCGTCCGCGTAGACGGGGTGCCCTCCCGGTCCACTGCTGTCTGTACGGTGCACCACCACGACGTCCTCGGCCACGTCCTCGGCGGCCTGGGCCGCAGCATCCGGATGCACGAAGATCAGCTCATATCTCTCACGACGCGCCATGACACGCCCTCCTGCCACGCCATCCCGACCCACTCCCCAAACCGGGACATTCAACACTATCGAACGGGCCCGAACGCGCAAGAGCGCAACCGATTACACGCTTCAGTTCCGGGATCCGTCAGTTCCGGGATCCGTCAGCTCCGGGATCCGTCAGCTCCGGGATTCGCCGTGCGGGGCGCGGGGCGGGCGCGGCAGCAGCAGGGCGGGGACGAGCGCCAGGGCACAGAAGGCCACGACCCACCAGAAGGTGTCCGCAAACGCCTCCGCGGGGGCACCCGGCCGATCAGCCGTCCGATGCGCCAGGATCGTGCCCAGGACCGCCGCACCGACGGAGGCGCCCACGGTCTGGACCGTGGTGATGGCGCTGGTCGCGCGCGGGATCGCGGCCGGCTCGAGGCCGTGGTACGCGGCCGCCATCACCGGCACGGTGGCGGCGGCCGTGGCCAGGCCCCATACGAACAGCGCGGCGGACAGCAGCAGCTCGCTGGTGTCCGCGCCCATCCGGGCGCAGACCAGCGCGGCAGGCAGGGCGGTGGCGATCCCGGCCAGCACGACCGGGCGGGCGCCGACACGGTCGGTCGCCCCGCCCACCAGCGGCAGGGCGGCCATGGTGCCCAGGCTCTGCGGAATCAGCAGCAGCCCGGCGGTGAGCGCGCTGTGGTCGCGTACCTGCTGGTAGTAGAGCGGCATCAGGATCATGGCCCCGAAGATCGACATTCGGGAGAGGAAATTCAGCGCGGACGCGGCGGCGAAGGGCCGCCGGGCGAACAGCCGCGGGTCCACGACGGGCGTGCCGTGGGTGCGCAGCGCGTGCAGCGTGAACACGGCGAGCAGCACCGCTCCGGCGGCCGTGAACGGCACGCTGGTGCGGTAGAGGCCGTAGGTGAGCGCGGCGAGGGCCGGTGACAGCAGGGCGAGGCCCACCACGTCCAGCGACGACCCGGCGGCCGCGGGGCGCGGGGCGCGGGGAATGCCCCGCCAGGCCAGCAGGACGGCCAGCAGGCCGATCGGCACGTTGACGTAGAAGATCCATCGCCAACCGGGGCCCTCCACCAGCAGTCCACCCAGCGGCGGACCGGCGATCGGGGCCAACTGCGCGGGTACCGCCACGACGCTCATCACCCGGCCGCGCCGCTCGGGCCCGGCGGCCTGGGCCAGGATGGCCATGCTCAGCGGCACGATCATGCCACCGCCGACGCCCTGGAGCACCCGAAAGGCGATCAGGCTGCCCGCCGACCACGCGGTGCCGCACAGCGCCGACCCGGCCGTGAAGACGGTGAGCGCGAACAGCCAGACGTGCTTGGCGCCGAAGCGCTCGATGGCCCATCCGGTGACGGGGATGACCATGGCGATGGCCAGCAGATAGCCGGTACTGACCCACTGGATCACGGCCACCGAGGCGTCGAAGTCACGGGCGAGACCGGCCAGCGCGACGGTGACCATGGTCATGTCGAGCATGGAGGTCAGCGCGCCGACGACGACGATCGCGGCCAGCCGGAGCAGTGCCGCGTCGAGCCGCGCGGGGGCGCGGGCGGGTCCGGCGGCCGGGTCGGGGGAGTCAGGGGAGTCGGGAGATGCGGGAGGTTGCGACGATCGGTCACTCATAGCGAGGGAAACTACACCGTACAGTGTAGCTCTGTACACTGCACCGTGCAGTTCCCCCGTCACGCACCGACCCGCCGCATCCGCGGCCCCAGATCAGGAGCGCCCATGCCCCGCCAGGCCCCCCTCCGCCAGGGCTCGCCCGAGAAGCGCGCCGCCATCGTCGCGGCCGCGCTGCGGATCTTCGTGAGCGAGGGGTATGCGCGCGCGAGCATGGACGCGATCGCCGCCGGCGCGAAGGTCTCCAAGCGCACCGTCTACGACTACTTCGGCGACAAGGAACGCCTGTTCCTGGCGGCCATTGAGGAGACTGAAGCGGCGCAGGAGGAGGGCTTCCAGACACTGCTCGAGCAGACTTTGGACACCGTCGCCGTCACGGCCCCCGGCACCGCCCCGACCGCCCCGGGCACCGGCGAGCAGGGGCCCTGGGCGGCGGAGCTGGAGGCGGCGCTGACCGCGTTCGGCCGGGAGTTCGCGACCGCCGTCCTGCGGTCACCCGTACGGGCGGCGCTGGTCCGGCTGATCAGCGCCGAGGCCGGCCACTTCCCCGCCCTGCGGCGCCGCGCGGGCTCGGTGGGCCACGCGCAGCAGGCCATCGCCGAGCGGCTGGAGCGGTACGCGGAAGCCGGACTGCTCGACATCGCAGACCCGGTGGAGGCCGCCGAGTACTTCGGCCTCCTGGTCACCGGCCGGGTGAACAACCGCTCGCTGTTCGGCACCGTGGAGGTCGACGACGCGCTGATCGACGAGCTGGTGGCCGGCGGGGTGCGGTTCTTCCTGCGCGTGTACGCGCCCGGGCCCCGCCCCTGAGCGGGATCCCGGGCCGAGGCGACGCGCACCCACATCGGCGGGGGACCCTCAGCCGCGGTCAGCCAGGCACGCGAGAGTGCGAGGCCGGGTTGCGGCGGATGAGGGCGGCGCCGTACGCGACGAGCCAGACGACCCACATCAGCCAGCCGACGAGACCGAGCAGGCCCAAGGGGCCGGCGTGGTCGATGACCAGGGGGGCGAGGGTGGCCGAGCCGAACAGCAGCGCGGCCGACAGCAGCCCCAGGGCGCCGTGCCACGACCGGATCAGCCCACCGCGCAGACCGCCGACGGACAGGCCGACGAGGGCGAGGGCCAGGAAGGCGCCGTTGAGGGTGAACAGCGCGTCGTGGAACGCCCACAGCCCCGAGGTCGCGTCGGCGTGGCCCCCAGCCGTCGACGCGAGCGCGAGGCGCAGCGCGATGACCCCGGCGAAGGCGGCGTTCTGCAGCACCAGACCGGCGAAGCCGAGCAGCGACCACGCCTCGCCCCGGTCGCGCTCGGACCGCCACAGCGCGGACACCGCGCCCGCGCCGAACAGCGTGGCCAAGGCCCAGGCGGCGGGGGTGAACGCGGACCCGACGCCGACGATGTCGGCCTTCGTACTGAAGAACTCGTCGACCTCGTCCACGTCGGCGCCGGTGAGGGGCATACCGGCGGGGACCTGGAGCACATTGGCGAACACGATCAGGAAGGCGAAGCCCAGGGCGGCGAAGCCGCTGAGCCGGGAGAAGCCCATCGTCGGCCCGTGGAGCGGCTGCCGCAGTTGACGTATCATATATTCATTATAAGCAGCGTAAAATCAAGTGGAGCAAGAGTGGGCAGGAGAGGCGGGCCATGAGCGCAGAGCCGGGCCGGCGCCGCTATGACTCGGTGCGCCGGACGACGCAGGCACAGCAGACTCGCGCGGAGATCGCCGACGCGGCGCGTCGGCTGTTCGTCTCCCAGGGATGGGCGGCGACCACCGTGCGAGACGTGGCACGTGAGGCGGGGGTCTCCGTGCCGACGGTCTACGCGGCGTACGGGAACAAGACGGGGCTCACCCGGGCCTTGGCCGACGCGGCCGATCTGTCCGCCGACGCGTCGCGGATGCTCGCGGAGTTGGAGGCCCCGGCGGCCGACCCCGCCCGGCAACTCGCGGCGATGGCCGGTTACGACCGGCGGCTGTTCGAGCGCGCGGGCGACGTCATCGCGCTGGTGCGGGAAGCGGGACGCGTCGAGCCGGAGTTGGCGACGGTCTACCGGGACGGCCGCGCGCGGGGTGATGAAACCCGGGTACAGGTGTTCTCGTCCTGGCCGGCCGGTGTCCTCCGGCACGACCTGGACGTACGGTCAGCGGTCGATGTCTACGCGGCGCTGTGCAACATCGACGTCTACACCGTGCTCACCGCGGAACGCGGCTGGTCACCGGACCGGGTCGAGCGGTGGTGGGGCGAGGCGCTGGTAAGGGAGCTGCTCGACTGAGCTCCCTCTTCCGCCCCCGCCCACCCGCGCTTCAGGAGCCGTGAAAGCGGCGGTGCAGTTCGTGTACGCGCTCGGCGAGGGCGGGGAACGGGCCCTCCACCACGGCGCCCGGGACGACCTCCTGGATGGACAGGGTCCGTACGGGAGGGGCCGGGACCCCGAGGTCGGTGAGCCAGGCCGCCAGTTGCCGGGAGGAGCTGGCGTACACGATGCGGCCCAGCCCGACCCAGCCGTGGGCCGCGGCACACATCGGGCAGTGCTCGCCCGAGGTGTAGACGGTGGCCGCGGCGCGCTCCTCGGGGGTCAGATTGGCCGCGGCCCAGCGCGCGATCTCGAACTCGGGGTGGCGGGTGTGGTCGCCGCCCGCCACATGGTTGTGGTCCTCGAAGAGGACGGCCCCGCCCGCGGCGACGAGCACCGAACCGAACGGCTCGTCGCCCGCTTCCAGGGCCTCGGTCGCCAGCTCCACGCAGCGGCGCAGATGGCGCAGATCGGCGTCGTTCGCCATGGCGGCCTCCTCGGGAAGTGATCTTCACGGCATGCTAAAGCCTCGCCGCGCCCGAACGCATCCATGGAAGAGGCCGACCCATCCGCATAGCAGGCCGACCCATCCGCGTAAGGGGCCGGACAGGGGTCAGGAATAATCCCGGCCCATCAGCCCGGCGAATTCATCCGGGTCGGCGTCGAATCCCCGGATCCCCTCGTGGAATTGCCACTCTCCCGAGTCGTTCCGGATGAATTCGGCGATGGTCGCGGCCTTGGCACCCAGCGCCCCGACGAAACCGCTGTTCACCAGTTCGGTGATCCCGTCGGCTATCCGGAAGCTGCAGTTGGTCACGTCGCCGAAGGTCTTGGGACCGCCACCCTGCTGGATGGCGACGCCCACGATCACCCGGGTGTAGGAGGGGGACAGCCGGTCCAGCTCCAAGGTCATGACCTCGTCGGCGCCGAGGCCCTGGCCGGTCTGGCTGTCCCGGTTGAGGGTGATGGTGCCGTCGGGCGACCGGCGGTCGAAGTGCACGAGGTAGGCCGGTTCGCCGTACGCGTCCGCCGCGGTGTAGGTCCCCGCGATGATGTCGAGATCGTGGGCCGGCTGCCCCAGCGGGCTGGGGTCCCACTTGAGCGCCACCTGGACTTTGCTCGGGCCCTTGTTGAGACCGGTCACCTGACTCCCCTTTCCGGAATTGATCCGAACAGAATTCCCGCCTGCCCGGATCCTGCTGCCTCAATCCCGCGCACAACAACGGAGTTGGGATTTTATCAGCGGCATCCGACAGGGACGGCGGGTCACGGGGAGACAAGGCAGCCGGGCCCGCAACGCCCGCCCCGCCCGCACCAGGCGGGACCCGCCCGTACGCGCGGGACGCGCCGGTACGGGAATCAGTGACCGCCGCCGGCCGGGCTCCCCATCCGGCGAAGCTCATGGCGCAGCCGCACCAGTTCGCCATGGCCATCCGCCGAATATGACCCGGTCAACCGCCCCGCCTTGTAGAGCTTGAGCCGGTAAGGGATGGCGCCGGCCAGCCGGAGCACGGCCACGAACGGGGCCAGCAGCAGCCGCAGAAGAAGTTCGGCCAGCCAGAAGGGCAGCATCACCGCGAAGACAAGCAGGAAGGGCAGGGCGATGATCGCGGAGATCGGGTCGTCGCCCAGACCGCTCGGGGCGTGCTCGAAGGCTACTTCCGGTTTGACCCATCGCGGCCAGGCCAGCCTCTGCTGTCGCAGCCGCCACTTGGTTCCGGATTCATCTTTCCAGCGCACCCGGGCACCCTATATCCCGCGCCCCGCCGGGCCGTGGCCGGGGCGTCCCGTCCCTTGGCCGAATCAGCCCGTTCATCGAATGGAAATCGATGATTGACGCACGGATGGGGATTCTGCCCTTGTTTGTCGCGAGCGAACCATTCGCCCACATCGGCCGATTCGGCGTGATCACCGCCCCGGCGGGCGCTTCGCTCTTGACGTTCCATCAGGTCCGTCGTCTAATTTCATGCCTCGCGCCGCCCCGGGCGGAATTCCGAAGCCGTACCTTCGGGTCCACGTGCCGGGAATGATCTCCCTTTACCCCCACCGCTCTGCCGATTCTTTCGGAGACGCCATGAGATCTGCTGACCGGCTCGGCGACCTCGTCCTCGGCATCACTCCCTTCGGGCGGCCGGACGCCAGGCTCGCCGCCGCGGTCAGCCGCGCCGGAGGGCTCGGAATCCTGGACCTGGGGACCGGGGACCGGCGGTCCCGGGAGGCGCTGGAGCGGCTTCGGGACTGGGCGCCCGACGGCCGGTACGGGGTGCGGATCGGCCCCGGCTGCCGACTGGCGCCCGCGGACTTGACGGGGCCCCAGGACCGGGGTGTTGGCGCGGGTGCGGGTCCGGACACGGTGGTGCTCGCGCCGGACTCCCCCTGGGCGGTGGCCGACGCCGTGGGCCGCCACCGCGTCCTCGCCGAGGTCACCGACCTGGAGGAGGCGCTGGATGCCGTACGGGCCGGAGCGCACGGCCTGATCGCCCGGGGTGGCGAGAGCGGCGGCCGGGTCGGGGCGCTCGGCACCTTCGTACTCCTTCAGCAGTTGCTCGCCGAGCCGCGGGTGTCCGTACCCGTGTGGGCCTGTGGCGGGATCGGCCTCCACACGGCCGCCGCGGCGGTCGTCGGCGGTGCGGCGGGCGTCGTGCTGGACACCCAACTGGCGCTGCTCGCCGAATCGGGGGTGTCCGAGGAGACGGCAGCCGTGCTCCGCTCGCTGGACGGCTCGGAGACCGCAGTGGTCGACGGCCGCCGGGTGCTGCGCCGCCGGGTGCGCGATGCGCGCGCCCGGCCGCTGCCCGTCGGTCAGGACGGCTTTCTGGCGGCGCGCTTCGCCGAGCGGTACGGCGATGTCGGCCGGGCCGTACGCGCCGTGGCCGAAGCCGTACGGGATGCCGTACGGGACGACCGCGCCACCGCCGCGCTGCGCCCGGGCTCCCCGATGAGTGTCGCGCTCGGCACCCGGCTGCCGGTGGCGCAGGGGCCGATGACCCGGGTCAGCGACCGGGCCGGATTCGCCTCCGCGGTCGCCGCCGAGGGCGCCCTGCCGTTCCTCGCGCTCGCCCTCGCCGGACGCGAACAGGCCCGCGCCATGCTGGTGGAGGCGGCGGCCGCACTGGAGGGGCGGCCGTGGGGGGTGGGGGTGCTCGGCTTCGCTGCCGAGGAGATCAGACAGGCCCAGCTCGAGGCCGTACGGGAGATCCGCCCCAGCCACGCGATCATCGCGGGTGGACGGCCCGCCCAGGCCGAGGCGCTGGAGAAGGCCGGGATCGCCACCTTTCTGCACGTCCCTTCGCCGGGGCTGCTGGGGCAGTTCCTGCGGTCCGGCGCCCGTCGGTTCGTGTTCGAGGGCTCCGAGTGCGGCGGACACGTCGGCCCGCGCCACAGCTTTCCGCTGTGGGAGGCCCAGATCGCGGTGATCGAGGACTTCCTGGACGGGGAGGGCCGGGGCGGGGCGGGTGCGGGTGGGACGGGTGGTGGCGGGGCTGGGCGGAATGGGGCGGCGGCCCCGATCGAGGTCTTCTTCGCGGGCGGCGTCCACGACGAGCGGTCCGCGGCGATGGTCGCCGCCCTCGCCGCCCCGCTGACCCGGCGCGGTGTCCTGGTCGGCCTGCTGATGGGGACCGCGTATCTCTTCACCGAGGAGGCGGTCGCCCACGGCGCCGTCCAGCCGCTGTTCCAGCGCCAGGTGGTGGCCGCGCGGCGCACCGCGCTGCTGGAGACCGCTCCGGGGCACGCCACCCGCTGCGTCCCCAGCCCGTTCACCGAGGAGTTCGGCGCCGTCAAGGAGCGACTGCGCGGGGAGGACGTCCCGGAGCGGCAGGTGTGGGAGCGGCTGGAACGGCTCAACGTCGGTCGGCTGCGGATCGCGGGCAAGGGTGTCGAACGCGGCCCGGGCGGCGGGTTGGTGGCGGTCGGCGAGGAGCGCCAATATCAGGATGGCATGTTCATGGCGGGTGACGTGGCGGTGTTGCGCTCGGCCACCACCACCGTCGCCGCCCTGCACCATTCCGTTGCCCCGGCCGCCGCGGACTTCTTCCGCCGTGCGGCGGCCGCCCTGCGCGAGCGCCTGGGCGTGGCCCTGCCCGGGCGGGCGGAGCGGGAGGCCCCGGCGCCGCTGGACGTGGCCGTGGTCGGGATGGCGTGCATGTTTCCGCGCGCCCCCGATCTCGCCACGTTCTGGGCCCATGTGGTCGGCGGCGTCGACGCCGTGACCGAAGTGCCCGTCGAGCGCTGGGACCCCGCCGTCCACTACTCCCCCGACGAGGCTCACGACGCCACGGCGTCCGCCAATGCCTCGGCGTCCCCTGGCGCCACCGCCTCCAAGTGGGGCGGCTTCCTGCCCCCGATCCCCTTCGACCCCTTGCGCTACGGCATCCCGCCGGCGTCCCTGGGCAGCATCGAGCCGGTACAGCTGCTGGCGCTGGAGGCGGCGCGGCGCGCCCTGGAGCACGCCGGATACCAGGCGGCGCCCGGTGAGGAGCGGGGCGGCCCCGGGAGCTCGGGTGGCCGGGCCTTCGACCGCTCCCGTACGTCGGTCGTCTTCGGCGCCGAAGCAGGCAGCGATCTGTCCAGCGCCCAGACGCTGCGCGCGGTACTCCCCTCCTACTTCGGCACGGTGCCCGAGGGGCTGGCGGAACAGCTGCCCGAGCTGACCGAGGACTCCTTCCCCGGCATGCTCGCCAATGTCATCGCCGGGCGGATCGCCAACCGGCTCGACCTCGGCGGTGCCAACTACACGGTGGACGCGGCCTGCGCCTCCTCCCTGGCCGCCGTCGACATGGCCTGCAAGGAACTGGTCAGCGGCACCAGCGATCTCGTACTGTGCGGCGGCGCCGACCTGCACAACGGCATCAACGACTACATGCTCTTCTCCTCCGTGCACGCGCTGTCCCCGACGGGCCGCTCGCGCACCTTCGACGCCTCGGCGGACGGCATCGCGCTCGGCGAGGGCGTCGCCTGCGTGGTGCTCAAGCGGCTGGCGGACGCCGAACGCGACGGCGACCGCGTCTACGGCGTGATCAAGGGCGTGGGCAGCTCCAGCGACGGGCGGTCGCTCGGGCTCACCGCGCCCCGGCCCGAGGGCCAGCGGGCCGCGCTGGAGCGCGCCTACCGCAACGCCCGGATCTCCCCCGCTGACGTCGGTCTCGTCGAGGCCCACGGCACCGGCACGGTCGTCGGCGACCGCACCGAGCTGTCCATCCTCACCGAGGTGTTCACCGCGGCCGGGGCCACGGCCGGCGGCTGCGCGCTGGGCTCCGTCAAGTCGCAGATCGGGCATACGAAATGCGCCGCGGGCCTGGCCGGTCTGGTCAAGACCGCGCTGGCCCTGTACACCGGCGTCAAGCCGCCCACCTCACACCTGCGCCGCCCCAACGCCTCCTGGGACGCGACGAGCAGCCCCTTCGCCTTCCACACCGAGGCCGCACCCTGGGTGGCCCCGCCCGCCGAGCGGATCGCCGGGCTCAGCGCCTTCGGCTTCGGCGGCACCAACTTCCACGTCGTCCTGTCCGCCCACGACGCCGGTCCACCCCCGGCCCACGCCCTGGACGCCTGGCCCGCCGAGCTGTTCACCTTCCGCGGCACGGACCGGGCGGCGGCCTTCCGCGCCGTCGAGGAGACGCTGGCGCTCGCCGAGGCCAACGAGGCGGCGGGGTCCTCGTGGCGGCTGCGCGACCTCGCCCTCGCCGCCGCCACCCGCTCCGACGCCGGTCAGGGCCCGGTGTGGGCCGCCGTGGTGGCCACCGCCCCGGACGGGCCCGGCGAGCCGGCGGCACTGCTGCGGCGGGTGCTGGCGGGGGAACACGACCCGGCCGCGGGGATCTATCTGGCCGGGGCGGCGGACTCGGCCGGTCTGGCGAGGCGGACCGGTACGGAGGGTACGACCGGTCCCGAGAGGCCAGCCGATCCGGACGGCGGTGGCGACCCGGCCGGTCGCGCCATCGCGGAGAGCGGTGGTGGCACATCCGCCGACGACGGCGCGGGGCGAGGCCCCGGTCTCGGCGCCGGCAAGGTCGCCTTTCTCTTCCCAGGACAAGGCAGCCAGCGGCCCGGTATGTTCGCCGACCTGTTCGTCGCCTTCCCCGAACTCCACGGCCACGCGCGGCTCGCCGGATCCCACGCCTCCGCCCTCCATCCACCGGCCGCTTTCGACGAGCCGGGACGGGCCGCCCAGCGGGCCAGGGTCACCGACACCCGGGTGGCCCAGCCGGCGCTCGGCGTCGTCGGCCTGGCCGCGCACTCGCTGCTCGTGACGGCCGGAGTCCGCCCCGACATGGCCGCCGGGCACAGCTATGGCGAGTTGGTCGCGCTCTGCGCGGCGGGCGCGCTCGACCCGTCCGCGCTGTTGGAGCTGAGCGCCGAGCGGGCGTCCGCGATCCTGGACGCGGCGCAGGCCGCGGGCCCCGAGCCGGGCGCCATGGCGGCGGTGACCGCGAGCCGCGAGGACGTCGAGCGCGTCCTGCGCCACGGCGGCCTCGTCGGCCAGGTGGTGGCCGCCAACCACAACGCACCGCGCCAGACCGCGATCTCGGGGCCGCGGCAGGAGGTGGACACCGCGGTCGGACTGCTGCGGGAGGCCGGATATCCGGTGAAGCGGCTCGCGGTGGCCTGCGCCTTTCACAGCCCGCTGGTGGCCACGGCCGGCGAACGGTTCGCCAAGTCCCTGGCCCGACAGCCGATTCATCCGCCCGAGTACCCGGTCTGGGCGAACCGCACCGCCACCCCACACGGCAGCGAGCCCGACGCCATACGCGCGGAGCTGGCGGCCCAGATCGGCGCGCCGGTCCGCTTCGTCGAGCAGATCGAGGCCATGTACGAGGCGGGGGCCAGGATCTTCGTCGAGGCGGGGCCCGGCACCGTGCTCACCCGGCTGGTGGGGGAAATCCTCGGCGACCGTCCGCACCGCGCCATCGCCTTCGAGGGGCGGCGCGTCGGCGCACAGGCCGTAAACGCCGTCGGAGTCGGCGTCGGAGTCGGTGGCGGGGTCGGGGGCGGGGTCAGTGCCGGTCCGCGCGGGCTGTACGGCTTTCTCGACACTCTGGCTCAACTGGCCGTCGCCGGGCTGCCGGTGCGTACCGGCTGGATGTTCCGCGGCCGCGACGCCGTGGACGCCGGCCGCGCGGCGGCGCCGAAACAACCCGGCTGGACGGTGGACGGGCAGCTGGTCCGTACCGCCGCGGGCGAACTCCTGCCCGGCGCGCTGGCGCCGGCCCGACGTGTCGAGGAGGCGACGGTGAGCCAGACGGACCGGGACGCGCTGATCCTGGAGTTCCTGAGAACCAGCCGGGAGATGGTGGCGGCCCAGCGCGATGTGCTCCTCACCCATCTCGGGGCCACGCCGGGGGCCAGGCCCACCAGTCCCGTCGCGCCCGCGGTACCGGGGGTGGCCGGAGCGGTGGAGGCGGCAGCGGCCCTCCCGCCACAGCCCCTGAGCGGGCCGACGCCGACGCCCATGCCGACACCACTGACCATGCCGACGCCTGCCGGGGCGGCAGCAGCCGTGGAGCCGGTGGCGGTCACCGAGGCGGACGTGGCCCGTATGGTCGCGCAGATCATCAGCGAGCGCACCGGATACCCGGTCGACATGATCGAGCCGGACCTCGACCTCGAGGCGGATCTGAGCATCGACTCGATCAAACGGGCCGAGATCGCGGGCGAGTTGGCGGCCCGCCTGGGCGTGGGCGGCACGGGCGGCAGCGGCGCGGCGGCGCTCGCGGACGAAGAGCTCGAAGAGCTGACGAAGGCCCGTACCACCGCCGCGGTCACCGCCTGGCTCACCCCTCGGCTGACGGACGACGCGGCGGCGACCGACCATACCGACGCCGGGCCGAACGGCATCGCCACGGCCGTGGGGCCCGGGCCACAGGCCACCGCCGGGCCCGGGGGCGCCGGTCCACACGACGACAGCGGCCCGACGGCCACCGGTCCTGAGGAAGCCATCGAGTCCCCGGCAGGCGCGCCACCGCCGAACGGCCCCGCCACCACCGGCCCAGAGGCCACCACCGGCCCAGAGGTCACCACCGGCCCAGAGCCCGCGCGCGGCCCCGAGCCCGTGGCACGCGGGCCACTCCCCAGCAGCCCCGCCGTCAGGGGCGTGGCGCCGAAGCGGATGCTGCTGCGGTCCGTGCCGCTCGCCGGGGGCGCGGCGCTCGGCGAGCCCTCGACCGCCCTGTCCGGCAGGCGGTTTGTGCTGCTGGGCGATGACGAGCCCCTGGCCGGGGCCGTCGCGGAACGGCTGCGGGGGTGCGGCGCCGAGGCCGTGGCCCTGGCGGGCGGGCACCTTCTCGGCCAGGGCGACGGTCCGTCCCCCGGCCACCGCTGGGAGGTACCCCCTGACGGGGTGATCCTGCTCCAGCCGTCGGCCACCTCCGGCGCACCCGTACTGCCCGCGGCGTTCCCTGTACTGCGGGCGGCCCTGGCCCGCGGGCCGAGGTGGCTGTTGGCCGCGCGGCGGGCGGACCCGCTCGACGTCGGGACGGCCGGGCTGCACGGCCTGTTCCGCAGCGTCGCCCGGGAGTACCCGCGGACGGTGGCCACCGTCGTCGACCTCCCCGCCGACGCGCCCGCCACCGCCGTCGCCGACGCGCTGCTTGCGGAGGTGTTCGCCCCGGACCACCCACCCGTCGTGCTGCGCACCGCCAACGGTCGGCACGGGCTGGAGCTCGTGGAGAGCGGCTTGGGCGTTCTCGGCGCCTCGGGCGCGGGGCCCGCCGGGGACGGGGCGGCGGAGGCCGCGGCCATCGGCCTCGACCGCGATTCGGTGGTCGTGCTGGTCGGCGGGGCGCGAGGGATCACCGCACGGTGTGCGGCGGCCCTCGCGGCCGCCACCCGCTGCCGTATCGAACTGCTCGGCCGCACCCCCGTACCCGCCGGGCCCGAGGACCCGGCCACCGCCGGGGCCCGGGACGAGGCCGCCCTGCGCACGGCGCTCGCCGCGGGCGGCGGCCGGAGACCCGCCGAGATCCAGCGGGAGGCGGCCGGGATTCTGGCGCGACGTGAAGTGGCCGCCACACTGCGGGAGCTGACCGAACTCGGGGCCCAAGCGCGCTACCGGTCGGTCGACTTCCGTGACCCCGACGCGGTGCGCCAGGCCGTCAAGGAGATCCACGCCGACCACGGCCGACTGGATGGCGTCGTCTACGCGGCAGGGGTGATCGAGGACCGGCTGATCGAGGAGAAGTCCGCCGAGTCCTTCCAGCGGGTCTTCGACACGAAGGCGGGCGGCGCGCGCTCGCTCCTGGACGCGCTGGAGGAGCTGCCCGGCGGACCGGGCGGCAGCCCTGGAGGGCCGTTGTTCGCGGTGCTCTTCGGCAGCGTCTCCGCCGTCCTCGGCAACCGCGGCCAGGCCGACTACGCGGCGGCCAACGACGCGCTGGAGACCCTCGGCGCGCGGTGGGCGGCCCGCACCGGCCGCCGGGCGCTGACGGTCCATTGGGGGCCCTGGGCACCCACGGGCGGGCACACCGGGATGGTCAGCCCCGCGCTCGCGCGCGAATACGCGAGGCGTGGCGTCGAGCTCATCGACCCGGAGGAAGGGGCGCTGGCGCTGCTGCGCGAGCTCGCCTGGGGCGAGGAGTCCGACCGGGCCGTCGTCTATACGGCGTCGAGCTGGTGACCGTGGCGTACGACGACGAAGGCGGCGGCCGCAGACCCCCGGTGGCGATCGTCGGGATGGCCGTGCTGCTGCCCGGGGCGCCGGACCTGGGGACGTACTGGCGCAACCTGGTGACCGGCGTGGACGCGATCACCGAGGTCCCGGCGCAGCGGTGGGACGCCGAGTTCTACGCCCCCAGAACCCCCAGAACCCCCGGGGTCCCCGGGGACCCCGGAAACGGGCCCGGCTCGGCCACCGCCGCCGACCGGGTGTACTGCCGCCGTGGCGGATTCGTCGACGGGCTGGCCGAGCTGGAGGTCACCCGTTTCGGGATCATGCCCGCCTCCGTCCCGGGCACCGAGCCCGACCAGCTGATCGCCCTGCATGTCGCGGCCGCGGCCGTCGCCGACGCGGGCGGCGAGGAGCGGCTGCCCGACCGGGGGCGGGTCGGGGTGGTGCTGGGCCGCGGCGGCTATCTCACGCCCGGTCTGGTCCGCCTCGACCAGCGGGTACGCACCGCCCACCAGCTCGTACGCACGCTCGGCGAGCTGCTGCCCGGCCTCGGCGCCGACCAGTTGGAGCGAGTCCGGGCCGCGTTCACCGAGCGCCTGGGCCCCGACCGCCCCGAGTCGGCCATCGGCCTGGTGCCCAACCTCGCCGCCTCGCGGGTGGCCAACCGGCTCGATCTGCGCGGCCCCGCGTACACCGTGGACGCCGCCTGCGCGTCCTCGCTCGTCGCCATCGACCAGGCAGGGGCCGAGCTGGCCTCCGGCCGGTGCGACGCGGTGCTGGCGGGCGGGGTGCACCACTGCCACGACATCACCCTGTGGAGCGTCTTCGCGCAGCTGCGCGCGCTCTCACCGAGCGAGCGCATCCGCCCCTTCCACCGCGAGGCCGACGGAATCCTGATCGGCGAGGGCACCGGCGTCGTGGTTCTCAAACGGCTGGCCGACGCGCGGCGGGACGGCGACCGGGTGTACGCCGTCATCAGGGGCACCGGCGTGGCCGGCGACGGCCGCGCCGCGGGCCTGGTCAACCCGGACCCGGGCGGCCAGACGCGGGCCGTGCGACAGGCGTGGCGTACGGCCGGGCTTGATCCGCGCGAGCCCGGCTCGCTCGGGCTGCTGGAAGCGCACGGCACCGCGACGCCCGCGGGTGACACGGCGGAACTGGCCACGGTGACGGAGGCCTTCGGCGCCGCGACCGGCGACGGCGCCGACCGCGCCGTGATCGGGTCGGTGAAGTCGATGATCGGCCACACCATGCCGGCGGCCGGGGTGGCGGGCCTGATCAAGGCTGCCCTCGCGATCCACCACGGCCTGCTGCCGCCCACCCTGCACTGCGACGACCCGCACCCGGCCCTGGCCGCGACCCGCTTCCGCCCGATCGCCACGGCGGAGCCGTGGGAGACGGGGCGCGGCGCGGGGGTGCGCCGCGCGGCGGTGAACGCGTTCGGGTTCGGCGGGATCAACGCGCATGTGGTGCTGGAACAGCCGCCGTTGGCGGCCGTTCGGCCCCCGTCGCCCCCGAGGCCCCGGACGACGGCCTCGGCGGTGCCCACGGAGCCGGGTGTCGACGCGCCCGCCGCCACGGCCGGCCCGGCGGCCGACAGCACGGCTCTTCAGCAGCCTGTGGCAGCCGCCCCTGGCACCACGCCGGGGGGTACTGCACCGGGGGCCGCACCACACGCCGGGCCACGCAGGCCCGACACCACACCGCCGGCCGAATGCCCCGCCAGCTCCCCGGTGATGGCCGGCAGGCCGGGTGCCCGGGTGCCCGACGCCACCGACGGCGCGGCTCCACCCACCACATCCACCAGGCCCAGGGCCCAGGTCACCGAGGCGGAGCGGGTACTCGCGGTGGCGGCCGAGACGCCGGAGCGGCTGGCCGCGTGGCTGGCGGAGGAGGATGACGCGGCGCTGCGGGCCACCGCCACCGTCCCCGCCTCGGGCCGGGTCAAGCTCGGCATCGTCGGGCCGACCGCCAAGCGGCTGGCGCTGGCGCGGCGCGTGGTGGCGAAGAAGGCCTCGTGGCGTGGGCGCAACGACGTGTGGTTCACGCCCGATCCGCTGCTGAGCGAGCGCGCGGCGGGCAAGCCGGGCCGGGTGGTCTTCGTCTTCCCCGGCCTGGAGGCCGAGTTCGCGCCGCGCGTGGACGGCGTCGCCGAGTATTTCGGGCTCTCCCCCGCCACCGTCGGGGCGGCCGACGGACGCGCCCCGGTCGGTGACATCGGCCGCCACGGTGTCGGCGTCTTCGCCGTCGGCCGTCTGCTGGACCGCGCGATGCGGCGGATGGGGGTGGTGCCGGACGCGGTGGCCGGGCACAGCGTCGGCGAATGGACCGCGATGGTGTCGGCCGGGCTGTACTCCGGCGCCGCGGTCGACGAATTCCTCGGCTCGTTCGACCCCGACGCGCTGCGCGTGCCCGGGCTGGCGTTCGGCGTACTGGGCGCCCCCGCCGAGCGGGTGCTGGCCGCGCTCGCGGAGGGCGCGGACGGTCGGGTCGTACTCTCCCACGACAACGCGCCGAACCAGTCGATGGTGTGCGGGCCGCGGGCCGACGTCGAGGCGTTCGTACGGCAGTTGCGTGCCGAGGGGGTGATCGGGCACGTCCTTCCGTTCCAGTCGGGCTTCCACACCCCGATGCTGGCGCCGTACCTGGGGCCGATCAGAGCCGCCGCGGAGCGGTTCGAGCTGTTTCCGCCGCGCGTGCCCATCTGGTCGGGGACGACCGCGGCGCCGTATCCGCCCGACGCGGCCGGGGTACGGGAGCTGTTCGTACGCCATCTGCTCGAGCCGGTCCGTTTCCGGCTGTTGACGAAGGCGCTGTACGAGGCGGGCTTCCGGGCGTTTGTGCAGGTCGGCCCGGGGCAGCTGGCCTCGCTCATCGGTGACACGCTCCAGGGGGCGGAACATCTCGCGGTGGCCGCCGACTCGCCGCACCGCGACGGCGTCGCCCAGCTGCGCCGGGTGGCCACCGCCCTGTGGGTGGACGGGGCCCGGGTGGACCCGTCCCTGCCGCGCCCCGCCACCGTGCCATCCGCTGTCTCGCCGAAGCCGGTACGGCTCGATCTCGGCGGCGCGCTGATCTCCCTGGACGAGCGCCACCTCCCCGCGCTGCGCCACGCGTTGGCATCCGGCGCCGCCGCCTCCCCCAGCGCCGACGTTCCCGCCCTCCGGGCCGACGCCGTGTCCGCGCTGGACGCGGTGGCGGGGCGGTTTCCGGTGGCCGCGGAACTCGGCGCGCTGCTGCGCGAGACGGCCGGTGCCGCGGCCGAGCTGATCACCGTCGCGGACCGCGCGGGCGGACCGTCGGCCCCGTACGTCCCGCCAGTCCCGCCAGTCCCGTCAGCCCCCAAGGCCGCCGCACCCGCGCCGACGACCTGGCGCACCGTGCTGCGGGTGTCCACGGACACCATGCCGTACCTGCGCGACCACTGCTTCTTCCGGCAACGGCCCGGCTGGCCCGACGAGTCGGACCGGTGGCCGGTCGTTCCGGCGACCACGATCGTCGGGCACCTCATGGACGCGGCGGAGCGGACGGCCCCCGGGCGGCGGGCGGTCGCGGTGCACGGTGCGCGGTTCGGCCGGTGGGTGACCGCCGCGCCGCCCGCCGAGGTGCCCATCACCGTGACGCCGTCGCCCGACGGCCCGGACCGACTGGCCGTGGACTTCGGCCGCAGCGCCCAGGGCACGGTGGAGCTCGCGCCCCGCTTCCCGAACCCGCGCCCCGCCCCCTGGCCCGCCGACCCGGCCGCCGAGGAGGCCCCCGCCCATACCGCGGCCGAGCTGTACAGCAGGCGCTGGATGTTCCACGGCCCGGCGTTCCAGGGAGTCAGCGAGATCACCGCGATCGGCGCGGCGCGGGTGCGCGGCACGATCACCACGCCGGCCGCGCCCGGCGCCCTGCTGGACAATGTCGGCCAGCTGCTCGGCTACTGGCTCATGGCCACCCGCACCGAACGGACCGTGGTCTTCCCCGTCGGCATGCGGCACATCCGCCTCTTCGGACCGCATCCGCTCCCCGGCACCACGGTGGAGTGTGTGATCAGGGTCGGCTCGCTGACCGACACCACGCTCGAGGCGAATGTCCAGTTGCTCATCGACGGGCAGGTGTGGGCCCAGATCGACGGCTGGCAGGACCGCCGTTTCGACAACCATCCGAGCACCCGGCCGGTCGAGCGCTTCCCCGAACTCAACGCGCTCTCCCAGCCGCAGCCCGGCGGCTGGGCACTGCTGCACGAGCGCTGGCCCGATCTGGCGTCGCGCGACCTGATCATGCGCAACCACCTGGCCGGCGCCGAGCGCAGGACGTACGAGCGGCGGGCCCCGCGCGGCCGGCGGCAGTGGCTGCTGGGCCGGATCGCGGCCAAGGACGCGGTGCGGCAGTGGCTTTGGGCGCGTGGGGAGGGGCCGGTCTTCCCGGCCGAGATCCAGGTGTGCGAGGACGCGCGCGGCCGCCCGTACGTCCTCGGGGTGCACGGCCGGACGCTGCCCGGGCTGGACCTCGCACTGGCGAGCCGGGCCGAGGCCGGGGTGGCCCTGGTGGTGCCGCGGGCGCCGGACCGCGACCGCGAGGACTCCGGGCCGGGCCCCGGCATCCATATCGAGGAGATCACCGGACTGGACACCGCCGCACAGGAAACCGCGGCCCTCCGCGCGGCGAAAGAGGCGGTCGCCAAAGCCGAGGGCGTCGAGGGCATCGGGGGTGTTGGGGGAGTCGGGGGTGTTGGGGGTGTCGGGGGTGTCGGGGGTGTCGGGGACGAGAGCCACGGGCGGCTGCTCCAAGTGACCACGGTCGCCGGGCGGCCGCGCCGCTACCGGGTGCACAGCATGCGTACGGCCAACCCTCCCGGGTTGCCCAGCAGGGACTACGTCGTGGCCTGGACCACCGGCCCGGCGGACGACGAGTGAGGAGACCGAACCGTGAGCAGGGGGCACCTCCCAGCGGTAGCTGGCGGAGCACGCGCGGCCGCCGACCGCAGATGGCGACGAAACCCGCACCCGCGCCGCGTGGGCGACAGCGACATGAGCCGCCGCCGCGGCGGGGCGAACAAGGAGGCAGAGTGAGTACCGCCAAGCAGACCGCCGCAGCGCCCGTGGCGGACGACGAGGAGACCGTCCTCGCGGACATCGCCGGAATGCTCCGGAAGATGCTCGACGAGTACGGCCTCGACGACATCGAGATCGCCGCGGACAGCCGGTTCATGGAGGACCTGGAGCTGGAGAGCATCGACCTGGTCACCCTGGCGGGAATACTGCAGGCCCGGTACGGACGGCACGTCAACTTCGCCGAGTTCGTGGCCGGGCTGGAGCTCGACGAGATCATCGACCTCACCGTGGGGCGCCTCGTCGAGTACGTCGTGGGCTGTCTGAAGGCCGCCGGGGGGAGCTGACCGATGGCCATGGTCCACACCGGCGGACCGGACGGCGTCAGGCTCCATGTGCAGCGGCTCGGCCCCGGCCGGGCCGGGCCCGCGACCCCCACCGCCGTGCTGCTGCACGGCCTGCTCACCGACAGCCTGGCCGCCTACTACTTCACCGTGGGCCCCGGGCTCGCCGCGGCCGGGGTCGACGTGGTCATGTACGACCAGCGGGGCCACGGGCGCAGCGAACGCCCGGCACACGGCTACCGGCTGGACGCCTTCGTCGGGGACCTGGAGCGGCTGCTCGACCGGCTGGGCATCCGCGGCCCGGTGCACCTGGTCGGCAACTGCTTCGGCGGGACGGTCGCGTTCCAGTACGCGGTCCGGCACCCGGAGCGGGTGGCCGGTCTCTCGCTGATCGAGTCCGAACCGGCCACCCCCGCGTGGGCGGCGAAGCTCGAAAAGCTCCTCGGCTACACCGCGTCCCAGCTGTCGGAGCACGAGGCCGACGCCCTGGCCTGGATCGACGCCCACCACGGCGGGCACACCGCCCGGCTGGCCAAATCGGCGGCCCGGCTGGTGCGCACCACCACCATCGCCCAGGACATACCGTCGAGCGCGGTGCTGGGCGAGGGCCGGATCCGCTCCGTACGCAGTCCGGTTCTCGCCCTCTACGGCGCCGATTCGGACATGGCCGCCCAGGCGCCGTGGCTGGAGTCGCTGCTGCCGTGGAGCCGGACGGTTGTCGTGCCGGGCCATGAGCACTCGGTCCTCGTCGAGGTGCCCGCCCTGGTGCTCCGCCATGTCCTGGGCTGGATCGGCGATCCGGGTGGGCTGCCTCCGGCGGCGGTCTTCGCCGAAGCGGAGGCGGCCTTATGAGGGGCGTCGCCGCCTCCGGACGCCGCTTCCTGTTCGTCGTGCCGCCGCTCGTCGGACACATCAACCCCACCCTCGGCGTCGGGGCCGAACTCGCCGCCCGCGGCCACCGGGTGGCCTGGGCCGGGACGCCGGAGGTGGTGGGGCGGCTGGCCGGGGACGGGGCGGCGGTCTTCCGCTGCGCGGTGCCCGCGCTCGGCGAGGGCGACATCAGCGCCGTACGCCCCGCGGACGCGCGGGGCCCTGGCGCATTCAAGTTCCTGTGGGAGCGCTTTTTGGTGCCGCTCGCGGAGGCGATGGCCCCGGGGGTGCGGGCTGCGGTCGAGGAGTTCCGGCCGGATGTGGTGGTCGCCGACCAGCAGGCCGTCGCCGGTGGTCTGGTCGCCGAGCGGCTGGGCGTACGGTGGGCCACCTCGGCCACCACCTCGGCGGAGTTCACCGGGGCGCTGGACGGCATGCCGCGGATCGGCGCCTGGCTGGAGGGGCTGCTGGAGGGGTTGCGCGCCCGGATCGGTGATCCGGCCGGGACGGCGGATCCCCGCTTCTCACCGCATCTGGTGCTGGCGTTCACCACCGAGGAGCTGGCGGGCCGGCCCGTGCGGGCCGCGGAGCGGATCCGTTTCGTGGGCCCGTCCATCGCCACCCGCCCCGCCGCGCCCGACTTCCCCTGGCATTGGCTCGACCCGGCGCGCCCGGCCGTCCTGGTCACCTTGGGCACCGTCAACGCCGACGCCGGAGCGCGCTTCCTCGGCGTCTGCCGGGAAGCCGCGCGCGCCCGCGCCGGCCGCGTCCAGACGGTGCTCGTCGACCTCGCGGGCGCGCTGGACACCGCGTCCGGCGCGCCGCTGGACGACGATGTACTGGTGGTGCGCGGGGTCCCACAGCTGCCGCTGCTGGCGCGGGTCGCGGCCGTCGTGTGCCACGCCGGGCACAACACCGTGTGCGAGGCGCTGTGGCACGGCGTACCGCTGGTCGTGGCCCCCATCCGCGACGACCAGCCCGTGGTCGCCGGGCAGGTGGTGGCCGCGGGGGCGGGCGTACGGGTGCGGTTCGGCCGGGTCACGGCGGCCGGTCTTGGCGAGGCCCTGGACGCCGTGCTGTACGAGCCGGGGCATCGGGCGGCGGCCGAGCGCATCGGGGCGTCCTTCCGCGCGGCCGGCGGCGCCGCCGCGGCCGCCGGCCACCTCGAACGGCTGGCAGCGCGGGCCGCCACCCGGCCACCTTCGCAGCCCTCATTGGAGGAGAGATGACCAGCGGCGTCGAACCACCCACCGCGCCCAGCCCCGGCCCCGGCCAGGAGCAACGTCCGGCGGTAGCTGAGGGAGAGCCGAAGGGGCGCGAACCTGTCGACACCGGCTTGAGCGCACCGGAAACGAACCGAGCCCCGAAGAAGGGCGACCGCGCCGCGGCCGTCGCCGCGCTGCGCCCGCGCTACGCGGACGATCTCGCGCGCGGCACCGACCGGTTCTTCGAACCGCGCCGGGCCGACTGCCCGTGGTGCGGCTCGGCCCAACTGGAGGAACGGCTGCGCACCACCGACCTCTTCCAGTACAAACCGGGCGGCTTCCGGCTGGATCGGTGCCGGGACTGCGGCCATGTGTTCCAGAATCCGCGGCTGAGCGGCGAGGGCCTGGAGTTCTACTACCGGGACTTCTACGACGGCCTGGGCGAGAAGGACATGGGCGGTCTCTTCGCCGGGCGCCGGAAGACGTACGTCAGGCGCGCGGAGTCGCTGCGGCCCTTCGCCGAGACCCCGGGGAACTGGCTGGACGTCGGCACCGGCCACGGCCATTTCTGCGAGGCGGCCCGCGCGGTCTTCCCCGGCACCCTCTTCGACGGTCTTGATCTGAGCGCCGGAGTGGAGCTGGCCGAGCGGGCGGGCCGGGTGACGCGGGGCATCCGGGGCGGCTTCGTCGAGCGGGTGACGGAACTGGCCGACGGGTACGACGTGGTGAGCATGTTCCACTATCTGGAGCACAGTACGGACCCCCGCGGCGAGCTGCGCGCGGCGCGGCGCGCACTGCGCCCGGGCGGACATCTGCTGATCGATGTGCCGGATGCGGAGAGCCGCTTCTCCCGGCTGCTGGGCCGCTGGTGGCTGCCGTGGCTTCAGCCGCAGCACCTCCACTTCGTGCCCGTGGCCAATCTGCGCAAGGAGCTGTCCGGGCTCGGCTTCACCGTCGTCGCCGAGGAGCACGCCGGGCCGCACGACCCGGTCGATCTGCTCGGCGCGGTGTGGCTGCTGCTGAACGCCGTCGCCCCGCCCGAGGACCAGCCCTGGCTGGCGCAGCCGCCGGGGCGGGCCCGGCGGCTGCTGCGCACGGCGATCGTGCTCGCGGGCGTCCCCGCCCTGCTGGTGACCGCCGCGCTGGACCACTTCCTGATCAGACCGCTGGCCGGCCGGCGCCATCTGTCCAACGCCTACCGGGTGGTCGCCCGGCGCGACTGACAGGACCTGAACAGCCTCAACCGAGCGGGCCCGCCGCGTCGTGGAGCCGAAGACAAAGACGAAGACGACGGCGCGGCGGGCGCGGCGTCAGCGCTGCTCGTAGCGGATGAGGGACCGCACCATGCGGCAGGTGGTGTTGGAGGGCGGGCGCACCCCGATCCGGGCGGCGGTGGTGCGTATCTTGCGGTTGGGCGCCTGCTCGGGGCGGTACACCCCGGAGTTGAGCAGGGCGATGGCCAGGCGCATGGCCTTCAGCCGGCGGTGGTGGGTCTCGTACCACTCGCGCGGACGTCCGGCGGGCACTCGTTTTGTCGGGAGGGTCGCATAGCTCGGCAGGTCCGGAAGAGGTGTGGCGGCAGCGGCCATCGGCTTCCTCCAAAGGAGGTCGGGGACCCTTGTTCTTGACCCCTCCATTCTACTGCCGGGCACCGACAAAAGCCCCTGGCCACAGCCGGTTTGAACGGGGTGGCCGGCGGGTCCCGCAGACCACTTTCACAGCGTCCGCCGGGGCATCGCCCCGTACCGCGGGAGGCGTACCCGAAACGGGCAGGCTACTCCCCGGGGAGGGGCCCGGAATCCACCCGGTGTCAGCGGCCCTGTCCCCGAGGCCCGCTTAGGGTGCAGACATGATTCTGCGAAGAGCCCGGCTGCGCGGCCGACGGCTGGTGGTGTCGGCGGCAGCCGCGGTCGCCGTGCTCGCGGGCGCGGGCACCTGGGCGGCCGTCGCCGCTGCGTCCGATGGTCGCCCCTCCGTCCACCGCGAGGACCGGGTGCTGGACATGCCGGGTGCCCGCATCGACACCTCGTACTTCACCGCGGGCTCCGGCCGCAGGCCCGCGGTGCTGCTCGCCCATGGCTTCGGGGGCAGCAAGGAGGATCTGCGGTCACAGGCCGAGGAGCTGGCCCGCGACGGATACGCCGTACTGACCTGGTCGGCGCGCGGCTTCGGCTCGTCCACGGGCAAGATCGGGCTGAACGACCCGGCCCATGAGGTGGCCGATGTCCGGCGGCTGATCGACTGGCTGGCCAAGCGGCCCGAGGTACGGCTCGACGCGGCCGGCGATCCCCGGGTGGGGGTGGCGGGCGCCTCGTACGGCGGGGCGGCCTCGCTGCTCGCCGCCGGGTACGACCGCCGCGTCGACGCCATCGCCCCGGCCATCACCTACTGGAACCTGGCCGACTCGCTCTTCCCCAAGGGTGTCTTCAAGAGCCTGTGGACAGGCATCTTCTTCACCACCGGCTCGGCGGACCCCACCGCCGGCCAGGCGCCCGGAGGCCAGGAGAACCAGGCAGACCAGGAAAACCAGGGAGACCGGCGGAGGAATCAAGGAGGCCAGAAGGACCGGAGCGGCCAGGGCTGCGGCCGGTTCGAGGCGCGGCTGTGCGCGATGTACGAGCGGGTCGCCGTGTCCGGCAAGCCGGACGACGCCGCCCGCAAGATGCTGGAGGCGCGCAGCCCGTCCGCCGTGGCCGACCGGATCAAGGTCCCGACGCTGATCCTCCAGGGCCAGACCGACTCGCTCTTCCCGCTCGACCAGTCGGACGCGATGGCCAAGGCCATCAAGGCCAACGGGGCGCCGGTCGCCGTCGACTGGCTCGCGGGCGGACACGACGGGGGCGACCTGGAGACCAAGCGCATCACGTCCCGTACCCGGGCGTGGTTCGACCGCTATCTCAAGGGCGACAAGGGCACCGACACCGGGCCGGCCTTCCGGATCACCCGCACCGGCGGGTTCGACTCCACCGACGGTGCCGCCCTGCTGCGCGGTGCGACGGGCGACAGCTATCCGGGGCTCACCGGCCACGGGCGGAGCGTACGGCTGAGCGGCGGCGAGCAGTCGTTCGCCAACCCGCCCGGCGGCGGGCCGTCGGGCGTCTCCTCGGTGCCCGGTATCGCGGGGCTCTCCCAAGCCTCCTCCCTGGGCGTCGGGGTCTCCCTCGACTTCCCTGGGCAGTACGCCCGTTTCGACTCGGCTCCGCTGCGCCAATCGCTGCGCATCACCGGCTCGCCCACGGTCAAGGTGCGGGTGAAGGCGGACGCGCCCGACGCGGTGCTGTTCGCGAAGGTGTACGACGTGGGGCCCGACGGGAGGCAGGTGCTGCCCTCACAGCTGGTCTCCCCCGTGCGGGTCACCGGCGCCGAGCGGGGCCGGACCGTCGAACTGCGGCTGCCCGCCGTCGACCACGAGGTGGAGCCGGGCCACCGGCTGCGGCTGGTGCTGGCCGCGACCGACCTCGGCTACGCCTCGCCGGCCGAGCCCGCCACATACACCGTCTCCCTCGCGGACGGGGGTCTGACGGTCCCCACCGCGCCGGACGTACGTACCCAGTCCGCCCCGCTGCCCTGGTGGGTGTGGGGGCTGCCGCTGGTGGCCGCCGTGGTGGCGGCGGCCCTGCTGCTGACCGGCAGGCGGCGCACGGCCGCCCCGGCGCCCGACCCCGAGCTGGCCGAGGTGCCGCTGCGGATCACGGGGCTGAGCAAGCGGTACGCGAAGTCGGTCGACCGGTACGCGGTCAAGGACCTCTCGTTCACCGTGGAGAAGGGACAGGTCCTCGGGCTGCTCGGGCCCAATGGCGCGGGCAAGACCACCACGTTGCGGATGCTGATGGGGCTGATCGCCCCCGACAGCGGTGAGATCCGCGTGTTCGGACACGCCATCAGGCCCGGCGCCTCGGTGCTGTCCCGCGTGGGCGCCTTCGTCGAAGGGGCAGGTTTTCTGCCGCATCTGACCGGCCGGGCCAACCTGGAGCTGTACTGGCGGGCCACCGGCCGCCCATCCAAGGACGCCCATCTGGACGAGGCGCTGGAGATCGCGGGGCTCGGCGACGCGCTGGAGCGCGCGGTGCGCACGTACTCCCAGGGCATGCGCCAGCGGCTGGCCATCGCCCAGGCCATGCTGGGCCTGCCGGATCTGCTGATCCTGGACGAGCCGACCAACGGACTCGACCCGCCGCAGATCCGCGAGATGCGCGAGGTGATGATCCGGTACGCGGCGGTCGGCCGCACCGTGATCGTCTCCAGCCATCTGCTCGCGGAGGTCGAGCAGTCCTGCACCCATCTGGTGGTCATGGACCGCGGCCGGCTCGTCGAGGCGGGCCCGGTCGAGGAGATCGCCGGCACCGGAAGCAGTCTGCTGGTCGGCCACGAGGGCGAGTTGAGCGACGCCCTGGTGGAGAAGGTGGGCGCGCTGCCGGGAGTCGCCTCCGCCGCGCGTACCAGCGACGGTCTGCTGGTGCGGCTCGACGGCACCGGCCCCGCGCAGCTGCTCACGGAGCTGATGCGGCTGGAGATCCCGGTGACCAGCTTCGGGCCCAACCGGCGCCTGGAGGACGCGTTCTTGACCCTGATCGGAGGGGCCTCATGAGCGTGTCTTGGCGCGCTGCGTGGGCTGGACTGAGGAGCCGCGCAGCGACGGAGGAGCGAGCAGTGACGAAGGAAGCCCACGCGTGGAATCGCGCCAGGACTGAGCGGGAGGGAGGGGGTTCTGTGATGGAGGCGGCGCCCGGCCACCGGCCGGGCCGTACCCTGCCCCTGCGGGTCGAGGCGGTCCGGCAGTTGCGCCGGCGCCGGACCATGGTGATGGCCACGGTGCTGGCCGCGCTGCCGCTCGTACTCGTCGCGGCCTTCGCGCTGGGCGGCACCCCGGAAGGGCGCGAGAACCGGACCACCCTCATGGTCACCGCGACGGCTTCCGGGGCCAACTTCACCGCGACGGCGCTGTTTGTCTCGGCCGCCTTCCTGCTGGTCGTGCCAGTGGCGCTGTTCTGCGGGGACACCGTCGCGGCCGAGGCCAACTGGTCCTCGCTGCGCTATCTGCTGGCCGCGCCCGTGCCCAGGACCCGGCTGCTGCTGAGCAAGCTCGCCGTGGCGCTGGGGTTCAGCGCGGCCGCGATCGTGCTGCTGCCGCTGGTGGCGTTGGTGGTGGGGACGGTGGCGTATGGCTGGGAGCCGCTGCGGCTCCCCACAGGCGGGTCGCTGGCCACGGGTGAGGCGCTGGGCCGGCTCGCCGTCGTGGTCGCGTATATCTTCCTGTCCCAACTGGTCACCGCCGCGCTGGCGTTCTGGCTCTCCACCGTCACCGACGCCCCGCTGGGCGCGGTCGGCGGGGCGGTCGGGCTGACCATCGTGGGCAATGTCCTGGACGCGGTCACCGCGCTCGGCTCCTGGCGCGACTTCCTGCCCGCGCACTGGCAGTTCGCCTGGCTCGACGCGCTCCAGCCGCATGCGGAGTGGAGCGGCATGGTGCAGGGCGTATCGGTGTCCGTCGCATACGCCGTGGTGCTGCTCGCGTTGGCCTTCCGCGGGTTCAGCCGCAAGGACATCGTCTCCTGACGCACGGCCGGTTGCGTTCCCGCCCGCGAGTGGTCCGGTGTGCCATGACATGCTGAGACGTTATGGCGCGCCGGACGGGTCGGCGAACGTCCGGCGTGACAGGGAAGGTCCATGAGGCTCTGCTTTCTGGTGGAGGAGCACTACCGCTACGACGGCATGCCGTTGGAGGTGATCCGACAGCTCACCGCCTGGGGACACCGGGTGGATGTGGTGTGGCCGGGGAGCTCCTTGGTGAGTGTGTCGGAGGCGGTCGGGACGGGCAGCCATGACGCCTGGGTGCTCAAAACCGTCTCCGGGGGCCCGGGCCTGACGTTGCTCGAGGCCGCGGCGGCCGTGGGGCTGACGACGGTCAATGACGCCCGGTCGATCCGCGGGGTGCGGGACAAGGTGCTGGCGGCGGCGATCGGCACCGCCCGGGGGCTGCCGATGCCGCGGACCTACGCGGCGGCCCGGCCCGAGTTGCTGGCGGAGATACCGGAGGCGGAGTTCCCGCTGGTGGTCAAGCCCGCCGACGGCAGCTCGGGGCGAGCGGTGCGGCTGGTGTCCTCCCCCGACCGGCTGGCCGGGCTGGGGGCGGAGCTGGCGGGGGAAAGGATGCTGATAGCCCAGCCCTATGTGGCCAACTCCGGGGTCGACCTCAAGGTCTACTGCGTGGGCGGCGAGCTGTACGCGACCGAGCGGAGCTCGCCGCTGCACCCCGAGGAGCCGGTCCGCGAGCGGCGGGTGGCGCTGTCCGCCGAGGTGGGCCGCATCGTCACCGAGGCCGGGGCGGTCTACGGCCTGGATCTGTACGGCGTGGATGTGCTGCTGGGCCCGGACGGCCCGGTGATCGTCGATGTGAACGACTTCCCGAGCTTCCGTCAGGTGCCGGACGCGGCGGCACGGGTGGGGCGGGCCGTCCTGGAGCTGGCCCGCCGGGGCCCGAACGTAGCGGGGGCGACAGCGGGAGCAACGGCCGTGGTACCCGCGACGCCGGCGCGGGCGCGGGTGGCGGAACAGGTTCCCGCGGGCACCGGCGAGAGCCGATGAGGATCGGTCTGATCACCCCGGAGCCCGAGCACCCGCTGCTGGCCGCCACGACCGCGCTGCTGACGCCCCTGCACCGGGTGGAGGCGGTGGATCCGGGCGGCTGGAACGGCGCACCGGAAGATCCGGACTCCTTCGGGGCGCTCGCCGATGTCTATCTGCTGAAGGCGCACATGCAGCGCGCGCTCGGCCTGGCCCGCTATCTCGAAGAGCGTGGCGCTCCGGTGCTGAACGCGGCGGGGCCGACCGAGCTGTGCCAGGACCGGACGGCGATGGCCGACCTGGCGCTACGGGCCGGGCTGCCCTTCGCGCGCACCAGGACCGTACCGGCCCTCGCCCGGCTCGATGGCGAAGAGCTCGCGTATCCGGTGGTGATCAAGAGCCGGCACAGCCGACGGCACGACCTGGTGGCCCGGGTCGACGACGCCGCCGGGCTGCGCGCCCTTGGCGCCGTCTGGTCGGGCGAGCCGGTGGTGGTGCAGCCGTTCACCGAGAACAGCGGCTGGGACCACAAGCTGTGGGTGATCGAGGGCAGGGTCTTCGCGGCCGTACGCCGGTCGGAGCTGGCGGACCCCGACCGCGGCCCGGCGCGGTCGCTGGCGCCGGGGGATCTGCCGGACGGCTGGGCGCGGCTGGCGCTGCGGGTCGGCTCGGTCTTCGGACTGCGGGTGTACGGCGTGGATGTGATCGACGCGGGCGGCGGGGCGCCACTGATCGTGGACATCAACGCTTTTCCGGGGATACGCGGCCAGGCCGGCGCCCCCGAGGCGCTGGCCGAGCTGGCGCTGCGCACCGCCGAGCGGGGCGCCGTCCCGGACAGCCGAGCCATCCCGGACAGCCGAGCCATCGCGGACGGATCCCGGCCCGGACCATGGCCCGGGGCCGATTGAGCGGGCCCGGGCCCGGGGATCATCCTGAAGAGGGGTCGTGGCGTCCGGGCCCCGAGCCCGGGCATTCGGACATGGCCCGGCGAGGCAGATGCCGATGCGCAAGAACGAATCCACCAGGTCCCGCGGTGGGGCCGAGGAATTCGGGCATCAGCGGGCCGCGCCGCTCTCGGCGGCGATCGAGGTCGATGCCCGCGGGTACATCACGGCCTGGGGGCCTGATGCGGCGCGGCTGCTCGGCTACCAGCCCGGCGACATGCTGGGGCATCCCGTACGGGACCTCCTCGCCGGTGATCTCCCCGCCTCGGCCCGGAGGTATCTGCGCGCGCAGCCGGGCGATGGCTGGAGCGGCCCGATCAAGGCCAGGCACCGGGGCGGGCACCGCGTACGGCTGGCGGTCCAGGCACATCCGCTGACCGGCGCCGACGGCGGGCTCCGCTGGCTCGTGGTGGCGGGTACGGCAGCGGAGGCCCGGCCCGACACGGAGCCCGGCGCACCGGAGCTGTCCGAGGAGGAGCGGCTGCTGGAGAACTGGACGCTGGCCCAGATGCCGATTCCCGTGGCGGTCTACAACGCCCAGGCGCGGCTGGTGGGCGCGAACGTGGCCATGACCCGTCTCATGGGGCGGTCGGTGGACCAGATGCGCGGGCTGCGTCTGCGCGATATGGACCCCCGGCCCATCGTCCAGGAGCTCGACCGGCTCCAGGAGGAGGTCATCCGCACCGGGGAAGGGCTGAGCCATGAGGGCTTCGACCCCGCCCGGACCGTCTATCTGATCCCCGTCAAAGACGCGGTGGGCGTGGTGCGGGGCCTGTCGGCGGTGGTCTTCGACTACACCGAGCAGTACCGGGCCCGCCGTCGGCTGGCCATCGTCAACGAGGCGAGCGGTCGGATCGGCACCACCTTGGACGTGAGCCGGACGGCGCAGGAGCTGGCGGATGTGGCGGTCGACCGGTTCGCCGACTTCGTCACCGTCGATCTGCTGGACGCGATCTACCACGGGCAGGAGCCGATGGTGAGCCCGGCGAGCCGGGCCGTGGACTTCCGCCGTATCGCGCAGCAGTCCGTTCTGGAGGGCTGCCCGGAGGCGTCGCTGGTGGCCGGGGGCGCGGATGCCTGGCCGGAGTACTCGCCTCCCGCGCAGGCCCTGGCGGCGGGCCGCGGTGTGCGGCACTCGACCGGGGACGAGGAGATCCGGCGCTGGACCCGGGAGGTCCCCCGCCGTGCCGAGTCGGTGCGCCGGTACGGGATCCACTCGGTGATGGCGGTGCCGCTGATCGCCCGGGGCACCACGCTGGGGGTCGCGATGTTCTACCGCCACCGGACGCGGGATCCGTTCGACGACGACGATCTGCTGCTGGCCGAGGAGATCACGGCGCGGGCCGCGGTGTGCGTGGACAACGCCCGCCGCTACACGCGTGAGCGCGCCGTCTCGCTGGCCATCCAGCGCAGCATGCTGCCGCGCACGGGGATGCGGCAGATGGCCGCGTCGATCGCCTCCCGCTACCTTCCGGCGCGCACCGCGGCGGGGGTCGGGGGCGACTGGTTCGACGTCATCAGGCTCTCGGGAGCCCGGATAGCCCTGGTCGTGGGCGATGTCGTGGGGCACGGGGTGCACGCCGTGGCGACCATGGGGCGGCTGCGGACGGCGGTTCGTACGCTCGCCGATATCGGTCTGCCCCCGGACGAACTGCTCACCCACCTGGACGATCTGGTGCTCCGCCTGGACGAGGAGGAGTTCCACACCGCCGAAACCGAGCCCCGTACCGGCGAGACCGAGCCCCGTACCGGCGAGACCGAGCTGCGTCACCAGACGGGCGGTCTCGTGGCCGAGGAGCGGAAGGAGAGCACCGGCGAGCTGGGCGCCACCTGCCTGTACGGGGTGTACGACCCGATCACCCGCACGGCATCCTTCGCCAGCGCCGGCCACCCCGCGCCCGTCGTGGTCACCCCCGGCGGGGCGGTCACGCTGCCGCGGGTGCCCCCGGGGCCGCCGCTGGGCGTGGGGGGCCTGCCGTTCGAGACCGTCGATATGGAGCTCCCGGAGGACAGCACGCTCGTGCTGTACACGGACGGGCTGCTGCGGTCCGCCGCCCGCGACCCCGACGAGGGGCTGGCGCTGCTGTGCCGGGCGCTGACCAAGCCCGGCGAGTCGGCCGAACAGATGTGCCAGTCCGTGCTGGACGCCCTCACGCCGGAGCGGGGCAGTGACGACATCGCCCTGCTGATCGCCCGGACCCGCACCCTGGACGCCGCCAGCGTGGCCACCCGGGATGTACCGGCCACCGCGGCGACCGTCGCCGAGGCGCGCCGCTGGACCTCCCGGCAGCTGACGGCCTGGGGTCTTGAAGAGGCGATCTTCACCACCGAGCTCGTGGTGAGCGAGCTGGTCACCAACGCCATCCGCCATGCCAGCAGCCCCATCCAGCTGCGGCTGATCCATGACGCCGGGCTGATCTGCGAGGTCTCCGACGCCAGCAGCACCGCCCCGCATATGCGCCGGGCCCGCAGCTTCGACGAGGGCGGGCGCGGACTGCTGCTCGTCGCCCAGCTCACCCAGCGCTGGGGCACCCGGCAGACCCCGCACGGCAAGGTCATCTGGGCCGAGCAGAGCCTCCCGCCGAGCGGCGAGAACGGCGCCCTTTCGTTCTCCGCCTGAAATGCGAGCAGCCTGAGGCAGAGTTACGGCGTCTTCTTGGGTAAAAGGTGAGACAGGGGGGCCGTTGTGAACTGCAGTCAGTGCGGAGCGCCGGTCATCCAGGGGCCCAATGGCGGTTGGAGCTGTAACAACTGCGGGGCCTCGGGATGACCGGCGTCGAACGAAGACCGTCGTACCGCCCTACTTGGCGTACAGCAGGGTTCCGAAGCCCAGCTGGTCGAAGCCACCGCTCGTGGAGCCGTAGTCTCCACCGCCGCCCTCGGGGCGGACCTTCTCCGCCATGGCCGTGATGTACGGGACGGACAGGCCCCGGCGCCTGGCGTAGTGGTAGTGCAGGATGTCCCACACCGGCCGGAGCTGGCCGCGGCTCGCGGAGGAGATCACGGTGTGGGACTGCTGGGCGCAGTTCTGGCCGGTGCCCCAGGTGTAGGTGGTGAAGGGGACGTCCTGGCCGAGGTTGTACTTGGCGACGTACTGGGCGGCCTTCATGAAACGGTTGCTGTCGTAGCCGTACAGGTCCTCGCCCTGGGACCAGGCCATCTCGCAGAAGGCGCCCATCTGGCCCATGCCCATCATGGTGTGGCCCTGGTCACGGCCGGACTCCTGCCACTGGGCGAGGCCCTGGCTGTCGTACAGGAACGGGACGGCGTGCTTGATGGAGCCGTTGCCCGCGCCGTTCTTGAAGTAGTTCACGGCCTGGTCGTACTTGGCCCCGTCATCGCACAGGATGCCGATGGCCAGGATCGAGTTCATATTGCACAGGTCCCAGTTGGCCCAGTAGTTGGTGATGCAGGCGTCGTTGTGACCGGTGAGGAACTGGTTGTTCAGCGGGTAGAAGACGTTGAGCATCATCCTCTTGAACCGCTCGAGGTCGAAGCCGGAGTAGCCCCGCATCAGCTCGGCGGCGTTGGCGAACTGGTAGCCGTAGATCCCGGCGGCCAGGAACCGGTCGGCGTTTCCGGTGACCGTGGTGAGCGTGGCGGACCAGGCGTTGAGGATGTCGCGGGCGGTGTCGCCGTGGGCGGTGGTCCCGGCGATCTTCCAGCGCAGGGCGTTCTGGTAGGCGGCGTGGATGTCGTTGTAGAGGATGCCGTAGTTCTCGCCGGTGCCGCCGCGGATGATGGTGGCCTGCGGGTTGGCCTTCCAGCCTGACTGGGCGTGCGAGTTGGCGATCAGCCGGTTCCAGCCGGACAGCCACGGGTCGTTCCCCGCGGCCACCCGTACCTTGGCCCGGTTGAGCTCGCCGTAGGCGTGCAGCATGCCCGGGTGGGTGAAGGTGGCCGGGGCGGCGCCGGCGGAGCCCGCGGTGACGGCGGTGGTGATGCCGCCGGCGGCGCCCGCGAGGGCGAGCCCTCCGGCGGCCTTCAGCACTCCGCGGCGGCTGAGCTTATGTGTGTTCTCGCGGCTCATCGAGAAGTCACTCCCATCGTGGGGGGGGTGGTCGTGGGGGGGTGTGGGGGTGGTGCGGAATGTGGTCAGTGCTGTGATCGCGCCACGTGGCGGAGCCCGCCGAGGAGGTGGGCCCGGAAGGCGGGATCGTCGTACGCCTCACTGGTGTGTCCGAGCGCGGTGTAGAAGACCCGCGCTCCGTCGTGCTCATGACACCAGACGAGCGGATGGTCGGCCCCCATCCCCCCGCCCTCGTACGAGGTCTCGTCGGCGGAGGCCAGCACCCGCACCGCACCGCGCGGACTGGCCCGGAAGTCGTACCACTCGTCGGTGAACGCCCAGGTGGCGCCCAGATGGCCGGTCGCCGGGTGGTCCCGGTCCTCGATGGTGAGGACGCCCGGCTGCAGTGCGGGGTGGCGGTCGAAACGGGCCCGGAGCAGCTCCCCGTAGTACGGCCAGCCGTACTCGGTGCACGCGGCCGCGTGCACGCCCATGAACCCGCCGCCGCCCCGCAGGAGAGACCGCAGCGCCTCCCGTCCCTCGGGGGTGAGCACATCACCGCTGGTGGACAGGAACACCACGGCCGCGAAGCGGTCGAGGCCGCGCTCGAGGGCCCTCGGGTCCTCCGTCGCCTCCACGTCGAAGCCGTGCTCGGCGCCGAGCTCATGGAAGGCACGGATGCCCTCGGGGATGGAGTCGTGCCGGTAGGCGGTGGTGCGGGTGTAGACGAGGAACCTCGGCCGGCTCTGCGCCATGGTGGTCGCTCCAAGAAGGCGTGCGGTGGGGGAACCCAAGGAAACCGGTGTCCATCATGGGCGTGCCGCACCGCGCCGTCTTCCACCGCTACCAGACGCGAAAATTTTCGATAGCCTCCGCCGACGACCGTCGCACGCGAAAGCCGTCGGCAGAGACCGTTTTCTAGCGGTTTTCCGGGGGACGGCCGGGTGCCCTGGTCGACGCGCGGATGACGATATGTGTACCGAGCACCTGGTGCTGGCTCTCGGGCAGTTCCTCGCGGTGCAGGGCCAGCCGCACGGCGGTGCGCCCCAGCTCCTCGTGCGGTACGTGCACGGTGGTCAGCGCCGGGTAGACGTCGATCGCCACCGGAATGTCGTCGTACCCGGCCAGCGACACGTCCTCGGGCACCCGCAGACCGCCCTCGCGCAGCGCCTGCAGCGCCCCCGCCGCCACCATGTCGGTGCCCGCGAACACCGCGCTGAACTCGGCCCCGGAGGCCAGCAGCTCCCGGGCCGCGCGATAGCCGTGGGCGCGGGTGAAACTTCCGTCCAGGATCAGGGCCGGGTCCGGGCTCAGGCCCATCAGCTCATGGGCCCGGGTGAAGCCGCTGATGCGCTGGGTGCTCGTGGACAGGCCCGGGACCCGGGCCAGATACGCGATGCGCCGGTGTCCGGCGCTGAGCAGGTGGGTGGTCATCGCGAAGGCGCCGGCCTCGTTGTCGTATTCCACCACGGTGGCCGGTACGCCCTCGCCCAGCGGCGGCCTGCCGACCAGCACCAGCCGCGAGCCGACCCGGTCCAGGGCGTGCGCGAAGTGCGTCATACGGTCCTGGTATGCCTTGTCCTCAGAGGCACCGCCGACCACGATCACCGCGTCGGCCCGCTGCTCGCGCATCGCCTCCACCACGGCGAGGACGCGCTGCGGATCGCCGTGCGTGGTGCACAGCATGCACAGCCGCCCCTCGGCGGACGCCTGCTCCTCCACGCCGCGCGCGATATGCGCGTAGAAGGGGCCGGTCACATCGTCCACGACGAACGCCACCGTCTTGTTGGTGGACCCGCCGAGCGCGCGGGCGTGCGCGTTGACCACGTAGTCCAGTTCGCGCATCGCCTTGACCACCCTGGCCCGGGTGGCCGCGGCCACCGGATAGGTGCCGCCCATGACCCGGGAGACGGTGGACGCGGACACCCCGGCGCGCTTGGCGACGTCCCTGACCGTGGACACGTCCCTGCCCGCGGTGGACTCCGCCGCCCGCTTGCCCGCCTTGCCCGCGCCGGTTGCCTCAGCTGCCTCGTTCACGTAGGCCTAATCCCCTCGGCTGCTCTTTCCAGGGCTCGGTTCTCCCCCAGCTACCGCTGGGAGGTGCCCCTCGGGCCGCGTATCACCCTGCCCACCGCGTAACCGCTCACGATAGCCGAGCGGGGGCCGCCCCGGGCCCGGCTCAGCGAGCGCGGGAGCTGACCTGGCGCGGGCGCAGCAGGAAACGCTGGGTCTTGCCGCTCGAGGTCTTGGGCAGCTCGGTGACGAAGTGCACGCTCCGCGGGTAGGCGTGCTTGGCCAGCCGGTCCTTGACCAGCTGCTGGAGCTCGGCGGCGAGGGCGTCGGGGTCCGAAGGCGACGACGCCCCCGCGCGCAGCACCACGAATGCCTCCATCACCTCGCCGTGTTCCTCGTGGGGGACGCCGACCGCCGCCGCCTCCGCCACCGCCTCGTGTTCCAGCAGCACGCTCTCCACCTCGAACGGGCCGATGCGGTATCCGGCCATCAGGATCACGTCGTCGCTGCGCCCGGAGAAGAACAGGTGGCCGTCCTCGTCCCGGGAGGCGGTGTCGCCGGAGTAGAACCAGTGTCCGTCGGGGCTGAACTTCTCGGCGGTGCGCTCCGGGGCGTCGCGGTAGCCCTCGAACCACATCAGCGGGCTCTTGGTGATGTCCATCGCCACCCGGCCGGGCATACCGGTCTCGGCGACGGCGGAGTTGGTGTCCTCGCGCAGGACGGTCACGCTCCAGCCGGGCAGCGGCCTGCCCATGGAGCCGGGCTTGAGGTCGGTGCGCAGCGCGGGGTGCCAGGCGTTGGCGATGGCCATGCCCAGTTCGGTGGAGCCGTAGTGGTCGCGCACCGGGATGCCGAGTGTCCGCTCCGCCCAGCTGACCACGTCGGCCGGCAGCGGCTCACCGGCCGCGGAGGCGCAGCGCAGCCGCACGCCGTCGGGGGCGGGTGTGCCGCGCAGCTTGCGGTAGACGGTGGGGCCGGCGGCGAAGTTGGTGACGTTGAAGCGGGACAGCACCGCCCAGGTCCCCTCGGCGGAGAACAGGCTGTTGTACAGCAGGCTGCGCAGGCCGAGGGCGAGCGGGGCGATGATCGCGTAGTACAGCCCGTAGGCCCAGCCCGGGTCGGCGGCGTTCCAGAACACATCGGTGGGCCGGTGGTCGAGGCCGAACTCCTGGTACATGGCGAATCCCGCGACGGCCCGCAGCGGGATGGGCACGGCCTTGGGCGGTCCTGAGGTGCCGGAGGTGAACAGCTCCACGATGGTGGCGTCCCCGCCGAGGACGGCCGCCTCGTCCAGCGGCGGGTGTCCCGCGAGTAGCTCGGCGAACGACAGGTCGCCTTCCTCGGTGGGCCCGGTGGTGATGATCCGCCACGGCTGGTCGCTGGGGAGGTCGGGGCCCGCGGCCAGTTTGGGGCGCTGCCCGGCGTCCGTGATCACGACCTTGGTGCCGTTGCCGGTGACCCGCAGGGCGATGGCCGGGGGCGCGAACGCCGTGAACAGGGGCACCTGGACTGCGCCGATCCGCCAGATCGCGAGTGTCGCGACGAGGAGTTCGGCGGACTTGCTCATCAGGGTGGCGACCCGGTCGCCGGGGCCCACCCCGAGGGCCGCCAGGGCGCTCGCCATCCGCGCGGAGGACTCGCGGAGTTCGCCGTAGGTCATGTCGTGCCCGCTGAGGTCGGCGCCGACCACCGTGAAGGCGACGGCGTCGGCCGGGTGCCGGTCGCACAGCAGATGGGCGGTGCACGCCGCCGGATCTCCGAAGGTCTTGAGCAGGTCGGCCATGCGCTGTTCCGGGCTGGTCAAGTGGGCTCCTCGTGCATGCGGGCGAGCGGAATCCAAGTGCCAGGGGCGGTGCTGTCCCCGTTGGCTTGTACACGCTATCGCGCCCGCTCGCGAGCTCGGCAACCAGTGTTCACAAGACCGTTGTCAGCCGAGTGTGGTGGTGGGGTTCTGCTCCTTGCGGAAGGTCAGCTTCCCTTCCTCCACATCGACTTCCACATGGCTGTGCGGCTGGAGCTTGCCGTTGAGCAGCATCCGGGACAGCGGGTTGTCGACTTCCCGCTGGATGGTCCGGCGCAGCGGCCGGGCGCCGTACTCGGGCTGGTAGCCGTGGTGGGCCAGCCAGTCGACAGCGGCGGGGGTGAAGTCGACGGGCACGTCCTGGGCGCGCAGCCGGCGTCGGGTCTCCTCCAGGAGCACATCGGTGATCTGCCGCAGCTGTTCGTCGGCGAGCCGCCGGAAGATGACGATCTCGTCGATGCGGTTGAGGAACTCGGGCCGGAAGTGCTCGCGCAGCGGGCGCAGCACCCGCTCGCGGCGCGCGTCCTCGTCGGCTTCCGCGCCACCGCCGAAGCCCATGACCGCGCCGCGTCCGGCGATCTCCTCGGAGCCGAGGTTGCTGGTCATGACGATGACGGTGTTCTTGAAGTCGATGGTGCGGCCCTGGGCGTCGGTGAGCCGTCCGTCGTCGAGCACCTGCAGAAGGATGTTGAAGACGTCGGCGTGGCCCTTTTCGACCTCGTCCAGGAGCAGCAGCGAGTACGGCTGCCGGCGCACCGCCTCGGTGAGCTGCCCCGCCTCCTCGTGGCCGACGTATCCGGGCGGGGCGCCGATCAGCCGGCTGACGGTGTGCTTCTCCTGGTATTCGCTCATGTCCAGGCGGACCATGCGGTCCTCGCTGCCGAAGAGCGCTTCGGCCAGGGCGCGGGCCAGTTCGGTCTTGCCGACGCCGGTGGGGCCGAGGAACAGGAAGCTGCCGATGGGGCGGTTGGGGTCGGCGAGACCGGCGCGGGAGCGCAGTACGGAGTCGGCGACGGCGGAGACGGCCTCCTCCTGGCCGATCACCCGCTTGTGCAGATGCGCCTCGAGGCCGAGCAGGCGGTCCCGCTCCTCCTGAGTGAGGCTGCTGATGGGGATGCCGGTCTGCCGGGAGACGATGTCGGCGATGTCCTCGACGGTGACCTCGGCGACCCGGCCGGCCGGGTGCTGTTTGCCGGAGCCCTCCTCGATGCGCCGGTTCAGCTCGCCGATCCGGTCGCGCAGCGAGGTGGCACGCTCGTACTGCTCGGCGGCGACGGCCTGGTCCTTGTCCCGGGTGAGCTGTTCGACCTCGCGTTCCAGCGCCCGGATGTCGGTGCCCCTGGTGCTGGAGCGCAGCCGTATGCGGGCGCCGGCCTGGTCCATCAGGTCGATGGCCTTGTCGGGCAGGAAGCGGTCGGTGAGATAGCGGTCGGAGAGCTCGACGGCCGCCAGCAGCGCCTGGTCGGTGTAGCGGACCTGGTGGTGGGCCTCGTAGCGGTCGCGCAGTCCGCGCAGGATCTCCAGCGCGTCGGAGGGGGCGGGCTCGGGCACCATGATCGGCTGGAAGCGGCGGGCGAGGGCCGCGTCCTTCTCGATGTGGCGGCGGTACTCCTGGAGGGTGCTGGCGCCGATGACATGCAGTTCGCCGCGGGCCAGGGCGGGCTTGAGGATGTTGCTGGCGTCCAGCGGGCCGCCTTCGGAACCGCCGGTGCCCACGACGGTGTGCAGCTCGTCGATGAAGACGATCAGTTCCTCGGAGTGGGCGCGGATCTCGTCGATGATGCCGGTCAGCCGCTCCTCGAAGTCGCCGCGGTAGCGGGTGCCGGCCACGACGCCCGCGAAGTCGAGCTGCAGGACGCGCCGGGCGAGCAGGATGTCGGGGACGTCGGCCTCGGCGATGCGCTGGGCCAGCCCTTCGACGACGGCGGTCTTGCCCACGCCGGCCTCGCCGATGAGGACGGGGTTGTTCTTGCCCCGGCGGGCCAGCACCTCGATGGTCTGCTCGATCTCCTCGTCGCGCCCGATGACCGGGTCGATCCGGCCCTCGCGGGCCATCTCGGTCAGGTCGCGGCCGAACTTGTCCAGGTTGGGCGTCTCCCGCCGGTTGGGTCCTGGACGGGGTTCGGCGGCACCGGGGGCCGCCGCGAGGCCGCCGGGCGGACCGGGGCGTGGCTCGAACCGGGCCGCATGCAGCAGCTGCCCGGCCGTGGAGTCGTGGTTGGCGGCGAGCGCGATCAGTACGTGCTCGGGGCCGATGTACGAGGAGCCGGAGGACCGGGCGATCTCATGGGCGTCGAGCAGCGCGCGCTTGACGGCGGGCGTGACCGCGACCGAACCGCGCGGCGGCCCCTCCCCCGTCTGCCGGTCGATCTCGGCGACGAGGGCTTCGGGGTCGGCCCCGGCCCGGACGACCATGGTGCGGGTCGGCTCGGCGGTGAGCGCCGCGCGGAGCAGGTGTTCGGTGTCGAGGTCGGTGGAGCCGCGGTCGGCGGCGTACGAGGCCGCGGAGGAGACGAGCTGCCGTGCGGGCTCGCTCATCAGGCGGCCGAAGTCGACGTGCCGGGAGCCGGGGCGCTGCCCGGCCGGTCCGACGCCGAGGAAGCGTGCGAGAAAGTCTCCGAGGGGGTCCGGACCGAATTCTTCCGATCCCTCGTACCCGCTGTTCATAGGCATCCGTCCCGGTGGCCCGGCGGAGATGCGGGCCCCGTTGTCATCGCTGCAAGGAGTCCCATTTGATCGACTTTGATTGATTTTATCCGACATCGGGGCCGCTCGCCGAGGGCTGGAGCAGATTCGTATGCACGACGTCTTCGCCGTCCCCTCATGTCACACTCCGGGACACCATGCCGTCTCCCCAGTGACACCCCCTCACAAGGAGGCCACCGAGATGGAGCAGCGCGAGGTCCTGGTGCTGGGCGCGGGCTATGCGGGGCCGATGGCCGCCCGATCTACGCGGCCGGGGACTGCGCCGCGGCCTCCTCGCCGGCCGCCGGGGCGCTGCGCATGGCCTGCGCCACCGCCCTGCCCGCCGCCTCGCACGCGGCGACCTGCCTCATCGCCGAGGCCCGCGGACGCGAGCCGCGGCCGATGCGCTTCCGGTTCGTGGTGCAGTGTGTGAGCCTGGGCCGCCGGGACGGGCTGATCCAGGCGGTGCGGGCGGACGACACGCCTCGTGAGCTGGGCTCACAAGCCGGACCGCCGCCCACGTCAAGGAGGGGGTACCTCCCAGGCCCGAAGGGCCTGGGAGGAGGGTCGTCCGCTCCACGATCGCCATGATGCGGCTGGCGGCGCGCCGCCCCGACCCGTTCCGCACATCCCGGGGATGCGCTGACCGAGCCGGGACGGGGCGCGGTCACCGTCGTCAGGGCGCCTGGGTACGCGCCGCCCTGGTGTGCCCGGCGTAGCGGCGGAGCACATCGAACCACCCCCGGGCGAGCTCGGCGACGTGGTCGTCCTCGAGGACGCCCGACGGCCAGATCCACCGCGCCGCCAGCCGCGCGCCCCGCTCGCGGTCCTCGACCGCGACCGTGAGGGTGAGGGTGCGCTCCAGCGGAGCCCCGGCGTCCGCCCCGCCGCCCATCGCCGACCCCGCCTCGCCGGTGGGGGTCCAGTGGGCCGAGCTCTCGCCGACCTGGAACCGGCCCAGGTAGTTGACGGAGATCTGCGGATCGCCGAGTGCGGCCAGCTGCGGAGCGGTGCGCGGGTTGAGATAGCGCAGCAGGCCGTACCCGATGCCGTTGTCGGGCAGGGCCGCGAGCTGGGCCCCCACCCGCGCGGCGCCCTCGGTCAACGCGGCGCCGGAGGCGTCGAGTTGTTCCTCGGAGATCTCCCCCGGGTCCAGGACGAACGGGAACTGCGCGGTGAACCATCCGACGGTGGACGACGGGTCGACCCCGTCGGCAAGGAATTCACGGCCGTGCGCCTGGAGGTCCACCAGCACTCCGGTGCCCTCGTCGCCCCGCCAGCGCGCGTAGGCGACGGCGAACGACGCGTACAGCACATCGCGCAGGTCCACGCCCAGCGCGCCGGGCACCGCGAGCAGCGTCGCCGTGTCCTCCTCCGGGAGGTCGAAGAGCGCCATCCGCGCCGAGGCCAGGGTGTCGGTCCGCGGGTCGAGCCGCCGGGTGCCCAGCGTGGGCCGCTTCGGCTCGAACATCCGCGTCCACATCTCCAGTTCCTTCTCGCGCGCGGGCTCCACCGCCTCCTCGACCAGGTGGCGCGCCCATCTGCGGTAGGAGGTCGCCGGTGCCCGCAGATCCGGCCGCCGGCCGGTGGCGACGGCCTCGTACGCACGGGCCAGGTCCGGCAGCAGGAACCGCCAGGAGACCCCGTCGACCACGAGGTGGTGCAGCAGGATCAGCAGCCGGCCGGGCCGCTCAGGACCGGGGTCCAGCCAGATGGCCTGGAGGGTGCGGCCGGACGCGGGGTCGAGCTGCGCCTGGTGGCGGAAGGACGCATCGGCCAGCGCCGGGGGCCACTCCGCCTCGTCGGCGACCTGGATGACCTGGTGGGTGAAGCAGTCGGCCACCCGGGCCGAGCCGGGCTCCGCGATCTCCAGCGCCCGCCGCCCCTGGTCGTCCTGCTGCCGCATCCGCAGCGCGTCATGGCGGTCGACAAGCGCCTGGAGGGCGGCGATCAGATGCTCGGCCCGCACGCCCGCCGGGACGCGGACCGCCATGGAGAGGTGGTACGCGTCGATCGGCCCCTCACAGTCCCACATGCGCCTGATGATCGGCGTCGCCGGGAGCTCGCCCACCCCGTCGCCCGCGCCGCCGCCGTCCCGGTGGCGGCCCTCGCCGGCCGGCCCCCGGCGCGGCGCGCTCCGCTCGGCGATCGCGGCCAGCGCCGTGACCGTACGGCCCTCCGCCACGTCCCTGGGCCGCAGTGCCAGGCCGGCGTGGCGTGCCATGTCGGCGAAGCGCATGGAGACGATGGAGTCGCCGCCCATCAGGAAGAAGTCGTCGTCCACGCCGACGCTGTCCACCCCCAGCGCCTCGCTCATCAGCGAGCACAGGGTCTCCTCGACCGGAGTGCGCGGGCGGGCCGCCGTCGAGGCGGCCGTGAAGTCGGGCGCCGGGAGGGCGGCGCGGTCCAGCTTGCCGTTGACCGTCAGCGGGAGTTCGGACATCTCCACGAACGCGGAGGGCACCATGTGGACCGGCAGCCGGGCCGCCGCGAGCGCCGCCAGTTCGGCGGCCCCGGGCAGTGCGGCGCCGGGCTCGGCCACCAGATAGGCGACCAGCGCCGGTCTGCCGGGCCGGTCCTCGCGCAGCACCACGGCCGCCCGCGCCACCTGGTCGAGGGCCGTGAGCGCGGATTCGATCTCGCCGACCTCGATCCGGAAGCCCCGCAGCTTGACCTGGCCGTCGGCCCGTCCGACGTACTCCAGCCCGCTGTCGCCGCCCTGGCGGGCCAGGTCTCCGGTGCGGTACATGCGCTCGCCGGGGGTGCCGAACGGGTCGGCGACGAACCGCTCGGCGGTCAGCGCGGGCCGCCCCGCGTAGCCGCGGGCCAGGCCGGGGCCGGCGACGTACAGCTCGCCTACGGAGCCCGGGGGCACCGGGCGCAGCAGATGGTCGAGGACATACAGCCGCAGATCGGGGATCTGCCGCCCGATGGGGCTGACCGAGGCATCCCGCACCGCGTCGGCGCGGACCAGTTCGGTGTGGGTGACATGCACGGTCGTCTCGGTGATGCCGTACATGTTGACCAGCCGTGGCGTGTCCTCAGGGTGCCTGGTGTACCAGTCGCCCAGGCGGGAGACGTCGAGCCGTTCGCCACCGAACACCACATACCGCAGGGCGAGCCGCGCGCCCAGCTCCGGGCGGTCGCGGTCGGCGCCGAGGAGTTGGTAGAACGCCGACGGGGTCTGGTTGAGCACGGTGACGCCCTGCTCGACCAGCAGCTCCAGGAATTCGCCCGGGGACCGGGTGACGGTGTGCGGCACGATCACCAGCGAGCCGCCGTACAGCAGCGGGCCCCAGATCTCCCACACCGAGAAGTCGAACGCGTAGGAGTGGAACAGCGTCCACACGTCGTCCGCGCCGAACCCGAAGAGGTGGTCGGTGGAGGTGAACAGCCGGATGACGTTCTCGTGCGGGATCAGCACGCCCTTGGGCCGCCCGGTCGAGCCCGAGGTGTAGATGATGTAGGCGCCGTGTGCCGGGGTGAGCGGGCCGCCGCGGTCCGCGTCGGTCAGGTCGGTCGGCGCGAGGTCCCGCATGGCGCTCATGACCTGCGGCGCGTCGAGCTCCACGACCGGTACGTCGAGGCCGTCGGGCAGCGCGGCTGCGGTGTCGGTGGTGGTGATCACGCACACCGGGGCGGCGTCCGCGAGGATGAATCCGATGCGCTCGCGCGGATAGGCGGGGTCCACCGGCAGATACATCGCGCCGCTCTTGAGGACGGCCAGCAGCGCCACGACCAGTTCGGCCCGGCGGTCGACCGCCAGCGCCACCACCCGCTCCGGCCCGGCGCCGTGTCCGGTCAGCAGCCGCGCCAGGCGGTTGGCGCGGTCGTTGAGCTCCGCGTACGTCAGGGAGCGCCGGCCGTCGACCACGGCGATGTTGTGCGGGGTGGCCCGCACCTGTGCCTCGAACCGCTCCGGCAGGGTCTCCTCGCACCGTACGCCCCCGGGCGCCGACTGCGGCGCGGCCGCGGTCAGCAGCCGCGCCACCGGGGTCTCGGCCGCTCCGGGCATGACGGGCACCCCGGTGAGCAGGTGTTCCATCGCGTCGGCGGCGGCCGACGCCCGGCTCCGGCCGACGGTGTCCGGGCAGTAGTTGACGTGGATCCGCAGCCGTTCGCCGGGGAGCGCGACCACGCTGAGCGGGTAGTGGGTGCCGTCCTCGGGGTGCACTCCGGTGACGGTCAGGCGCTTGGAGGCGGAGCGCAGCGCGTCCGGGTCGTGCGGGTAGTTCTCGTAGACCAGGAGGGTGTCGAAGAGCCGACCGGTGCCGATGCGGCGCTGGATGTCGGTGAGGCCGATGTGGTGGTGGTCCAGCAGCCGGGCCTGTTCGCCCTGGACGCGGGTCAGCAGCTCCGGGAACGTCTCGTCCGGGCGCAGCCGGACCCGGGCGGGCACGGTGTTGATGAACAGCCCGACCATGGTGTCGATGCCGTCGATCTCGGGCGGGCGCCCGGAGACGGTGACGCCGAAGACCACGTCGTCGCGGCCGGTCAGCCAGCCGAGCACGATCGCCCAGGCGCCCTGCACCACCGTGTTCAGCGTCAGGCCGTGGCGGCGGGCGTACGCGGTGAGCGTGGCGGTCTGCTCGGCCGTCAGCTCCAGGACGTGCCGCCGGGTGGCGGCCGTCGCGGGGGTGTCCGGGCTCGCGGCGAGGGTGGGCCCGGCCACCCCGGACAGGGCGGTGTGCCAGGCGTCGAGCCCCGCCTGGCTGTTCTGCCCCTTCAGCCAGGACAGATAGGCGGAGTACGGGCGGGGCGCGGGCAGCGCGGCGAGCGCGTGGGGGTCGTCGGGGTCGTTGCCCGCGTCGTACAGCGCGAGCAGTTCGCGCGACAGCAGCGCCATCGACCAGCCGTCGAGCAGCAGATGGTGGCTGGTGAGGATCAGCCGGTGGCTGTCCGCTCCGAGCCGCAGCAGCATGCAGCGGGCCAGCGGGGCGGTGTCCACGGGAAGGCGCCGCCCGCTGTCGGCGTCCAGCAGCCGGGCCAGTTCGGCCTCGCGCGCGGGTCCGTCCAGCCGCGACAGGTCGTGTTCCCGCCACGGCAGCGCCACCTGGGCGGGGATCACCTGCACCGGTTCGGCGAGCCCTTCCCGTACGAAACATGCGCGCAGCCCGGGGTGGCGGGCGAACAGCCCCTCGGTGGCGGTGCGCAGCCGCGCCGCGTCGACGTCGCCCGCCAGGTCCAGACCGAACCGCACCACGTAGTCGTCGTGGGCGGTGTCGTCGTACACGGCGTGGAAGAGCAGGCCCTGCTGAAGGCTGGACACCGGCCAGATGTCGGCCAGGTCCGGCACGGTCCGCTCCAGCCGCTCCACCTCGGCCATGGAGAGCGAGACCAGGGGGAAGTCGGAAGGGGTGTGGCCGCGGTGTGCGGTGTGCGCGAGGTTTCCGATGGCCCGTGCGTGTTCCACCAGGCCGGTGAGCGCGGCGAACCACGCGTCGGCGAGCTCTTGTACGGCCGCCTCGTCCAGCAGTTCACCCGCCCAGATCCACACCGCCGTGAGCCGCGGGCCGTCCTCCCGGTCCTCGGTGTGCGCGTTGAGGGCCAGGGTGTGCGGCAGCGGCATACCGGGCGGGAAGCCGCCGCGCAGCGCTCCGAAGTCGGGGTCCGGGTCGGGCAGCCAGTCGGCGCCGTCGGACACGGTGAACCGGCCGAGGTAGTTGAAGCCGATCTGCGGGCCCGGGTGTCCGACGAGCCGGTGTGCCGCGTCGGGGTTGAGGTGGCGCAGCATGCCGTAGCCGATGCCGTGGTCCGGCAGCGCCGCGAGCTGTTCCTTGACCGTCTTGACGGCGGTGCCGAGCACCGCGGAACCGGCCGTCACCTCGGCCCAGTCGAGTGTTCCGGGGGCGAGCCGGGCGGGGACCATGCTGGTGAACCAGCCGACGGTCTGGCTGAGGTCGACCCCGTCGGCGAGGTGTTCCCGGCCGTGTCCTTCGAGTTCCAGCAGCACATCGTCCGTATCGCCGATGCCGCGGCGCCGCCGCCACTCGACCACCGCGAGGCTGAGCGCGGTCAGCAGGACGTCATTGATCCCGGTGTGGTAGCGCTCGGGTACGGAGGTCAGCAGCGCGGCGGTGGCGTCGGCCGGCAGGGAGAACGACAGCATCCGGGCGCTGGTGGCGGTGTCCCGGGCGGGGTCCAGCGGGCGGGGACCGAGGAGCGGGTCGGCGCCATCGAGGATGTTCTCCCACAGCGGGAGCTCGGCCGTCCGGGCCTCGTGGTGTGCGCCCTCGGTCAGCAGCCGGGACCAGCGCCGCAGGGAGGTCACCGGGCCGGGGGTCGCGAGGGGCCGGTCCTCGGCGGCCGCGGCCCAGGCGTCGGCGAGGTCGTGCAGCAGTACGCGCCAGGAGACCCCGTCGACCGCGAGGTGGTGGATCAGCACCAGCAGCCGGCCGGGCCGCTCGGGGCCCGCGTCGAACCACACGGCCCGTAGCAACGCCCCCTTCTCCGGATCGAGTTGGCCGCGCGCCGCCTCCGAGGCCGCCTCGACGGTCCGGCGCCACCGCGCCGTGGCGTTGTTGTTAGGGTCTTCATCCTGTACGGGCACACGGGTCAGGCACTCATGGCCGCGGACGGCGCCGCGCGGGGCGATCTCCAGCGCGCCGCCCTCCCCTGCGCCGAGCCGGAGGCGCAGCGCGGCATGGCGGTCGAGCAGCGTGTCGAGCGCGTCGGCCAGGTGGTCGTGGCGCAGGTCGCCGGGCACCCGCACCAGCACCGACTGGTGGAACTCCTTGACGGCGTCCGGCCCCAGGCCCGTCAGCCAGCGGATGATCGGGGTCGGGGAGAGCTCGCCGCTGTCGTCGGTGGTGTGGGGGCCGTCGCCGTGGGCGGTGTCCGCCGCGGAGCGGGCGGCGCGCGCCAGCGCGGCCACGGAGCGGTGTTCGAACACCTCGCGCGGGGAGATGGCGAGCCCTGCGGCGCGGGCGCGGCTGACCAGGGTGAGGGAGAGGATGCTGTCGCCGCCGAGGGCGAAGAAGCTCTCGTCGACGCCGACGTGGTCAAGGCCGAGGATGTCGGTGAACAGCTCGTGGAACAGCTCTTCCCGGTCGGTCCGCGGGGCCCGGTGTCCGGTGTCCTCGGCCGGCCGGGGCTTCGGGAGCGCGGCCCGGTCGAGTTTGCCGTTGGGGCTCAGCGGCAGCTGGTCCACCAGGACGATCTGCGCGGGCACCATGAAGTCCGGCAGCCCGCTCTTGGCACGGGCCATGAGCTCGGCCGGGAGCGCGGCGGCCGTGGCGTGGCCGGTGTCCGGCTCGGGGAGGACATGGGCCAGCAACCGGGTGGCGCCGGGGCGGATCTCGTCGGCCGTCACCACGGCCCGCCGGACCGCCGGATGGCCCGCCAGCACGGCCTCGATCTCGCCGACCTCGATCCGCAGGCCCCGCACCTTGACCTGCCCGTCGGCGCGCCCCACGTACTCCAACTGCTGGTCCTCCTCCCGACGGCGCACCAGGTCGCCGGTGCGGTACAGCCGTGACCCGGGCGGGCCGTAGGGGTTGGCGACGAACCGCTGCGCGGTCTGGCCGGGCCGGTTCAGATAGCCCCTGGCCAGCCCGGGCCCGCTCAGCCAGAGTTCGCCGACCGTGCCGACGGGGACCGGGCGCAGGGCGGCGTCGAGTACATACGCGGCCGTGTTGGCGGCGGAGCTGCCGATCGGGGGTGTGCCCTCGCCGCCGAGCGGGCCGCTCATGGCCGCGCAGATGGTGGCCTCGGTCGGGCCGTAGCCGTTGAGCAGGACGGTGTCGGCGGCCCAGTCTGCCGCCAGCGCCGGCGGCAGCGCCTCGCCCACCGACATCAGCCTGAGCCCGGCCGGGAGGGTGCCGCGGTCCAGGCTCGCCAGCACGGCGGGCGACAGCACGGCGTGTGTGACACCGAGGCCGGTGATCAGCTCCGGCAGTTCGGGGCCCGCGGGCGGCGTTCCGTCGGCGCCGATGACCAGGCAGCCGCCGGACAGCAGCGCCGCGGTCAGCTCCCAGACCGCGGAGTCGAAGCTCGGCGAGGCGAACTGCAGGACCCGGGAGCGGGGCCCGACGCCGAACCGGGTGCGCTGGGTGTGCACCAGGCTCGGCAGGCCCGCGTGGGTCACCACGACCCCCTTGGGCGTGCCGGTGGACCCGGACGTATAGACCACATAGGCGGGGTGGCGCGGGTCGAGCGGCGCGTGCCGCTCCTCGTCCCGTACGTCCGCGGGGTCGCGGCCGGCCAGGTCGCGGACGGTCTCGGGGGCGTCCAGGAGCAGCCGGTCGCCCGGCAGGTGTCCGACGGTCCGCGCATGGGCCGTGGTCGTCAGCGTCAGCGCGGGCCGGGCGTCGGAGAGCATGAACTCGACGCGCGCGGGCGGATAGTGGGGGTCGACCGGCAGAAAGGCGCCGCCCGCCTTCCAGACGGCCAGGACGGAGACGACGAACTCGACGGACCGCTGGAGCGCGAGCGCGACCGGTGTCTCGGGGCCGACGCCGCGCTCGATGAGCGCCCGCGCCAGCCGGTTGGCCCGTGTGTTGAGTTCGGCGTACGAGAGCTCGGCGGAGCCGGAGAGCACGGCGGGGTGGTCGGGGTGGAGCCGGGCCTGCCGCTCGTAGAGCTCGTCCGCCGTGGCGTCGGGCACCACCACGGCCGCCTCGGTGGCCTTGCGCAGCAGGGAGCCCCGTTCGCGGTCGGAGAGCATGGAGACCTCGGCGAGCGACATGCCGCTGCCGTCGGCCGCGACGGTCCTCAGCAGCCGGGAGATCCGCGCGCCGTGGCCCCGCGCCTCGGCGCCGCCCCATACGGCGGCGTTGGCGTCCAGGTCGACCGTGAGGCCCCGGCCGTCCAGGCGGTCGGTGAAGGCGAGCGCCAGGTCCTCGACGGGGCCGGTGGACAGGTTGTGCGCGACGGCGGGGTGCGGGCCGAACCGCAGGTCGTAGTCGAACGACATGATGTTGACGATCATCGAGTACAGCGGGGCCGGCTGGTCGTCCGACGAGACCAGGCGCGCCATGTCGGCCGCGCGGTAACGCTGGTGGGCCAGCGCTGACCGCATTGCCTTCTGGGCGGCGCGCGCCAGCTCCTCGACGGTCATGTCCGGGCGCGGGGACAGCCGGACGGGCAGGACGTTGGACAGGACGGCGGGGGTGGTCCTGGCGGCCGGGGTGGTGCGGGCCGCGACGACGAGCCCCAGCACCACTTCCGGCTCCCCGGTCATCCGGTGCAGATACAGCGCGGCCAGGGCGAAGAGCATCGCGGAGCGATGGATTCTGGCCCGCTCGCAGACGCGGTCCAGGGCGAGCAGATCCTGGGGCGACAGGCGGTCCGAGGCCCGGGTGAAACCGGAGGCGGGTGCGTGCCTGCGGGTCAGGGAAACGGGTTCCGGAAGGTCGCGCAATTTCTCGAGCCAGTAGTCACGGTCCCGGACGAACGCCTCCGAAGCGCGGTATTCCGCTTCCTCGGCAAGCAGTCGGCCGAAATTTCCGAAGGGGCTCGGCGGTATTTCCTCGCCCGCGTCCAGCGCCGAGTAGACCCCCGCCACTCGGTGCGCGATAAGCGGTCCACTGAATCCGTCGACGAGAATGTGGTGGTATCGGCTGCACCAGTAATAGAGATCATCCGCCAACTGGATCACCGCGTAGGCGACCAGCTCACCGTCCGGCAGCGGAACCGGCCTGGCCAAGAATTCCACCATCCATCGCTCGGCTGCGGCGCGCGGGTCCGCTTCGGCCGTCAGATCGACGCGGACGAGCGGGAAGTCGTCGCGTCCCTTGACGGCCCAGCGCGGACCGGCCTCGTCCGCGATGAACCGCACCGCGAGCGCCGCGCATTCGGCGAAGGCGTGGCGCAGGGCGGACTCGAATAAATCGAAACGGAGCCGACCGCGTATCTCGATATATTCGCCGATGTTGTAGGCGACGCTGTCCGGGCGCAGGGAGTGGGCGATCCAGAATTCGCGCTGAGCGGCAAGCGGAATCCCCGGGGCGGGGCCATTGGCGGGCATGAGGGGTCTGGCCTCCTCGATAAGTAGGCTGCCGATTTCCGGTGTGGTTTCCCGAGTGTAGGGCCGTAATGCGGCCGAATGGCCTGGCAGTTCGCTGCAATGGCAACTGTCGGCCTTAACGAACTGCCGCGAACCGCGCACCCCGCCCCGCGTCCCGCCCCCGCCCCCGCCCCGACGACACGCCGCGGCGCTCGGCCCGGCGGCGTAGCGGTGTGGGCCCATCGGGTGCGTTTCGTCGGCCGTTCCGGTGAAGCCCGGCGCTGTCGCGACTCAAGCGGGCTCCCACACGCACATAAATACGACTATCCACCTATTTGGCCCATGTGAGCGTGAGGTGAGCCTGTTGTCTCTCGAGCCCCGTCAACGGACCGCGCTCGTGGTCGCCGCGCTGTTCGGCGCGGCGACCGCGTGCACCGCCGGCATACCCGCCACCCCCGAATCGGGGGAGAAGTCCTCCCGGACCGCGGCCGCGGCGAAGCCCGGGCCCACCAAGGGGTTCACCCTGGTGGCCACCGGTGACCTGCTGATCCATGACTCGGTGATCCGCCAGGCGCGCACGGACGCGGGCGGCAACGGTTACAACTTCGGACCCATGCTCGCCGGGGCCGAGCCCGTGGTCTCCGGGGCCGACCTGGCGATATGCCATATGGAGACGGTCTACGGCGCCGTGGGCGGGCCGTTCACCGGCTACCCGACCTTCAAAAGCCCGCCGGAGGTCGCCGAGGCCGCCAAGGAGCTCGGCTACGACTCCTGCTCCACCGCCTCCAACCACACGCTGGACGCCGGCGCGGAAGGCGTGACCCGCACCCTCGACGCGATGGACCGCGCCGGTCTGCGACACGCCGGATCGGCCCGCTCCGCCGAGGAGCACGCGATGCCGACCCTCATGAAGGCCGGTGACGCCACGGTCGCCCAGCTCGCCTACAGCTACGGCACCAACGGCATCCCCGTACCCAAGGGCCAGCCGTGGCTGGTCAACCTCATCGACCCGGCGCAGATCGTCAAGGACGCCCGGGCCGCCCGCCGGGCCGGGGCCGACGTGGTCGTGGTGAGCCTGCACTGGGGCACCGAGTGGCAGGAGGCGCCGGATCAGCTCCAGCTCTCGGTCGCCAAGAAACTCACCGCCTCGATGGACGGCGGGCGCCACGACATCGATCTCATCCTCGGCACCCACGCCCACATACCCCAGGCGTACGAGAAAGTGAACGACACCTGGGTCGTCTACGGCATGGGCGACCAGGTCGCGGGCGTCATGAACGACCCGCGCGGCCAGATGGGCTCGGCCGCCCGCTTCACCTTCGCCCCGCCCGCCACCACGGACAAACCATGGACCGTGAAGAAGGCGGAGTTCATCCCCCACGGCGTGGACAACGACCCGATCAGGGTGGTCAACCTCCCGCGCGCCGGCGGGCACACCGAGGCCCTGGACACCATCCGCCGCGCCGTACTCAGCAGGGGCGCGGCGCGTGACGGGCTCACGATGGGCCGCTGACACCCCGCCCCGGCGACGGGCCGGGGCCCGTCGGCCCCGGCCCGTCGCCGCCATGTCAGACGCGGCGGCCGAACCCTCAGGTCCGGCCGCCGCCCTGTCGGCTCAGGCCGGTCAGTCCAGCTCGAGCGCCTGGCCCGTGGAGAACGCCTCGGCCATCCGCAGCCATGTCCCGGCCTCCTCGGCGCGCCCCTGCCGCTGGAGCGTACGGCCCAGCATCAGATGGGCGTAGTGCTCGACCGGGTCACGCGCGATCACCTCACGCAGCTGCTCCTCGGCGCGGCCCAGCTGCGCGGAGTGGTAGTAGGCGCGGGCCAGCAGCAGCCGCGGGGCGGTCTGCTCCGGGGCCTCCTCGACGACCTGGACGAGGAGGCGGGCGGCCTCGGCGTACTGCTTCGCCTCGAAGTACAGCCCGGCCCGCTCCCAGCGCTCCGCGGTGGTCTCCTCGCGCTCCTTGTCGTCGAACAGGCTCAGCGCGGTGACCCAGCGGTCGGCGGTGGGCTCACCGTCGGGCTGGTAGCTGTTGAAGTTGTCGATCATGTGAGCTCCTTCCTGAGGTGAGCGGTCATTCGGGCCGCAGAGCGGCTAGTTGCTGCTCGAACGGCACGACGGCCTCGGCTTCGGGGGCCGCGGCGCCCCGGCGGCCGCCGACCAGGTCCGCCAGTTCGCCGGCCGCGCGGTCGATGCGGGTGGGCAGGGTGTCGGTGAGCGGATCGCCGGAGCCGCCCCAGTCCTCCGACGCGGCGTACACCGCGGTGGGCAGCACGATCGCCCGCAGGTAGGCGAACAGCGGCCGCAGCGCGTGCTCCAGCGCGAGCGAGTGGCGCGCCGTGCCGCCGGTCGCGGCGGCGAGCACCGGCTTGCCGACCAGGGCGGTGTTGTCGATCACGTCGAAGAACGACTTGAACAGCCCGCTGTAGGAGGCCGAGAAGACCGGGGTGACCGCGATCAGCCCGTCCGCGCCGGTGACGGTCTCGATCGCCTCCTCCAGGGCGCCCGAGGGGAAGCCCGTCACCATGTTGTTCGCGATGTCACCTGCCAGGTCGCGCAGCTCGACCACGTGCGCCTCGACCCCGTGCCCGTCCGCCACCAGCCGCTGCCGGGTGGCCTCAGCCAGCCGGTCGGCCAGCAGCCGGGTGGACGAGGGCACGCTCAGCCCGGCCGACACGACCGCGAGCCTCACCGGCCGGGGGGCGCCGGCCTGCTGCGGAATCCGTACGACATCGTTCATTTTTCTCCTCGTTCACTTCTCCGCCCACGCGGCGTAGGCGCGGGCATCGCCGCCATCCGCGGCCCGGCAGCCGCGTGTGCTCCCCCAGCTACCGCTGGGAGGTGCCCCCTGCTCACTGGTGGGCGACCTCCTCAAGGGCCTTGGCGTCGCGCTGGGCCACCAGCGACGCGTGGGTGGGGCCGTCCGGCACCTCGGCCGGGCGGTTCTTGGCGAACTCCTTGCGCAGCTCCTCGACGACCTCGCCGAGCAGGTCGAGCTGTTCCAGCACCGTCTTCAGCGGCAGGCCCGCATGGTCGACGAGGAACAGCTGGCGCTGGTAGTCGCCGAAGGTGTCCCGGAAGGTCAGCGTCTTCTCGATGACCTCCTGCGGGCTGCCGACGGTCAGCGGCGTCTCGGCCGTGAACTCCTCCAGGGAGGGGCCGTGGCCGTAGACGGGCGCGTTGTCGAAGTACGGCCGGAACTCACGGACGGCGTCCTGCGAGTTACGGCGCATGAACACCTGCCCGCCGAGGCCGACGATGGCCTGCTCCGGCGTGCCGTGCCCGTAGTGCGCGTACCGCTCCCGGTAGAGGTTGACCAGCTTCCGGAAGTGGTGCTTGGGCCAGAAGATGTTGTTCGCGAAGAAGCCGTCACCGTAGTAGGCGGCCTGCTCGGCGATCTCCGGCGAGCGTATGGAGCCATGCCAGACGAACGGAGGCACGTCGTCCAGCGGCCGCGGCGTGGAGGTGAAGCCCTGCAGCGGGGTGCGGAACTTGCCCTCCCAGTCGACGACGTCCTCACGCCACAGCCGGCGCAGCAGCGCGTAGTTCTCGATCGCGAGCGGGATGCCCTGGCGGATGTCCTGCCCGAACCACGGATAGACCGGGCCGGTGTTGCCGCGGCCCATCATCAGGTCCACCCGGCCGTCGGCCAGGTGCTGGAGCATCGCGTAGTCCTCGGCGATCTTCACCGGGTCGTTGGTGGTGATCAGCGTGGTGGAGGTGGACAGGATCAGCCGCTCGGTGCGGGCCGCGATCCAGCCCAGCATGGTGGTCGGGGACGAGGGCACGAACGGCCGGTTGTGGTGTTCACCGGTCGCGAAGACGTCGAGGCCCACCTCTTCCGCCTTCTGGGCGATGGTGACCATCGCCTTGATCCGCTCGTGCTCGGTCGGCTCCCGACCCGTGGTGGGGTCCGTCGTGACATCGCCGACCGTGAAGATCCCGAACTGCACCGGTCTCACCCTCCTAGGATGTTTACGATTCAACTATATCCCCGGAACGTGACACCTGCCGCCCCTATTCCCCCCGCCCGTGGCGGAGGGAAGGGCATCGTTTCAGATCGGCCGTCGTGCCTGGTGGGAGGGGTCGTGAGACGGGTCAGCCGAGCTGTCCGAGCGCGGCGGACGGAACCGTGGCGCGCAGCGCGGCGGCGTACGCCTCGTCGGGATCGAGCCGCCGCAGCTCCTCGGCGATCAGCTCGGCGGTGCTGCGCACCTTCAGCGCGAGGGTACGGTCGGGCTGACCCGGAATGGACAGCGTGGCCACCGGGCCGTCCGGGCGGTCGATGTGGATGTCCCCGGCGGCGGTGCGCAGCCGGACCCCCGTGACCACCGGCCCGTCGGTGACCACCTGCTCGACCGGCACCTTCAGCCGGTCCGCGAACCAGCGCCCCAGCAGCTCGGCGCTCGGGTTGTCCGCCTCGCTCTCCACCACCGCCGAGGTCACCGCGGCCCGCGCCTGATCCAGCGCGGCGGCCAGCATGGACCGCCAGGGCGTGAGCCGGGTCCAGGCCAGGTCCGTGTCGCCGGGCGCGTACGAGGCGGCGCGGGCCGCCAGCTCCCGCAGCGGGCGCTCGACCGCGTACGCATCGGTGATCCGCCGCTGCGCCAGCCTGCCCAGCGGATCCCTGACCGGGTGGTCCGGGGCGTCGACCGGCCACCAGACCACGACCGGGGCGTCCGGCAGCAGCAGCGGCAGCACCACCGACTCGGGGTGCTGGGCGATCTCACCGCGCAGCCGCAGCAGTACGGTCTCGCCGCTGCCGTCGCCGCCGCCGACGCGCACCTCGGCGTCCAGCCGGGAGCTGCCGCGCTCACGCGGGGTGCGGCCGGGCCGCTTGATCACCACGAGGATCCGCGAGGGGTGTTCCTGGGAGGCCTCGCCCGCGGCCTTGAGGGCGTCGTAGTGGTTGGCCTCATCGGTGACGATGACCAGCGTCAGCACCATGCCGACCGCCGGACTGCCGATCGCCCTGCGGGCCTGTACCAAGGCCGCGTTGATCTTGCTCGATGTGGTGTTGGTCAGGTCGGTGTTCATGGCCCGCGCCAGCTCCTGCCGTTCTCGCATCAGCGTTTCGTCCGCGGCCCGAGCGTATCGTCACTCCCCCGCACGGCCGGGGCGAATGATCAAGACCGGATGACCGGATGATCGGCCGCGGCCTCCACCTCCAGCAGCGAGGCGCTGTGCCGCTCCGCCTCGAACGCGGCACGGCCGCCGCGCAGCCCGAAGAGCCGCTTGGAGAGCAGGATGTAGAGCACGGCGAGGATGTTGACCACCAAGGTGGCGATCTTCAGCCAGCTGATCTTCTCGGTCAGCTCGTAGATCTCCAGCGGCAGGAACGCGGCGGTGGCCACCACCGCCAGATACTCGGCCCACCGCTTGAGCAGCCACAGCCCCACGCCCTCGACGAGTGTGAGGGCCGCGTAGGCGGCCAGCACCACGGCCACGATCACGAGGGTGGAGTGCCGGTACTCGAAGGTCTTACGGACGGTGTCGACCACCGGCGAGTGGTCGAGGTCGTAGTGGAAGTGGCGCGCGACCGGCCGGAAGACGGTCAGGTCCTCCTGGAAGAGCTGGCGCACCGCGGACCGGCTGTTGCTGAACCGCCACACCGCGACGGCGGCCAGCAGCACGAACAGCCCGCGCACGATCCGCTCGGCGGCGATGAAACGCATCACGATCAGGTCCCGCAACGCCCTGCCGCGCGTGACGAGGGGGGCGTCGGCCGCGGGGCCGGAGCCGTGCGGGGCGCCGAGGGCGAAGTCGCCGCAGCGCAGACAGCGCCAGGCCTCGCCCAGCGCGGTGGCGGCGCGCAGCCGCTCGCGTAGCTCACCCTCGGTCGGCGCGTAGGTGACGTGGCCGCGCCGGGCGCAGGTACGCCGGTTCCAGTCGATCTTCACGCTCAGCGCTCCGTTCCGGTGATGGCCGTCAGGGCCGCTCCAGGGAGAGGGCGCCGTCCCGGTCGAGGACGACGTGGGAGCCGAAGTCGGCGCTGACCCGGTCGAGCACCGTCCGCAGCCAGCGGGCGTCGCCGAGGGTGGCGTGGCACAGCCGCATCCGCCGGGCCCGCATGGGCACCATCCGGATCCCGGCGAGCTCACCGCTGTCCGGGGCCACCGCGACGAAGTACATCAGCCGCAGATCGTCCCGGTACTCCTCGTAGCCGGTGATGCCCTCGTAGTCGTCGATGAAGTCGCCACAGCCGTAGAGGACGAGCTTGCCGCGGTACACCTCCAGGGGGCGGGGGTGGTGCGAGGAGTGGCCGTGCACCACATCGGCGCCGCCGTCGATCAGCGCGTGTGCGAAGCGGATCTGATCGTCGGAGACGCGGTACCCCCAGTTGCCGCCCCAGTGGATGGAGACGACGGCGATATCGCCCGGCCGCTTCAGCTGCCGGATCCGGCGGGCCAACCGGGCCGCGCGGGCCTCCGACAGCTCGGGGAGGAAGTCGACGCCGGGGTCGTGCTCGGCGGCGGCCCACTCGTACGGGATACCGCTGGACCCCGTGCCGCAGGAGAAGACCAGCACACGTCGGCCACCGCGGACCGGAACGGCCGCCGGCCGCCGCGCCGCGGCGGCGTCCCGCCCCGCGCCCGCCACCCGCAGCCGTGCCCCGGCCAGGGCGTCGAGCGTTTCCACAAGGCCGTGACGGCCGAAGTCCAGCACGTGGTTGTTGGCCAGGACGCAGACATCGGGCCGGCCCGCGGCCAGGGCGGGCAGATTGGCCGGGCTCATCCGGTAGTGCACGCTCTTCCCCGGCGCGAACTCGTCGCTCCGGGTCACGCTGGTCTCCAGGTTCACCACCCGGGCGTCGGGCGCCGTCTCCTCCAGCACCCGCAGCGCGTCGCCCCACGGCCACGCGTAGTCCGCCGGGTGCGGCACCCGGCCGTGTGCCTCCTCGGTCAGCTCGACATACGCCCTGGAGTCCCGGATGTACGGCTCCCGCAGCTCCGGATCCCCGGGGTGCGGGAGAATCTGGTCGACGCCACGGCCGAGCATCACATCGCCGCAGAGGAACAGCGTCGTCGCATCGCCGCCCACACCCCCAAACTAGTGCAGTCCTGATCAGCGCAGCGCCTCGCCGATGAGCGCGATGCCCTCCGCGATGGCGGTCGGCGTGCTCGCGGCGTAGCCCAGGACGAGCCCCGGGCGGCCGGGACGGATGCTGTGCCACGACAGGGGCTGGGTCTTCACGCCGTGTGCGAGCGCGGCGGCGGCGAGGTCGGTGTCGGAGAAGTCGCCGTCGAAGGTGACCATCAGATGCAGGCCCGCCGCGGCGCCGTGCACCACCGCGCCCGGCAGCTGGGTGCGGATGGCGCCGATCATCGCGTCCCGGCGGCGACGGTGGCGGCGGCGCAGCTGGCGCAGATGGCGTTCCAGCTCGCCCGACTCCATCAGATGGGCCAGCACCAGCTGGGGCAGCGCGGCATTGCCGAGGTCGGCGAACCGCTTGGCGGCCACCAACGCGTCCCGGTACTTGGGCGGCGCGAGCACCCAGCCCACCCTCAGGGCGGGGGCGAGCAGCTTGGACACGCTTCCGGCGTAGCAGACGTGTTCGGCGAGCATCGACCGCAGGGCGGGGGCGGGTGGCCGGTCGTAGCGGTGTTCGGCGTCGTAGTCGTCCTCGACGATCACCCCGCCCTCGCCGGCCCACCGCATCAGCTCGCGCCGCCGCTCGCCGCCGAGCACCACCCCGGTCGGAAACTGGTGTGCCGGGGTGAGCAGGACGGCCGGGGCGCCGGTGGCACGCAGCGCGTCGACGCGTACGCCCTCGGGGTCGACCGGGACCGCCGGGGTGTCCAGCGCGCAGTGGCGAAGATGCTGCCGGGCTCCCAGCGAGCCGGGGTCCTCCACGGCCACCTTGTGGATCCCGTCGGTCCGGAACACCTGCCCGATGAGCCCGAGCGCCTGGGCGGTACCGGCCACGACGAGGACACCGTCCGGGTCCGCCCTGATGCCGCGGTTGCGGGCCAGCCAGTTGGCGACGGCCAGCCGCAACGCGGGGGTCCCGCGGGGATCCCCGTATCCGAAGTCGGCCGCCGAGAGGCCGGCGAGTACGGAGCGTTCGGCGCGCAGCCACGCGGTACGCGGAAACGAGGCCAGGTCGGGCAGACCGGGCGACAGGTCGATCCGGGCCGGTGCCGTGCGCAGCGCGTCGAAGATGTCCGCGCCGGGCGGGGCGGCGAACAGCGCGTCGGCCGGCGGGCGGCCACCCGATGGTTCACGGGTGTCTGGCGTCGGCGCCGTCGCCACCGGGGCGGCGACCACGACCGTGCCGCCCCGCCCGCGCCCGGCGATATGCCCGTCCTCGGTCAGCCGCCGATAAGCCTCGGTGACAACGCCACGGGACACCCGCAACTCCCCGGCCAGCACGCGGGTGGCCGGCAGCCTGCTGCCGACCGGCAGACGCCCGTCCGCGATCGCGGCCCGCAGCCGCCGGGCCAGCCAGTCGGCGAGGCCGCCCGGCGGGGCCTCCTCGGTGCTCAGCTGAAGGAAGTCGGAGCCGGAGATTATGGACCGGTCAGCGGGCCCCTCATTGGACCTGTTCACCGGGCCATTATGGCGACACCGTAAAGGCATGCACACGGACACGGACACGGGCACGGACACGTCGCGCGGCTACGTACACGGCTACTCGCGCCACGAGGCCCGCCGCCTCGGCGATCAGGCGGACACGCTCGCCGCGCTGCTGCACGCGGACACGGCCTACCCGGCCGGCAGCAGGGTGCTGGAAGTGGGCTGCGGGGTGGGCGCCCAGACCGTCCATCTGGTCGCGTCCAGCCCCGGAGCACACATCGTGGCGACGGACGTCTCCGCCGCCTCCCTCGCCCGCGCCCGCGCCAACGTGACGGCCCACGCACCGGAAGCCCGGGTGGAGTGGTGCCACGCCGATGTGTTCGGCCTGCCGTTCGCGGACGCGTCGTTCGACCATGTCTTCGTCTGCTTCGTACTGGAGCATCTGCGCGCCCCGGGGCGGGCGTTGGCCGGGCTGCGGCGGGTACTGCGGCCCGGGGGCACGATCACCGTGATCGAGGGGGACCACGGCTCGGCCTTCTTCCATCCCTCCAGCCCCTACGCCCACGCGGCGATCGACCGCCAGATCCAGCTCCAGTCGGCGGCGGGCGGCGACGCCCTGATCGGCCGGCGGTTGCAGCCGCTGCTGGCCGAGGCCGGGTACGACGACGTGGTCGTCCGCCCGCGGACCGTCTACGCCGACCGGACCCGCCCGGCCCTGGTGGACGGCTTCACCCGCAACACCTTCATCGCCATGGTCGAGTCCGTCCGCGACGACGCGCTGGCCGCGGACCTGATCACCCGGAGCGACTGGGACCGGGGCATCGCCGATCTGCGCCGGACGGCGGACGACGGCGGGACGTTTCACTACACGTTCTTCAAGGGGGTGGCCGTGAGGAGCTGATCTCCCCCGTCCCCGCCGCCGGCATCGGCCTCGGTGTCGGCGCGCCGGCGGGCGTAGAGCCGGATCAGGGCGTGGTAGCGGTAGTGGCCAGGGGCGGGTGACTCCAGGAGGCCGCTGTCGACGATGGAATCCAGCAGGGGTTCGACATCCGGGTCGTGCCGGTCGCGGCCGAGCAGCGCGGCGGCCACGGACAGGGACAGTTCGGGGCCGTCCGCGAGCGCCAGCAGGCGGAAGGCGCGTGCCTGGTCGGGTCTCAGGCGGCGGTACGCCGAGGCGAAGCAGGAGGCGACGGTGAGGTCGCCGATCCGCAGCTCGTCCAGCCGGCCGCGCTCGTCGGCCAGCCGGGCGGCCAGGGCGGCGACGGTCCAGGCGGGGCGGGCGGACAGGCGGGCCGCGGCGATACGGATGGCCAGCGGGAGGAAGCCGCAGGCGGCGACGGTCTCGCGGCAGGCGACGGGTTCTGCCTCGGCGCGCTCCTCGCCGATGGCGCGGGTGAACAGGGTGAGGGCTTCCTCCGGGGTCATGACGTCGAGGTCCAGCGGGCGGGCGCCGTCGAGGTCGGCGAGCCGGGCGCGGCTGGTGACCAGGGCGGCGCAGCCGGGGGCGCCGGGGAGCAGGGGGCGGATCTGGGGTCCGTCGTGGGCGTTGTCGAGCAGGACCAGCACCCGGCGGCCGGCGAGGGTGGACCGGTAGAGCGCGGCCCGTTCGGGTGTTCCTTCGGGGACGGCGGCGGCGGGTATGCCCAGGGCGCGCAGAAACGCGGCGAGGACGGCTCCGGGCTGGGCGGGGCCGGCGCCGTGGCCGAGTAGATCGGCGTAGAGCTGCCCGTCGGGGAAGTGGCCGCGGACCGTATGGGCGACGCGTAACGCCAGCGCGGTCTTGCCCACTCCGCCGAGCCCGCGGACGGCGAGGACGGGCATCACCGCGCCCTGGACGCGTGGCAGTTGCTCGGCCAGCCGGTGCACGAGGGCGGCCCGGCCGGTGAAGTCGGCTGATTCCGCCGGGAGCTGCGCGGGGATTGGTGCGGGGCGCGGTGAGGCGTACGGGACGGTGTCCTTGGCGGGCGGGCGCCGTCGCGGGGCCGTGGGGCGGGCGAGGGCCGGGGAGGCGCACAGGACGTTCTGGTAGAGCTCGGTCAGCTCGGGGCCGGGGTCGACGCCGAGCTCTTCGGCGAGCAGATGGCGGGTGTCGGTGTACACCCGCAGCGCTTCGGCCTGTCGGCCGCCGCGATACAGCGCGAGCATCTGGAGCGCGCGCAGCCGCTCCCGCAGCGGGTATTCGACGGACAGCGCGGTGAGCTCCGCGATGGCGGCGGTGTGGTGGCCCAGTTCCAGGTCGAGTTCCAGACGGGTCTGTAACAGGGTGAGCCGCCACTCCGTCAGACGGGCGCGCTGTGCCTGGGCGTAGGGCCCTGGGACACCGCCGAGCGGTTCGCCGTCCCACAGGTCCAGGGCCTTGCGGAGCAGTGTCCGGGCGCGCGGCAGTTCGCCCGCGGCCCGCGCGATCCTTGCCTGCGCCTCGTAGCCCTCGCACACCACCAGGTCCAGTGCCTCGGGCGGCATGTGCAGCGCGTATCCGCCGGAGTCGGAGACGAGGGCGCGGGGGCCGAGGGTCTTGCGCAGTTGGAAGGCGTACGTCCGCAGGGTCGCGAGCGCGCGGCGCGGCGGTTTGCCGCCCCACACCGCGTCCATCAGTTCCTGCGCGGTGGCCGTGTGGCCGCGGCGCATCAGCAGCGCGCACAGCAGGGCGCGCTCCTGCGGCCGCCCCGCGGCCAGTGTCTCGTCGCCGCGCCGCACCCGCACCGGCCCCAGGACCGCGAACCGCAGTGCGGCCGGGGGCGGCTCGGCCGCGGCCACCCGGGGTGCCGCCGTGTCCCGTCGGCGATGTTCGGGCAGGTCGAAGCCGAGGCGGTGCAGCGGGGTGCCGAACATCTCCTCCAGGACACGCTGTGCGGAGGGCTGAGGGCAGGGCGGCCCGGGCTGCCGCCACCGGTGGAACTGGCGCGCGGTCACCTCCGCCGGCTCCCCCAGCCGCGCGGCCACCGTCGCGTAGACCATGAGAAAGACCACCGGCCGTTCCCACTGCCGCTCCGCACACGCGCGCGAAAAGGCCGTCCCCCGCATTCCTTCGCCTCCGAGCCTTGTCCCCCGACGCTCGTCGATCACTCTAGTCGCCGTGGCCTACGGGCCGCAGTGTTCTGCGTGGCAAGAAAAGTCCGGAGAAAGGTCCGGTCTTCCGGCCTTCCGCCCGCCCCCGCCGAGAGGCGGACCAGGATATGGACATCAACTTTCGTCCAGCGGGCCCGGGCGTGCGGCGTGTTATTCGATGTCAACACCGATCTGGTGGCTGCCGCTCCACTTTCCGGCCCGCGACTTCCGAACACCCGCTCGCATCCCATTTTCTCCTGATCAAACACCAATCCCGGCGATGTTGACTTTCCCCACCCAGCCGGGACGGCACCCCCGGCAGCCGATCGGCGGGCCGCCACCGCGGCCCGGACCGCGGTGGCGAGCACCGGAACTACGTAAGGAGTGCCGATCGTGCGGACGACCCATCCCGGTTTCTCCGTCCTCCTGGGGCCGGACTACGCCGGAAAGTCCTCGGTGATGTCCGAGTTCGCCAGCTCGTCCCCGGCCTGGCGGCTCATCTCCACGGACGAACGTTTCCTTCAGCCCGCCCACGCGCTGATCGGCCGGTTGCGCAGGGATGTGGCGGTGGATGTGCTGCCGTCCCTGGGGACGGACTACTCGCCGGAATTCACGGCCAGTCTGCTCCAGACGGCCGTGGTGCATCTTCGCGACCGCATCGAGGCGAGCGACCCGTCGTCACCCACGCTCGTCGACTCGTACTACTACAAGATCCTGGCCAAGTGCCGGCTCGCCGGGCTGCGGGACAACCCGATGTTCACGTGGTGGCGTTCCTTTCCGCAGCCGCGGCGCGTGGTGTTCCTGGACGTGTCCACCGCCACGGCCTGGCGCCGCTCCGGCAACGGCGCGGCCACCAACCGGCTGGAGTACTACGGGGACCGCCCCGACCCCAAGGGTTTCGCGGCCTACCAGACCAAACTGCGGCGCCTGATGCTCGACGAGATCAGCCATCTGCCGGTCACGGTGATCCGGGCGCAGGGCGATATCGCCCAGACCGCTCAGGCCATACGAAAGGTGTTGTCAGATGAAGACCGCTGAGCCCCAGGCCGCGGAGGTCCCGAACACCGGGGCACAGAACACCGAGCCCCCGAGCACCGAGCCGCCGGCCGCCGAGGACCGGCTCGACAGCTACCGGGCCCGCGTGTTCGAAGAGCGGAAACGGCTGCGGCGGGCGTTCTCGGACCCGGCGGCGCGGCAGCGCGAAGTCCTCACCGACCTGCTGACGTTCAACGCGGGAACGGCTTACGGCAAGGCCCACGGCTTCGACCGGCTGCGCACCCTGGACGACCTCCGCAAGGCGGTTCCGGTCCAGGACTACACGGCGCTCTCGCCGTGGATCGAGCGCATGGCCGAGGGCGAGCCCAACGTCCTGACCGCCGACCAGCCCGCGGTGTTCTTCACCAGCAGCGGCAGCACCGGAGCGCATAAGAAGATCCCGGTCACCCCGCGCTTCATGCACACCACCTTCTTCCCCTTCTACTACGCCGCCTGGGCTCCGATGGCCGAACACTTCCCGGACGTCCTCACCCGGCCGGACGCGGTGCTCAACCTCAAGCACGACCCCGTCGTCGCGCCCGCCACCACCGCCTCCGGACGCCCCCATGTCGGCGCCAGCCAGGTGGACTTCGGGAAGATGTTCGGCGAGCATCTGTCGGCCGAGCCCGGCACCGCGGCCCCCTGGGCCACCCTGCCGGTGCCGGTGGCGGCGGACGACCACGTGGAGAAGATGTATCTGCGGCTGCGCATGGCCGTCGAAAGCGATGTCCGCTGTGTCATCGGGATCAATCCGGCGATGGTCGCCGCGGTGCCGTACCAGCTGAGGCTGTGGTGGCCGCGGATCGTCAAGGACGTCCGCGACGGCACGCTCGGCGGCCATCCGTTCCGTTCCCCCAACCGGGAGCGCGCCGCCGAACTGGAGCGGCTGGCGGCGTACTTCGGCACCGTACGGCCCGCCCACATCTGGCCGAACATGCGGCTGCTGTTCTGCTGGACCACCGGCCTCGCCTCGCTCTATCTGCCCCGGCTCCGCGAGGAGTTCGGCCCCTCGGTGACGGCCCTGCCGGCGCCCGTGGCGGCCTCCGAGGGCCCGGTCGGCGTGGCGCTTGACCGGCACCCGACGGCGGGCAGCCTGGTCGTCACGGCCTCCGTGTACGAGTTCGTGGACGCCGACCGCGACCTGGGCCCCGATGTGGAAACGCTCGCACCGCACGAGCTGGAGCCGGGCCGGGAGTACCACGCGATCTACAGCCATGTCGGCGGCCTGTACCGCTACGCGGGCGGCGATGTGGTCCGCGTGGTCGACGTGCCGTCCCAGCCCGGCGGTGTGCCGCGGGTGTCGTACGCGGGCCGCAAGAACCGCTCCGACGTGGCCGGGGAGCGGCTGCGCGACGCCCAGGTCGTCCGGGCCCTGCAGTCCGCACTGGGCGGCGCCGGCCTCGCCGTGCGCAACGCCGCATGCCATGTGGAGACCCCGGACGGCCGGCCGCCCCGCTATGTGTTCGCCCTGGCCGGCGAGTCGGCGTGGAGCACCGACGAGACACGGCGGCTCACCGCGGCGCTCGACACCGAGCTCATCCGAGAGTCGGCCGACTACCGTGCGGCCCGCGACGCCGGCCGGCTCGGCCCCGCCGAACTGATCCGGCTCGACCGCGACGCCTTCCTGGCGGAGTGGCAGGAATCGGTCGGCCGCGGGGTGCGCCCCACTCAGGTCAAGGACCGGCTCTTCCGACAGGACCCGGAGAACTGGCGGCAGCTCACCGGCGCGGCCGCCCGGCAAGGAGATCGATCATGACGCAACTCGACGCCATCGAGCGCACCTGTCTGCTCACCGCCGCGCTCCGGGCCGGGGAGAGCCGCAGGGACGACCGGCTCTACCACGACCCGTACGCGCAAACGCTCGTCGGCGACGCGGGCCCCGAGCTGCTGGCCGAGATCCGATCGGCGACCTTCCCGGACGGCGAGGTCCCGCGCACGGTGCCGAGCACCTTCGACTTCAACCCCATCCGCACCCGGTTCTTCGACGACTGGCTGCAAAGCGCGGCCGCCGACCCGTCGATGACCCAGATCGTGCTGGCCCCGGCGGGCATGGACTCGCGCGCCTACCGGCTGGAGTGGCCGGACCACGTCCGCTTCTTCGAGATCGACCGGCCGTCCGTCCTGGAGGTCAAGGAGAAGCTGCTCGCCGCCGAGACGCCCGGCGCCGACCGCCGCCCGGTCCCCGCCGATCTGCTCGCCCCCGGCTGGGAGGGCGCTCTGCTGGAGGCGGGCTACGACCCCGGTCTGCCCTCGACCTGGCTCTTCGAAGGGCTGCTGTACTACTTCGCGGAGGCTGAGGTCGAGGGGTTGCTGCGGCGGGTCGCCGCGGTGACGGCACCCGGCAGCCGCATCGGCGCGGATGTGGTCAACGACGTGGCGCTGACCGCGCCGAACATGCGTGGCCTGCTGAAGGTGTTCGCCGACTGGGGCTGCCCGTGGGTGTTCGGCACGGACCAGCCCGAGACGCTGTTCGGGCGGCACGGCTTCGCCGTCGAGGCGGTGCAGCCCGGGGAGCCGTCGGCCCACTACGGCCGGTGGCGGGACCCCGTGCCACCGCGCACGGCCGAGGGCGCCGAGAGGGTGTTCCTGGTCCACGGAAGCCGCGCCGCATGACGGGGACCGTGGAACCGATACCGCTGCTCCGCGGCGACCCCGGGCGCTCGTACGCCCCGGCGCCGCTCCCCGGTGGCCCCGACGGCCCGGCGCCACTGCCCGGTGGTGCCGACGCCCCGGCCGCGCCCCGCCACGGCCGGCCCCGGGTGCTGCTCGCACCGGTCACCGTCACCCCCGGCAAACCGCTGACCCCCAGCCACCTCAAGGGGCTCTTCTGGGTCGATGTGATGTACCGCGCCACCGCGCGGCTGGCCGATGTCACCTACCGCTACAGCCCCACCACGTACCACCCCACCGACCAGACCCTCGGCTTCTGGGAGTATCTGGACCACACGCTCGGTGACAGCGACTACTCCCAGCTGTCCGAGGAGGAGATCGGCGAGCTGTACGTCGGCTACCGCGCCGACGGCCGCCAGGCCCCGGTGGCCGCGCTGCGGCCGTACCTCGACGCGATCGAGCACCACGGCTGGGTGCATCCGTCCAGCGCCCGGGTCCTGGAGCTGTGGTCGGCGCAGTACGCGCGGCTGGGGATGCACGACCCCGGCCTCACCGGACACCAGCCGCCCGGGATGACCCTCGACGAGGTGCTCGACCGCCTGGTGCCACTGGGGCTGTGCCTGGACATGCGCGAGTACGGCGGGCCGGTCTATCTGGACGCCACCCGGTACGGGCTGCCACTGCGGCAGATCGCCACGGCGCAGGGGCGGCCCAACTACCTGGCGTGCGCGCTGCGTGAGCTGGTCCCGCTCGTCCCCGGCTACGACGAGGTGGTGCTGCTCTACGACCGCGAGCTGGAGCCCGACTACCAGCTGCTGCAGCGTGTGCTGTCGGAGCTCGGACCGGTGGTGCGGCGGGTGCCGGTGGGACGGGTGCCGATCGACGGCCAGATCCGGTCCGCGCGCCACGGCGACTGGCGCGGCCACTCGGCGGGCGCGCTGCTCGAGGCCCTGGGCGCCGACCACGACGGACCGGCGCTGCGGCTCGGCATGCGGCTGTACTTCATCGCCACGCTCGGGCCGGGCGACCGGCAGTCGTTCCGCCCGGACCTGCTGCGCCAGTGCGTGGTGCGCGCCGAGCGGATGCTGGCGTCGTACGAGGCCCCGGCCGACGCGGTGGCCGAAGCCGGGCTGACCGGCTTCCTCGAGCGGCAGCGCGGCGACCACACATACGTCGACCCGTACCGTCTGACCTCCGGACTGCTGGCCAAACACCGCCCGGCCCCGGTCCACGAGTTGCTGCCGGCGGTGTTCCTGTGAAGCTCTCCCAGGACCTGCTGCGGGCCGAGGCCGTGCGGCGCATCCGGGTCGCCCGCCCCGATCTGGCCGAGGAGGTGGACCTGTCCACCGCCACCGCCCTGTCGGAGGTGCACGCCCGGATCCAGGAGTTCGCGGACACCGACGGGCTGCTCGCCGTGTCCGTCGTACGCCGCTTCGAGCTGGCCGAATGGGCGCGCGCCACCTGCGAGTTCGCCATCGGCCTGGCGCCGGAGCGGCTGGCGGCGTGGCGGGGCTCGTTCTCCCGTACGATCTTCCTGGCCGGTAACCCGGACAACCTCGGCGACCGGGTCCGGTTCGACCACATCGCCGAGGACGGCTCGGCCGCATGGACGGGACCGGCCCCGGCGGGCGCCTCCGCCGGGCTGCGCAGACTGCTCAAGCTCTTCGACGGCTCCCGTGGCCTGCCACCCCGCCCGGACACACCGGTCCGGATCCCGGAGGCCATCGGCCCCCGCCACCGGCCGCCCGTGGGGCGCGAGCTGTACGTGGCCACGGCCGGAATCACCGTCGCCGACTGCCTGGTGCACCTCAACCATCTGCTCGTCGAGGCGGTCCTGGACGGCCTGATCGCCCCCGGGGACACCCTGGTCATCCGTCAGATGCCACGGCTTGCCGGGCTGTCCGGGCCGTACGCGGCACTGCGGGTCGGCACGGAGCGGGAACACCCGGACCGGCTGCGGGCGTATGCCTGCCTGACCGAGGCGACCGCGGAAACCGTGGGCGCGGCGCGGTGAACTCGTTTACCCCACCGGCCGGGGCGCCGCCCCGGCCGGTGGGGTCACTCACGATCCCGACGATCAGCCCTGTTCGGGGTTGTCGTAAGGGCGGGTGATGATCTCCATGCCGTGACCGGCCGGATCGTGGAAGTACAGGCCGCGCCCGCCGTGGTGATGGTTGATCTCGCCCGGCTGCTTCCCGTGCGGATCGGCGTAGTAGGTGATCCCCGCGTCCTTGATCCGCCCGAAGGCCGCGTCGAACTCCTCGTCGGAGATGAGGAAGGCGTAGTGCTGCATGGTGATGGACTCGGCCGGGATCGTGGCGAAGTCCAGGGTGACCCCGTTACTGGTGGCCACGGGGATGAACGGGCCCCATTCGGCACCGACCTCAAGATCCAGGATGTTCGCCAGGAACTCGGCGGACTCCCGCTTGTCCCGGGAGTGCACGATGGTGTGATTCAACTCGACTGACATATTGGAATGCCTCCACAAGGCATGTCCCGACACCTCCATGTCTCACCCAGCCGGTGACCGACACGCGATGCCGCACCCCCGAGCCTAGTCGGTGGCCACCCAACACGTCGAGTGCACGCCAAAGCCCCTCACAGACCGAGGTCAAGGCCCTCACAAGCCGAGGTCGCCCAGCCCCGGGTGGTCGTCCGGGCGGCGTCCCAGCGGCCAGTGGAACACCCGCTCCGACTCCTTGATCGGCAGGTCGTTGATGCAGGCGTAGCGGTGCGTCATCAGCCCGTTCTCGTCGAACTCCCAGTTCTCGTTGCCGTACGACCGGTACCAGTTGCCCGAGTCGTCGCGGCACTCGTAGGCGAAGCGCACGGCGATGCGGTTGCCGTCGAACGCCCACAACTCCTTGATCAGCCGGTAGTCCAGCTCCCTGCGCCACTTACGGGCAAGGAAGGCGACGATCTCGTCGCGGCCGTTGACGAACTCCGCGCGATTCCTCCAGCGGGAGTCCACCGAGTAGGCGAGGGCGACCTTCTCGGGGTCGCGGGTGTTCCAGCCGTCCTCGGCGGCGCGGACCTTCTCGATGGCGGATTCCCTGGTGAAGGGAGGAAATGGGGGACGTGATTCCTGAGACATATCAGCTCCTCGCAGGAGAGAACCATCGTTCTCGCCTCTGCTGAGGACTCTACGAGAACGATGGTTCTCATGCAAGCGTGGCAGGGTGGGTCAGGCCCCGGGTGCGCTCCTGATCGCGGTGGCGGCCAGCGCGCGAAAGGTCACCGGTCACCACGCACAGGAAGGTCCAGTCCCCACGGTCCACGGAGAAGAAACGGACGGCCTCCTCGCCATGCTCGCCATGCTCCGTCAGCGTGTCCACGAACCGCGGCAGGTCGTATGCCGGGCGGGGGCTGGACATCCGCGCGTACTCCTCGGCCCGGGCCCGATAGTTGCCCGCCAGGGCCGCCGCGCTTCCCAGCCACAGCGGAACGGAGCCGGACGGCCGCTCGGCGAGCCCCTGAACACCCAGCTCAGCCGAGCTCCGGCCGTCCGCCGGCGTCCTGGACGATCCCTCACCGTCCGCGGCCAGGAACCGGCGCCCGGCCTGCCACCGCGTACGCCACTGCTCCTCGGTGAGCTGCGCCTGCTCCAGATGGTACCGGGTGTTCAGCAGCCGCTTCCCGCCGCGCACCACGCGCACGACCAACCGCGTCATCGAGCCAATCGGGGGTCAGATCCCACTCCATCAGCCCTCACCGCCCGGCCTCAACCGGCCGGTCCGGCCGAGGCGGCTCACCTCGACCAGACGTGCGCGCAGCGCCGTATCCCCCGATGTTCCCACGTCAGTCCCCCATTGACTGCCGCTCGCCCTACGGCAGTTGGGGGACACCGTACCTGCGCGCCAGGTCTTTCACGATCTCCTGGACACCGCGAAGTGGATCTACGCCGCGATCCGCCCCTCGCCGCGGAAAGGGTGGTTCCACAGACCCCGCTCACGCAGGATCGGCAACACGCCCTCGCCGAACCAGTACGCCTCTTCCAGGTGCGGGTATCCGGACAGGATGAACTCGTCGATGCCCAGCGCGTGATACTCGGCGATCCGGTCGGCGACCTCGGCGTGGCTGCCCACCAGCGCGGTTCCCGCCCCGCCGCGTACCAGCCCGATACCGGCCCACAGGTTGGGGTGGATCTCCAGGCCGTCACGGCCCCCGCCGTGCAGGGCGAGCATCCGCCGCTGCCCCTCGGACTCGCTGTGGCCCAGGCCCTCCTGCACCGCGCGTACGGTCGCCTCGTCGAAGCCGTCCAGCAGCCGCCGCGCCTCTGCCCACGCCTGCTCCGCGGTGTCCCGGGTGATGACATGCAGCCGGATGCCGAAACGCAGGCTCCGCCCCTCCTTCGCCGCCAGCCCCCGCACCCAGGCGACCTTCTCCGCCACCGCGCCGGGCGGCTCACCCCAGGTGAGGTAGACATCCGCGTGCCGGGCCGCCACCACTCCCGCCGCGGGTGAGGAGCCGCCGAAGTACACCTGCGGGACGGGGTCGGGCAGCCGGGCCAGCTTGGCGTCCTCCACCCGCAGATGCTCACCTGCCAGATCCACGGTCTTGCCGTCCCACAGGTCCCGGACGATGCCGAGGAATTCACCGGTGCGCGCGTACCGGGCGTCCTTGTCGAGGAAGTCGCCGTACGCGCGCTGCTCCCGGCTCTCGCCACCCGTGACGACGTTGAGCATGAGCCGTCCGCCGGTCTGCCGCTGGTAGGTGGAGGCCATCTGCGCGGCGAAGGTGGGCGACAGGAAGCCGGGCCGGAAGGCGACCAGGAACTTCAGCCGCTCGGTGCGCTGGCTGACCATGGCCGTGGTCAGCCACGCGTCCTCGCACCAGGCGCCGGTCGGTGTGAGCGCCCCCACGAACCCCAGGTCCTCGGCGGCACGGGCGATCTGGGAGAGGTAGTTGACGGTCGGTGGCCGGTCACCGCCGGTCGCGGTGGCCGGGGAGCCGTGGCCGCCGCCGACGACATGGCGACTGTCGCCGTTGGTGGGCAGGAACCAGTGGAAGGCGAGACTCACGTGGAAACTCCGTTCAAGGTGGTGGGCGGCCGGTACGGACAGTGGGGGCGCCGGAGCCGTTCGGGCGTGTCAGCCGGCGGCGGCGAGCAGCGGGGTGCCGCCGAGTGCGAGGGAGAACCGGTCGACGACCTGGGCGAGGGCTTCGGCGGAGCCGGGGGCGACTGTGAGGGCGCCGTCCGGCCCGGTCTGGAGGTCCTTGTCGAGGGTGAACCAGCCCTGGACGATGTGTCCGGCGCCCATGGAGTTGAGCACTGGGCGCAGCGCGTAGTCGATGGCCAGGACGTGAGCGGTGGTGCCGCCGGTGGCCAGCGGGAGCACGGTCTTGCCTTCGAGGGCGTACTGCGGGAGCAGGTCGAGCAGGGACTTGAGCAGACCGGAGTAGGCGGCCTTGTAGATGGGCGTACCGATGACGACGCCATCCGCGCGCGCGAACAGGGCGGTGGCCCGGACGATGGCCGGATGCGCGAAGTCGGCGCCGAGCAGGGCGGTGGCCGGGAGCGTACGGACGTCCAGCGGTATCACCTCGTGTCCGTGGCGCTCCAGCCGGGCGTCCAGGTGGCGCAGCAGCCGGGCGGTGCGGGAGGTGGCGGAGGGGCTTCCGGAGACGGACAGGACGGTGGCCATGGCGGACCCTTCGGGGAGGTGGTGCGACGCGGTGGTCCGGCCGGTCGGCCGGTCAGGGCGCGGGAGCGAATTGACGGGGCATCAAGGCGTACGGGCGCGGCGCCGCGATCACGCAGGTGATATCGCGGCGCGGAAGAACGCACAGCCGGAACACGCGCGGCCGGGATGGGTCAAAGGCGGCGCGAGGAGGATGCGGTGAGGGTGGGGGCGGGCTCGCTCAGGCCCGACAGGGACAGGACGCGCTGGAGACACGCGCGAGATCGACGTGGCGTCGTCGCGTGAGATCCTGTCGCTTCATGCCCTCGATCAAATCAGTGGCGCGTACACCCGGTCAAGGAGGGCCAAGCGGGTTTCCACATCCCGGACATGGTCGGCGCGGCTCCCGACGTTCACCGGGTGGACCGTTCAGCGGGTGGGCCATTCACCGGGTGGGCCCGGCGTCCCGGTGGCGCGGCAGCAGGGCGACCGCCGCCACCGGGAGCGCCGTGAGCACCAGCCAGGGAACCGCGGCCGGCAGGCCCGCGTCGAGCAGCGAGCCGGTCGCCGCGCTGCCGGCCAGGACGACCAGGCCGGAGACGGACGACAGGGCGCCGGTGCAGAGGCCGAGCCTGCCCTCGTCGGCGAGGTCGGGCACCCAGGCCCGGGCGGCCGGGGCGAGCAGCATCTGGCCGAGGGTGAGCAGTACGACGAGGGCCACCGACGGGAGCAGCCCGGCGGCGCCGGTCCAGTCGGCGGGGCGGGCGGCGGCCACGGCGGCGAAGCCCGCGGAGAGCAGCAGCAGCCCGGCCGCCATGGAGCGGCGCAGGTCCAGCCGGGCGGCGGCCCAGTGGGTGATGGGCAGTTGGGCGGTCACGACCAGCACCGAGGAGAGCGCGAACAGCCAGGCCAGCGGGGCCTGCGAGCCCACCGCGCGCTCCACTTCCAGGGGCAGGGCGAGGTAGAGCTGGTTGTACGCCAGCGAGTAGACGCCGTACGCCAGGCACAGCGCGAGAAATCGCCGGTTGCGCAGCAGCGCCCGTATCCCGCCCCGGGTCCGGGTGCGGTCCGAGCCCTCGACAACAGCCACCCGGCCGGGGATGTGCTGGGGCAGCAGCCGTAGATGTCCGGCCAGGACGAGGACGAAGACCCCCGCCCCGGCGAGGCAGACGGCACGGAAGTCCACGGCCAGCAGGAGGGCGCCCAGCAGTGGTCCGACGAACGCCCCGGCCTGCCCGGCGACGGAGAACAGCGCCAGGACGCGGGTGCGGGGTCCACCGCCCGCCTTCTCCCAGACCACCGCCTGGCGGGCCACCTCGGACTCGACGGCGGGCGAGAACAGCGCGGCCGCGAAGCCGATCAGCAGCACCGCGCCGACCACCGCCCAGGTGCGCTCCGCCCAGCCCAGCCACGCGAAACCCACGATTCGCAGCGCGCAGCCCGCCAGCACCACCGGCCGGATGCCGTATCGGTCGGCCAGGACGCCGCCCACCACGAACAGCCCCTGCTGGCTGAAGGTGCGCAGGCCGAGCACCAGGCCGACCAGCCAGCCGGCCATGCCGATGGCGGTGCCGAGGTGTTCGGCGAGGAAGGGCAGGACGGCGTAGAAGCCGATGTTGAAGGCGAGCTGGGTCCAGATCAGCAGCCGCAGCAGGGGCGGCAGCGGTGGCAGCCCGGCGCGCCGCCGCCAGGGGCGGGCCGTACCGGCGAGCGTCCGGATGCTGGTCATGGGGCCTGCTCCCGCACGGCGGTGGGCTGCGCCTGCTCCTCCACCACGGAAGGCAGGGCCTGCTCCCGCAGTGCGGAAGGCGCCCCGTCGGCGCGCCGGGCGCGGCCCCGCCGCGGCCACCGCACTCCGCCGGCCGCGGTGACCGCCAGCGCCCCGAGGACGGCGAGCATCGCGGCGGGGGCCAGCACCGCCCAGGGGGCGCGCTCGGCGTACGGGTGGTTCTCGGCCAGCAACAGACCCCATTCGGGGGACGGCGGCTGGGCGCCGAGGCCGAGGAAACCGAGGGAGGCGAGGCCGAGCGCCACCGAGGGCAGCCGCAGCAGCGCGTGCCGGGTCACCGGTGGCAGTACGGCGGGCAGCAGGGCGCGCCGCAGCACATGCAGCCGTCCGGCGCCGAGCGCGCGGGTGGCGGCGAGGTGGGTGGTGGCGAGCTCCTGCCGCAGCAGGGCGGAGGTGTGCGCGGCCAGCGGGGCCCAGGCGACCGCGGCCACGGCGAGCGCTGGCGTGGCGGGGCCGCCGCCGGTGACGCCGGTGACGAGGAGTCCGGCGAGTACGGCCGGTACGGCGTTGACGGTGTCGACGAGGGCCTGGGACACCCGTGGCACCAGCCCGAGCGCCACTCCGGCGAGCAGCGCGGCGGCGCTGACCGCGAGCGCGAGGGCGAGGGTGGTGAGCGCGCCCTGGCCGACCCGGGCCAGGAGGTCGCGGCCCAGGGCGTCGGTGCCGAACGGGTGCGCCCAGGACGGGGGTTGCAGCCGGGCCGCGGTGTCCAGGGCCAGCGGGTCGCGGATCAGGCCGAGGACGATGACGCCGAGCAGCAGCGCGCCGTAGAGCAGGGGGAGCGTACGGGGCTCCGGGGCGGTGGCCCGGTGCAGGGTGACCAGCGCGCCGTCGCGCAGCGCGGGTCCGAGGAGGGCGCGGCCCGCGAGCCGGGCCAGGCCGCCCACGGCGGCGGCGAGCGCCACCAGGGCGAGCGTGCCGGCCTGGAGCACGGGCAGGTCCTGGGCGACGGCGGCTTCCAGGGTGAGCCGGCCGAGCCCGGGGATGTCGAAGATCTGCTCCACGGCGACCGCGCCGCCGGTGAGGCCGACCACGAAGAGCCCGAAGTTGGGCAGCAGTCCGGGGACGCACCGGCGCAGCGCGTGCCGGGCGATGCGTCGGCCCGGGATGCCCCGGGCGGCGGCGGCCCGCGCCCAGGGCTCGGCGAAGGCGCCGGGCAGCGCGTCGTCGAGCATCCGGCCGAGCAGCGCTCCGGTGGGCAGGCCGATGGCCAGCGCGGGCAGGACGAGCCAGCGCGGCCCGTACCAGCCGAGCGCTGGCAGCCAGCCGAGCTGTACCCCGACCACGGTGGCCAGGACGGAAGCGGTCAGGAACTCGGGCAGCGCGGCGAGCATCGCCGCCGCGCCGCCGGTGGGCCGCGCCCTCAGGTGCTGTCCGGACGACCTCCACGGGCCCCCGAACCCCCGCGGGCCCCCGACGCCTGGCACCGCGCCTCGCCGCTTTGTCGGGGGGTCCGCCACACCGCGGCAGGGGGCACCTCCCAGCGTCGCCCGGACAGGACCCGGCCTCAGGGTGCGGGCGCACACCGCGGCGGCGGTGACAACGGCCACGGCCAAGGCCGCGGCCATGAGCAGCAGCGAGGCACCGAGGGCCGTGGTGACGGCGGGCAGTACGGCCTCGCCCGAGATCCAGGAGTGGCCGGCGTCGCCGCGCGGCAGCCCGCCGAGCCACTGGCCGAGCAGGTGCAGGGGCCCGGCGTCGAGGCCGAGTTCATCGCGTACGGCGGCCAGCACCTCGGGGGCGGGGTCGCGTTCGGCCGAGCGCGCCTCCAGCACGGTGCGCGCGGGGTCGGTGCGGGAGAGCCACGGCAGCAGGCCGATGCCGCACAGCAGGGCCGCGGCCACGGTGACGCGCCACAGCGCTCCCGCCGCCGGGGCGCCGCGGCGTATGGCGCTCAGCGCCGGGTCCCGGGGCCGATGAGGGTGCGCTCGTACGGGTCGAGGAGCACGCCGTGGACCGAGGCGCGGACGCCGTGCACGATCCGTTGGTGTACGAGCGGGACGGTCGCGTCCGTGCGCAGGACCTCGGCCTCCGCGGCCATCGTCGCGTCCTGGCGCTTCGCGGGTTCGGCGGCGGTCTCGGCCTCGGCGACGGCCCGGTCGACGCGCTTGTCGCACAGCAGCGCCAGGTTGTAGCTGCCGTCGCAGGTGAAGTCGCTGGCGAGGACGGAGACCGGGTCGCCGGTGTCGAGCATGGTGTTGCGCGCGCCGACGAACGCGTCGAACTTGCCGGCGAGCGCGTCGCCCTCGATCCGAGAGGACTCACGCACCTCCACCTCTACGGTGAACCCGGCCTTCTTCAGCTGCTGTTGCAGCACCTGGGCGACCTCGGGCAGCTCCGGCCGGTTGTCGTAGGTGGCGAGGGTGATGGCGGTGCCGTGGACGCGCGCGGCCCGCGCCCGCCCCTCCGGCGCCACGCGCTTGTCGGCCGCCCAGGTCAGGGCGGGCCCGAACACGCCCTGGCCGCGGTCGGCGTGGCCCTCGTACACGTCCTTGGCGAGGACCGAGGTGTCGACCGCCGCCCGGGCGGCGGCCCGCACCTTGGGGTCCTTGAAGGGGCCGGAGCGGGTGTTCAGCAGCAGGCTGGTGGTGCGGGTGGTGGCCAGTTCGCGGGCGATGTCCGTGTCGAGGGAGGATGTCTGGGCGACCGGCACCGCTTCGGCGATGTCCACCTCGCCGGTGCGCAGCGCGTTGGTGCGGGCCGTGCCGTCGGCGATGAACCGCGCGTCGACGCCGGAGGCCCGGGCCCGGCCGCCCCAGTAGTCGTCGAAGCGGTTCAGGGTGGCCCGGTTGCCGCCGTCGGCCTTGGTGAGCGCGAATGGCCCGGTGGCGGTGGACACCGGATCGACGGTGCCCTCTTCCTGATACGCCTTGGCGGACAGCACGGCCAGGCTCGGGCTGGAGAGCCGCAGCGGCAGTGCGGGGTCGGGGTCGGCGGTGGTGACGCGGACCTGCCGCTTCCCGACGGGTTCGGCGGTGAGCTTCACCCCGGAGAGCGCGGCGGGGGCCGGGTCGGCCTGGGCGGCATGGGTGAGGGCGGTGGCGGCCGCGGCCGGGGTGAGGTCGGTCCCGTCCTGGAACCGGGCCTCGCGCAGGGTGAACAGCCAGGTGTGCTCGTTCTCCTGACGCCATGACTCCGCGAGCGCGGGGGACGCGGCACCGTTGCCGTCCAGCCGGGTCAGCCCCTCGGTGACACCGAGCCGGCTGAGCAGGGTGGCGTCACTGCCGTACGGCGAGAAGTTCTCGGCGGGCGGGAAGGCGAGCGCGACGCGCAGCCGGGTGTCGGCTCCGGAGCCGGACCGGGAGGAGTTGTCGTCGGCGGCGAAGCAGCCGGAGAGCAGCGGGGCGAGCAGCAGGGCGGAGACCAGCTGACGGCGGCGGGCGTAGCGCATGGTCCTCGTTCTCCACGAGTTCTACGAGCGGGATGTGCGAGCGGTTTTACGAGCGGGACGCCGCACAGGCTACATGATTATCATTTCCATTAGCTCCACCGTGAGGAACCCCCCGCATGGGCACCTCGAAGTGCACGACGCCCTGCCCGCCGCCGGGCGCCGTTCGCTCGTCGCACACCACCTCCCCCAGGGACCGCCAGAAGGCCTCGGCACCGGGCACGGCGGGGTCGGTGTGCAAATAGACCGCGGCATAGCCGCCGTCCGCCGCCGCGAAGTCCAGCAACCGGCCCACCAACCGCCGGGCGAGCCCCCGCCGCCGGTGTTCGGGCCGTACGTACACCCGGCGCAGCTGGGCGGTCCGCCCGGAGGGGTAACGCTCGGCGAGGGCGCGGGGGTTGGGCGGATGCGCGGGCCCCCGCGCGTCGAGCGCGCCCGTGGCGACGACCTGCCCGTCGCGCTCGTCGACGGCGACGAGCAGGGTGTGCCGCGCGGACCGGAAGTAGGCGCCCTCCGGATCGACGATGTCGCCGTGCCAGCGCGGCACATACCCCGTACCGAAGTCCCGGTACACGGTGTCGAGCATCACGCTCCGGGCACCGTCGAGGTCTTCGGGCGTGGCCGTCCTGATGCGATAGCTATGCACTTGCACATCCTATGCATCAAGGATCGTGGTGCATCAGGGGTCGCGGCGGCGCAGCGCCATGAGGCCCCCGACGAGCGCCGCCGCCGTCCAGGCCAGCAGGATCACCAGCGCCGTCCCCGGGCCGAAGTCCCGGTGCGTGATGAACGACTCGTCCACCGTGACCACCCGCATCATCACCGCCCCGGCCTGGTCGGGCAGGAACTGCGCGACCGTCCGGATCTTCGGCACATTGCCGAGCCCCTGCGAGTTGAGGAAGAGCAGCGGAATCATGATTCCGAGCGTGAGCGCCGTACTGCGCAGCATCGTGGCCACCCCGATCGAGAACGCGCACATCAGCGTCAGATACGCCCAGGCGCCGAGGGTCGCGCGCAGTACGCCGGGGTCACCGAGGGGCACGCCCTGCGGGCCGAGCGCCCACTGCGCCGCGAAGAAGGTGATGTAGACGGTGAACAGCGAGAACACCAGCGCGGTCAGCATCGTGGCCGCCACCTTGGCCCCGTAGAACAGCCCCCGGCGGGGCACCGCGAGAAGCGAGCCGCGGATGGTGCCGCTGGTGTACTCGGCGCCGATCTGCAGCACACCGAACACGACGAGGGCGATCTGGCCGACGGTCAGGCCGAGGAAGCCCGCCTCGACGGGGTCGAAGTTCTCCTGCCGTTCCCGGTCCATCCCGGCGAAGCTCGCGCTCATGGAGTGGCCGACGAGGATGCCGAGGCCGACGCTGACGACGAGGGACAGCAGCAGGGTCCACAGCGTCGAGCGGACGGTACGGATCTTGATCCACTCGGCGGCGAAGGCCGCCCGCATACGGGCCGCGTCCCTCATCGCGCACCTCCCGCCCGGTGTTCGGCGGCCTCGCCCGTGAGCCGCATGAACGCCTCTTCCAGCGAGGCCTGCCGCGTGCTCACCTCGTGCACCGTCAGACCCTGGGCCGCCGCCAGCTCGCCGACCGCCGCGGCCCGCGTCCCGTACGCCTCCAGCGCCCCATCGGCCGCCCGCTCCACCCGGACGCCGACGCCCGCCAGCGCGGCGCGCATCCGATCCGGCTCGGGCGTGCGGATCAGTACACAGGAGCGGGAGTTGGCCTCGATGAACTCGCTCACGGTGGTGTCCGCGAGCAGCCTGCCGCGCCCGATGACGATGAGGTGTTCCGCGGTGAGCGCCATCTCGCTCATCAGATGGCTGGAGACGAACACCGTCCGGCCCTCCACGGCCAGGTCCTTCATGAGGTTGCGGATCCAGAGGATCCCCTCGGGGTCAAGGCCGTTGACCGGCTCGTCGAACAGCAGCACCGGTGGATCGCCGAGCAGCGCCGCCGCGATGCCGAGCCGCTGGGCCATGCCGAGTGAGAGGCCCTTGGCCCGCTGGTGGGCCACGCCCGCCAGCCCGACCAGTTCCAGCACCTCGCGCACCCGCGCCTCGGGGATCCGGTTGCTGCGGGCCGGCCACCACAGGGTGTCGTACACGCTGCGGCCGCCGTGCACCGCCCTGGCCTCCAGCAGCGCCCCGACCCGGCGCAGCGGATCGGACAGGCGCCGGTAGCGGTCGCCGTCGATGAGGACATGGCCCGTGGTGGGGCGGTCGAGGTCCAGCATCATCCGCATCGTGGTGGACTTTCCCGCCCCGTTCGGCCCGAGGAACCCGGTCACCTGGCCGGGCCGCACGGTGAAGGACAGCCGGTCGACCGCGGTGGTGGTCCCGTACTTCTTGCTGAGGTCGCGCACTTCGATCACACCGCTCACGCTAGAAACCGGGCCCGGTGGCGCGCTGTGGTCGAAAGTCGCCCGTCGTCGGGACCAAAGTCGACACCCCTGTCGAGGCCTTAGCCTGCTGCCATGAGCCTGCTGCCCCTGGGCCGAAGTCTTCCGGCCGCCGCCGTGATCGTGGTGGACACCGCGCTGTTCATGGCCGCGCGCCACGGCGGTCCGCTCCCCTGGGCCGCGGTGGCGTACGCGCTGGCCGTGGCCGGTGTGGTGGTGCTGGGCGAGCGGGCCCCGGCGGCGGCCTTCACGGCGGCCCTGCTGCTGGCCGCGCTGACCGGAGGCTCGTACGTGCTGCTGCTGTGGGCCGCCTACGGGGCCGGATCCCGCGCGCCGATGGGGCGGGACACGGCCCAGGTGGCGGGTGCCGTGCTCGGCTGGCTCGCGGTACGGCTCCTGGTCTGGCCGGCGGACGCGCCCGCCGTACCGCAACTGGTCTCGATCTTTGTGGTGTTCGTGGCGCTGCCGCTGCTCGTGGGCCGCTATCTGGCGCAGCATCGGCGGCTGGTGGCCGAGCTGGGCCGGCGCAACCGGAGGCTGCGCCGGGAGCGGGAGCTGCTGGCCGAGCGGGAGCGGCTGCGGATACGGCTGCGGATCGCCCGGGACATGCACGACTCCCTCGGCCACCGGCTCAGCCTGGTGTCGGTGCAGGCCGCGGCTCTGGAGGTGGCCGAACTGCCATCGGCGCAGCGGGAGGCCGTCCGGCAGTTGGCCGGGACGGCGCGCGGCGCCATGGACGAGCTGCACGAACTGGTCGGGGCGCTGCGAGGGACGGACGAGACGGCCGCCCGGGCGCCCGGGGCGGAGGCGATCGACGAGGTGGTGGCGGAGTTCCGGGCGGCCGGGGTGCCGGTGACACTGCGGCGCGGCGGCGGGAAGCCCCGCCCGCTGCCTCCGGCGGCCGGGGAGGCGGTGTACCGGGTGGTCGAGGAGGGGCTGACCAACGCGGCCAAGCACGCCCCGGGCCGGCCGGTGACGGTGTCCGTCACCTGGGAGCCGGACGCGCTGCTGATCACCGTGGTCAACCCGGTCGGGGGCGGGGAGCGGGAGTTCAGCGAGGCGGCGGGCGGCGGACACGGGCTGCGGGGTCTTGACGAACGGATGCGGCAGGTCGGCGGGTTCGTGGATCACCGGCTGTCGGACGGCGGTTTCCGGCTGGTGGCGATGGTGCCGACCGCCCCGGACACCGCCGACACCGACACTGACGTCGGCACTGTCTCGGCCCGCGACCGGGACCGCGACCTTGACAGCGATGAGGGTGTCGCCGGGCTCGGGGGCCTGCGCACCGTCGCGCTCGGATTCGCCACCGCCGCCGTGATGTTCGTGGTGCTGCCGGTCGGCATGCTGCTGGGGGTGGGCTGAGGTGATCAGGGTGCTGGTGGCCGACGACGAGCCGCTGATCAGGGCCGGTATCCGCACCGTACTGGAGTCGGCTCCCGATATCGAGGTGGTCGCGATGGCGGAGCACGGCCGGGCGGCCGTGGCCGAGGCGGTCGCGCACCGCGTGGATGTGGCCCTGCTCGACATCAACATGCCGCTGCTGGACGGGCTGAGCGCGCTGGAGGAGCTGCGGCGGCAGGCGCCCGCGCTGCGCACGGTGGTGCTGACGGCGTTCGGGGCCGAGCCGAATGTGCTCCAGGCGCTGCAGAGCGGCGCGGCGGGGTTCGTGCTGAAGAACTGCACGCCCGACGAGTTGATCCGCGCGGTGCGCGCGGCACACGGCGGCGAGGCCTATCTGTCCCCGGCGGTGACCCGCCCGGTGCTGGACCTGATCACCCCGGTCGCGGCCCGGCGCCGCCGGGAGGCCGCGGAGCGGCTGACGGCGCTCACCGAGCGCGAGTCGCAGGTGCTGCGCCTGGTGGCCGAGGGCATGTCCAACGCCGAGATCGGCCGGGAGTTGCATATGAGCGAGAAGACCATCAAGACGTATGTGAGCCGGGTGCTGGCCAAGTTGGGCTGCTCGAACCGGGTCCAGGCCGCCCTGCTGGTGCGCGACGCGGGCCCGACCGGCTGACCCGGCCGACTGGCCCAGGCCGGAGGCGCTCAGACCGCACGGAACCTGCTCAGACCCGCAGGCCCCGCTCAAACCCCGCGAGACCCGCTCAGACCCCGCGGGCCCCGCTCTCGATCCGGTACTGCTCCACCAGCGTCTCGAACTGCTCGGCGTCGCCCTCCCCCAGCTCGACCGGGCCCCTCTCCCCGATGGCGGCGCGCACCTGGTCGGCCACCTCCGCCGCCCGCGCACCGGACGTGTAGACGCCGAGCACCAGCACCGTGGCCTCGTCGCCGTCGGCCCGCCGGTCACTGTCGAGGGTGAAGCCCCAGGGGACGTCGCACGGCCCGTCGTGCCATTCCTCCGGACACAGCAGGCGGGCGACCGGACCCTGCAGGGCGATGGCCTCCCCGCTGTCCGCGCAGCCGTACACGCGGATCTCGTATACGCGCGGCTCTTCTCCGACCGGCATACCTCTCCCGTGCTCGATGTCCAGGTGGATGCCTGGCACGGTAGTGGCCACCGTCCGCCGCCGCACCGGGTTTTCGGCGGGCCCCTGGGGGCCCTGGGACCCCTGCCCGAGCATGATCGTCCGGGAGAGGACAAAGGTGATCGGCACGGCCACCGCGGCGGCCATCAGCGGGGCCGCCCGGTCCCCGGTGTGCAGGAGGTCGACGAGGACGTAGACCCCGCCGGTGGTGATGACGAAGTTGGCGGCCGTGGTCAGGGGGAAGAGCAGGAACTTCCGCCAGGTGGGGCGGGTGCGGTAGGTGAACCAGCAGTTGAGCAGGAACGAGCCGACGGTGCTGAGGGCGAAGGCGGCGACATGGGCCACGAGATAGGGCAGCCAGCGCAGGAACAACAGGTACATGCCGTAGTAGGTGGCGGTGTTGACGACGCCCACCAGGCCGAATCTGACCGCTTGGCCGAGCATCGCCCGGCGCGCGGGCCTGGTACGAGAGGTCACCGGACGAAATCCTTCAGCTGGTCCTTGAGCGGGGCGGCGGCAGTGGCGGCGGGGACGGCGTTGGTGGACTGCACCAGGAAGTGGGGGCGCCGCTTGACCTCATAGTAGATACGGCCGATGTACTCACCGATCACGCCGACCATGACCATCTGGACGCCGGCCAGCGCGGTGATGACGACGAGCAGGGTGACATAGCCGGGGGTGTCGACCCCGTTGACCGCCGCACTGCCCACGATCCACGCCGCGTACAGCGCGGCCACCGACAGCAGCAGCAGGCCGAGGTAGACCGCGGCGCGCAGTGGCTTGTTGTTGAAGGAGATCAGCCCGTCGGCCCCGTAGTTGAGCAGCTGGCCGAAGGTCCACTTGCTGCGGCCCTCCTCGCGTACGGCGTTCTCGTACTCGAAGGTCACGCTCGGGAAGCCCACCCAGGCGAACAGCCCCTTGGAGAAACGGTTGTACTCGGTCAGCCCCAGCACGGCGTCCACCGCGCGCCGGGACAGCAGCCGGAAGTCGCCGACGCCGTCGACCAGCTCCACATCGACGAAGCGGTTGATGAGCCGGTAGTAGGCGCGGGCGGTGAGGACCCGGGTGACCCGGTCGCCGTCGCGGGTGCGCTTGGCGATGACCTGGTCATGGCCCTGGGCATGCAGCTCCACCATGCGCTTGACCAGCTCCGGGGGGTGCTGGAGATCGGCGTCCATGATGACGACGGCGTCGCCGGAGGCATAACGCAGCCCAGCCAGCATCGCGGCTTCCTTGCCGAAATTGCGGCTGAAGGAAACGTAGCGGACCCGGGGATCGGTTTCGGCCAGTTTTTTCAGCAGCGAAAGCGTACGGTCCTTGCTGCCATCATCCACATAAACGAATTCACAGTCTTGGCCGATCGCCCTGAGTTCTCGCGTGAGGTGTTCATGAAAACGATCGATCACGGCTTCTTCGTTGTAGCAGGGTACGACGATGGAAATGAGCATGGTCTCCCCCGTGCGGAATTCGTGGGCGTCAGTGATGGACATGGCGGCTCTCCCGTCGGTTGCGCAGCAGCCGGTAGGCGGCCGGGAGGGTCAGGGCCAGCAGTGCGGCGGCTCCCACGGCGGAGCCGAGGCGCAGGCCGGGAGGGCGGAAGGTGCAGTCGATGGAGGTGGCGGAGCCGTCGAGTTCCACGGCGATCAGGCCGAGGTAGCTGTCGGCCGGGCGGTGCTCTCCGTCGCCCGCGGCGCACTGCCAGCCCGCGATCCGCGGGACGGCGACCACGGCGAGGCCGCGGGAGCCGGCGGGCAGTTCGGCCCGGATCCCGGTGTCGGTAACGCTGTCGGAAACATGGACGGAGGTGGCGCCGTGGGACCGGAGCCGGTCGACAGCCTTGCGCAGCCGTCCGGTGTCCAGGCAGCCGATGGAATCGGCGGGGACGGTGCCGCCCTTCTGGATGGTCAGATCCACCTCGACGCGCCCGGAGGCCGGGGCCTTCCCCAGCGGCTGCATGGGGGCGATCTTGGTGACCGGGTTGTCGCCCCGGAACCCGACCGGCGGCCGGTCGGCGCCGCGCAGCGCGGCCGTGCCCCAGTAGTGCGGCGCCCACAGGAACACCTGGGAGCCGCCCGGGCAGGTGGCGGTCAGCAGCGCCTTCGGGCGGGAGTGCTTGGTGGGGCCAGGGGGCAGTCGGTAGCCGTGCTCGGGGGTGCGGGCGGCCGGGCCGCCGTCCGCGCCGCGTATCGCGATCTTGTCGGCCATGGTGTACACCCGGGCCCCGAGCAGCAGTTCCTGGTTACGGAACGGCGAGGAGCCGAACGCGGGCGCCTTCTTGACGGCGGGCCGGACGGTGACCAGGGGCGGTACGGACGCGCGGGTGACATACGGCTCGACGTCGATCGTCGCGTTCGGGTCCCGGTGCGGATCGGGCGGGGAGTGGACGCGGGCGCCGACCGAGAAGATCGCGTCGGTGACCGGGTTGTCCAGGCTCTGCAGGGACCGGCCGCGCGAGTACCAGCCGCCGCCGAGAGCGGTGAGGGTGCGGCTGAACACGTCGGCGGTGAGGCTGCTGTAGTACTGCGCGCCCTGCCCGCCGACCAGCAGCGGGTCATTGCCGACGGTCTGTTCGCGGCCCGGGTCCGTACGGTACCGGGGCCAGCCGTTCGCGTCCGCGATCAACTCCTGCTGCTTCTGCTGGCGCTCGCCCCAGGGTGCGTAGTCGTCCAGATGCCCCAGCCGCAGCCGGTCGGCGACGGCCATGGTGGCCGCGGACTGGCCCACCTGGGCGCCGATCAGCAGGACGACGGCGAGGGCGGCGAGCAGCGGACGGTGGTGCCGCTGGGCGTACCGAGCGAGCAGGAGGGCGACCGCGACGGCGGCCAGACCGGCCAGCAGGAGCGGATAGGTCCAGGGGCGCATCAGCTCGGTGGCGCGGGACGCGCCCGCCGCGATCACCGCCAGCAGCGCGCCCGCGGCCAGCAGCGGGCGCCGGCCCGGTGTGCCGTGCGCGAAGGAGAGCCAGGCGGCGGTCACCAGCAGCCCGCACAGCACGAAGGTCTCCCGGTACTGGCTGCCGTTGGGGACGCTGAAGGCGTGCCAGGCCAGCTGGGTCGGCCCCCACTGGAAGGACAGCGCCACCGCCGCGACCAGCAGCGTCCAGCCGCTTCGCAGCCGCTTGGGGACCGCCGGGTTGAACGGCAGCGTCAGGGCGAGCAGCAGCGCCACCGTGTCGACGTAGACGGCCGGGCTGCTGAAGTTGTACGTGCCCGGCAGCAGCCGGGCCAGGACGTCCGTCCAGGGCTTGGGGGTGAACTCCATGACCCGGCCCGGGTAGGCGTGTTTGGTGCCGAAGTAGACGACCGAGACCATGGGCGCCGCGAGGCCCACGCCGACCGCCAGGACGCCCGCCAGCCGCGCCACGGGCCGCCACAGCGGAGCTGGGCCGTGTCCGCGAAGTCCCGCCGGGCCCGCGACTTCACGGACACGGCCCAGCCGCTGCCGCAGGGAGACGCCGGTGGGGGCGTCCACCAGGAGCCGGGTGAGCAGCAGCAGTGCGGCGCTGAGGGTGGCCATGTACGCGGTGTAGAAGTTGGCGATCCACATGAGCGCGACCAGCAGCGCGCCCACGATGAACCGTCGCCCCGCCAGGGCCCAGAGGCCGACCAGGCACAGCAGTGGCAGCGCGATCAGCCCGTCCAGCCACATGGGGTTGTACGAGGCCTCGGCCACGGACCAGCCGCACAGCGCGTACGAGGCGCCGAGCGCCCCGGCCGCCCACCATCGGCCGGGGCGCAGCGTCAGCAGCAGCTGGGCCATCACCGCGCCGGCCGTGGCCATCTTCAGCAGCGTGATCACATACACCGCGAGGTCGATCTGGTCACGCGGGAAGAGGGCGACGAGCAGCGCGAACGGGCTGCCGAGGTAGGTGCCCAGGTCGGGCAGGAAGCTGGCGCCGTAGCCGGACTGCCAGTTGAGGAACAGGCCGCCGTCCCCGCGGCCGTGCAGCAGGTCCCACAGATGGGCGTGGAAGGGCACGAACTGATTGCCCAGGTCGTTCACGCTGCGGGTTCTGAACCCGAAGGGGTAGCTGCGGGCCACGGCGTCGCCGAGGCACAAGGCTGCCACCGTGACCAGGGCGGCGAGCGCGGCGGCCCGGGCGCGGACGCCGCGCGGGGCGTCCGGAAGCGCGTCCGGCAGCGCGACCGGCGGTGCGTCGGACGCGGGCGGCGCGGCGGCTTCGCGCGGCTGGTCATCCGGCCGGGTGCGGGCCGGTTGGCCGGTCATGAGCGATCGCATGAATTCGTCAGGATCCAATTCCGATAGACGGCGTGAATTTTGACTTCACGCCGATTACTTGTCCGGCGACGCGGACGAGTTCCCATGGCGTGGGGCACACTTCACGGCCGCGTACGCGGGCAGCTCGAATGGACGTCGCACGGCTCCCCCCAGTGGAATGCGCGGCGCGCTCACTCGGCCTGTTTGACCCCGCGAATCCTTGATTGGTTGCCCCGCTCTCTGCGGAATTTACAAAACGATGGGGCGACTTCCGGAATTAATCCTTCGTATTTGCTGTGTTCACCTTTTGGGCGGCGAGAGGCAATGTGCGAAGCATCAGGGGACGGCGGTTGGGCGGCCCGGCCGCGATCGCTTAGACGATCTTCCAGCGCACCAGGGTTCCCAACACCAGCGCTCCGGGGATCAACGGGAGCCACACCGTGATGAAGCGGTAGGCGAGCACCGCGGAGGTGGCGGCGTCCGCCGGGGCCCCGGTCGCGACGAGCGCGATGACCAGCGCGGCGTCCACGGAGCCGATGCCCCCGGGCGAGGGGATGACCGCGGCCAGGCACGTCGCTGCCAGATAGGCGAGCACGACATGCCCGGGCGGCACGTCCAGCTCCACCGCGACGGCGACCGCCGCGAGCCCGGCCGCCTGCAGCACGGGAAAGGCCACCGAACCGCCCCACAGGGCAAGCGCCCTGGACGGCCGGGCGTGCAGCGAGCGGGCGTCGGTGAGCGCGGTGACCAGGAAGTTGCGGACGATCCGGCGCACCGGACGGATCGCCAGAACCGCGGCCACCAGGGCGCAGACCACCGCCCCAACCGTCAACGGCAGCGCCGCCCCGATCCGGTCCGGGAGCAGCGGCCCGATCCTGAGCGCTTCGGGGAAGGCGAGCAGGAGGACCAGCAGCAGCCCGATGCGGGCGGTGGCCTCCGCGAGGAAGTACAGGGCGAGCGCGGCCGAGGAGCGGGCGGCGGGGAGGCCGCAGCCGGTCATGAAGCGGATGTTGACCGCGCTCGCGCCGATCCCCGACGGCAGAAGGTGGTTGGCCGCCCCCGCGGCGAACTGGGTGGCGAACAGCCGCCCCGGAGGCAGCCGTTCCAGGACGGTGCCCTGCCGGGCGAACGACACGGCGACCCAGCCGAGACCGGTCGTGGCGACCGCGGCGAGCAGCCAGTAGGGGTTGGCGTCAAGGAGCTGACGGGCGCCGGAGCCGATGAGCGACCAGTGTCCGACCACCCATACGGCGACGACGGCGATCGGCAGCAGGCACAGGATCTGGCGCAGCGGAAGCCGCCGGCGGGCGGGGAGGCTCTGCCGCTCGGGCATCATCGTCGCGGGCATGTGCGCTCACAGGTGCTCGGGGGCGGAGAGACCGGGGCGGTGTGGTCAGGGTGTCCACCGCGGGAGACGTTGAGGCGTACTCGGATCGACATCCGGTCGGCGCGGCGGTGGCGAAAAGGAGACGTCCGGCTCGCGCACGGGGGCGTCCGGCTCGCGCACCGGGAGGGCGAGCAGCAGGCCGAGGCAGATCCATACGTAGGCGTTGCTCCCCAGGAAGCCGTCCACGCCGGTGGGGTGGAAGCGCCACAGCCACACCACGCTGCTGCACAGGATCACATACACGGCTGCCGCGGTGGACAGCAGCCGGCGGCGGCGCGCGGGCTGCGTGTCGGACCGCAGCCCGGTGTCGACCAGCACCGTCAGGGCCGGGATCAGCCACACCAGATGGTGCACCCAGGTGATCGGGCTGACCAGGCAGGCGGCGACGCCGGTCAGCGCGAACCCGGCCGCCTCGTCCCCCGCGGCGGCCGCGCGCCGTACGCGATGGGCCCACAGGGCCATGACGGCGAGCGCCCCCAGCGCCCAGATGGCGCCGCTCGGCGGGACGGGGTCGGTGAGCCGGGCCAGCACTCCGCGCCACGACTGGTTGGAGACATACGCGGCGACCCCGATGCGGTCGGTGTCCCACAGGTCCTCGGTCCAGTAGTCCCGTGACGCGGTCGGCGCCACCCAGGCGGCCAGCAGAGTCGCGGCCGCCGCGGTGCCCGCGGCCGTTCCGGCGGCGCGCCGGCGCCCGGTGACGGCCAGATAGCAGATGAAGATCGCCGGGGTGAGCTTGATCGCGGCGGCGATGCCGATGGCGAACCCCGCGTACTTGCCGCGGCCGGTGGACAGCAGCCAGGCGTCCAAAAGCACGAGTGCCAGCAGGACCAGGTTGACCTGGCCGAAGCTGAAGGTGTCCCGGACCGGCTCCAGCAGGGCGAACAGGCAGGCCGCCACGGCGAAGGCGAACCATCGGTGCCGGGCGTGGCGGCGTACGAGCGGACCGGTCAGCCAGTACAGCACGACCGCCGAGGCGGTCAGGTTGAGCAGCATGCAGATGGTGATCGCGCCCGACCAACTCACCAGGGCCATCGGCAGCATGCACAGGGCCGCGAACGGCGGGTAGGTGAAGCCATAGGCGGTGCCGTCCGCGCCGGGCACCGTGTAGTCGTACATGCGTCCCCCGTCGTGCAGCCAGTGGTCGACGGTGCCGTAGTAGACGCTCAGATCGAACCAGTCGCGGTGGAGCGGCACGGTGGCCAGGAAGAGCGCCACGGCCCCGGTCAGCCCGAGCGTCAGCAGCAGTCGGCCGCGCGTGGTGGTGGGGCCCGTCATGCCGCGTGCTCCGTCCAGTGGTCGCCTGCGGCGAGTCTCGGGGCCAATTTGACGCACCACAGCGTGAGCAGGGCCAGCGCCCCGCCGCATACGGCGAGGGTCAGCTGCTGTCGGTCCGGCGCGAATCCGCTGGGCAGTACGGCCAGGGCCAGCACCCCGCTCGCGGCGGCGACCGCCCGGCGCACCGGTCCGCTCGGCGCGACCGCGGCGATGAGGAACAGCCCCCACAGCAGATACCAGGGGCGGATCGCGGGGCCGAGCGCCGCCACCGCGATGAGGCTCAGCCCCAGCGCGTAGACGGGGCGGGAGCGGGAGGCGCGCAGCCAGACGACCGCGACGGTGACGGCCGTCGCCAGCAGGCCGAGCGCATGCCAGGCCGGGGTGGCCAGCGGCGCCAGACCGCTGCCGAGGGCGTCCAGGGCGGCGCCGGTGGCGCGGCCGAGGGCGCTGGTCAGCGCCCAGTTGTCCGGGGAGACCGGGGTGGTCAGGGCGGTGATCCAGCCATAGCCGGTGCCGGCGACGGCCGTCGCCGCGCCCGTGGTGCCCAGCGCCAGGGCGCCGGTGGCCAGCACGGCCCTGGTGCGCCGCCATCTCCCCCTCAGCAGGCCCGCCCAGAGCGCGGCGACGGCCAGCAGCCCGAGCGCGGCGGGCGCCTTGACCAGGGCGGCCAGGGTGACCAGCACGGCGCCGCACGCGGGCCACCGGCCGGTCGCGGCCACCAGCCCGGCGCCGAGCAGCCCGATCATCACGGCGTCGTTGTGCGCCCCGCCCACCAGGTGGATCAGCAACAGCGGATTGAGCGCCCCCAGCCACAGGGCGGCGGCCGGATCGGTGCCGCTGCGGCGTGCGAGCGCGAGGAGGGCGAGGATCATCAGCGCCACACCGACCAACGCGACCAGCCGCATGCCGAACACTCCGGCGGACACCTCGGTGCGGGAGGCGCCCACGACCGCCGTCTCGAAGGCCAGGGACACCGGGCCGTAGGGGGCGGGGGTGTGCTGCCACAGGGGCGCCACCTCGGCGGCCAGCGGCCCGCCGAGCCGGGCGGGGCCGTGTACGTAGACGTCGATGCGCGCGTCGACCATGGCGCCCTGGGCGAGATAGCTGTAGACGTCCCGGCTGAACAGCGGGGGCGCGGCCAGCAGCGGGGCGGCCCAGACCGCGAGGGTCACCAACAGGTCGCGCGGGCCCGGCGGCCGGGGGCCGCGTACCGCGCGGCCCAGCAACAGCCAGGCCCCGACCAGCAGTACGAGGCCGAAGTACGTACTGACCAGGCCGAGCGCGGCGCCCCCGGAATCGGGGACCAGGACGTCCGCCACGGGCAGCGCGCCGGCGGTCCTTCCTCCCGCCGCCAGCGCCAACGAGCCCGCGAGCCCGAGCAGCACGCACTGGTGCGGATGGACGACGAGGGCGGCATGAGCGACACGGCGAAGGAACACACGGCGGACCAGCACCTGACCAGAATTGGCCCGCCGTGTGTCCGAAAATTGACGCCGCGGTCACCGTCAGTCGGCGGCCAGGTGTCGGCCGCCTGGCGTACCCCCGGCGATGTCCAGCCCCATGTGCTCGGCCAGTCCGACGGCGAGCTCCGCCACTGTCGGGTGCTGCCAGACGAAGTTGGCGGCGAGCTTGACGCCCAGGCCGGATTCGAGCCGCACGCGCAACTCCATGGCCAGCAGGGAGTCGAAGCCGAGGGCCTTCAGGGAGGTCTGCGGGTCCAGCGTGGAACCGCTGAGGCGGAGAACCGTACGGATGTGGTCGCCCAAGTACGCCTCCAGGGCCGAGCGGCGGGCCAGGCCCGCGGGGAGCGCGGCCAGCCGGGCGCGGATGTCGTCGCCGTCGCTTGCGTTGTTCGTGCTCGCCGTGCCGTCGGTGCCGTCGGTGCCGTCGGTGCCGTCCGGAAGCAGGGGGCCGAAGAGCGCCGACTGCCGCCCGGCCGCCGGAATCCAGGTGCCCGGCTCACCGGGGATCACCCCGGTCTGCACCCGGCCGTGCGCCAGCAGGGCGCCCAGCGCTCGTAGGCCCCGGTCGGTGGGGATGGTCTCGTAACCGCGGTCGGCGAAGCCGGTGGCGACGCCGGTCTCGCCCCACGGGCCCCAGTTGACCGCGAGGGTGGGCAGCCCGCGCGCGGAACGCCAGGCCGCGAACCCGTCCAGCCAGGCATTCGCGGTGGCGTAGGCGCCCTGGCCGGGATTGCCCAACAGCGAGGCCATCGAGGAGAACACCGCGAACCAGTCCAGCGGCTGCCCGGCGGTGGCCTCGTGCAGCCGCCACGCACCGGTGGCCTTGGGCGCCCACACCCGCCGCAGTTGGTCGTCACGGATGTTGGTGACCGTCGCGTCGTCCAGCGCCATGGCGCTGTGCACCACCCCACGCAGCGGCGTCCCGTCCGCGGTGGCGGCGGCCACCAGGCGCTCGGCCGTGCCCGGCCGGGCGATATCGCCGAGCACCACGGTGATCCGGGTCCCGGCGGCCGACAGTTCATTGAGCTCCCGCGCGGTGGCGGCCGTGGGGGCGGTGCGGCCGTTCAGTACGAGATGTCCGGCGCGCCGGGCCGCCAGCCAGCGCGCGGTGGCCAGCCCCAGGCCGCGCAGACCGCCGGTGATCACATAAGCCCCGCCCTCGCGCACCGGCCGCGGCCCATCGGGCAGCACGGCGCCGGTTTCGCCCTGTTCCGGCACGGTCAGCACCAACTTGCCGATATGGCCCGCACCCGCCATCAGCCGAAACGCGTCGGAGGCCGCCGACAGCGGAAACTCCGTACACCGCAGTGGCGCCAGCCGCCCCTCGGCCAACTCGGCGACCACCTCGCGCAGCGCCCCGCCGAACACCGCCAGCCGGTCGCGCTGCAGTTCACCGAGGTCCACGGTGCTCAGCGTGATGTTGTGGCGCAACGGCGCCAGACCCAGCGGGGCATCGGAGAGGATGTCGCGCACGCCCAGCTCGACGAACCGGCCGAACGGCCGCAGCGCTTCGAGCCCGGCCCTGATCGCCGCGCCGGCCAGTGAGTTGAGAACGACGTCGACCCCTTCCCCGCCGGTCGCCGCCCGGGCCTGCGCGCAGAAGTCCAGCGAGCGCGAGTCCATGACGTGCGCGATGCCCATGCCGCGCAGAAACCGCCGCTTGTCCTCACTGCCCGCGGTGGCCAGCACCTCCGCGCCCAGCAGCCGCGCCACCGCGACGGCGGCCAGCCCGGTGCCGCCGGTCGCCGAGTGGATCAGCACCCGCTCCCCCGGCGCCAGCCGGGCGACATGGCGCAGCGCGTACCAGGCGGTGAGGAACGCGATGGGCAACCCCGCGGCGGTGACCGCGTCGAGACCGTCCGGAGCTGGTGCCACCACCTCGGCGGGTACGACGGCGAACGAACCGAACGCCCCACCGTTCACATCCGCGGCCAGCACCCGGTCGCCAACGGCGAACTCGGTGACACCCGTCCCGACCGCGGTCACCTCTCCCACGCACTCGAAGCCGATCCGATACCGGATGTCGCGGTCGCCGGGCAGCAGCCCCATGGCGGTAAGAACGTCCCGAAAGTTCACCCCGGCCGCGGCCACCCGCACCTCCACCTCCCCCGCCCCCGGCCGCCGCCGCCCCGTCGCGGCGAGCTCCAGGCTGCCGAGGTCCCCGAGTCGGCCCGCCCGCAGCCGGAAGCCATCGACGCCGTAGCGCACATTGCGGGCGACGGCCGCGGAGCGTTCGGCGTCCGTCAGCGGCGCGTAGGCCAGCCGCGCGACGTGGCGAGCGGCGCCGCGCAGGGCGACCTCGTCCTCGGGCGCGTCGGCGAGCAGTTCCGCGGCCAGGTCCGACAACCAGGTGGGGGCGGGGGTGGCGGGGTCGGTCGCCCCGGCGATATCCGCGTCGACGGCCCCGGCGCGATCCGTGATGGAGCCGATGGGTGCGGTGTCCACCAGCGTGGCCCGCATGCGCGGGTGTTCGAGGGCGAGCACTCGGACCAGCCCGCGGAGCGAGCTCTGCGCCGGATCCGCAACCTCCCCGGGTGCCACGGCCCGGGCACCGCGGGTGATCACGTACAGACGGGGCGGCTCCGCGCCGCGGGCGGCGATCGCCTGGGCGGCGCCGAGCGCCCTGCGCGTGCGGGCGAGGGCTTCAGTGGCCGGGTCCGCGTCGGTATCCGCACCGCTCAGGAGGACCACGGCCGTGGTGGCGCCCTGGGCCAGTCGGGCGGTCAGGGACTCGCGGAAGGCGTCGAGGCGGCGGTCGTCCGGGGGCCAGTTCCAGGTGTCGGCTCGCGCCCCGGCCGCGCGCAGCGCGTCGGCCAGCTCCCCCGCCAGGGCGTCCGTCCCGCCCTCGCCGACGACCAGCCAGTCGCCCGCCGGGCCGGTGGCCGCGGGTGTCGGCCGCTCGGCGCGGTGCCAGCCGGTCTCCAGGAACCAGTGGTCGACTTCGGCGGGCTCGGGGACGGCGTGGCGCGCCAGCCGCAGACCGTCGATGGCCAGGACCGGGGTGCCCGCCTCGTCGAGCAGCCGGATGTGGCCGATGAGCGTGTCGGGCGTGGCCTCGACGATGCGGGCGTGGCAGTACGCCGCGGTCGCGGTATCGCCGAGGACCCGTACGGAGCGGATCCGGACCGGCAGGATCAGCCCGGGGTCGGTCTCGTGCAGCAGCCCCGCTATGAGGAGTTGACCGCACAGGTCGACGAGGGCGGGGTGGACGCGCAGCGCGTGCTCGGACGTGCGCGCCACCTCGGGTAGCTCGACCCGTGCCCAGAAGCTGTCGCCGCGGCGGGAGGCGTACACCTGGATGATCCCGTTGAACGCCGGCCCGTGGTGGAGCCCGCGGGCCCGCATATGGGCGTACAGGGAGGCGGGTTCGACGGGGACCGGGTGGCGCAGGGCGAGGCTTTCCACGGACGCGGAGCGCGGCCTCGGCGGTACGGCCAGCCGGCGCACGACCGCGGTGGACTGCCGTATCCAGGCGGCGTCGTCGCCGCGTCCGAAGATCTCGCAGTCGGCGCGGTCGGCGGCCGCCAGGGTGAGCGTGGTGGTGATGTCGGTGTGCTCGGCGAGCCGCAGCGGCTCGCGGAAGTGCACATCGGTGACCTCGACTTCGGTGGGCCGGGCGCCGAAGACCTCGCAGGCGGTGGTGAGCGCGATGGCGTAGTGGGCGGCTCCGGGCAGTACGGGGGCGCCGTGGACCTTGTGGTCGTCCAGCCAGGGCAGCGCGGCGGTCCCGGTCTCCCCGAGCCAGGTGTGCCGGACCGGATCGCCGGGCACCTCCGTGTGGCTGCCGGGCAGCGGACCGGCGGCGGGGCCCGGCGACCCTCCCGGAACGGCTGTGAGGGTGGGCTGGGTCCAGTGGTGTTTGCGGTCGAAGGTGATGGTGGGGACGTCGACGAGGGCGGCCCGTGGGTACAGCCGCGTCCAGTCCACGGGGACGCCCGCGCAGTGCAGGGCGGCCAGTTGGGTGCGGAAGGTGGCTGTCTCGTCCTCGTCGCGGCGCAGCGTGGGCAGCACGACGTGTCCGCTGCCCATGCCGCCCATGTCACCCATGGCCTCCAGGCAGCGGCCGACGGAGTGGGTGACGACCGGGTGCGGGGCGAGCTCGACATACACCAGGTGACGGTCGACGGCCGCGGCGGCGACGGCCGCGGCGAACCGGACCGGGTGGCGCAGATTGGCGCACCAGTAGTCGGCGTCGAAGGCGGGGACGGTGTGCGGATCGTCCAGCACGGTGGTGTAGAACGGCACGCTCGGTGTGCGGGGTGTCAGATCGGCGAGGGCATCGCGCAGATCGGCCAGGAGCGGGTCCACCTGGGGGGAGTGCGAGGCGACGTCCACCGCGACCAGGGCGGCCGGGATGCCGCGCGCCTGCCAGCCGGCGACCAGACGCTCCAGATGTGCCGCGTCTCCGGCCACGACCGTGGCGTCGGGCGCCGCCATGACCGCGACCGTGACCGCGGCTCCCCTGGCCCCGGAATCGGCGTCGAGTTCGGCGTCGAGTTCGGTCTGTACGTCGTCCGCCCCGAGGCCCACCGTCGCCATCGCGCCCCGCCCCGCGACCCGGGTCAGCAGCGCGGAGCGGCGGCAGATCACCCGTACCCCGTCGGCCAGGGACAGCGCCCCGGCCACGACCGCGGCGGCGACCTCGCCCATGGAGTGTCCGATGACCCCGGCGGGTTCCACGCCGTGGGCGCGCCAGGCCGCCGCAAGCGCGGTCTGCAGGGCGAACAGCACCGGCTGGACCCGTGCGCAGCCGGTCACCGGTTCACCGGAGCGCACCACGTCGAGGACCGAGAACCCGGCCTCGGCGGCGATCAGTTCATCGGCCTCGGCGAGCGCGGCGGCGAAGGCGGGCTCCGTGTGCAGCAGTCCGCGCCCCATGCCCGGCCACTGTGAGCCCTGACCGGAGAACACCCACACCGGGCGCCGGGACACCGCGGCCCCCACCTCCCCGATCACCGCCGCCGGATGGGCCCGCCCCTCCTGTGACGCGCGTAGAATTCGCACGAGTTCGTCCCGGGACGCCGTGACGACACCGAGCCGCCCACGGCCCGGGCTGCGCCGCACGGCGAGCGTGTGGGCGATGTCGCGCAGCGGTACGGTCGCGCCGTCGCCTTCCAGCCAGTCCGCGAGGCGCCCAGCCGCGGTCGGCACGGCCGCGCGGGAGCCCGCCGGCACGAGGAAGGCCAGGGGTGTCGCGTCCCGCTCCCGCCGCGGTGGCCGCGCGCGTCGACGGGCCGAGGCGGCGGGTGGCTCCTCCAGCAGCACATGGGCGTTCGTCCCGGAGAACCCGAAAGAGGACACGGCGGCCAGCCGGGGGGTGGTGGGCATCGGCCAGCGCGTCGGCTCGGTGGGTACGAAGAGCCGCGTCGCGTCGGCGTTCTCGATGGCCGGGTTCCAGCGGGTGAAGTGCAGGTTGGGCGGGATCGTCCCCCGGCGCAGGCACAGCACGGCCTTGATCAGCCCGGCCACCCCGGCGGCGGGTTCCAGGTGGCCCAGGTTGGTCTTGAGCGACGCCAGCGCGCATCGGCCGGGGCCGTTCCCGTACACCGCGGCGAGGCTGGCGAACTCCACCGGGTCCCCCACCGGGGTGCCGGGGCCGTGCGCCTCGACCATCCCCACGTCGCGCGGATCGACCCCGGCCCGGGCCAGCGCCTCCTCGTACAGGGCGCGCTGGGCGGCGGCCGAGGGCGCGGCGAGTCCGTCGGACCGGCCGTCCTGGTTGACGGCGGAGCCGCGCAGCACCGCCAGGATCCGGTCGCCGTCCGGTACGGCGTCGGCGAGGCGTTTGAGGGCGACGATCCCGCAGCCCTCGCCGCGTACGAAGCCGTCGGCGGCGGCGTCGAAGGCGTGGCAGTGCCCACGGCGCGAGAGCATGCCCATCCGGGTGAACGAGCGGGTGATCTTGGGGTCGAACATCAGGGTGACCCCGCCGGCCAGGGCCAGGTCGCACTCGCCCGCGCGCAGCGCCTGGGCCGCGAGATGCACGGCGACCAGCGACGAGGAGCAGGCGGTGTCCAGGGCGACGCACGGGCCGTGCAGCCCCAGCAGATAGGAGATCCGGCCCGCCGCCACGCAGTGTCCGTTCGCCAGGATCGAGCCCTCGTTTTCGTGGGGTTGCCAGTCGAGGCAGTCCAGGTAGTCGTGGTAGCTGAGCCCGGTGAAGACGCCGGTCGAGGTGCCGGCCAGCCGCTCGGGTGGCATCCCCGCGTGCTCCAGGGCCTCCCAGGCCACCTCGAGCAGCAGTCGGTGCTGGGGGTCGAGGACGTCCGCCTCGCGGCCGGATACGCCGAAGAAGTCGGCGTCGAAGCCGGAGACGTCGCGCAGATACCCACCGCGTACGGATACGGGGGTACCGTCCGACAGGGTCTGCGGGCCGGGGGCCCGTGCACCGCGCGGTGCACGCAGTTCCGCCCGCTCGGCCGGGGGATCCCCCAGCGCCTCCCGGGCGTCCATCAGCAGCCGCCACAGCGCGGCGGGCGAGTCGACGTCTCCCGGGAACCGGCAGCCCATGCCGACCACGGCGATACGGTCGGCACTCTGGCCGGGCGGCCGTCCGGATGCGTCTGTGTTCTTGCTCATCGGGTTCTCCGAAGGTTGTGCGAGGGTACGGCGGGGTGGGCCGTGAGGGGTGGTTCCGCGCCGGGGTGGGCGCTGGGTGCCGGGGTGGGCGCTGGGTGCCGGGGTGGGCGCTGGGTGCCGGGGTGGGCGCTAGGTGGCTTCCGGGCTGCCCAGCAGCATGGCGTGCTTGACGCCGCCGGTCTGGTAGCTGAAGCACAGCGCGTGGTCGAAGTCGAGCGGCCGGGTGCGTGTTCCGGGCACCGGGTCGAAGGGGAGCCCGTCCATGGGCTGTTCGCAGTTCGCGGTGGGACACACCGCGCCCTGTTCCATCATCATCAGCGTCAGGCCGGCGCCCAGGCACCCGGCCGGGGCCCCGTGGTGGCCGAAGCACGCGTCCTGCGAGGTGATCAGCACCGGGCCCGCCGCCCCGTACAGGGTCCGGACGGCGCCCGCCTCCACGCCGGCCACGGCCGAGTCCCCGTGGCCACAGCTGTGGATGTACGGCACCTGCTCGATCTGCCACCGCTCCCCCAGGCACCGGCGCGCGGCGTCCGCCAGCTGGGCGCCGGTGTCATCGGCTCCCAGCGGGTTCGCCAGCCCGTCGCGGGTGAGGGCGGTGGCGAGCACCTGGCCATAGATGTGCGCGCCGCGCCGGTGGGCGCGCTCGCGGCTCTCCACGATGACGGTCGCCGCGCCCTCGCCGTAGTTGATGCACTCGGCACGCCGGTCGTACGGCCGCATCACGGCGTCGGACGAGGGGGTGAGCCCCAGCGTGCCGGGCTCGCCGCCCAGCGCCTCATAGGCGCGTCGGGCGCCCCCCAGCAGGCGTTCCGCCGTCCGGATGACGTCTCTGTTGAAGACGTCGACACCGGTCACCGCGGCGAGTTCGATCTCGCCCGCCGCGATCATGCGCTGGGCGTGGCCGAGTTGCACGGATCCGGACGCGCAGCCGCAGGCCACCGTGAAACACGGGCCGGTGGTGCGGGTCAACGCCCCTTGCACCACGGCCACATCGGAGGCGGTGCCGGCCTGTCCGCCCGCGATGAACAGTTCCAGCGCTTCGAGTGGTGCGGTGTGCGCGGGGTCGGCGCGCAGCGCCGCCAGATAGCTCTCGACGTTGCTGTCGACCCCGCCTCGTCCGACGAGTAGGGCCGCCTCCCCCAGGTCGTCGGCGATGATGTCCAGTTCGGCATCCGCGCACGCCTCCACCAGCGACACCAGCCCGAATCGGTGCGCGTCGGTGAAGTGGCGGGAGAAGAATTCCGGGATGTCGGGAACGCGCTCCGCGAACATGCCGTCGGACAGGTCGACCGAGCCGTAATACGTCCCGTTCCGCCCGAGACAGCAGCCGCCCCGAGAGGCGATGTTCCACACCTGACCGGCGGTGAAGGCCGGTCCGTCGTCGCCCGGCAGGCAGAATCCCAGGCCGGTGACCACGGCGTCCCTGGGGCTTCCGCGGACTTCGAGGGAAGGGTTCGGCGGGCTCATGACGGCCTGCCGCAGCTGAGCACAGTCATGTCTGTCAATCCAATGTGATGGGTCAGCCGCGAGTTCTCGACTCCGTCGGCCGAGAGAGAGCCACATCACGCTTCAACGTTTTGTGGAATAGACAACGTACGCCGCGGTGTCGAGAAGAGAAAGGGAGCGCCGAAACACAAGGTGGTACAGGTCGGGGAAAGTTGGTACGCCGTTGAATGGAATCCCGAAGACGGCGCACCGGCAGAACGGCGGACAGCCCCGCCTCCCCCGCTCCGCCTCGCGCGCCCGGCGGTCGTGCGGCACACCGTCGCGATCAGGGGCGCCGCCGCCCCCGACCGCCGCGATGCCCCTCCGGTCGCGCCGATACGAAAACGGCGGGCGCGTCAGTCCGTCGGCAGGCGGGTGCCGCAGCGGGCGCAGTAGCGGGCGTCGCGCTCCTGCGCGAGCCGGCCGCACTCCGTACAGACCCGGTGGAGCAGGCAGGCCGGCTCGCCCCCTTCCGGGGCGGCGGCTTCCCGGACCGCGGCTTCCCGGGGGTCGGCTTCCCGGGTGCCGGCTTCCCGGGTGCCGGCTTCCTGGACCGCGACTTCTGGGGCCGCGGCGCGGATGGCGAGGCCGGGGCGGCGGCGGTGCACCGTGAGGTAGACCAGGCCGTCCGCGCCGGCGGAGAGCGCGCGGCGGGCGCCGTGCGGCAGCCATGCCACACAGCCCGGCTCCAGTTCCTGCCGGGTGTCCGCCACGTCGAGCCGCCCGCTGCCGTCGGCCACATACAGCAGCACGTCGAGGTCCGGCTCCACATGGAAGTCGACCCGGGCTTCGGCGGGCAACCGGATCACGTTGGAGTCGAGTTGACGCCCCTCGGCGGCGAGCCGCCACAGCGCCCCGCCGCGGTCCGCCGTCACCTCGCGCATCAGCTCCGACAGCCTTCCCAGCACACCAGATACCGCCGGCATCGGCTTCCCACCGCTCCTTCCCGTTCCTCCCACAAGACCGTGAGACGCATACCTCACGAGCACGGTTCCGCTGATAACTGGAATTTAGCATGCGGATTTAACGGCGTCGCGCGCCACGCCCCAGTGGCGCGCGACGGTCGGGAGTAAGGCCACTTCTCGCGCTTGTGGATCCACCGGATGCCGGTACAGTCGCCAGTGCCCCGCAATCGCCGGGCACTTGAAGGGGGCGGCTTATGGGCGCGCTGGTGGGCGGCCGGTGAACCGAGCGCGATTATGGTGGCGCAGCCGCCGGGTCGCCGACGGTCTCGAACTGCCGAGCCCCTTCGACCCGGCCGCCTTCGTGGCGCTGCTGGCCGAGCGGCGCGGCCGCCCGATCGAACTGCTGCCGGTCACCGTACGCCACTCCCTCCCCTGCGGTCTGCTCGCGACCACCGACCGGGCCGACTACATCCTCTACGCGGCCGATACGACCGCTCTCCACCGGCAGCACATCGTGCTGCACGAGACCGCCCATCTGCTGTGGGGCCACGATGGCACGGCCGACCCGGCCTCGCTCGGCCTGCTGACCCCCCATCTGTCGGGCTCCCTGGTGCGCCGGGTGCTCGGCCGGACCGTGTACACCCAGCCGCAGGAGCAGGAAGCCGAGTTCCTGGCCTCACTGATTCTGCAGCGGGCCCTGCGCAACGACCGGGGGCCGAGCGCGTCGAGCCCCGGCCAGGCCCCGCTCGGCTCGCTCGTCGGCGCGCCGCCGGACCGGCTCGTGCCGCCGGACCGGATCGCGCCTCCGGACCGGATCGCGCCTCCGGGCGGACGTAGCGAGGCGCAGGGCGGACGGGCCGGGACACCACCGACCCCGGAACCTGACCACGGCCATGGGTGACCTGCTCGGCTACCTGCCCGCCGCCGCGGCGATGGCGGTGGGCTGGTACGAGCTCCGGCTGGCGCGCAGACGCCGGTTCGCCCCGGGCACCCGCCAACTGTGCCTGTTCGGGCTGTGCATGGGCGCCGCGATGGCGGTCCTCGCCCCCGCGACGGTGACGGCGGCCGGCCACGTACTGCCCGCCGCAGCCGAGGCGTGGCCCCATTTCGTCGGCCGTGAACTGGAGATGGCCGCGCTCGCCTGGCTGGCGCTGGCGGCGATGGCCCTCGATCTGCCCGATGCGCGGCACATCCCGCCGCGGTGGCATGTGCGGGTCACGATGGCCGTGTGTGCGGTGGCCGCGGTGTGCTTCCTCACCTCGGGCGCGGTGGTCGAGGAGAGCGAGGTGGTCGCCCCCGGGGCGAGCGGCAGGGCCGGGCTGGTCGCGTTCGACGTGCTCTTCACGCTGTACAGCCTGTGGAGCCTGACCCTGTTCGCGCTGCCGGTCCACGCCCAGATCCGGCGCTCGGGCCCGGGCCCGTTCCGTACGGGGCTGCGGCTGGTCACCGCGAGCGCGTGCGTCGGCGGGCTGTGGGCGCTGTGGGGGCTGACGGGCGTCGAGAACATGGCGCGCACCGGCCGTCAGGGCGCCGGCACAGACCCGGTCGCCATGGTGCTGGCCGCCTCCTGCCTGGTGCTGGCCTGCCTGGGCGCGACCGCCGCCTGGTGGCGCGGCGCCGTGACGGCGCCCGCCCGCTGGCTGCGCGCGTACCGCCGCTACCGCGCCCTGGCACCGCTCTGGTCGGCGCTCCACGCCGCCGCCCCCGGGATCGCCCTGCGCACTCGGACGCGCCGACTGTCGTGGCTGCCGCCGCGCAGCGCGGAGTTCGCGCTGTACCGCCGGGTGATCGAGATCCGCGACGGCTACCTGGCGCTGCGCCCGTACGCCGCGCCACGGGGCGCGGCGGAGGAGGCCGGGACGGCTGCGGACGGCGAAGGCCCCGGCAAGGACATGGGCGTGGGCGTCGAGGCCGAGGTGGCCCGCGCCGCGGAGGCGGAGGCCGCCGCCGTCGCGGCGGCGATCGTGGCGGCGAGCAGCGGCGTACGCCCGGGCGACCCGGACCCCGTCGGCAACGCCTCCGGTCCCGCCTCCAGCCTCGCCTCCGGGTCCGCCGTTCGGCCGATCCGGGGCACGGTCGACGCCGAGGCGGCCTGGCTGGTACGGGTGGCCGACGCGTTCGCCCGGTCCGCGGCGGAGCGGCCCGTACGCTCCCGGGTGCCCGCCGAACTCCGGCTCAGCCGGGGGCGGGAGCGGGCACCCGCGTCGGCGCCGGGGCGGAAGGGGTGAGCGCGGAGACGTCTGTCGTATGGTGCACCCAGTTGGCGATCTCGACCCGCGAGGAACAGCCCAGCTTCCGCATGGTCTCCCTGATGTGATTCACCACCGTCCACTCCGATATCTGCAGCCGCCGGGCGATCTGCTTGTTGCTCAGCCCGAGTGTGATCAGGGCGGAGACCTGGGACTGCCGGGGAGTGAGCGGATCACCGGGCAGCGGGCCGCCGCACCCGGGCGCGGGCGGGAGCGCCGGCCCGTCGGCGTCGGGCGGCCCCGCGTACGGGTGGGCGGTGCGGTCCGGGCGGGGGCGCAGCTTCGCGGATGCTCGGGGCTCAGGACGGGCCGTGGCCAGGGAGCGGTTGGGCGCCGTGGCCGCGTCGCGGTCGGACGTCGCGGACATCAAGGGGGCCCGGGTTACGTTCGGGTTCCGGGTTACGTTCGGGTTCCGGCCCGGGTCGGGGTCCGGCGCCGGCCGTAAGCGACCGCAACGGGCCGCGAACTCCTTGACCAGGTCGGGCAGCGGCGTCCCGGCGCCGTCCGACAGAGCCGCGAGGAAGCCCCGTTCACCCAGGTGGCGCCGTATATGCCCCTCCAGCCGCCCCACCGTGAAGTCCGGGTACCCGGGCTCGTCGAGCAGCCCGCCGGCGCCGCGCGCCGCGTGGCAGGCGCCCAGGCATCTGACCACGTCGGCGGCGCGGGCCGTGGTCCTGGGCAGCAGGGGCGTGCCCAGCACCGAGAGCAGGGCCCCGAGTACGGCGGGGGCGCCGAGGGTGCGCAGACCGGCCACGGCCCGGTCGAAGTAGCCGTCCGCCTCGGCCTCCCGACCCCGCGCGGCGGCGAAGACGCTCAGCTGGAGCAGAGCGGTGCCGGAGACCAGCGCGTCGCGACGGCGGGTGGCACCCGACAGGGCCTCCACCGCCAGGGCCATGGCCTTCGCCGGGCTGCCGTGCAGGAATTCCGCGAGCGAGGCGTCGAGCATGACGCGGTGGAGCGCGTGTCCGTCGCCGATGTGCGACCGGTGGCCCGCGACCGCCGTGTGCAGGGCGGCCAGCGCCTCACCCGGCCGGTGCGGAGCCTCGGCGATGCCTCGAAGATGCAGCAACCGGGACGCGAGCAGGGCCTCTTCGGCGTCGTCGGCGGCCGCGTCCCCCCGTTCCGCCCTCCCCACCACACCGGCCCGGTCCGCGTCCGCCTGGCCGAGGAGGGCCAGGGCCGCCTCCGGCTCACCGGCCCGGATCGCCGCTTCGGCCAGCAGCAGGTTGAGCCGGGTCCGCCGGGGCGTATCGGCCGGGGTCTCCGGCAGGGCGGTCAGCCGCTCGGCCCAGGTGAACGGCGCGCCCGAGGCGTACCAGTACGTACGCGCATGGTCGACCAGCGCGATCGCCTCGTCCGCCGCGCCGACGCCGATCAGGGTGTCCAGGGCGCAGCGGATGTTGCGCTCCTCGCTCCGGAAGGCCGTGATCCCGGCGTACTGGTCGCCTTCGGCGATGCGGCGGGCGGCGGTGCGCGCCAGCTCGGCGTAGTAACGGGCGTGCGAGAGGCGCGGGTTGTCGTGGGCGGGGGCGGAATCCGGCCCGGCGGTGGGGACGGATGGCTCGAAGGGGATGTGCAGCCGGGTGCGGGTGAACCCGTCGAGACGGCCGGACGGAAGCGCGGACACGTTCAGCAGATGGCGGCCGAGCAGGGTCTCGAGCGCCGCCGGGAACGCGTTGAGGGGGATGTCGGCGATCCGCCTCAGCGCCTCGGGCCCGGCCCCGCCGCTGAAGAGCCGGGAGCAGGCGAGCAGGCGGCGTTCGGCGTCGTCCAGTTCGGGGTGGCGCCGCGCCCGTACGGACGTGTCCGGGTCCGTGGCCGCCGCGCGCGGCGAGGGCGTGGCGGGGGCCGGGCCGCCGTACGCGTCGAGCAGCCGCGCGAGGCTGCCGCTGTCGCCACCGGCCCCCGCGGGGCCCTCGGGGCCGGGGTCGAAGCGCCCGTCCAGCGCGGCCCAGAGCACTTCGGGCCCCTCCAGGGCGGCGATCCGCGCCGCCAGCACCAGCGCGCCGGGGATGCCTCGAAGCTCCGCGCAAGTACGGGCGACCGCCTCCTGGTTGTCGTGCTGGACGCGGAACGCGGGGTTCAGGGCGTGTAAGGAGGCCACGTACAGCCGCACGGACGGGATGCGGCACATGCCGTCGAGGTCGAGCGCCGAGCAGTCGAACGGGACGGGCAGCGGCCCGACCGTACGGGCCGAAAAGCCCGCAGAGGACGCAGCGGTCGCGGCGGCCAGGGGCTCGCGGGCGGTGACGATCAGCCTGACGCCGGCGCGCGCCACCGCGGCCCGCACGCCCCCGTGATTGGCCGCGGCCAGGCCCTCGACCAGGATGAGCGGCGGGGCGCCGACGCCGCCAGGTCCCCCGTCCCTGGCGGCCCTTGGGCGCTCACGGAGGCGCGCGACGAGTCGGATGAGCGCCGCGCCGGGGTCCTCGTACGCGGAGCCGTCGAAGCCGATCGTCTCGGCCCCGCTCGCCGACGCGTACGCGGACGCGACCGCTCGGGCCAGCCGTGTCTTGCCTATGCCGGGCCCGCCGGAGAGCACCACGCCCAGTGTGGCCGTGTCCGTCAGGAGCGCCAGCAGTTCGGAGATCTCACGGTCCCGTCCGAAGATCTCGCGGTCGGGCGGATCGGTCATGGACGGCTCCACGGAGTGTGTGAGCTGAGATGAATGTTATGTGGAAAATCCTGCACACCAGCTGTACGGCCTGTCAACTAGAATGAATGGCGACACGTTGAGGACCTATGTCTGCTGCCGCCCGCCGAAGAGCCACGGCGGGCGCGAACGAGAGAGGTGCGCCGTGACAGGGGAGGAGCCCGCGCCGTCGGCGCTGGCCGACAAGATCGACACTCTCTTCAAGGTCGTGCGCCGGCCCGACCGCCAGCAGTACAGCCATGAGGAAGTGGCCCGGGCCTGCCGCGAGGCCACCGGCGAGACCTTCTCGGCCACCTATCTGTGGCAGCTGCGCACCGGGCGGCGGGACAACCCGACCAAGCGCCATCTGGAGGCGCTGGCACAGTTCTTCCAGGTCCCCCCGGCCTACTTCTTCGACGACGAGCAGGGCGCGGAGATCGCCCGCGAGCTCGAACTGCTCGGCGCGCTGCGCGACGCGGGCGTACGGGACGTGGCGCTGCGCGCGGTGAACCTCTCCCCCGAGGGGCTGGGCACGATCAGCGATGTGATCGACGCGATCGCCCGGCGCGAGGCGGAGGCCGCGGCCGAGGCGGAGAAGGGCAGCGCGAAGCGGCGCCGCGATCGCGGTTGACGGCGGGGTGATACGCCAGGGCCCCGCCGACGCGAACGTCGGCGGGGCCCTGGCTTTTCCGGCTCTCGGCCTCCGGGGTCAGTCGCCCTTGGTGATGGTGGTCAGCAGCGAGAGCGTGGTGGTGATGATGATGGTCGTGATGGCGGAGGCGTCCGGGTCGTGGACGGTCCGGGTGGTGGCGAGCTCCGCGACGGCGGCGTCGGGCGTGGGGTAGGCGGCGTAGCCGCCCATCAGGTCGATGGCGCTCATAACTGCTGACTCCTTGAGTCGTTGATGGCGCGGGCGGTGTCGAGTGCGCACGGACGGGGGCGGGTCCGCCCCCGGCCCGCCTCCCGTCCGTCCTCTCGATCCCAGCAGCGGTCGCCCGGCCCGGACACCCGCAGGAAACTGGCCCAACCCCGAGGGGCCGACGCCAGTCGGCGCGCGGCGCCGGCCGGGGGGGGGCGCCCGCCACGGCGCGAAACTGACAGATTCCTGCCCCTGGCACGGCCCCGCCGCTGTCCGTCCGGAGGTCTGCCAGGCGAAGTCCTGCCACTTCCCGCCTGTTCGCGGCCATGCCTAGCGTTTCGCATATGACAGCGACGATTCCGGAGGATGTGTACGGCGCACCGGACGCCTCACGGCACGATCTGGCCCCCGTACCGCTCTCGGAGGCGCCCGAAGTGGCGCGCGCGCTGAGGCGGCTCGGCCTCCCGCCACTGGTACCGGACGGGCTCGTCAGCCACCCGGGCCGCAATGACAACTGGGCGGGCCGCACCGAGGACGGTCAGCAGGTCTTCGTCAAACGGCTGGACCGGCGGGCGCCTGATGCGACGGCGCGTTTCGACCGGGCGTACGCCTTCCAGGTGGTGCGGGCCGCGGCAGGGCCGTTCAGCTGGAGCGCCCCGGTCTTCCTCGGCGGCGACCGTGAGGCGCTGGTCATGGTCTACGCCCTGCTGGAGGGCGCGGTGTCCGGGGCAGCGCTGGCGGAGGAGGGCCGGTTCGACGCCGAACTGGCGCGCCGCGCCGGGCGGGCGGTGGGAGAGCTGCACGGCTTCCACCCCGCCGGTGTGCCCGCGGCGGCGGCCCACCACGGGCGCGGCCTGGCCTCCCGGCTGTCCACTCTGACCGTGGCGGAGTACACCCGCAGCAGCGCGGTCGAGCTCGCCTTCTGGGCGCTGCTGCAGCACGACGACGACCTCAAGACCGCGCTGCGAGTGCTCGGTGAGCGCTCGGGCGCCGCCGAGCCGGCACCGGCCCACGGCGACCTGAGGCTGGATCAGTTTCTGCTGCACGGCGACGAGCTGCATCTGTGCGACTGGGAGGAGTTCCGCCTCGCCGATCCGGCCCGCGATATCGGCGGCTTCGTCGGACAGTGGCTGTTCCGCGCGGCCACGCTGATGTTCACCGAGTTCGAACCCGACCCCCCGGATAGCGCAGACAACGCAGCTGACGCGGCCGACGCGGCCGGTGCCGACGGCGGCACCCACGCGCCCCTGGTACGCGGCGGCGCCGACCAACTCGACGCCGTACGGCCGCTGGTCGCCGCGTTCTGGCGGGGGTACCGCGGGGCCCGGCCGGCGGCCGACCCGGGCCTCGCGGAGCGGGCGGTGGCCTACGCCGGGTGGCATCTGTTCGACCGAGTGCTCGCCACCGCCACGCACAGCGCCCGCCTGACGGCCGTCCAGCGGGGGACGGCGGGCCTGGGGCGCGGCGCGCTGCTCGCGCCCGCGCGGTTCGTCGACGTACTCGGGCTGGGGGACGACACATGACGAGCTCCTCGGACGCGTCAGGGCGGACCGGGCCGGGCCCGCTGTCGCCCGCCCTGTGCGCCGCGCTGACCGATCTGCGCCTGCCCGGCCTTCGGCCGGACGGCGTGCCGGACGTATGGCTTGCGGATCGCCGTATCCCGGGCGACACCGCGCGGGAGGTACGGCTGGCCCTGGCCACCGCGATGTACGAGCGATGGCACGCGGCAACGGCGCTCGAACCCGACGCCCCGGCCCGACTGCCGCGCCGCGACCACGCCTTCGAGGCCCGTCTGACCGCCGCGACACCACATGCGCACACCCCTGTCGAGGCGGTGGTGCACACCACCGCGCCGCGCGGCGGCGGCCTGCTCACGGTGGAGCTGGGGCGGGTGCGGGTGAGCCTGCCGCCGGAGGCGGTGCGGGGCCCGGCCCGGGTGGCCCGTGGGGCTGCTCCATCAGCCGTTGCGATACCGGCTGTTGTGACGTCGGCGGCCGAGGTCGCGGGGCCCGTGGCGTCGGCGGAGGGGGCGGCGCCGGTCGCGGGCGCGCGGGTGGTCGCGGAACTGCCCGCCGTACGGCCGGCCCTGTCACCGGGGTTCCTGCTGGTGGACGGGGTCCACGGGCGGCCGGCGGACGGGGCGGACCGCGAACTGCTGCGGATGTATGTCCATCTGCGGTACCCGGACGCCGCCCCGCGGGTGTGGGGTGCCCTGCTGGCGGAGCTTGCCGCGCGGTCGGTGCCGTACCGGGCGAAGGTCCTCTCGCGCCCGTGGGCGTATCCGCGCCGCGACGCCATCGTGGTCTACCTCGACGCGGACCTCGCGGACGTGGTGTTCCCGCTGGCGGCGGCCGTGCACCGGCTGCCGGGCATCGGCGCGGACACCTCCGTCTTCGCGCAACGCCTGCTCCCGGGCCTCGCCGTCGCCTGGGAGCCGCGGGACACCCGGCCCGGGTGGGGCGGGCAGAGTTTCGGGCAGCACCGCGCGGCGGCGGTCGCCGAGGGCGTCGTACGGTACGCGACGGACCGCGAACGCACCGACCTGGCCCAGGAGATCGCGGTCTCGCTGCGCGGCGCGGCGGCCGACCCCGAAGAGCCGGCCCGCAACCACTCCTCCCCCGGCCTGCTCACCGCCACCCTGCTGACCCTGCGGTCGGCTTCCTTTCCGTCCTGACCCCATGTGATACGTGAGGCCGAGGCCGGAATTCCGTCGTCGAACGACTATGTGCTGGTCGGCGGCGGCTTCAAGGTGGAGTGGCACGGCCAGGGCAATCTGGCCACGGCCTCCTTCCCCGCCACCGAGACCTCGTGGAAGGCGCGGTCGAAGGACCATCTGGCCTCCGATCCGGCCAATCTCCGGGTGTACGCGATCGCGCTGAAGCGAAACCTCCCGGTCGGCCGGGTCCTCACCAGCATCTCCAGGTCCGACTCCACCCAGACGCCGCACCCGGCGGCCGTGGCCTCGGTGGCTCCCGGGTACGCGCTGACGGGCGGCGGCGCGGAGGTGCACTACCACGGCGCGGGCAACCTGCTCTGGAAGCTCGAACCGGCCACCACCCAGACGCCGAGTTTCAGCGCGGCCGCCAAGGACCACCTCGCGTCGGACCCCTCGTCGCTCACCGCCTACTCGCTCGGCATCCGCATCGGCTGACCTGCCGTCGGGCGATCCACGCGGCGGCCGCCACGAGGAGTGCGGCCGCCGCCCAGCCCACTGCTCAGCCGGCTCAGCCCGCTCACTCCCTGGTGTCGCCCAGCGACTCCAGGACATTCCGGAGCGTATCGGCGAGGGCATCCTGGTCGGTCTTGCCGAGCGCGGTGAGCAACCGGCGCTCGGTGGCGAGGTGGTCGGGCAGGACCCGGTCGAGAAGCGCGCCACCCTCGTCGGTGAGGGCGACATGCACCACCCGGCCGTCCGACTCGCTGGGCGTACGGGTCACCAGGCCACGGGCCTCCAGTCGGTCGAGGCGCTGGGTGATGGCGCCCGAGGTGACCATGGCCGCCCGCATCAGCGCGGCGGGGGTCAGCCGGTAGGGCGGCCCGCTGCGGCGCAGCGTGGCGAGCACGTCGAAGGACGCGGGGTCGAGCCCATGGGCGCCGAACGTACGGCGCGTCTCGGCGTCGATCAGCCGTGAGAGCCGTTTCAGGCGCCCGATGACCGCCATCGGCGACACATCCAGATCGGGGCGCTCCGCACCCCACTGCTCCAACACCAGGTCCACGTGGTCTGTCACACCCCCAGCCTAGCCAATCTCTTAGCAGTGAGATACTTTTCCTTAGTGCTAAGAAATCGGATCGGGATCGTCCTGCTGACCGCGCTCGCACCGGCCGTCTGGGGCACCACCTACCTCGTCACCACCGAACTGCTGCCCCCGGGCCGCCCCCTGCTCGCCGCGGTGGTCCGAGCCCTGCCGGCCGGCCTGCTGCTCGTCCTGGTCACGCGGCGGCTGCCGCGGGGGGTGTGGTGGTGGCGCGCGCTGGTGCTCGGAGCCCTCAACATCGGGGTGTTCTTCGCCCTCCTGTTCGTCGCCGCCTACCGGCTGCCGGGCGGGGTGGCCGCCACCGTCGGCGCCCTGCAGCCCCTTCTCGTCGCCGCCCTCGCCTCCGGCCTGCTCGGCGAGCGGCCGTCCCGGCGCATCGCGCTCGCCGGGGCGGCGGGGGTGGCCGGTGTCAGCCTGCTCGTCCTGCGGGCGGACGCGCGCCTGGACGCCCTGGGCGTCGCCGCGGCGGCCGGTGGCGCGCTCGTCATGGCCACCGGGGTCGTCCTCAGCAAGCGGTGGACCTCCCCCGCGCCCCTGCTGGCGACCACCGGCTGGCAACTGGTCGCCGGCGGCCTGCTGCTGCTCCCCGTCGCCCTCCTCGTCGAAGGGCCACCCCCGACGAGGCTGACCGCCGAGAACCTGGCCGGCTACGGCTATCTCTCGCTCGTCGGCGCCGCCCTGGCCTACGCCCTCTGGTTCCGCGGCATCCGTGCCCTGTCCCCCACCGACGTCACCTTCCTCGGGCTGCTCAGTCCGCTGGTCGCCACCGTGCTCGGCTGGCTCGCGCTCGGCCAGCAACTCACCGCGTGGCAGGCCCTGGGCGGGGCGGTGGTCCTCGCCGCCATGGTCATGGCCCAGACCCGTCCGGCCCGCCGCGCCGATCACGGCCGCGTACGGCCGGCCCGCCCGCTCAGCGATCTCGCCGTCCGCCGGACGGCCGAGCCGAAAGGAAACCGATGACAATGCGCATCACCGTCTTCGGAGCGGCCGGGAGCGTGGGCAGCCGGGTGGTGGCCGAGGCGCTCTCCCGCGGCCATGCGGTCACCGCGGTCGTACGGAACCCGGGCCGGCTGGGCGATCTGCCGGCCGGCGCCACGGCCCGGGTCGGCGACGCGGCCGACGTCGACGACGTGGTCCGGCTGAGCACCGGCCAGGATCTCGTGATCACCGCCACCCGCCCCGCGCCCGGCAGCGAGGACGAGCTCGTCATCGCCACGAAGGCGCTGCTCGCCGGGGTGGCGAGCGGCGGCGTCCGGCTGCTGGTCGTCGGCGGCGCGGCCACCCTGACCGTGCCCGGCACCGGCGGCACGCTGGTCGTCGACGCCCCGGGCTTCCCGGCCGCCTGGCGGGGCATCGCGCTGGCCTGCGCCGAACAACTCGAGGCGTGCCGCGCGGAGTCCGGGGCGGACTGGGCCTATCTGAGCCCGGCCGCCCTGCTCGAACCCGGCGAGCGCACCGGCACCTACCGGCTGGGGACCGACGAGCTCCTGGTCGACGCCGACGGCACGTCCCGTATCTCCGTGGAAGACCTCGCGGTGGCCCTGCTGGACGAGGCCGAGCACCCCCGGCACCACCGGACCCGATTCACCGTCGCACAGACATGATCGGGCTCTCCCGCTCTCGCGGGAACCCTACGCCGGGGCCGGTCCGCGCGGACCGGCCCCGGCGTAGGGTTCCCCCATGGGTGAGTTACTTCCGTTCCTGATGGTCGTCGGCTCTCTCGCCGTGGTCATGGCCTTCTTCACCTGGCTGGCCGTCCTCGTCCGGCGCCGCGGTGTCGCCGGGTCGGCCTTCCGCTCCATCGTCGACGTCTACGACCAGGCTTGGCACGCGACCGGCCACGATTCCCACTACGAGATTCAGGTGCAGGCGGAACGCAAGCTGCCGATCCCGTCGCCGGACGACCCCTGGCGCCCCGACCGCGGCGTGATCACCCGGCCCGCCTCGCCGTCGCGCGGGGGCGCCGGGGCCGTGCCACGATAAGCGCATTCCGGACGGGAGCTCGTCGCGCACGGGAGGAACGGCCCCATGTCCATGGACGACCAAGCTCCCGGCCCGCTGCGGGTGCTCGTCTTCGGGGGCGCGCTGCGGATCGGGTCCGTCAACGCCCGTCTCGCCGCGCTCGTGGCCCGCCTGGTCACCGACCACGGCGCCATTGCCGACCTCGCCACCATGCGCGAGTTCGCCATGCCCCCGTACGACGGCGACGCGGAGGCCGCCGAAGGGGTGCCGCGGGGCGCCCTGGCGCTGCGCGACCGGCTCGAGCGGGCCGACGCCTTTGTGATCTCCTCCCCCGAGTACAACGCCTCCGTGCCCGGCGTCCTGAAGAACGCGATCGACTGGGTCTCGCGGATCCGGCCACAGCCGTTCGGGACCAAGCACGGACTGCTCGTCTCCGCCTCCCCGTCCATGATGGGCGCCAATCGCGGGCTGTGGTCCCTGAGGGTCCCCCTGGAACACCTCGGCACCCGCGTCTACCCGGACATGTTCAGCTTGCCCAGGGCCTACGAGGCCTTCGCCGAGGACGGTCGGCTCACCGACTCCGGCCTGCAGCAGCGCCTCAGCCAGACCGTCGGCGCCTTCCTCCGCCTCGTCGAGGCCGATGCCCACTATGTCTGCCTGCGGCGCCGGTGGTACGAGTTCCCGGGAGACAGCACACAGGCGCCCGTCATCCAGCGGGCGGAGGGGTAAGCCCCGCCGGCACGGCTCACCCGGCCTCGGGTCCTGTGGTGGTCCACCCCGGCGCCTCGACGCGGTGGGTGAGCGTGTCCCGGGACGCCCGCTCCCCGCACGCACCGCAGACCACGACCGGCTCCAACTCAGCGCCGCAGGAGTGCTCGAGCACCACCGGGGGCCGTTCGGCGAGGTGCCGGTCGCCCCACTTCATCAGCATCAGCAGCACCGGTTCGAGCTCCCAGCCCGCCTGCGTGGGCCGGTACTCGAAGCGCCGGGGCCGCTCACTGTAGGGGACCTTCTCCAGCACGCCCGCCTCCACCAGGCGGCGCAGCCGGGCGGCGAGGATGTCGCGCGGCGCCCCGATGTTGCGGACCATGGCGTCGAAGCGCCGCACCCCGAGGAACACCTCGCGGAGGACGAGCAGCGAGTGCTTCTCCCCGACCACGGCGAGCGAGTCGGCGATGGAGCAGGGCCGTGGATCCTTCATACGCGCAGCGTACGGGGGTGTGGGTTTGGTTCTCAAACCAAGGCGGTCGGGCCGGAACCCGCCACCGCCCGAGCGGCGGTTATCATACCCGCCAACTGAGCATCCACCCGCGGCAGATGGGCCGACCAGCCCAGTTGTCCAGAAGGTGCTCGGAGGTACGCAGATGAGATTCGCTCTACTCGGTCCGCTGACCGTCCACGACGGCGAGGCCGCCCGCCCGATCAGCAGTCCCAAGGGCCGGGCGCTGCTGGGCGCACTTCTCCTGCAGCCCAATCACGCGGTCCCGCTGGACACCCTGGAGGCAGTGCTGTGGGGCGAGCATCCGCCCGCCACCGCGAGCGCCTCGCTGCACAACCATGTGGCCCGGCTGCGGCGTCTCCTCGCCGAGGACGGCGAGCCGCGGCTGCGGGCGGTTCCCGGCGGATATCTGCTGACCGTCGGAGCGGGCGAGCTGGACAGCGAGTTGTTCGCGGAACGGCTGGAGCGCGCCCGCGCCGACCGGCTGCGGCAGGACTGGGCAGGGGTCGGACGGGAGACCGTACGGGCTCTGGAGCTGTGGCGCGGCTCGCCGCTGGCCAATCTGCCGGACTCGGCCCTCAGCCATCCGGAGGTACGGCCGCAGATCCAGCAGTTCCAGGAGGCCCGGCTGCAGGCACTGGAGTGGCGCTTCGACGCCGAGCTGCGGCTCGGGCGCCATGGGGGGCTGGCCCCCGAGCTGGCCCGGCTGGCCGAGGAGCATCCGCTGCGTGAGGTTTTCCACCGTCAGCTGATGCTCGTCCTGCACCGCACCGACCGGCAGGCCGAAGCGCTCACCGTGTTCCACCGACTGAGACGCACGCTGATCGACGAGCTCGGCATCGAGCCGGGGCCCGCCGTCCAGGAGGCGCATCAGGAGATCCTGACGGCTCAGCGGGTCGCGGTGGCCACCCCGTCCACCACACCCGTCGCGCTCACCGCGCCCGACGCCCTCGGCACCCCCGGGGCACCGGCCGCGATCAGCACACCGGCCGCGCCGCCCCGCTCCGCCCGCCGACTCCGCCCGGCTCCGGCCCAACTGCCCGCCGACATCGTGGACTTCGCCGGCCGGGAGTCCGAGCTCGAACGGCTGAGCGCCATGCTCAACCCCGACCCGGCGGTCACCGTGCCCCGCGTCGTAGTGGTCTCGGGCATGGCGGGCGTCGGCAAGACCGCGCTGGCCGTGCACGCGGCACACCGCCTGCGCGGCCAGTTCCCCGACGGCCAGCTCCACGCCGATCTGCGCGGCTTCGGCGCCGGCGACGCCCGCAGCCCGCACGACCTGCTCGCCCGGTTCCTGACTGATCTGGGGGTACGGGAGAAATCGCTGCCCGAGCACACCGACGACCGCGCCGCGCGGTTCCGTTCCGCCCTGGACGGCCGGCGCGTGCTGGTACTGCTGGACAACGCCAAAGACGCCGCGCAGCTCATCCCGCTGCTGCCGGGCAGCGGTGGTTGCGCGGTGCTGGTCACCAGCCGGCACACCCTCGCCGGTCTGCCGGGCGTCGGCCGACTGCGCCTCGACCCCCTGGACCCGGAGGGCCAGCGACAGCTGCTGACCTCGCTCTGCGGCTCCCGTCGGATGCGGGCCGACCCCAAGGCGGCGGCCAGGATTCTCGCCGCCTGCGGCGGACTGCCGCTCGCGCTGCGGCTGGCCGGGGCGCAGCTGGCCGGCCGGCCCAGCTGGCCGCTGACCACGCTGGCGCAGCGCCTGGATTCCAGCCGGGGGCGGCTGCGGGCGCTGTCCGCGGGCGGCCTTGCCGTCCAGGACACCTTCGCCATGAGCTATGTGGCGATGCGCGACAGCCCGCTGTCCCCGGAGACCGAGCGGGCGCACGGCTTCAGGATGCTGGGGCTGTGGTCGGGGCACACTCTGGCCGCGGAGTCGGCCGCCGCGCTGCTCGGACGGCCGGTCGAGGAGGCGCACGACCTGTTGGAGTATTTGGTGGACGCCCACCTGCTGCAGACCCCGTCGCCCGGCCACTACACCTTCCACGACCTGCTCGGCGAGTACGCGCGGGAGCGGGCCGCCGAGGAGGAGTCGCCGGAGGCCCGGGCGGCGGCCCGGCTGAGGCTGGTTGTCTGGTACACCGCCGCGGTGGCGAAGGCGGACGCCGTGCTGACGTCCCGGTGTCATCCCCTGCCGCCCCTGGAGACCGAGGTCGCCGCGCCCCTGCCCGCCTTCGCCGACACCGACGAGGCCCTGCAGTGGTGCGTACGGGAGCTGCCCGCGCTCTCCGAGGCGATCCAGCTGGCGGCCCGGTACGCCCGGCCCGACCTGGCCTGGCGGATGGCCGCGGGGCTGTTCGGCTACGCGCAGCGGTTCTGGTGGACCAGGGAGTGGGAGCGCTGTATGGGGCTCGCGCTGCGCTGCGCTGCGGAGCACCACGACCTGCTCGGTCAGGGGTGGCTGCACCGCCGCATGGGCCTGGCCCACGGGATGGCCCACCGGCTGGAGCTGTGTCTGGAGCATTTACAGCTGGCCCTGTCCTGTTTCGAGAAGGCGGATGACATCGTGGGGCAGGCGTCGTCGTATGCCGGGCTGGCCGAGGTCCACCGCAAGCTGGGGCAGTTGAGCGGGGTGCTGTCCTGCGGGGAGCGGGCCGTGGAACTGCACCGGGAGGCGGACGATCCGAGGGGCGTCGCGACGGTCTTGAGCAGCATGGGCGACGCGCTGATGGAGGCCGGTGAGCCGACGGCGGCCGAGGAGCGCTATCGGGAGGCCCTGGAGCTGTGGCGGGATCACGGCGTCCTCGACGGCACGGCCACCACCCTGACCCGGCTCGGGGACGCCCTGACCACGCTGGACCGCCCGGCTGAGGCCTTCCAGGCGCTGGAGGAGGCGCTGCGGATCCGGCTGCGCCTCGGCGAGCACGTCGGCACGGCCGACACCCTGGAGACCATCGCACTGGCCCACTTCCACTTCGGTGACCAAATGGCCGCCCGGGAGCACTGGGAGCGGTCACTGACGATGGGCCGCAGGCTGCGACTGCCGCCGCGGGACGTGGCGCGGCTGGACCTTTGAGCGACTGAGGAGCCGCGCAGCGACGAATCAGGCGGCTCTACCTTCTTGATCGGGTTGATCGTCTCCCGTGCGCAGCCGCAGCAGCACCACCCCGTACATCCGGTCCGCCGGGCACATGCCCCACTGCTTGGAGTCCTCCGAGCGGGGGTGGTCGCCACGCAGCACCAGCATGCCCGGTGGTACGCGGCCGGGCCGGTCCCCTGCCACCCAGGAGGGCACCGGGTCACCGGCCGCCGCGACGACCCGTTTGACGTACCAGCCTGCGGCTCCGGAGGGGTCGGCGGGCCCGTTCCACCCCGTGTGGCGGTCGGGCCGCTGGACGACCACGATCCGGCCGGACCTGGCCCGGTGGCGGCGGCGCAGCACCAGCAGCACATCGCCGTGGCGCAGCGTCGGGGTCATGCTGCCGCCGCGCACCGTGACGGTGGACAGCAGCAGCCGGGCCGCCGGCACGGCCCCGATCAGCAGTGCCGCGGCGGCCAGGACCAGGGCCGCCGCGCTCATCCGGCGACCGCCGTGGTCGGCACCGCGCCGGTCGCGCCGGTCTCCCCGGGCGGCGACCCGGCGCTGTCCGCCGACGGGTCGGGGTCCTCCCGATAGCCCTCCGCCTGGGTGTGGAAGAGCCGGGCGTAGAGGCCGTCGGGGGAGGCGGTGAGGGAGGCGTGGTCGCCGCTCTCCAGGATCTTGCCGTCCTGTACGACGACGATCCGGTCGGCCCGGCGGACCGCGCTGAGCCGGTGGGAGACCAGGATGCTGGTGGAGCCGGCGCGCAGCTCCCGCAGCCGGTCGTGGACCTCCCGCTCGGCGACCGCGTCCAGGCCGGAGCTGGGCTCGTCCAGGATCATCAGATCGCGGCCCTGACGCATCAGCCCGCGGGCCAGCGCCAGGCGCTGCCACTGCCCGCCGGACAGGTGGACGCCGTTGGCCGAGGCGGCCTCACCGCCCCCGTCCTCCTCGCCGTCCTCGTCGTGCTCGTCCCCGGCGTGGAACAGCCTGCTCAGCATGGTCCGGTAGCCGGCCGGCAGCCGCTCGACGGTCTCGTGGACCCCGGCGCGTTCGGCGGCGGCCCGGATCCGGTCCAGGTCGTCGATCGCCGCCAGGTCCCCGAGCCCGATGTTCTCGGCGGCGCTGAGGTCATAGTCCATATAGTCCTGGAACACGGCCCCGATCCGCTGCCGCAGCTGGTCCACGGGCACGTCGCGGATGTCGACGCCGTCCCACAGCACCGAGCCGCGCTGCGGGTCGTAGAACCGGCAGAGCAGCTTGACCAGCGTGCTCTTGCCGGCCCCGTTGAGCCCGACCACGGCCAGGCTGGTGCCGTGCGGGATGGTCAGGTTCAGGCCGCGCAGCACCCACGGGGAGTCCTCGCCGTAACGGAACCACACGTCGCGCAGCTCGATGGCGTGGGCCAGCGGGGCCACTTCCCGGGGCCGCGACGGCCCGGCCAGGTCGTCCCGTACCGCGACCACCGCCAGGTAGTGGTGGAAGACCAGCGCGGACTGGTGTCCCAGGGCGACGCCCTGGATCAGGACGCTGAGCCCGGACTGGAGGCCGGCCAGGGCCGCGATGAAGACCGACACATCGCCGATGCTGATGTTTCCGGCGGCGGCCGTCTGCACGGCCCACAGCAGCCCTCCGGCCGACAGCAGCGCCCCGAGGGCGGCCAGGGAGACCTGGGTCCGCACCACGCCGCGCTCCAGCCGGTCCTCGGCGCTGTTGGCCGCGCGCAGCTCGGTGAGCATCCGGCCGTGCAGAAAGTCCCCGAGACCGAAGAGGCGGACTTCCTTGGCGGCCTGCAGATCCGTCAACAGCATCTGGTAGAAGAGCTTGCGCCGCATACCGGGGCTGGTACTCCACATCAGCCCGGCCCGCCGTCGGCTCAGCGCCAGATGGGCGACCATCGCGGGCACGGCGGCCACCAGCGCGGCGCCCGCCATGACCGGGCTGATCGCCAGCAGGGTGCCCAGGAACCCGGCGATGCCCAGGGCCCCCTGCAGGGTGGACAGGCCCATCTGGACCAGCTGGTCGGGGGCGTGCTCGGCGGACTGCTGGGCCAGCCGCAGCCGGTCGTGGAAACGGGGCTCCTCCAGCCGCGCCAGCCCGCTCAACCGGTTGACCGCGGTGAACAGCCGGTCCTGCGCGTGCAGGCCGATGGCCCGCCGGGCGCGCCCCTGCGCATATCTGGTGACGGCCGAGGTGGCGGCCATCGCGATGCCCAGGGCGCCGATGCCCGCCGCACACCACGCCAGCGCCCCGGTCCGGGGGTCGTCGGCGGCGAGTTCGTCGAGCGCGGCCTTGGTCAGCCAGGCGGTGGCGACCGGCGCCATGCCGCCGATCACCGCCGTCACGGCCTGGAGCACCAGCATGCCGGGACAGGCCTGCCAGGCCAGCGCGTAGGCCGCCTTCATGCCGCGCGTGACGGAGACGCCGTCCTCCTCGCCGAGGTCCTCGGCGCTCACGGCATCGACGGCTGCGCGAGCTCGCCCAGCCCCTCCAGGCCGATGCTCGTGACGGTCGCGACCCCGTCGGCGTCGTAGTGGGCGAATCCGGGGTAGAAGCGGGCCCCGAAGAGATTGCTGACCGGAGCGTCCAGGAACTCGGGCACCACATGGTCGGCGACGCCCACGAGCCGGGCCGCCAGCTCGCTGTCGGCCGCGTCGATCCCGACCACCGTGGCCAGCACCCGGCCTCCCGCCTCGCGCACCTTTCGCGCCCGCTCGCCGAGCTCGGGCACGCTGTCGTCGCAGCTCGAGCACTCCAGCGACAGGAAGGCGACCAGCACCTCCCGACCGGCCAGGTCGTCCCGCGTGACCGTCGCGCCCTCGCCGGTGACCGCGGTGAACGCGGGCATCCGGTCTCCGGGCGCGATCCCCAACTCGAGCTCCCCGTCGACGGCGACGGGGCCGTGGCGGCCGTGGTGCGCGGCCGGCGGGGCGCTCATGCGCGCACGCCAGCGACGCGTCACGGCCACGGTCAGCGCGGCGTTGACCGCCGCGAGGGCCGCGACCAGAACGAGTCCTGCGACGAGGTATTCCACGGGTGTCCTTTCCTGCTGCGGCGCCGTCTCACCGGCCGAGGTCCCCGGCGGGTATCGGGGACTGGAAGAGCGCGGCGATGTCATCGACGAAGACGATCAAAGTGGTGAGCACCCCGGCCGCGACGACGGCCAGCGCGATCCCCGGCGCATGGGCGGGCACCCCGTCGCCGAGGCGCAGCGCCACGAGGGTGCCCAGGCCGGCCGCCGCCAGCAGCACCGCGTTGCGGGCGACGTGCCAGCCGCCCATGGGCACCTCACTGGCGCCGAAGCAGGCGCACTTCACCGTCTTCCCGCGGACCAGCACCAGGACCGGGACGGCCGTCAGCCCGCAGCAGAACAGCGTGGCGAGGACGAATCCGCCGGTGACGGTGGCCGGCACGGCCAGCAGCAGCGCGATCAGCAGCTCGGCGACCGGGACCAGTACGGCGAGCGGGGACCTCAGCCGCCCGGGGATGAAGTCGAAACCTTCGAGGGAGGCGGCGAAAACGCCCGGGGAGCGCAGCTTGGACACCGCCGCCAGCGTCATCACCGCCACCAGAGTGAGGCGGCAGGCAAGCGATACGTACAACACGGAGGCTCCTGGGAGGGGTTGCGCGAAGGCGATGCGGCCGCTTCGGAGGGGGAGGGAGCTGGCCATATGCGGCTCGTTCGGCGAGCTTCGGCGTGCCGACGTGGCCGCCCCGACGGGATGGCCACGCGGCAGATCAACCGGCGTTACACGCGCCGACAGTGCTTAGGGCAAATCAGCAGTAGTTGTGGCTCATGCTGTACCAGGCGCCGCAGACAACCTTGCAGGCGCCGTTGGTCGAGCAGTTGCGACAGAAGCAGGTACCGCTCATTTCCTTGCACTGGGTGTACGGGTCCGGCGGGCAGGCGGCGTCGGCGGTGGCCTTGGGAAGCAGCACCTCGACGGCGCGGGTGACACGCTCGGTCACGCTTCGGAACATTGCCTCTCCTTGGGGTTGGTGTGATCGGTTTCCGCACACGGGCAGACCGCCGCCACGAAGGGACGTCGAACGCGGCGGCCGCGGCCCGCGCGGGCCTTGTGGGTGGGGCCTTCGGGACGCTAGGAGGCGACCGGCTGGGCCCGCAGGGCGGAGACGCCCGCGCCCGCCGTGGTCACCATGCCGTCGGGCCCGTACCAGGCGTAGCTCGGGTAGTGCTTGGCGCCGTACCGCTTCGACAACTCGGCCTCGGAGTCCTCGGCGATCACGATGTCCATCGCCTCGCTGAGCATCGCGGCCAGCTCGCTGTCGGCCGAGTCGTCTCCATGGACGATCGCCAAGGAGGTCCCGCCGTCGGCCCGCAGCCGCTCGGCGTGCCGGGCGAAGAGGGGTACGGCCTCGACGCATGCCTTGCAGGTGAGCGAGAAGAAGCCGACCAGGGTCTCCTTCTCGAGCAGAGTGCGCTCCGTCACCGCGGTGCCGTCGAGGGCACGGGCGGAGAAGTCCGGGAGCCGGTCACCGGTCCGGATGCTGGAGATGGCTCCGGTCGTGGGGAAGCCATGGCCATGGCTGTGCCCACCGCCGCCCGAAGCCTCCAGCTCCCGCCACCGGCGGAGCACGACCAGGAGGATCACCAGGTTCAGTACGCTGATGACGCCGACCAGCACCAGCCCGACTACAGCGAATATCACGACATGCGTCCTCTCCCCGTACCTGCGGTCACCAGTGCGCCGCGGCCGCTCGGCGACGACCTTGCCCAAGGGGGCTAACCGGTCGCTAACAGGCCCCTAACAGCCGGCCAACACGGCTCGTCGGGGCCTCGGGGGAGACTTTCCGGGGCCCCGGGGAGAATGGACACCAGTTCCGAGCACGGCATGCAGCGGTGCTCATCTCACGGCAGGAGATCAGGCACCTTGTCCCGCAAGCGCGAAACCCCTTCGGCCGGCACCCCGGCGGCCGACCCCGACCGGCGCGCCCTGCGGGCCGACTGCGCGAACTGCTTCGGACTGTGCTGTGTCGCCCTGCCCTTCGCCGCCTCGGCGGATTTCGCGGTCGACAAGGCGGCCGGGCGGCCGTGTACGAACCTCCAGGAGGACTTCCGCTGCGGCATCCACGCGCAGCTGCGCGAGCGGGGCTTCTCCGGCTGCACGGTCTTCGACTGCTTCGGAGCCGGCCAGAAGGTGTCCCAGACCACCTTCGGCGGCCGGGACTGGCGGCAGGCCCCCGAGACCGCGCCCCGGATGTTCGAGGTGTTCCCCGTCATGCGGGCCCTGCACGAGCTGCTGTGGTACGTGACCGAAGCGCTGGCCCTGCCGTCGGCCCGCCCGGTCCACGCCGACCTCCGCCGCGCGCTGGCGGACCTCGACGGCCGCACCCGCGGCAGCGCCGAGTCCCTGGCCGGTCTTGACGTGGCGGCGCTGCGCCAGGAGGTGAATGTACTGCTGGTGCGCGCCGGCGAGCTGGTGCGCGCCGAGGTCCCGGGGCGCAAGAAGAACCACCGGGGGGCCGATCTCATCGGGGCTCGCCTGAAGGGCGCCGATCTGCGTGGCGCCAACCTTCGCGGGGCCCTGCTCATCGCGGCCGATCTGACCGGCGCGGACCTGCGGTCGGCGGATCTGATCGGGGTGGACTTCCGCGACGCCGATCTGACCGGCGCCGACCTCACCGGAGCCGTCTTCCTCACTCAGGCCCAGCTCAACGCCGCGAAGGGGGACGCCAACACCAGGCTGCCGGGGACGCTGAGCCGCCCGGCCCACTGGGCCTCCGAGCGTTTTCGGACAACTTGACGCGCGACGGCCGGGGGAGAGTACTCCGCGACCGGTGAATGATGCACGGGAACGGCCGCTGGAGAGGTATAACCGTTACCAGAGCGGTGAGTTGACGTATCGACGAAACGAGACAGGGACCGGGCTTGGGCCAAGGACCTCGGAGGTAACGGGTGCGGTATCGGGTCCTGGGGGCGCTTGAGCTGTGGGACGGCGGCCGATGGATCTCCCTCGGCCCCGCCAAGTGGCGCATGCTGCTCGCGGTGCTGCTGTGCCACGCCAACCGGACCGTGCCCACCGAACGGCTCATGGACGAGCTGTGGGGCGAGGAGGGGCGCCCGCAGAGCGCGGGCAAGTTGCTGCAGACCTATGTGTCGCGGCTGCGGCAGACCCTGGGCGATGAGTCCGGTGAGGTCCTGATCACCGACAAGCAGGGCTACAAGGCGCACGGGTACCGACTCGCCGTGGAGGCGGCCGAGTTCGACGCCCACCGGTTCGAGCAGCTGGTCGAGGAGGGGCGGCGCGGCCTGGACCGGGACGCGCCCGAGGCCGCCGCCGAGCGGCTGCGCGAGGCGCTGGGGCTGTGGCGCGGGGCACCGTTCCAGGACGTACCCCCGACCCCGGCCGTGGAGGCGGAGGCCACGCGCCTCGAGGAGTGCCGCCTCGAGGCCGTGGACGCCCGGATCGAGGCCGATCTGCGCTGCGGTCGCCACGCCTCGGTGCTGGGCGAACTGGAGGCCCTGACGGCCGAACACCCCTTCCGGGAGGATCTGCGCGGCCGCCAGATGCTGGCCCTGTACCGGTCGGGTCGGCAGGCCGATGCCCTGGCGGCGTACCGCGATCTGCGCGGGGCGCTGGCCGATGAGCTCGGCGTCGAGCCGACCCCGGCGCTGCAGCGGCTGCACCAGCGGATCCTGACCGCCGACGAGACCCTGATGCCGCCGGAGCGTGCGGCGGAGGGGGCAGCGTCCAGCTCCGGCTCGGGGACACCCGCCGCGCCCCCTCGGGCCACCCGCACCCCCCGCGGCCCCCGCCAGCTCCCGCCCGCCAGCCCCGCGTTCACCGGGCGCCACGGCGAAATCGCGGTGATACGGACGCTGATCGAAGAAGCGGAGGAACACGACAGCTCCGGGGCCGTGGCCACCGAGGGCGGCGACGGAGGCGGCGGGCGGCCCGTGGTGATCGCGGCCATCGACGGTACCGGCGGGGTCGGCAAGTCGAGCCTGGTCATCCACGCCGCGCATCAGCTCGCCGACCGGTTTCCCGACGGCCAGCTCTACGTCGATCTGCACGGCGCCACCGCGGGGCTGACGGCCCTGGACCCCGGCGAAGTGCTCGGCCGGTTTCTGCGCGCCCTCGGGGTGGACGGCTCCACCGTACCCAGCTCCACCGACGAGGCGTCGGCCCAGTTCCGCTCGCTGGCGGCGGGCCGGCGGCTGCTGGTGATCCTGGACAACGCCGCCTCCGTGGAGCAGGTCCGCCCGCTGCTGCCCGCCGGGCCCGGCTGCAGTGCGCTGGTCACCAGCCGCGAAATGCTCACCACTCTCGAAGGCGCCACCCATCTGCACCTGGACGTCCTCCCCCGCGACCAGGCCGTGGCGCTGCTGGAGCGGATCGTCGGCGCGGAGCGGGTCCGGGCCGAGCCCGAGGAGGCCGAGGCCATCACCCGGCTGTGCGGCGGTCTGCCGCTGGCGCTGCGGATCGCCGGGGCCCGGCTGGCCGCCCGCCCCGGCCGGCCGCTGCGCACCCTGGTGACCAAGCTGACCGACGTACGCGGCCGGCTGGACGAGCTGAGCTTCGGCGACCTGGCCGTACGGACCAGCTTCCAGGTCAGCTACGACGGCTTCCGCGAGGGCCGGCGCTCCGACGACCTGGACGCCGCGCGGGCGTTTCGGCTGCTGGGCGCGTTGCCCGGACCGGATGTGAGCCTGCCGGTGGCCACCGCACTGCTGGGGCTGAGCGAGAGCCGGACCGAGAGCGCGCTGGAGCGGCTGGTCGACGCACAGCTCCTGGAGAGCCCGGACTCGATCCGCTACCACATGCACGACCTGCTCCGGCTGTTCGCCACCGAGCGGGGGGAGCAGGAGGACTCCGAGGCCGAGCGGTCGACGGCCGTGGCGCGCGGACTGTCCTGCTACCTGGCCACCGCCCAGCAGGCGGTCACCCTGCTCGATCCGCTACGCCCCCGGCCCGGGCGCCCCGTCGACGGCGACGGCGCCGTGGTCCCGCTGGACGACAGCGCGGAGGCGGACGCCTGGCTGAAGGCCGAACTCCGCAACCTGCTGGCCGCCGTCGCCTACGCCGTGGAGCGGCCGGAGCCGGTGGCGCGCCTCGGTGTGCAGCTGGCGCAGTCGCTTCAGTGGTTTCTCTATCCGCGGGCGCACGCCCAGGACCTGCAGTCGGTCAACGAGCTGGCGATCTCGGCCGCCCGCCGCCTCGGCGACCTGGAGAGCGAGGCGTGGTTACTCGACCACCTCGCGGGTGCGTACTGGCTGCAGCGCGCGTACGACGACGTCCGGGAGTGTCTGGAGTCGGCGCTGGAGATCTGGCGTGAACTGGGCCATCACGAGGGCGAGCTGCGGACCCTGTGCAACCTCGCCGACGCGCTGTGCGAGCTGGGGCTCCACGAGGAGGCCATCGTGGTGCAGAAGCGCCAGCTGGCCCTGGCCCGGGAGACCGGCGACGCGGCGGCCGAGGTGATCGGCCTGGGCAACCTCGGCCGCGCCCACCGCGGTCTCGGCCACCCCGAGGAGGCCCTGACCTGCTTCCGGGAGAGCCTGGAGGGCGCGCGGCGGACGGGCAACATCCACCACCAGGGGTTCGCCCTGTACGAGATGGGGCTCACGTACATGGAGCAGGGGAAGTTCCCCGAGGGGCGGACGCACATGGATGAGGCCCTGCCCGTGTGGAAGCGGCCGGGCACCTACGAGAGCTGGCGCGGGCACACCTGGAGCGGGCTCTTCCCCGCCTGTATGACGCTTCAGATCGGCCCCGGCCCGCGCTGAGGCGTGTTTCCGACGCTCAGACCTGCTTGGTTCGTGTGCCGTGACGGATCCACACATTGGGTTCGACGTAGACCGCGCGATCCTGGGTGGTGTCGCAGCGCACCGGCACCAGGCCGCCGGGCACCTCGACTTCGCCGTCGCGGTCGAAGGGCAGACCGGTCCACCGCCGCCACTGCGCCAGGGATCCGCTGACCGTCATCGAGGCCGGAGCGACCTTCTCGACGGTGCCACCCGCCTTGACGTGCACCCTCAGCCAGGGGTCGCTCGGCAGTCCGTCCTCGCGCCGCCCGCGGATGTACTCGGCCATGGGGACGTGCGGATGCAGGTGTTTGGCCGTCGGGCGCACCGGGGCCAGCAGCGTGTCGTGGCCCTGCTCGGCGACCGTGGCGCGCAGCGCCTCCAGCATGCGGTACGACAGCCCTCGGCCAAGGTATTCGGTGTCCAACGTGATCTCGAGCGCGCTGGCCACGGTCGGCGGATGTCCGCCGCGCCGGTCGCGGAACGCCCAGGTCACCACGCGGTCCCAGCCCTGGTCGGGCATCTCCTCGCGGCCGTCGAGCTCGGCGTTGAAGGGCACGCTGAGCCCTCGTGCCACCACGCGGTCGCCGTCGGTCGCCACCACGCAGTACTCGGGAAACTCCTCCACCACCCGGCTCAGGAGTGCGCTGGAGACCAGGTCATGGGTGATGAACTCGGGCCAGGTCTCGGCGATCTCATACACGCGGTCGATCAACGACGGACGGTCGGCGAGCGGGGTGATCAGGATGGTGTCGCTATGTGTCACGGCGGGCACATTGCCATAACCGCAGCGTACGGGCCAGATGTTTTCGGGGTCACGGCTTGCGGCCGACGCCCCCGTAGGCCCAGACGCGCGACGGGTCGTGTTCGGCGCCGATGCCCGGCCGCCACAGCGGCAGCTGCACCAGCCCCGGTTCGAGGAGGTCGAGCCCGGTGAAGAAGTCCAGGATCTGCGACCGGTCGCGCGCCCCGGACACGACGGGGCCGGTGAACCCGGACCAGTCCCGGTACGGGTTCTGGGTGAAGTCGCCGGTGACATGGGACAGGATCAGACGGCTGCCCGGCGCGGCCCAGTCCATGAGCCGGGCGACGAGTCCCCAGGGGTCGTCCGCGTCGTCGATGTAGTCGAGGACGAAGGCCAGGACGATCGCCACCGGCTGCTCGGGGTCCAGTAGCCGGCACAGCTCGTCGTGGTCGAGGATCTGCTCGGGGGTGCGCAGATCGGCCCTGATCGTCGTGGTGCCGGAGCCGGTCAGCAGCGCCCGTCCGTGGCTCACCGCGATCGGGTCATTGTCGACGTAGACCACCCGGGCCCGGGGATTGACCGCCTGCGCCACCTCGTGCACGTTCGGGCTCACCGGCAGGCCCGCGCCGATGTCCAGGAACTGGGTGATGCCGTCACCGGCCACCTGGCTCACGGCGCGGGCCAGGAATCGGCGGTTGGACAGCGCGGTGTCCCTGACCTCGGGAGCGACTTTCAGAAAGCGCTGGGCCTGCTCGTAGTCGGCGAGGTAGTTGTCCTTGCCGCCGACGAGATAGTTGTAGACCCGGGCCGGATTCGCCGCACGCCCCTGATGGTGGCCGTGTCCGGTGTGCTGCCGTATCCCCGGTGTCCTGAGCCCGATGCCGGCCCCGCTGCTGTTCATCCCGAATTCCCCTGCCACGAGCACTGCCACCGCCTCACCGCTGCCGTTACGTGTCACTGTCCGTGCGGCGCCAGACCGGGCCGCCAGGTGACCGTCTCCCGCGGCCCCGGCTCTGCCCAGGCGACCGGGGCACGGGACCACAGGTGGAAGGGCAGATCGATATCCGCCCGCACCCGGCTGAGCTGCCCCCAGGAGTAGACGTCCGAGTGGACCGCCGCGGCCTGTAGCGCCGCTTCGAGGCAGGCGCGTGCGGTCTTCTCCGCGCGGCAGGTGCCGCTCGGTCCGGATCCTTCCACTCCGCCGGAGACCTGGTAGGTGCTCCAGGCGTAGAGGGCATCGTGCTCGGTGTGCTGTTGGTGTTGCTCGTCGACGTTCACTGGCCCTCTCCAGACGCATCCCTACCGGGCGGCTGTAGCGATGTGTCCAGCATCGAAGAGGGTGGGGTAGCGGCGGTATAGCGGCGGTAAACCGTGCGGCGGACCCGGTATACCGGATCCGCCGCAGGTACCACTGTCGCCTCATGTGGGCGAGGAGCGCCCGGCCCTGAAAGGGCCTCACTCAGCCCTACTCGGCCAGCCAGGCCAGGATCTCCCGGTTGATGGCCTCGGGCCGCTCCAGGTGCAGGAAGTGTCCCGCCCCCTCGACCAGGTCGACGCGCGAACCGGGCGGGAGGTGGTCCTTCGCGCTGCCGACCACGTCGGCGCCGATGCACCCGTCGGCCGTACCGTGCAGGTAGAGCGTGGGCCGCTCCCCGGTCCGGGTGACGGCCTCCTGCTCGGCGGCGTACTTCTCCAGGTGGCGCGAGGGGTCGAACAGGGCGCGGTAGTAGCCGATGGCGGCCTCGAGGTTGGCCGGCTCCCGCAGGCTCTCCTTGACGTGCGCGATGTCCTGCTCGGCGTGGTGGTAGCCCGGCGACCAGTCGCGCCACAGGCCGTCGATGAGCGCCATGTCGTGCGCCGCGGCCCCCGCCTCGGCCAGGGGCGTCTGGAACAGGAAGATGTAGAACGAGCGCTTGAACTGGCCGTAGTCGAAGCCGAAGAAGTCGGCCAGCACCCCGCCCAGCGGGGGAACTGCCATGGTGACCGCCCGCCGCCAGCGCTGCGGGGAGTGGGCGGTGGCGCCGTAGGTGGCGATCGCGCCCCAGTCGTGTCCGATGAGCACGGCGTCGTCGCCGCCGCCGAGCGCGTCGTGCAGCGCGTTGGCGTCGGCGGCCAGCGCACCGGCCTGGTACGCGCCGTCGGCGGGTATACCGGTGGGCGCATAGCCTCTCAGGAAGGGGGCGACGGCGTGGTAGCCCGCGTCGCCGAGGGCGGGCAGCAGATGGCGCCAGGTGTGCGCGGTATCGGGGAAGCCGTGCAGGCAGAGCGCCAACGGCGCGTCAGTCGGGCCGGCTTCGAAATAGCCGAACTCAAGTCCATTAGCGTTGACGTACTTCAGCTGTGTCACGCCGGGATGCTATGCCACCCCCCAGGTCGCGTCCATGTGCGGCCGCCACGCCTCCGCCGACTCTCCACCCGGGACTCTTCCGCGCGCAACACCGTTGCGTTCAGGCATTGTTCGATGTTGAGGGTCCCCGTGCGGCGCACGGGCGAGGGTGGCAGACTGCGCATCACACCGTCCCGACTTCTCAAGTCGCGGATCCGTGTGCGATTTTTCGGCGCAGCGCGAGGGAGGCCCTATGACCGGCCAGAGCAGTGGGGTCGCGGAGCACCGCGACTCCATGGTGCACCGTGGATTCCTCTACCGCGACGAGGAGGAGGTGGTCTCGGTCGGTGTGCCTTTCCTGCGCGCCGGTCTTGAAGCCGACGACGCGGTCGCCGTGGTCGCCTCCAAGTCGAATATCAACGCGCTGCGCGATGCCCTGGGCCAGGACGCCTCGTCGGTGCAGTTCGAGGACGCGCTCCACTGGTATCAGCACCCGGTGCGGACCATCGCCGCGTACCACGCCTATGTCGAGGCCGAGAAGCCCCGCCGGGCCCGGCTGGTCGCCGAGCCGGTGTGGCAGGGGCGCACCCCGCTCGAGGTCGTGGAGTGGGCGCGCTACGAGTCCATCGTCAACGCGGCGTTCAGCGACTCCGGGGCGCGGGTGATCTGCTGCTACGACCAGGAGGCGCTGCCTCCCCAGATCCTTGACTACGCGCGGCAGACCCACCCCGAGATGATCGACGGGCACGGGCCGCGCACCAGCGAGGAGTACACCGCCCCGGGCCCGTTCATCGCCACCTGCGACCGCCGGCCGCTCCCCCGCGCCCCTCGGCTGGCCGAGACGATGCCGGTCAACACGGCCGATCTGGACGCCCTGCGCGCCTTCACCACCGAGCGGGCCGGCCGCCATGGGCTGACCGGGGACGCGCTGCGGGACATGGTCGCCGGCGTGGCCGAGGTGGCCACCACCGCCGCCCGGCACGGGCGCGCGCCCGCCGCCCTGCGGATATGGACCGACAACGGCGACCTGGTCAGCGAGATCTCCGGCCCCGGCCACTGGTACCCGGACGCGCTGTGGGGCTTCACCCCGCCGGCCGACTCGGAGCCCGCGTTCGGGCTGTGGGGGGTGCGCATGCTGTGCGATGTGGTGCAGATGCAGACCGACACGGACGGCACCGTGATCAGGCTGCGCACCCGTATCTGAGCGCCCCAGCGCCCGCTTTGCCCGGCGGCCGCCGGGCATGTACCGGCCAACCCCGAGCCCCCGGGCTCGGCGGGTACATCAGCCTCGTCCATGTTCGGTGTTCGGTGTTCGGTGTTCGGCGAGGACGCCATCCGCGGCATGGCCGAGCGCGGCTACTTCGTCCGTACCCGTTCCGACGAGCCGTTCAAGGAGGCGTCGTCGGGCGGCACCTCGCGGCTCCGCGCCGCCCTGGACTCCCTGGTGAGGGCGGTGGCGCGTGTTCCGGAGGTGTTCACACGCCGTCGCCTTGATCGCTCGGGCCACGCCGCTACTGTGCCGGGCATGAACGGACTTCAGGTGTCACGCCGCGCCGTGCTCGGCGGGGTCTTGGGAGGAGCCGCGGGGCTGGTGCTCGGCGGCGCGGACTCGGCCGTGGCCGCCGGACCCGCGCACGGCAGGCCGCTTCGGGTCCTGGTGGCCACCAATGAGCCCTGGGGTACGTACCACGTCAAGCCGCTGCTCGCGGAGGTGGCGCGGCGCGGCTGGCAACTGACCCAGCTGGTGCCGGACTACACCCAGATCACCCCGGGAGACCCGGTCCCGGTCGCCACGCCGGCCGACGCCCCGGAGGCGGATCTGCTCGTCGTCACGGGGGCCGGTGACTGGCCGGCGGACTGCGCGGCCCGTCTGCGGCGGCTCCCGCTGGCCGCGAGCGCCCTGGCCTATCAGAAGCCGGTCGAGGCGCCCCGCGCCCGGGAGCTGCGTCCGCGGCTGCGGCTGCTGACCGCCTCCTCGCCCGCCGAGGGGCGGGCGTTCGCCCAGTACCTCGGGACGCGGCGGCCGATCCGGGCCGTCGGTTCACCGCAGACCGACGGCCTTCCGCCGCGCCACCCGGAACCCGGTCTGGTGCTCGTCCTGACCAGCGTCACACACCCGGACGCCACCGGAGACGCGGCCCCGGGGACTGAACTGCTGCTGGCCAGTGCGGAAAAGCTCGCCGCGGCGGGCAAGCGGATCCTGGTCGGTCTGCATCCGCGCGAGGACCGCAGCCTGTGGGACCGGTACGAGATCAGCAGCGTCCCGTCGGTCACGGCTTCCGCGCGTGCCGAGGCGGCCATCGGCATCCCCGGGACGGTGTTCCCGCTGGTCGCCGCCGTCGGCACACCGCTGGTGGGCTGCACCGACCCCGAACTGACCGTGCCGGACTATCTGCTGGCGGTCTGCTCGGCCACCATCGACGACGCGGGCGCGGCGGTCGCCGCCGTGAACGCGGCACACCTGCCCGATCCCGCCACCCTCGCGGACGCCGTCGGGCCGATCGGTGGCTCTGCCGCCCGGCTGCTCGATGCCTGGCAGCGGGTGCAGCACCGCTGAACACTCGGCTCCGGCGCCTGCCACCAGCCGCGGTGGCCGGCGCCGGGGACGAAGTGGCCAGTGACGCTCTTCAGCGATGGTGGTCGGCGCGGGTGGCGCGTCGGTAGGTCGCCGTGATCCGCGCGAGTTCTTCCGGCGACCGGGCGTCCCCCGTGCGCTGCATCTCCCGGTTGGCGGCGACGACCGCGGCGGTGGCCTCCCGGCGCGCCTTCTCATAGGCGGCCAGGCCCCGGGGAAAGTCCAGAGCAAGTTGCTCGGCCAGCACCCGGGCGTCGACGATGGCCTGCGACGCCCCGTTGGCCCCGACCGGGTACATGGGGTGCGCCGCGTCACCGAGCAGGGTGACCCGCCCCTCGCCCCAGGCCGGCAGGGGGTCGCGGTCGACCATCGGGTATTCGAGGATCGCCGGGCTGTCGCCGATCAGCGCGGGTACGTCGAGCCAGCCCAGGTCCCAGGAGCCGAAGTGCTCCAACACCTCCTCGGCCCGGCCCGGCGTGTTCCAGTTGGCGTCGCCGGGCAGTGGCCCGGGCTCGCCCACCGGCACCAGGGCCACCCAGTTGATCAAGGACGGGCCGATCGGATAGGCGACCAGTTCCGCGTTGCCCGCGCCGCGTGCGATCACCGACGTGCGGCCGCCGAGGAACGGCCTGGCCTCGGCCGCCCCGCGCCACATCCGCACCCCCGACCACAGCAGCGGGCCCTGGTCCGGGTGCAGCCGGGCGCGCACCGCCGAGTGCAGACCGTCCGCACCGACCAGGGCCGCCGCCTCGATCTCGGCCCCGGGCACCCGGACCCGGACCGCGTCGGCGTCCTGCTCGAAGTCCAGCAGCCGGGTGCCGGTGCGTACGGCGTGCGGACCGAGCCGGTCGCGTACGGCGGCCAGCAGCAGTGACTGCAGCCGGCCGCGGTGCACGGAGTACTGCGGCCACCGGTAGCCCCCGGCGAGCCCGCGCTCCTCGGTGTAGAGCGCCTTCCCGAACTGGTCGCAGTACACGTTCTCGGCGGTGGCGACCGAGATCCGGGCGAGCTCGTCGCCGAGGCCGAGCGCGGTCAGCTCCCCCACGGCGTGCGGCAGCAGATTGATGCCCAGGCCCAGGGGGCGCAGCTCGCGGACGGCCTCGATCACGGTGACCTCGAACCCCGCGGCGTGCAGGCTTAAGCCGGCGGTCAGCCCGCCGATGCCGGCCCCCGCGATCAGCACCCGCACGGTCAGTCCCTGATCTCGGGTCGGTCGATGATCCGCAGCCAACTGCCGTCGGGCTGCCGCCGTACGACCTGGACCCGCCCGCCGGTGTTGTCGGCCGGCCGGGTCGAGGTGACGGCGAGGTCGCCGTTGCGGACGGTCGGCAGCGTCGGTTCCTGCTGGAAGTGCGGCGCCTGCGCCAGCATCTGCTCGAACACCGCCCGGATCGCCTCGCGGCCGACGGTCTGGGACCCCGGCGGGAAGGCGAGCACGGCATCGGGTTCGTACAGCTCGGCAAGGCCTTCGACGTCACCGGCGTTGGCCCGCTCCACGAACAGGCGGGTGAGGTCTTCGGGCTCGGTGGCGCGCTCGCGCGCGGTGGTCTGGTCGGTCATGGCTGCTCCTGCTCTCCCGCGTTCCGTCTCTTGCTGACACCTCCACTCTGCGACCCGGCGATCTAGAAGTCCAAGAGCTGGTTGTGCTGCCCGCCAGAAGCGATCGTTATAGCATCGGCCGTTATGGAACTCCGGCAGCTCGAATACTTCGTGGCCGTGGTGGAGGAGGCCAACTTCACCAGGGCGGCGGAGCGGCTTCACGTGGCCCAGCCCGGCGTCAGCGCGCAGATCAAACGCCTTGAGCACGAGCTCGGGCAGGAACTGCTCGACCGCTCGGGGCGCTCGGTGCGGCCGACCGAGGTGGGCGCGGCGGTCCTCCCCTACGCCCGGGCCGCGCTCTCGGCGGTGTCCGGGGTGCGGCTGGCCGTGGAGGAGCTGACCGGGCTGGTCCGCGGGCATGTCGCCATCGGGACGGTGACCTCCCACAATGTCGATCTGCCCACACTGCTGGCCGAGTTCCACGAGGACCACCCGGCCGTGGAGATCACCCTCACCACGGACAGCTCCGACGGGCTCGTCGACGCGCTGCGCGGCGGCCGGCTGGACGCGGCCATCATCGCCTACGGCACCACGCCGCCACCGGGCCTCGAGCTCCACGTCGTCACGGAGGACACCATCGTCGCGGCGGTCAGCCGGGACCATGAGCTGGCGAAGCGGTCGACGATCCCGCTCGACGCCCTGCGCGACCGGGTGCTGATCGCCCTGCCCCGGGGCGCGGGCATCCGCTCGCTGCTCGACGATGCGTGCGCCACGGCCGGTTTCACCCCGCATATCGCCTTCGAGGCCGGAACCCCCGCGGTGCTCGCCGAGCTGGCGGCGCGCGGCCTGGGCGTCGCGATCGTGCCCTCGGGCGTCGTGCGGCGGTGCGAGGATCTGTGTGCCCTCACCATCACCCGCCCCGCACTGCGCGGCGCCCTCGCGTTCGCCTGGCGCGCCGAGGGCCCCGTCAGCCCCGCCGCGCGCGCCCTGATCGGGCGTGCGCGGCAACTCATCGGACGGGCTTAGGGCAGGGTTAGGGCAGCTGCATGACCGCCTGCACCGGCAGGTGGTCGCTGGGGAACTGGCCGTCCCGGGAGTAGGGGTTGATGGCCGCGTAGTGGGTGCGCACGGTCGGCGAGGTGAGGATCCAGTCGATCCGGTCGCCGTCCGGGACCAGCGGCCGGTAGCCGTGGAAGGTCGCGTACTGCGCGCTGCGCCGCTCGGCCGCGTCCCAGGAGTCGACGAGGGTGCCGCCGCCCAGCATCGCGTCATAGACCGGGTTGCCATGGGCGGCGACGTTGAAATCGCCGGTGACGATGCGGGGAAGGGCCGCGTCGAGGCCGCCGAGCCGTTCGGTGATCAGGGCGGCGGCGCGCTCGCGGGCGGGCTGGCTGCGGTGGTCGAGGTGGGTGTTGAGGGCGTAGAACTGCCCGCCGGTGTACAGATCATGGAAGCGGATCCAGGTGACCATACGGACCACCGCCCCGCCCCAGGTGTTGGACCCGATCACATACGGGGTGTCGGACAGCCAGAAGTGGTCGTACTCGAGCGGTTCGAGCCGATTGGTGTCATAGAAGACGGCCATGAACTCATCACGGCTGCCGCCCGCTCTTCCCGTGCCCAGCCAGTCGTAGCGCAGCCCCGACCGGTTGGCATCGTGGGCGATATCGCGCAGCTGGCCGTACAGCCCCTCCTGGGTGCCCAGCAGCTGGGGCGCCTCGCGGCGCAGCAACTCCCGCATGGCGGGGCGGCGCTGCGCCCAGGAGTTGGGCTCGGCGTCGGAGGCGAAGCGGAGGTTGAAGGTCATGACGCGCAGCCGCGCGTCGCGCTCCGGGCCGGAGTCGGCCTCGGCGGCGCCCTCGGACTGGACGACGAGTGGCATGGCGAGGGCCGTGGCGGCCGCGGCGCGCATACCGTGACGACGGCTGAACACAGGTGCGGGCATGGCTCCTCCGTGAGATCCGGCGATGGCCTCAAGTCTCGGGCCTCGCGGTGTGGGCGAAGTGACCTGCGGTGACCGTGGTTCGAAACGTAGAACTACCCGCGGATGGCCGCCGGGCCACCCCTCGCACCCCTCCTTGTGGTGAATTCCGCGTGGCGAATTACTCGCGGTGCTCTGTCATGGAAGAGGCCGAGGCGGGCAGGCGCCCTCGGGTCCGATCACGTTTCGATCAAACGACTCGACCAAAAGGCGCCAGGAGACTCAGTGCAGCAGGAGACCCCCACACGCACGCAACCGCCGCCGGCCGCCGCTCCGCCCCGAGAGGGCGGGGCCCGGAGCCGCGTCCGCGACCCGTACTTCGACAACGCGAAGTACCTCACCATCGTGCTGGTGGCCTGCGGCCATGCCTGGGAACCGCTCACCTACGGCAGCCGGGCCGTCACCGCGGTGTATCTCACGGTGTACGCCTTCCATATGCCGGCCTTCGCGCTGATATCCGGGTATTTCTCGCGCGGTTTCGACCTGGGACCCGGGCGGGTGCGGCGGCTCCTCACCGGAGTCGCCGTGCCGTACATCGTCTTCGAGGTCGCGTACACCCTCTTCTACCGCTGGGCGCAGGACGACCCGGGCTATCCGATCAGTCTGCTCGACCCCTGGTATGTGATGTGGTTCCTGGTCGCGCTGTTCATCTGGCGGCTCACCACACCGCTGTGGCTGGCCCTGCGCCACCCGGTGCCGATCGCGCTGGCCCTGGCCGTGCTCGGCTCGGTCTCGCCGGAGGTGGGCGGCGATCTCGCCCTGCAGCGGGTGCTGGCGTTTCTGCCCTGCTTCGTCCTGGGGCTGAAGCTGCGACCGGAGCACTTCACGCGGCTGCGCACCCGGCGGGTCCGGCTGGCGGCGCTGCCGGTCGGCGTCGGTGCGCTGGTCGCCGCGTACGCGCTGGCGCCGCGGATCGACGCGGGGTGGTTCTACCACCGCGGAAGCGTGGCGGGCCGGGGGGTGCCGCACTGGGCCGGGGTGTTCGCCACACCCGCGCTGTTCGCGCTGGCGCTGCTGCTGACGGCCGCCTTCCTGGCCTGGGTGCCGGGGCGGCAGCTGTGGATCACCACGCTCGGCACGGGGACGATGTACGGCTATCTGCTGCACGGCTTTGTGATCAAGTCGTCCCGCTTCTGGAGCTGGTACGACCACCCCTGGCTGCACACCCCCATCGGCGAGCTGACGGTCACGGCCGCCGCGATCGCCATGATCACCTTGCTGTGCACCGCCCCCGTACGGCGCGTCTTCCGCCCCTTGGTCGAACCCCGGATGACCTGGGCCTTCCAGCGCGAGGGCAAGCGTGCCGCCCAGAACGCCGCCAAGAGCGCACCGAACAAGACGCAACATATCAAAACAGTGCAAGACACTCATTAGAGTGGGTGATAGCCGCGCGAAACGGGCACGGAGGAGGTGCCGACGATGTCCGAAGCGACCACCACCGACCTCTACGAGGTCACGATGGCGATGTCCTATCTGCGCGAGGGGATGATCGGCCCGGCCACCTTCAGCCTCTTCGTCCGGGATCTGCCACCCGACCGCGGCTTCCTGGTCGGCGCGGGCCTGGAGTCCGCACTGGACTTCCTCTCCGACTTCCGCGTCGGCCCCGAGGACGTCGAGGACTTCGCCGCGGTGCTCGGGCGGCCGGTCGACGAGCTGCGCCCGCTGCTCGGCCTCGCGTTCACCGGCCAGGTGCGGGCGGTGCCCGAGGGCCGGGTCGTGCTCGCCGGGGAGCCCCTGCTGGAGGTCACCGCGCCGATGCCCGAGGCCCAGCTGGTCGAGACGTATCTGCTCAACCGGCTCAACCATCAGACGACGATCGCCTCGAAGGCCGCCCGCTGCGTGCTCGCGGCGGCGGGACGCCCCGTGGTGGACTTCTCGCTGCGCCGCACCCATGGCCCCGAGGCCGGTTACCACGCGGCGCGGCTCGGCGGGGTGGTGGGATTCGCCGGAACGAGCAATGTGGCGGCCGCCCGCGCCGAGGGGATGCCCGCGGTGGGCACGATGGCCCACTCGTTCGTGGAGGCCTTCGACTCGGAGGAGGCCGCCTTCCGGGCCTTCGCCCGGACCCACCCCGGACCGCTGACGCTGCTGGTGGACACGTACGACACCGAATCGGGAGTCCGCACGGCCACGCGCGTGCTGCGGGACCTGGATGGCGGCGCCCGGGCCCCGGGCTCGGCCATCCGGCTCGACAGCGGGGACCTCGGCCTGCTGGCCCGGCAGGCGCGCGGCATCCTCGACGCCGCCGGTCTGGAGGGGGTGCGGATCGTGGTCAGCGGCGGTCTCGACGAGTACGCCGTGGAGGATCTGGTGCGCTCCGCGGCGCCCATCGACATCTACGCGGTCGGCACCCGCGTCGGGGTCTCCGCCGACGCCCCGTACCTGGACTCGGCCTACAAGCTGGTCGCGTACGACGGGCGGCCGGTGATGAAGCTCTCCGCGGCGAAGATCACGGCCCCCGGCCCGAAGCAGATCTTCCGCCGCGCCGGGCAGCCGGATGTGATCGGCCTCGCGGACGAGGACCCCACCCCGTACGGCCGGCCGGTCCTGGAGACGGTGATGCGCGGCGGCGAGCGCACCCGCGAACGCGCCACCCTGGCGGAGAGCCACCAGCGGTTCCTCGCCGACCTGGCGGACCTTCCGCACCCGGCCCGCCGGATCCGCGCCCCCGCCGCCCAGCGGCCCGTCGTCTCCGAGCGCCTGGCCGCGCTCGCCGAGGAGGTGCGCGGCCGCATCGACCGTGAGCTCGGCGCCATCGTGCGGCCGGGACGCCCCGAACAAGCCGCGTCCGGATCACACCGGACCACCATCAGATGAGACACCAGGTGAGGAGTCGGCCATGCCGCAGACAGTGGAGTGGAAGGTTCACCTCTACCTCTACGAGGACCAGGGAACGACCAAGGCGCGCGTGGTGCTCGACACGAAGGAAACCTCGTTCACCGGCCGGGGCGTCGCCCGGTGCAGCCCCGACGACGCCGATGTGCCGGAGATCGGCGACGAACTCGCGGCCGGGCGGGCCATGCACGACCTGGGCGAACAGCTGCTGATCGCCGCGGAGCGGGACATCGAGGGCGAGATCGCCGCACACCGGCCACGGATCCGGCCGGCGCCGGGGTGGGCCCTGTAAGCGGCGCGGCGGGGCACCCACGCCGGGCACCCCGCACCGTCACGGGGACAGGCCGCCCGGCACGTAGCGGCCCGCGACCGGGTCCCCTCGCGCCGACCGGGAGACCTCACCCCCATCGCGTGGAGTAGCCCCGGTACCCGCGACGGCCCGGCCGGATGAGCAGCGTGGCCAGGAAGCCGAGGAGTCCCGCGCCGATGAGCGCCAGCCCGGGGCCGAAGCTCTGTGCGTACGCGACGACCCCGGCGAGCGACGAGGTGTCGCCCTGGGTGCCCGGGATGATCGGGCCCACCTGGCTGCCTTGACCGCCCGCACCGCCGGCACCACCCGCCGCGCCCTGGGCGGCCGGGTCCGAGCCGTTGTTCGGGGCGGTGGACGCCGTACCCGCCGCCTCCCCGTCGCTCGCCGGGGCGTTCGGGAGGGACACGCCGAGGGCGGTCATCGCCTTGGTCACCGGCTGGAAGAAGGTCACGCCTCCGCTCGTGCAGTCGCCGGTGCCCCCTGAGGTCACGCCGAGCGCCACGTTCTGGGCGAAGAGCGGGCCCCCGCTGTCGCCCGGCTCGGCGCACACATTGGTCTGGATGAGCCCGCTGACGGTGCCCTCGGGGTAGTTCACCGTCGCGTTCAGCGCGGTCACCGAGCCGGTGCGCAGCCCCGAGGTGCTGCCGCTGCGGAACACCTTCTGGCCGACGACCGGGTCGGCGGCTCCGGTGATCCGTACGGTCTGCCCGTTGCCGATGTTCAGCACGCTGCTCTGGTCCAGCGAGGTGTTCTGGTACTGCACCAAGGAGAAGTCGCTGCCGGGGAAGTCGCTTCTGACCGTCGTGCCGACGGTGGTGTTCCCCTGCGTGTCCGCGAACCACGCGGTGCCGTTCGGACCGCAGTGTCCCGCGGTCAGGATGAACCCGGCCTGGCCGTTGGTGACGTTGAAACCGGCCGAGCAGCGCCCGCCCTGGGTGAAGATCGGCTCGGCGCCCAGGGTCCGGGTGGTGAAGGAGCCGGTGGTCCGCTCCATGCGCACCTCGCCGCCGATCGCCGACGCGACGCCCCTCATCCGTGACCACTGGTCGGCGGAGACGCTGCTGTCGCCGAGCACCACCACCTCGTTGGACATGGCGTCCACCGCCCACGCGGTCCCGGCCACCCGGGGCGCCTCACGCAGCGTCTCGGTCGCCGAGCGCAGCTGCCGCATGCTGTAGCGCACCTGCTTGGCATGCGCGCCCGCCTGGTTGACCTGGTCCGCCGCCTCCGCGTCGGTCACCGCGACCACCGCCCGCCCGTCGGAGCCGATCCAGCTGCCCGCCGTACGGGAGGTGCCGAGCTTGTCCACCAGACTCCTGGCCAGCTCGGCGTCCCGGGTGTCTCTCGCCTCGAGGGCCCGGGTGGGATCGCCGCCGGACCCGTTGGCGGGCGATCCGTCCGCCGCGGCCTGAGAGACCATCACGCCGCCGCACACCACTGCCCCGATGGCCACGAGGCGTGCGACACGGTGCGCCCTGCGCCGCGTGTGTCCCACCACCCTGCCTCCTTAACGTCGTTCCAGCACGGCGCCGCCCCCGGCCGCGGGGGGCCGGGACGGCATAGGCTTCCCTTCCATACGGCCCACGGCGCCGTTCCGCTCACCCGGGACGTCAAGTGGCCCTGAAATCCGGAAATTCGGCGCTGCTCGGTGGTGCGCGTCCGCGCCCTCGGCCGCGGGAAAACGCGCGTTCAGGCGCGCCTGTCGTTCCGGCGCCTGGCGGGCGGGCGGCCTACGATCGTGAGAATGAACAGCGCAGAGGTCCTGGCCGACGCCTTCGGCCGCGTTCAGGAGACGGTTCACGAAGCGGTGAAGGGGCTGACGGTGGACCAGCTGGCCACCCGCCTCGACGACAAGGCCAACAGCGTCGCCTGGCTGGTGTGGCACCTGACACGGGTTCAGGACAACCATGTCTCCGAGGTCGCGGCGGCCGAGGAGGTCTGGACCGAGCAGGGCTGGTACGAGCGGTTCGAGCTGCCGTTCTCGGCGGCGGCGACGGGCTACGGGCACCGGCCCAAGGACGTGGCCGCCCTCCGGGTGCCCCCGAAGCTGCTCCTCGGGTACCACGACGCCGTCCACGAGCGCACGATCGGCTACGTCCGGGGGCTGCGCGACGCCGATCTGGCCGCCGTCGTGGACGAGGCATGGACCCCGCCGGTGACGCTGGGCGTCCGGCTGGTGAGCATCATCTCCGACGATCTGCAGCACGCCGGGCAGGCGGCCTTCATCCGCGGCGTGCTGCGGCGGCGGTAGCGCGACGGGGGGTGACGCGGCGGCGCGTGCGCCGGGGTGCGGACGTAATCGCGCGATCGGGACACTCCTCACGACCCCCCGGTACCGCCCAACAACCCTTGTACCGGGCGAATGCCGACATCACTGTTGCCAGCAGGGATTCACCCGCTGAGCCCGCGCCACCACGGGACACCGGCCGCGGCGCGGGCCTCCTCTCCCCCGGCATCAGGAGGACAGTCGTGAGGATCAAGCACCCGGTCCACAGAAGCGGCCCGGCGAACCGCCCCGCCCACGCGGCTTCACGTCTACGGACGGCGGCCCTCATAGCGGGTCTGGCCGCCGTGTTCGCGCTGCTCGCGCCGGGGGCCGCTGCCGCGGACCCCGCGGCAGCGTACAGCGCCTCGGAGCTCAGGGCAGCGAGCGACGCGATCCTCGCCGCGGACGTCGGCGGCACCGCGTGGGCCGTCGACGAGGACAGCGGCTCGGTCCGCGTCGACGTCGACAGCACCGTCTCGTCCTCCGAGCTCGCCACGCTCAAGAAAGCGGCGGGCCCGCGCAGCGGCGCCCTGCACATCCAGCGCGCCCGGGGCAGAATCACCCAGCTGCTCTCCGGCGGGGACCCGATCTACTCGTCCAACGGCTTCCGCTGCTCGGCGGGGTTCAATGTGCACATCGGGACTTCGTACTACATCCTGACCGCCGGTCACTGCACCAACGGCTACCCGAACTGGTCCGCCAGGCTCGGCGTGCCCATCGGCCCGACGGCCTACTCCAGCTTCCCGGTCAACGACTACGGCTACATCTCGTACACCAACCCGCTGTTGCCGCACCCCAGCAACGTGTACCTCTACAACGGCACCTACCGCGCCATCACCAGGGCCGGCAACGCCTTCGTGGGCATGCTCGTCCAGCGCAGCGGCAGCACCACGGGCCTGCACGACGGCACCGTCACCGGGCTCAACTACACGGTCAACTACGGCAACGGCAACGTCGTCTACCAGATGATCAGGACCAATGTGTGCGCCGAGCCCGGGGACAGCGGCGGGCCGCTCTTCTCCGGCAACACCGCCATCGGCCTCACCTCCGGTGGCTCCGGCAACTGCCAGACCGGCGGCGTCACGTACTACCAGCCGGTGACCGAAGCGCTCAACAACCACGGGGCGACCATTCCCTAGCGCCCGCCCCTCCCGTGCCCGCAGCGGCCGGCCGTCCCTCCCGGGCGGCCGGTCAGCCCGTTCGACGGCCGCCCCTCGACGAGCTGAGGCTCCCCCAGCTACCGCTGGGAGGTGCCCCCTGCCGGCCACCGCCGGGAGGTGCCCCCCGGCGCTGGGCCCGTCGGCGCAGCGCCCGGCGCTCCTCCTCACTCGTGCCGCCCCATACGCCGTGGCTCACCCCCATGGTCAGCGCGTACTCCAGGCACTCGTCGCACACCGGGCAGCGGCCGCAGACCCCCTTGGCCCGCGCCTGCTGCTCCTGGGCCGCCGGGCCGGCCACGCCCACGGGAAAGAACAGCTCCGGATCCTCGTCCACGCACGCGGCGTACCGCCACCACTCCATGACCGCTCCTCCAGCTACTGATCGCCATACGGGCCCGCTCCCGGCCCGGCAGCGGGCGGGCCGGGCGGGCTTGACGGGTGGCGAGTCCCCCATGGCCGGGGCGGCAAACGGCCTTGGAGGCGACGTATCTTCGGGCTGCGGCCGACGCCGTCGTGACGGGGCGTCAACGGGGCCGAAGACCGCGCTTCAGCCGCCCGGCGGCCCGTAGCCGCCGCCTCCCGGCGTGTGGACGACGAGTACGTCCCCCGCCCCGACCTCGGCCGCGTCGCAGCCGCCGAGCCGGTCCACCGAACCGTCGGCGCGCTCGATCAGGTTCGCACCGCACGCGCCCGGCTCGCCGCCCGCCATGCCGTACGGAGGCATCCGCCGATGGCCGGTCAGCAGCGCCACGGTCATCGGCTCCAGGAAGCGGATGCGCCGGGTGACGCCGTGGCCGCCGCGCCAGCGGCCGTGGCCGCCGCTGCCGCGCCGCACTTCAAAGGCGTCCACGCGCACCGGGTAGCGCCACTCCAGGACCTCGGGGTCGGTCAGCCGGGAGTTGGTCATATGGGTCTGCACGGCGTCCGCGCCGTCGAAGCCGTCCCCGGCGCCCGAGCCGCTGGCGACGGTCTCGTAGTACTGCACACGGTCATTGCCGAAGGTCACGTTGTTCATCGTGCCGGAGCCCTCGGCCTGCACCGCCAGCGCCGCGTACAGCGCGCCGGTGACGGCCTGTGAGGTCTCCACGTTGCCCGCGACCGTGGCGGCCGGGAAGGCGGGCGCGAGCATCGAGCCCTCGGGGATGCGGACTTCCAGGGGCTTGAGGCAGCCGCTGTTGAGCGGGATGTCCTCGGCCACCAGCGTCCGGAAGACATAGAGCACCGCCGCCATCACCACCGAGCTCGGCGCGTTGGCGTTGCCCGGCTGCTGCGGTGAGGTGCCGGTGAAGTCCAGCACGGCCCCGCGCGCCGCGCGGTCCACCCGCAGGGCCACCTCGATGACCGCGCCGCTGTCCGTCTCGTAGCGGTACGAACCGTCCTTGAGGTGCGGGACGATGCGGCGCACGGACTCCTCGGCGTTGTCCTGCACGTGTCCCATATAGGCGTGTACGACGTCCAGGCCGAACTGCCCGATCATCCGCCGCAGTTCATGGATGCCCTTCTCGTTGGCGGCGATCTGGGCCCGTAGATCGGCGAGGTTGGCGTCGGGGGCACGCGACGGATACGGGCCGGTGGTCAGCAGCTCGCGGGTCTCGCGCTCGCGCAGCCGGCCGTCCCGTACCAGCAGCCAGTTGTCGAAGAGCACGCCCTCCTCCTCGATCCGGCGGCTGAAGGCGGGCATCGAACCGGGCGTGATGCCGCCGATCTCGGCGTGGTGGCCGCGCGAGGCGACGAGGAACAGCAGCTCCGCCCCCTGCTCGTCGAAGACGGGGGTGACGACGGTGACGTCCGGCAGATGGGTGCCGCCGTGGTACGGGTCGTTGATGGCGTACACATCGCCCGGCCGCATCGCGTCCCCGTTGCGCCGCAGCACCTCCTTGATGGACTCGCCCATGGACCCGAGGTGCACCGGGATGTGCGGGGCGTTGGCGATCAGGTTTCCCTCGGCGTCGAAGAGGGCGCAGGAGAAGTCCAGCCGCTCCTTGATGTTCACGGAGTGGGCGGTGTTCTCCAGGCGCAGCCCCATCTGTTCGGCGATCGCCATGAAGAGGCTGTTGAACACCTCCAGCATCACCGGGTCGACCTCGGTGCCGACCGCCACGGTGCGCGGGCGCGGCCGCACCCGGGTGAGCAGCAGATGGCCGCGCTCGTCGACGGCGGCCCGCCAGCCGGGGTCGACGACGGTGGTGGCGTCCGCCTCGGCGATGATCGCCGGACCGGCGACGGCGTCCCCGGGGCGCAGCTCGGCACGCTCGTACAGCAGGGTGTCCCGCCACGCGCCCTCGCTGAACATCCGCACGGTCGCCGCCGGGCGCCCGCCTGTACGGCCCGGCCGCCCGTCCGCGTACCCGCCCGTGGGGGCCGTGGGGCCCGCCGCGCCGACGGCCTCGACCGACACCGCCTCGGCGACGAGCGGCTTGTCCATGGTGAAGGCGTAGCGCGCGCGATGCGCCCGTACGAACGCCTCGGCCATCGCCTCGGCGGTGTCCAGGGGGACGGGGATGGCGGAGTCGGTTCCCGCGTACCGCAGATGGACCCGGGCCGAGGTGGTCACGGTCTCCTCGGGGACGCCGTCCGCGCGCAGCTCGGCGCGCGTCCGCGTCTCCAGACTCGCGCAGGTCTCGCGCACCCGCGGCAGGGTGGCGTCGCTCAGCTCCGTCTCGACGGCCTGTTCCCGCATGGCGGTGGCGTCGGCCACGCCGATGCCGTACGCGGAGAGCACGCCCGCGAGCGGCGGCACGATCACGGTGGTCACGCCGAGGGCGTCGGCGACCGCGCAGGCGTGCTGGCCGCCCGCGCCGCCGAAGCTGGTGAGGGCGTAGCGGGTGATGTCGTGGCCGCGCTGCACGGAGATCTTCTTGACGGCGTTGGCCATGTTGAGCACCGCGATGTCCAGGAAACCGGCCGCGACCTCCTCCGGTCCGCGCCGGTCGCCCGTCGCCTCCGCGATCCGGCCGGCGAGCGCGGCAAAGCGGGTGCGCACCGTCTCCGCGTCCAGGGGCTGATCGCCGTGGGGGCCGAAGACCGCTGGGAAGTGGCCGGGCTGGACACGGCCGAGCATCACATTCGCGTCGGTCACGGTCAGCGGGCCGCCGCGCCGGTAGCAGGCCGGGCCCGGGACGGCCCCGGCGGAGTCGGGCCCCACGCGGTAGCGCCGCCCGTCGAAGTGGAGCACCGAGCCGCCGCCCGCCGCGACCGTGTGGATGTTCATCATGGGGGCGCGCATCCGCACCCCCGCCACCTCGGTGCCGAAGACCCGCTCGAACTCGCCCGCGTAGTGGGACACATCGGTCGAGGTGCCGCCCATGTCGAAGCCGATGACGCGGTGGTGGCCCGCCTCGCCGGAGGCGCGCACCATGCCGACCACCCCGCCCGCGGGCCCGGACAGCACCGCGTCCTTGCCCCGGAAGTGCGAGGCCTCGCGCAGCCCGCCGTTGGACTGCATGAACATCAGCCGGATGCCGCGCAGCTCGGCCGCCACGTCCTCGACATAGCGGCGCAGGATCGGAGAGAGATACGCGTCGACGACGGTGGTGTCGCCGCGGGACACCAGCTTCATCAGCGGGCTCACCTCGTGTGAGCAGCTGACCTGGGTGAAGCCCAACTCGCGGGCCACCGCCCCGACGGCCTGCTCATGCGCGGCGTGGCGGTAGCCGTGCACCAGCACGACGGCGGCGCTGCGGAAGCCGTCCCGGCGCGCGGCGCGCAGCGCGTGTGCGGTGGCGTCCAGGTCCAGTTCGCGCACCACGCCACCGTGGGCGTCCACCCGCTCGGGCACCTCGACGACCCGGTCGTACAGCGCCTCGGGCAGCAGGATCCGGCGGTCGAACAGGCGCGGGCGGTTCTGGTACGCGATGCGCAGGGCGTCCCGGAAGCCTTCGGTGATGACCAGGACGGTCGGCTCGCCCGTGCGCTCCAGCAGGGCGTTGGTGGCGACGGTGGTGCCCATCTTGACGACGGCGACGCGGTCGGCCGGGATGGGCTCGTCGGGGGCGAGTCCGAGCGTCAGCCGGATACCGGCGACAGCCGCGTCCCGGTATCGCTCGGGGTGGTGCGAGAGCAGCTTACGGGCCACCAGGCGGCCGTCGGGGCGCTTGCCCACGACGTCCGTGAAGGTCCCGCCACGGTCGATCCAGAACTCCCAGCGTCCCGTCGTCACCCCGCCATTGTCGCCCCATTTGCCTGGATGGCCCGGCCGGCCCGGTCGGCGTGGCAGGTCTGCTCGGGCCGGCAGGCGTGGTCGGGTCGGCAGGCGTGGTCGGGTCGGCAGGCGTGGTCGGCGTGGTCGGTTTCGTGGGGCCGGTGGGCGGTCGGTTCGGAGGTGATCGCCGCGAGGGCGGCGCGGGTCTCCAGGCGGTCCCGGGCGTCGAGCTGACGGCCGGTGCCCAGGACGGCGTGGCGGCATTCCAGCGCCGCCAGCTTGAGCAGGTCCGGCAGCAGATCGGTGCAGCGATCGGCGACCCAGCGGGTGCCGCGCGTCGCCATCCACCAGGCGCCGGAGAGCAGCGAGGGCGGCGGGCCGTCAAGCGCCTCGGCGGGCGGATGGCCGGTGGCCAGCCCGTGTGCGGTGAGAGCGGCATGGAACTCCCGCGCCAGCAACCGGTGTCCGAGCTCGCTCGGATGCAGCCGGTCCACGCTCCACGCCGCCCGCTCCTCGACCCAGGAGTGGTCCGCGAGGTGTACGTGCACGGCCTCGTACCGCCGGGACAGCGTGTGCACGACGGTGTTCACGGCGCGCATCCGGCGGGCCAGAGGCCGGGCGAGGGGCGTCGGCAGCCCCAGCATCCGGCCGGGGTCGGGGAGACATGCGGTGAGCACCACGGCACCGTCGGCGCGCAGCGTGCCGATGACCGTGTCAAGCGCTTCGGCGACCCGCCGGATGTCGAACGCGGCCCGGAGAGTGTCGTTCGCGCCGGCCACGACCGACGCGAGATGGGGTCGGGCGGCGCGGGCGGCGGCCAGCTGCCCGTCGACGAGGTCGGTCGAGAGCGCGCCGCTCCGGGAGACGTTGACGAGCTCCACGGCCCCCGGCCGGGGCGCGAGCCCGCCCGCCAGATGTACGGCCCAGCCGCGCCACCCGCCGCCCGGCGCGGGGTCGCCCATCCCTTCGCTCAGCGAGTCGCCGAGCGCGGCGAAGCGCAGAACGTGTGGGGCACGGTCGGCGGCGGGCGGACCTGGGGGCCACGGCCGCTGTGCGGCCGGATGGCCGCTCGGGCCGTCCGGGGCGCACCTCGCACCGACGGGCGCGGCGTCGAACTCGGCGACGACGGCCGTGGCGGCCGTAACCGGCGGCCGGACGGGGCGCGCCAGAAGCGGACCCACGGTCAGGCCGCCCGGCTCACCGTCCCGGCCACCCGGATCGGCCGGCCCCCCACCCGACCGCTGCCCGGCGACACGCCGCGCGGCCGTACGCGACGCCGCGACGGCACCGTCCGACGGGGCCTCCCGCCGCTCCTGTCCGGCCGGGGCCGCCGGAACCGGGGCGCCTGGGCCCCACACCGCAGTCACGGCCGCCACCCCGCGCGGCGGAACCCGGCCGACGCCGCCCAGGGAGTCGTCGCCCCCGGAAACCCAGGGCGGCCCGCGGCGCCTGGCCTCGTGTCGCCGACCGCTCGAAGCTTCCCGGACGCGCCCCGGGTGCCCCGCATGCCGCGATGTCGCGCCGGCTCGGCAGACGCCAAGCGGGCTCCTCCCGGTGCCGACTGGGGAAGCGTGCGATCGCACGGCGGAGTGTCGCCCTCGTACGGGGCGCCGCGGTCGGTCTGCCTCCCCCAGCTACCGCTGCGCGGCGCGGCGGGCGACGCGCACGACGGGGCCGAGGGTGCCCCCAGCGGTCGCCGGGGGCACCGTGGCCCGCTTCGCGGGCCCGACCAGGCCGCCCGGGCAGGGGCTGCCCCGTGGACGGCCGAGAGCCGGGCGGCGCCGACGCGGCCCGCGCTCATCGCGCGGCCCTGGCGGCCGGGCCGACCGGCAGGCCGTCGGCGTGCGCCCCCGGCTCCGGGGAGGCGGCGTCACCGTCACGGCCGTCACCAGCGGGGACATCGCCGCCGATGAGCAACCCACCACGAACCGGTGACGGATCGTGCACAGGCGGCGCGTCGTGGGCCGCGAGGAACGCGGCCACTGCCTCCGGCCAGCTGTAGCACTCGGCGCGGGCGCGGGCCGCCGCGCGGCGGGTCGGCTCGGGGCGGGACAGCAGGTGCTCGACGGCGTCCGCGAACGCCGCGCCGTGGTCGGCCGCCGTCGCACCCGCGGGGCCGACGATGGCCGGGAGGGCGGACAGCTCGCTGACGACGACGGGCGTACCGCACGCCAGCGCCTCCAACGCGGCCAGCCCGAAGGTCTCCGCGGGCCCCGGGGCGAGCACGACGTCCGCACTGGCCTGGAGCGCGGCGAGCGCGCCCCGGTCGGCGACATGGCCCAGGAACGCGGCCGGAAGCCCTTCCTCGCGGGCGCGGGCCTCGAGGCGGGGCCGCAGCGGGCCGTCGCCCGCGACCACGAGCGCCGCGCCGACGCCCCTCCGGCCCAGCTCGGCGAGCGCGTCGAGCGCGCGGCCGGGCCGCTTCTCGGGCGACAGGCGCGAGCACATCGCCAGAAGCACCGCGGCCCCGTCCCGGTGCCGGTCGCGCAGCGCCGGGTCGCGGAGGGTCGGGTGGAAGTGGTCCAGGTCGACGCCCAAGGGCGCGCGTACGACATTGCGCGCGCCGATCCGTACAAACTCGCGCGCCGCCCACTCCGTGGTGCAGACGATGCGCGAATACGCCCGCGCGGTGCGCCGGTTCAGCCCGTCGGCGGCCCGGCGGGCGGCGGCCTCGGGGACGCCCCAGGTGCGCAGCACGCCGTCGGCGCTCTCGTGGGAGACCATCACGGAGGGCACGCGGGCGCGCCGGGCCCACTCCCCCGTCCACCTCAGGGTGGTCCGGTCGGAGACCTCGAGCCGGTCGGGCGCGAGCCCGTCCAGCAGCCGGGCCAGGCGTCGGCGGTCGGTCAGCACGCGGTAGCCGCCCGTGCCGGGCACCTCGGGCCCCGGGACGGTGATCACCCTCCCCTGGGGGGTCAGCTCATCCGAGGCGTGTGCGCCCGGCACGACCAGGACCGGCTCGTGCCCGGCCGCCCGATAGCCCGCGCCGAGCTCACGCAGCGCGGTGCGCAGCCCGCCGGAGGAGGGGGTGATGAAGTTGGCGAGCCTGACGATCCGCAGCGGCGTGCGCACGCCGTTCGGCTCATAGGCCGACGCGCCCGCCCTCGGCGGCGCCGCGCTCACGCCCCTCCCTCCCGCTCAGACCCGGCGCGCTCCAACGCGCGAGCTTCCCTCGTCACTGCTCGCTCCTCCGTCGCTGCGCGGCTCCTCAGTCCAGCCCGCACAGCGCACCAAGACACGCTCATGCCGGCACCGCCGTACGGGTCGCGAGCACCTCGGTGTAGTGGTCTATCAGCTGGTCGCCGACCGCCTCCCAGGTGCGGCCCTGGACCGCCTTGTGCCCCGCGGCGCCGAGCGCCGAGCGCAGCCGCGGGTCGGCCGCGAGGAGGGAGACGGCGTCGGCGATCGCGGTCCCGTCGAGGGGCGGCACCAGCAGGCCGGTGCGGCCGTGGTCGACCAGGTCGAGTGGGCCGCCGGCCGCGGGGGCGATCACGGGGACGCCGCTGGCCTGGGCCTCCTGCACGGTCTGGCAGAAGGTCTCCTGCGGGCCGGTGTGCGCGAAGACGTCCAGGGACGCGAAGACCCGGGCGAGGTCGTTGCCGGTGCGGCGCCCCAGGAAGCGGGCCCCGGGCAGCGCGGCGCGCAGCCCCGGCTCGCTGGGGCCGTCCCCGACGATGACCACCCGGACGCCGGGGAGCGCGCAGACGGGGGCCAGGAGCTCGACGTTCTTCTCGGGCGCGAGCCGGCCGACGTAGCCGACGATCAGCTCGCCGCCGGGGGCGAGGGTGCGGCGCAGCTCGGTGTCGCGCCGCGCGGGGGTGAAGCGTTCGGTGTCGACGCCGCGCGCCCACAGCCGCACCCGCGGCACGCCGTGGTCGTCGAGGTCGTGGGCGGCGGCGGTGGACGGGGCGAGGGTCCGGTCGGCCGCGGTGTGCACGGCGCGGATCCGGCGCCAGGCCGCGTTCTCGCCCTTGCCGAGGTACGTACGGGCGTAGCCGGCCAGGTCGGTCTGGTAGACGGCGACGGCGGGGATGCGCAGCCGCAGCGCGGCGGTCATGCCGCGGGCGCCGAGGACGAAGGGGCTGGCGAGGTGGACGACGTCGGTGCGGTGGGCGGTCAGGGCGGCGGCGAGCCGTCGGCTGGGGAGGGCGACGCGTACCTGGGGATAGCCGGGGAGCGGCAGGGACGCGATGCGCAGAACGGGATAGGGGCGGGAGGCATCGGGGTCCGCCGGGCCGTCGTGCGGGACGGCGGGCGCGATGACGAGCGGTTGGTGACCGCGCCGGTGCAGATGCCGGGCGGTCTGCAGGGCGCAGTGAGCGACGCCGTTGACGTCGGGCGGGAAGGATTCGGTGACGATGGCGACACGCATACCCGTGTTGTCGGCGTACGAAGGGTGGCCCCGGCATCGTGAAGCTTTCGGGACGGGGAACGTCCCATGAGCGTTAGGCCCTGGCGTCAAAGGGGGCGCCCTGCTCCCGACGCCCGGGCCTAGTCCTCAGGGCCGATGCGGCTGCGGACCGCCGTCTGGACCTCCGCCTCCTCCGCCGGGTCGGCGGCGAGTCTGCGGAGCTGGTCGACGACGCGGGCATCGGCGGTGGTGGCGTGCCGGGCGGCCAGTTCGCGGGTGCTCTCCTCGCAGTCCCAGAGGCATTCGACGGCGAAGCCGGCGCCGAAGGAGGGGTCGGTGGCGGCCAGGGCGCGCGCCGCGCGGCCGCGGAGGTGGGAGGAGGCGGTCTCGCGGTAGATATGGCGCAGCACGGGGGCCGCGCAGGCGATCCTCAGCCGTCCGGCGCCGTCGACGAGGGTCCACAGGGCCTGGGCGTCGGGGCCTTCGGCCCGGACCGTGCCCCGCAGGGCGGAGAGTACGAGGGGCGCGTCGTACTGGCCGCCCCGGGTGGCGAGCATGGCGGCGGCCGCGGCGCCGAGGGCGTCGGGGCGCTGGGCCCACATCCGGGCCCGGTCGAGGGCGACGATGCTGCGCATCCGCTCGAAGGCGGCGAGGGCTCCCTGGGAGACCAGCTCGGAGGCGGCGGGGTCGGTGACGGCGGCTTCGATCAGGTCCAGCACCTCGGGGTCGCCGGTCTCCGCGAGGTGCCGCAGGGCCGCGGCGCGGGCCGCGTCGGGCGCGGCCGCGGCGGCGGCGAGGAGTTCGGGCCGGTCTTCGGGGCCGGCGACGGCGGCCAGGCAGCGAGCCGCGGCTTCGGGGCGGCGGGCGCCGGGCCGCAGGTCGTCCTCCTGCCCAGCCCACAGGAGCACGTCATGGACGCTCCAGCCGGGCCGCGGGCCCATGGGGCGCAGCTGGCGCTGCCAGCGGTCGAAGGAGCCCTGTTCCTGGGCGGCGCGCACCCGGGTCCCGTGCCGGGGGTCGTCGGCCCACAGCCGCCAGGGCCGGGGTTCATAGGCGCCGCGCACGGCGGCGGCGAGTTCGGCGTCGCCTTCGGGGGTCTCGGGGTATCGGGCGAGGACGGCGGGGGCGAGGGCACGCAGCTCGGTGTCCTCGTCGCGCAGGGCCAGCTCGTCCAGCGCCCACTGCCAGTTGCCGCCGGTCGCGGCGTAGCGGCGGAGCAGGCGGAGGGCGTCCTCGCGGCCGTACGAGGCGAGGTGGCCGAGGACGGCGAGGGCGAGGCCGGTGCGCTCCTCGGCGGGGTCGATGAGGTCGTCGGGGTCGAAGAGGTGCTGTTCGATCTCGTCGAGTCCGGCGTCGAGGTCGAGGCAGAGTCGGGCGTAGTACAAGGAGCGGTTCTCGACCTGCCAGTCTCGCCGGGGGTCGTGCAGCACACAGTGGTGCAGTGCCGCGAGCGACTCGGCCCGCGGCGCCGCGAGGGCGTGCAGGGTCCCGTCGCCGCGGCCTCGCTGGAGGAGGCCGAGCAGGGTGCCGCTGGGCGCTATGTCTGGATCGAACATGAGGTCAGCATCCGGTGCGGGGGGTTCGCTGGCAACGGGATTTCCGTCGTCCGGCATTCTTGCCGGTGTCCGGGCGTGATATGCGCGATGAACGTGGATCAACGCCGTGGACCTTGAGATCCCGAGCGCCGCAGCCTACCCGGAACAGATCGTTCCGCCGAACCGTGCCGACTTGCCCAGGAAAGCCACTGGCATATGCCAAGAGCACCACCGGATCGGGTATTGCCAAACCGCTTACGCGACGTCGCAGCCTGTGCAAGAGTCGTTACCGGTCCTTCCCTCACGACCCGGCCGCGCCGTGCCCGTATCGGAGAACGTCATGCCGTCCCCCCGCTCCGCGGACCATTCCGCAGCCCAGCCCCCCCAGCCGCCCAGGGACACGGTCGACGCACTCATCTCACAGACCCGGCGGCTGCGCGGCGACGTCGACGCCGTCCGCCGGGACACCACGGCGGACCTCGACCGGGCGGACGACCCCCAGCTGCGCTGGCAGCGCGCGCTGTGCGATCTCGCAGTCCACCATCTGGACGACCTGGGCCGGAATCTGGACCAGCTGCGCGAGGGGCTGCCCACCGACCCGGCCGAGGCCGAAGCGCCCTCGGAGGCGGAGGCGGACACAGGGGGCCGGCCCGCCGCCGAGCCGCCCCCGCCGCCGGGCTCCGCGTACGCCACGTCCGCGCGGGACGCCGGGCCCGAGGGGCACGGCTCGCTGCTGAGCCGCGTCGGCAGCGCCGAGTGGAACCTCCTCACCGACGCCGTGACCTGGTCCGACGAGCTGTACCAGATCTTCGGCCGGGCCCCCGCAGAGGGCGGGCTGCCCCTGGACGAGCTGCCCTCCTGGGTGTTCTCCGAGGACCAGCCGACCCTGACCGCGCTGGTCACCGACTGTCTGGTCGACGGCAAGCCGATCGACGGAGAGTTCCGTATCGTGCGCGCCGACGGCGCGGTGCGCACCGTCCATATGTCGGGCGAGCCCGTGCTCGACGACGACGGCAGCACCGCGTCCATGTGGGCCGTCCTGCGGGACGTCAGCGAGCTGCGGCGCAGTGAGCGCGCGGTGCGCGAGACCCGTGACTCGCTGCGGCGGCAGCGGCATATCGCACAGACCGAGCGCCGGGTCGCGGTCGAGCTCCAGCAGGCCGTGCTGCCCGTGTGGCGCGGCTCCCCGCGGCCCTCCCCGGGGGGTCCGGCCGCCCTGGACCTCGCCGCCCACTACTTCCCCGCCTCGACCAGCACGCTGATCGGCGGCGACTGGTACGACGCGCTGGAGCTGCCCGACGGCGGGACCCTGCTCAGCGTCGGCGACCTCACCGGCCATGGCGTGGCCGCCACCTCCGGCGTGGCGATGCTGCTCGGCGCGGTGCGCGGGATGGCGGTGACCGGGGTGGAGCCGGGCGCCCTGATGAGCTGGCTCAACCAACTGCTCGACGCCTCCGCGCAGCCCGCCCTGGGCAGCGCCGTATGCGGCCGGTACGACCCCGCCACACGCACCCTGGTGTGGGCACAGGCCGCGCACCCCGCCCCGCTGCTCTTCCGCGACGGGACGGGGCGCGCCCTGCGGCCCCCGGAGGGCGTCCTGCTCGGCGCCACGCCTGGTGCGACATACGCCCAGTACGGCGAGCGGCTGGAGCCCGGCGATCTGCTGGTGCTGCACACCGGAGGACTCTGGCCGTACGGCGCGGACGCCGAGGGTGACGCGGGGGCCGAGCGGCTGCTCGGGCTGGCGCCGCGGTTCGCCACCGCCCACAGCGCACAGGAATGCGTGCGGGCCGTGGTGGAGGCGTTCGACGATGAGCGGCGCGAGGACGACGCCTGCGTGCTGATCGCGCGGGTCGGCTCATAGCGCGCCAACTCCTCACACGTCAGCTCCTCACGCGCCAACTCCTCACGCGTCAGCCGAGCGCGCGGGCCGGCTCGTAGCGCATCACACGACGGCCGTCTTTCCGTCGCCGCCCGGCGCTCCGCCCTCCGGTGTCTTCGGCCCGGCCCCCTTGGGCCCCAGCCCTTTCGGCGCCCGCTGCTCGATCTCCTCGCGCAGTCTCTGGATATCGGGGCGCGTGGAGTACCGGCCGGTGAGCCGGTACATCTCGCGCAGCCGGTCCCAGGTGCGGTGGGAGGAGTTGTGCTCGATGGTCAGCAGGGCCAACCGCGCGTACTTGTCCGCCTGCTCGGGGTCGTCGCCGATGAAGCACGCCGAGGCGATGGAGATGTGGTCGAAGATCTGCGACCGGTCGCGGCCGCCCTCCCGCTTCCGCAGCCCCTCCTTGGCATGCTGCTGGGCGATCGCGGCGGCACCGGGCTCACGCTCCGCGAGCGTGCGGTAGACCAGCCCCTCCATGCCGTGCAGATCGGCCTCGTTGAACAGCTGCATCCAGCTCGGCGGCGGCACATCCCCCTTGTCCGAGACGAACAGCTCCTCCGCCTGGCCCAGGGTGCGGCGCACCGCCTGACTGTGGCCCATCGACGCCTGCGCCCATGCCTCGATGGTGCAGAACATGGCGCGGGTGCGGGGCAGCGTCTCCTCGCCCGCACCGGACTTGGCGAGCTTCATCAGATCGAGTGCGTCGTCCGGCCGGCCCAGATGGACCATCTGCCGGGCGGCGCGGGAGAGCGCTTCGCTCGCCCGGGGGCGGTCGCCGCCCTCGCGGGCCGCGTGCGCGGCGATGACGAAGTACTTCTGGGCGGTGGGCTCCAGGCCCACGTCATGGGACATCCAGCCGGCGAGCACGGCCAGGTTGGCCGCGACGCCCCACAACCGGCGCTGCACCGCCGGGGGGTGGCGATAGGCGAGCATCCCGCCCACCTCGTTGAGCTGGCCCACCACGGCCTTGCGCTGCAGCCCCCCGCCGCGGGCGGCGTCCCAGGCGCGGAAGACGTCGACCGAGCGCTCCAGCGCGTCTATCTCCTGGGAGCCCACGGGGGCCGCCTCGTAGCGGTCGAAGCCGGCGAAGTCCGCGGACAGCGGATCGTCGGTACGGGGGGCGTCGGTGGCCAGAGTCGGGTCACTGTGCAGCCAGTCGTGCATGGCTCCGGTGATGGCTGATCCTGCGGCGAGCGCGGCGCCCGCACCCACCAAGCCGCGTCGGTTGAACATAAGGTCCATTCCCGTGAATTCGGTGAGGACCGCGGCCGTGGACTCGGGCGCCCAGAGCAGCCCGTCCGCGGACTGCCCCTTCCCCGCGCGCCCCTGCCGTGCGAACCCGAGGTCCTCGATGGTCACGACTCGACCGAGGCGCTCGGTGAACAGGGCGGCCAAAACCTTGGGCACGGGATCGCGCGGCATCTCGCCGGTGTCGATCCAACGCCGCACCCGCGAGGTGTCGGTCGCCAGCTGCGGATGGCCCATGGCCGCCGCCTTCCGGTTCACGAGCCTCGCGAGTTCCCCTTTGGACCAGCCGGCGAGGCCGAACAGGTCCGCGAGACGGGTGTTGGGTTCCCTCGTCACGTCAAGCCCCCAGGTTCTCGGCTGACTTGACAGTAACCGCCCTGTCACGGCCCGTGCGACTATTCGCCAGGGTTCGCCAGGGTCCGCCAGATGGTGTGCCACCCGCGGCCGGGTGTGGTGTAGGACCGCGCCACCCGGCCCGGCGGCGTTCAGCGAATGGTCGCATTCCCCAGGGTGCGGCCTCGCCCCGGGGCCGGGAGGCGCGCGACTCGTCGGCGCACGAAGGGATCTGTATTGTCCATGTACGCAGCATCGTCCTCCGTGTCCGCCCCGCCCCGGCCGTACCGGCGGCAGCCGCCCGGCGCCGGGCCGTTTCTGGATCCCGCCCTCGGCGGGCGAGCGAGGCGGGCCCCGGGCCCCGGCCCGCTGAGCGGCAGACTCGACATGTCCGGCCCGCAGGGAGCACAGCTGCGCACGGCGATCGCGTCGGTCCACCGCATCTGTCCGGAGTTCAACCCCGTCCAGGTGCTCCGGCGCAGCGGGCGGTCCGTGCTCCTGGTCGGCACCACCGGCCGCAGCACCGCGGTCGCCAAGTGCCTGCTGGACCACTCACCGGCCTGGGCCGAGCGGTTCCGGCGGGAAATAGCGATGTACCGGGCGTTCGTCCGCCATCGGCCGCCGGTCCGGGTGCCCCGGCTGATCGCGGCGGACCCGGACAACTGCACCCTGGTCATCGAGCGGATGCCCGGGCGGGTGGCGGCGTCCCAGCGCCACCCCTGCGAGCCGCCGCCGCGCGCCGATGTGCGGGCCGCGCTCGGCGCCATCTGCCGGATCAATCTATGGCGACCGCCCGCCGATCTGTTCGACGCGCCGATCGACTACGCCGCCCGGCTGGCCCGCTACCACGAGCTCGGGCTGCTCACCGACCGGGACATGGGCGATCTGCGGAAGCTGCTGCGCGGCCTCGCGCACACCGCCGCCCGCCAGAGCCAGTTCTGCCACGGCGACGCGTTACTGAACAACATCCTGCTCTCGCCGGCCGGGGCGGCGCTCATCGACTGGGACCACGCGGGCTGGTATCTGCCCGGGTACGACCTGGCCACGCTGTGGACCGCGCTGGGCGACGCCCCGGGGCCGCGGCGCCAGATCAGCCAGCTGGCGCAGGCGGCGGGGCCCGATGCGCGGGACGCCTTCCTGGTGAATCTGATGCTCGTACTGACGCGGGAGATCCGCCAGTGCGAAACCGCCGTGCAGCGCACCATGCACGACCCCGCCCCCGTGGCTCCGGGCGCGGTCGGGGCCGGTGAGGAGCAGCGTCTGCTGCTGCGCCGCCTGCACGACGACTGCTCCCTCGCGCGGCGTGCCGTGCGGGCCGCGGTCGGAACCCGTTGAGCCGCGGGGCGCGTCATCGGTCTGGACGCCATCGGTCTGGACCAGTGACGCGCCGCAGGCCCGTACGCCCGTGCCGGGCAGGGGGCACCTCCCAGCGGTAGCTGGGGGCGAGCCGAAGGGGCGCGACCCTGTCGAAAGGGAGAGCGCGCGGAGGCCCCGAGGAACGAGGGGCCGAGCACGGTCGACCGTCGACAGGGGCTGCAGCGCCCGGGAGGCGAACTGAGCCCCAGAAAAAAGGGGAAACACCTCGGCACGGGCGTTGACGTGCGAACACCCGGGCGGGTGAGCATGATTGACGGATCGCCCGGCACCGGATACCTCTAGGTGGGCTCGGCCCCGTACGCATGGCCGGGGCACACCGGCGCACGCTCGGCCCGCCTTAGAGGAGGCTGCAATGCGAGGATCCGCACAGGACAGCGCGCACGACCCGAACAGACCGGAGCCCGGCCCCACGCGACGGACCGCCCTGCGGACGGCCGGTGCCGCCGCGTCGGCCGCCTTTCTGCTCCCCCTCGCGGCCCAGGCCCCGGCCGCTCTGGCCGACGAGTCCCGGTCCGGGAGCGACGCCCTGCAGCGGGCCTTCGCCGCCGCGGCGAAGGAGTACGGCGTCCCGCTGAGCGTGCTGCTGGGCGTGTCGTATCTGCAGTCGCGCTGGGACGGCCACGGCGGCGCGCCCAGCGTCACCGGCGGCTACGGCCCCATGCACCTCACCGACGCGACCACCGCCCTGGCCCGCACCCCGCACCACAGCCACGGCACCGAGGACGCGCGTGGCGATCTGGCGCGCGCCCGTCTGGTGCCCGACACCGAAGTACCCCAGCCGCGGCAGCTGCCCGCGCGGCTGCGGACGCTGGAGCGGGCCGCCGAGCTGAGCGGGCTGTCCGCGGAGTCTCTGCGCGCCGACGAGGCGGCCAATGTGCGCGGTGGCGCGGCCCTGCTGGCCGCCGAGCAGAAGAAGCTGGGGCTGCCACTGAGCGAGGACCCGGCCGACTGGTACGGGGCGGTGGCGGCCTATTCCGGCTCCGACAACGCCACGGCAGCCGCCGTCTTCGCCGACGACGTCTTCGAGGTGATCCGTGGCGGCGCGGCGCGCACCACCGGCTCGGGCGAGGTGGTCTCTCTCCCGGCCGCGCCCGAAGTGTCTCCCGACACCCGGCAGTTGCGGACGCTGGGGCTGCCGTCCGTCGCGCGGGATCCGAACATCGACGCCCCCAAGGGCGTCTCCTGCGAGTGGTTCCCGGCGCCGTACGAGCAGTTCGGCGACAACGACTACGGCAACCACGACTTGGGCAACCGCCCCGAGTCCCAGACGATCGACTACATCGTCATCCATGACACCGAGGGCACCTGGGACGTCTGCCTCAAGCTGATCAAGGACCCGACGTATGTGTCCTGGCAGTACACCCTGCGCTCCGCCGACGGGCATATCGCCCAGCACCTGGCGCTCAAGGACGTCGGCTGGCACGCGGGCAACTGGTACGTCAACGCCAAGTCGATCGGCGTGGAGCACGAGGGGTTCCTCACCGCCCCCGACGCCTGGTACACGGAGGCGATGTACCGGGCCTCGGCCCGGCTGGTGCGCTATCTCGCGCGGAAGTACGACATCCCGCTGGACCGCCAGCACATCCTTGGCCATGACAACGTCCCCGGCACCACCACCCCGAACATCAAGGGGATGCACACCGACCCCGGCCCCTACTGGGACTGGGCGCACTACTTCACCCTCCTCGGCGCGCCCTTCCGCACCACCACGGGCCCCAGCGGCGGGCTGATCACCATCCGCCCCGACTACGACACCCACCAGCCCGTGTACACCGACTGCGACACCGCCGGACAGCCCTGCGCCCCGCACGGCTCGGGCGCGGTGCGGCTGCACACCGCGCCGAGCGCGGACGCCCCGCTGATCAAGGACATCGGGCTGCGTCCCGACGGGGCGGACTCCACGACCGGCGTCAACGACACCGGCGCCCGCGCGTCGACCGGCCAGCGGTTCGCGGTCGCGGAGCGGCAGGGCAACTGGACGGCCATCTGGTATCTGGGGCAGAAGGCCTGGTTCGAGAACCCCAAGGGCCGGCCGACCGCGGTGAACGGCAGGGGTCTGGTCATCACCCCGAAGGACGGCGCGGCTGACGTGCCGGTGTACGGCCGCGCCTACCCGGAGAAGGAGGCGTACCCGGAGGGCGTACCGGTGCAGGCCGTCTCGCCGCTGCCGTACAAGCTGCTCGCCGGGCAGCGGTATGCGCTGGGGCTGAAGACCCAGGGCGAGTATCTGTGGGCGACGACCTTCGACCCGGCGGGCCACAAGGTGGTGCGCGGCCAAGACACGTACTACCAGATCCAGTTCGGGCACCGGGTGGCGTTCGTACGGGCCGCCGATGTGCGGATCGAGCGCTCCGACCGGTAGTCGCGAGCCACAGGGTGAGGCCGACCGCGCCGCGCGGTCGGCCTCAGCGGTCCGGCAATCACCCGATCGAAGTACGAGGCGACGATACGAGGCAGGGAACTCCCGTTGCCGACGCGCTCCTTGGGCAAGGCCGCCGGGTCGCGCCTCAGCCCTGCTGGAACATCTCCGCGGGCAGCGGCTTGAGCAGCCGGTAGAGGTCGTCGGTGATGGGCCGGTCCCAGCTGGCGATGGTGACCAGGACACCGTCGCTGCGGTCGAACTGGGAGCAGGAGATCCGGCCCTCGGAGAGCTTGATGCGGCGCACGATGAGCAGGTTGTCCTCGTGCATGACCGGGGTGTCCTCGATGTCCACCACATGGACCGGCTCGTCGTTTCCCAGGGCCGCCAGCAGCTGTGTCACCTCGAACGGCACCTGTCCTTCGGCCAGCTCGCGGGCCGGGGATCCCTCGGGCAGATTCCCGATGATCATCGCGGGGCCGCGTCCGCCGAACAGGTCGTAGCGCAGAAAGACGCCCTGGCAGCTGCCGTCGGGAGCGGGCAGCAGCCCGGCCCCGAGATCGCCGGGCCAGTCCCCCGGGTCCATGGCCAGGACGTCGAAGTCCGGACCGGTGGGCGTGGCGGGGCTGCGGCGGCGGAGGAACGACATGCGGACATGGTACGTGCCCCGGCGCCGGAATCCGCCCCGGGTCAGCGCCCGGACACCGGCCGCGGGACACGGGCGCCGATGGTGACACCGGCCGGGGCGCCCAGGACCTTGGCCAGCCCGGTGCGGTCGGTGCCCACCTTGCGGTACACGCCGGAGAGCACCTGCGCCACCTCGCGCTCCTCCAGGCCCAGCTCGTCACCGATCCGGTCGTCGCCCCAGCCGAGGGCGGCCCGCTCGGCGGCGGCCTGCTCCTGGGAGGTGAGCGGGGAGCCGTGGTCGGCGCGCAGCTGCAGCGGGCGCAGTCCGGTGGCGGACAGCTCGTCGCGGGCCCGTACCGCGAGCGCGTCGGCCCCGCACTGCACCGCGCCTTCCAGCCCGCGGTAGAGCCGCTCTCCGGCCTCCTGCGGCAGTCCGATCCGGCGCAGGGCGGTGCCGTGGTCGACCAGGGCGACGGCCAGGTCGTAGGCGGACGGCGAGCGTTCGAGGTGGTCGACGGCCTCGGCCAGCAGCCTGAGCCGTTCCGGCCCCTGGGTCACGAGCCCGGCGGTGTGCAGGGCGCGGCCGATCATGGAGTGGGCGCCGAACTGGCGGGCGCGGCGCACCGCGTCCCGGGCCACTTCGGCGGCCTGCCGTGGCTCGGTGAGCGCCAGGGACTGGGCCAGATGCAGCTGCCAGGGACACCAGGCGGGGTTGCGCATACCGCGCCGGTCCATCCGCCGGCCGACCTGGGTGAGCCGCTGCCGGGCCTCGCTGTGCATATTGCGGGCCAGCAGCAGCTCGCCGCGCACGGTCGGCGCGTCCGGGCACAGGAGTGCCTGAAGTGCCTGGAGGGTGTTTCCGCCGCAGGAGTGCTCGGCGGCGAACTCCTGGGCCTCCTCGACCCGGCCGCGGCTGAGCAGGGTCTGGATCAGCGTGCCGACGGCGGTCCAGTGGGCGGGCGTCTCCGGTCCGACCAGGTCGGCGATCCGCAGCCCCTCGCGGGCGAGCTCTTCGGCTTCGGCGAGCGCCCCGCGGCGGTAGCGGACGTATCCGAGGAGGGTCAGGCCGAACGCCAGATGCGCGCCGCGCCAGCCCTTCCGCTCGCACTCCGCGACACCGTTCGCGAACAGCTCCTCGGCGCGCCCCGGCTGGTCGCAGTGGAGGAAGGTCAGGGCGACCAGGATGGGCACCTCGAAGCCCCATTCCTCATCGGTCCAGCTCAGGCCGTCGCCCAGGGCCTCGTCGGCGTGGCGCAGGGCGATGGCGGCCGGTTCGCCGCGGGTCATCGCGTCGAAGGCGCGCAGGCCCCGCAGATAGCGCTCGGCCATCCCGCGGCCGGAGAGCCGGTCCACCAACCGGGCCAGTCGGCGAGAGCGGGCGGGCGAGTCCTGGCCGTCGGCGCGGAACATGTTCCACATGATCTGTTCGGCCTGCATCCGCAGCCGGGTACGGGCGCTGCCGGCCCGCCCGGCCTCGGCGGCCACGAGCTGCGCGGCCTCCTCCATACGGCCGCTGTGGCCGTACGCCTGGGCCAGCCGGTAGGTGATCGACTCGCGCAGCTCCGGGCCGAGCGCTGGCTCCTCCAGGGCGGCCCGCAGATGGTTGACGGTGACGGCGGGCTCGCTGAGCTGGGCGGCGCAGCCCAGTTCGTAGAGCACGGCGGGCCGCTCCTGGAGCGAGGGCGGTTCGCGCAGTGCCCGGGCGAGGCAGCGGCGGGCGGTGTCGGGCGCGCCGGCTCGCAGATACTCCCGGGCCGCCGCGCGCAGATGGCGCACCACCCAGGGGTCGGCCTCGGGGTGCAGCTCCAGCAGATGCCGGCCGGCTGCCCCCGAGCCGCGGCCCGCGGACAGGACCGTGGCGGCGGCGCTGCCGTGCATGGCCACGCGCAGGGCGCCCGGGATCGCGCGGTAGACGGCGGTGGCGATCAGCGGGTGGAGGAATTCCAGGGGCCGCTTCTCGGGCGATGGGCGCGGCGGGGTGAAGATACGGGCGTCGGCCAGCCGCAGCGCCAGCTCGGCGGTCTCGATGGTGGACAGGCCCGAGACTTCCGCGGCCAGGGCCGGGGTGGCTTCGCTGCCGAGGACCGCGACGGCCCAGGCGAGCCGGACGGCGGAGGTGCCGAGCCGGCTCAGCCGGTCGGTCAGGCCGCTCTCCTTGGCCGTGGAGACCAGCTCGCGCAGATGGGCGAGGTTGTCCGACTGCGGTTTCAGATCGCGCTCGCGGACCTTGGCGGTGAGCTCGACGACCTCGAAGGGGTTGCCGCCGGTGACCGCCCAGCACTCGCGGCAGAACGAGTCGTCCGCCCCCGCGCCCAGCACCTCGCGCACCATCCGGCCGACCGCGCCCGGGGTGAGCGGCGCCAGCAGCCGAGGCCGCGAGCCCTGGCGCTCGGTGAGCCCGCGCAGCGCCACCGCGTCGGCGGACAGCTCGTCGGGGCGGTAGCCGACCGCGAGCAGCATGGGCAGATCCACGGCACGGGGCGCGAACCGGGTGAGCCAGTCGAGGGATTCGGCGTCGGCCCAGTGGGCGTCGTCCAGGATCATGACGACTGGGGCCTGCTGGACGGCGAAGCGGGTCACCAGCCAGTCCAGGCCGTCGCGCACCCCGTGCGGGTCGGGCGAGCCGCCTTCGGCCGAGACCACCAGGCCGACGGCTGGCGCGACGATGTCATACCAGCCGCCGAGGATCCTGCGGTGGGTCTCCTCGCCAGTCGCCGCGAGTACGGGCTGGAAGAGCTGGCGTACGACATGGAAGGCGACGCCCTGCTCCTGCTCCCCGGCGCGCGCCGAGAGCACCGTGCAGCCACGGGCGGCGGCCCGCCGCCTGACCTCGCCGAGCAGCGCGGTCTTACCGGCGCCGCCCGGCCCCGCGAACGCGATCACCCCGCCGGCGCGCGGCCCGGCCGGATCGTCGGCCGACTCCCCGCACAGCTCGGTCAACGCGTGGTCCACCGCGCTGAGTTCGGGCTCCCGCTCCAGCAACGTCCGGCGCCCCCGGCCCTGTCGTGTCATGTTCTCCGCCACGCTCGTACCCCATTCGGCAGGTACAGCTGAGCGTAGCCCGATCGGGACGCTCCGTAGCGCGGTATGCGGGGAATTTTCTGACGGCATTGCCATTGGCACACGCCAATTCGACAGGCGCCCTATCGAAGGGAACGGCGGCCACGCCACCATGTCCGGATGCGGCGAGGACCATGGCGCAAAGAGGGCCGGTCCCTGGCTCCGGCGCGGTCCCGTATGTCCTGAGGGGGCGGATACGGACCATGGACAAGGCAGGTTCACCACCACTGGCGACCCGGTCGGCGGCGCTTTTCGGCTTCCCGCCGGCCGATCTGATCAGCCCGGACGCCGAGGCCGCGCGGCGGCACACCATTGAGTGGCTGTCGCGGTACGGCGTCTTCCAGGGGGATGCGTCGGTGGCGGAGTACGACGCGCTGCGCTTCGATCTGCTGGCGGCGTACTTCTACCCGGGCGAGACGGACGCCGACCTGGCCTTGGGCAATGATCTGTGCGGGTGGTACTTCGTCTTCGACGACCAGTTCGACGGGGAGCTGGGATGCCGGCCGCAGGAGGTGTTACGGCTGCTCGACGCCCTCGTCCAGGTGACGCAAGAGGCGGAGGAGCCGACTGGGAGGGCCGCCGGGGACGTTCCCGGCGGCCCTCTCGTCGAGAGCTTCCGCGATCTGTGGCACCGCATCCACCAGGGCAGGCCGCGGGTGTGGCGGGAACGTTTCCGCCACCACTGGATGGAGTATCTGCACTCCTACCACCGCGAGGCGCTGGGCCGCACTGGGAGCCGCCCGCGCTCGGTGGAGGCGGTGGTGGACCTGCGCCGCCACTCGATCGGCGTGCAGCCGTGTCTGGATCTCAACGAGCGGTTCGGCGGATACGCCCTGCCGGAGGCGGTGCACGGCGGCTTCCCCCTCGAGCGGATGCGGGAGGCCACCGACGATGTGGTGGTCTTCACCAATGACATCGTGTCCCTGGCCAAGGAACTGGCCGCCGGGGACGTCCACAACAGCGTGATCGTCCAGCGGGAACTCACGGGCTGCACCCTGGAGAAGGCCGTGGAGCACATCGCGCGCCTCGCCGACGCCCGCTACCAGTGGTTCGAGGAGACCGCCGCGCGGCTGCCCACGCTCCTCGCCGGGGCCGGGGCGGACACTCTGCGGCACGTCGCGCACTATGTGGACGGCATGCGGCATGTGATGCGGGGCAATCTCGCGTGGTCGTATCGGACGGCCCGGTACGACGAGCGCGGCATAGCGGCGGTGAGCAGCGGGCGGCAGCGGCCGTGGGCGGGCCTCGCCGCGTATGCGACACCGGCGCCCTGACGGCCGGATCGTTTCGGCTCCAGGCAGGATCACTCCAGGCTGGATCACTCCGGGCTGGATCACTCCGGGCGGGATCACTCCAGGCGGGTCAGGACTCCGTCCGGTGGCGGCGGTGGTGGCGGGCGACGCGGGCGCGGTTGCCGCAGGACGGCTTGCACCACTCCTGCCGGGGATGGTCCTTGACGAATTGACGTCCTCACCCACGTGGACGCGGGTCGCGCCGCCGGTCGGCGATGCGGGCATGGATCCTGGCGACGGCCCGCTTGGCCTTGCGCCGGTTGTTCGATCCCTTCTGCTTGCGGGACAGGGCCCGATGGGCCCGCCTGAGTTTGCGTTCCTGGCGTCGGAAGAACTTCGGAGAGGAGATCTTCCGGCCGCGCAGCACAGCGTAGGAGCACAGGCCCAGGTCGATCCCCGTGTCCGTCTCTTCCAAATCCAGCTCGGGCCAGGGCTTGTCCTCCACCTCAACCACAAAGCCGGCAAAATACCTGTCGGACGAGTCCTTGACGATCGTCACGCTGGAGGGTTCGCAGGGCAACTCGCGCTTCTTCATCGGCGGGCCCATCGTCGGCCCCTTGCGGGCGCCGTTTTTCGAAGCGAAGAAGTTGCTGTACGCGGCCTCCAGGTCGCGCAGGGACTGCTGGAGCACCACGGCTGACACCTCGCCGAGCCAGGCCCGCTCCGGGGTCTTCTTCGCCTCGGTGATGACCCGCTTCGACAGCTCGGCCGCCGTCAGGCGCGGCAGGCCCTTGGCGTAGGCCTCACGCCGGACGCGCAGGGCATCGTTCCATACGACGCGAGCGCTCCCGAACGCCCTCGCCAGACTGCCGCGCTGAGAAGCGCCGATCACCGTACTGGTTGACTTATGTCCGAATATGGATCGATCGGAACGGGCGGACATTGTCTCTTCTCTTGTATGCACATGTGGTTTTGGTGACGAAGTGCTCGCACAAGGTGTTCACCTGCGCGGATCCGACGCGCACACGGAGGAGATCATGCGCAACATGTGGCAACTGCTCCCCCACCCTTCGACCGACGGCCCCGAGAGGACGACCCTCCGCCTTGTGATGCTCCCCAACTACCGCTGACAGGTGCCCCCTGCCGTACCAGACACTGCACGTTGATCCGACGCGAGTTTGCGGACACGGCCCAGGCCATGTCCGGGCAGCCCATAGAGTCCGCCCTCATGACGGATGTACTCAACCTCTGGAAGGCGGGCCTCGGCGAGGTACCCGAGGACGTATGGGAGCGCACCGGTCTGCGGGTGCTGATCCTCGCGGACAACGGGCTCACCCGCCTCTCCCCGGCCATCTGCCGCCTCCAGCGGCTGCACACGCTCGACCTGGGCCACAACCAACTCGCCGAAGCACCCGGCGAGCTCGGCGAGCTGCGGGGCCTGACCCGGTATCTGTATCTGCACGACAACCGTATGACCCGACTGCCGCCCGAGCTCGGCCAACTGGACGAGCTGGCGTATCTCAACGTCGGCGAGAACCGGATCGGCGAACTCCCGCCGGAGACCGGCGACATCGCGGGTCTGGTCGAGCTGCGCGCGCAACACAACGAGCTGGCCGGGCTGCCCGAGTCCATCGGGCGGCTCGGCCGGCTGCGGGAGCTGTGGCTGCGCGGCAATCGCATCGACTCCCTGCCCGCCGCCTTCTCCGCGCTCACCCAGCTGCGCCACCTCGAACTGCGGGACAACGCCCTGGAGTCGGTGCCCGAGCCGCTGCGCGGGCTGCCGCTGCTGCGCCATCTCGATCTGCGGAGCAACCGGCTGCGCGGGATTCCGGACTGGATCGCGGACCTGCCGTCCCTGGAAAAGCTCGATCTGCGCTGGAACGGATTCGAGGAGCGAGGAGACGAGCTGCGGCCACTGCAGGCGCTCAGGGAAAGGGGCTGCGCCGTGCTCACCTGAGGGGTGTCCGGGCGCGGAAGCTGATACGCTTCTTGACTTGACCAGCGAACTTCACAACACAGAAGCCGCTAAAACGGGAGTGTATCAGCGCTATGAAAGCCCGTCAAGCCGCCCCGACAGCCCACGTAGCCTCCTCTGAGCCCTCCACCGCCCTCGCCGAGGCCCTGCGCACCGAGCAGAACCATGTGACCGCCCTGTACGAACGGCTCGACGCCCTGCGCGAGCGGGAAGAGCAGGCCCTGAGCACGGTGCTGCGCGACGGCGCGCACGGCGGGACGCGCCAGGCGCTCGTCGAGCGCGAGGTGCGCGCCGATGAACACGCCGGGAGCATCGCCCGGTTCAACGGGGTCGAGGGCGGCCTGTGCTTCGGCCGGATCGACCACGCGGACCACGCGGGCGGCGCCAGCCACTACATCGGCCGGATCGGACTGCGCGACGACGCGCACGAGCCGCTGCTGATCGACTGGCGGGCGCCGGCCGCCCGCCCCTTCTACGCCGCCTCCCCCACCGCCCCCGGCACCCTGGTACGCCGCCGCCATCTGCACACCCGGGGCCGGAGGGTGACCGGCGTCGACGACGAGGTGTTCGACCTCGACGGCATGGCCGAGTCCGAGCGGCGCGGCCTGGTCGGCGAGGCCGCGCTGCTGGCCGCGCTGCGGCGGGGCCGTACCGGCCGGATGACGGACGTGGTGGCCACCATCCAGACCGAGCAGGACCGGGTGATCCGGTCGGGGCTCCAGGGGGTGCTCGTCGTCCAGGGCGGGCCGGGCACCGGAAAGACCGTGGCCGCCCTGCACCGGGCCGCGTATCTGCTCTACACCTATCGCGACACCCTGGCCCGCCGCGGCGTGCTGGTCATCGGCCCCGGCGCGGCCTTTCTGCACTACATCGGCCAGGTGCTGCCCTCCCTCGGCGAGTCCGACGTGGTGCTCACCCCGCTGGGCGGGCTGTTCCCCGGGGTGTCCGCGACCGCCGAGGACGGGGCGCGGGCTGCGGTCGTCAAAGGCGATCTGCGGATGGTGGAGGTGATCTCCGCCGCCGTACGGGACCGGCAGCTGCCGCCCGCGGGCCCGGTCGACATCCCGCTGGAGGACGGGGCGCTGCCGCTGCGGCTGTCCCGGCGGGCGTGCGCCCGCGCCCGCGAGCGCGCACAGGCGCTGCACGCGCCGCACAATGTGGCCCGTAAGCGCTTCGTACTCGATCTGCTCGACGCCCTCGTACAGGAGCGGGCGCGGCAACACGGACGGCCGCTGGACGAGGAGGAGTTGCGCCACGGCCCGGCCGAGCTGTGGGCGCAGCCGCCGGTCCGCGCGGCGGTCGACGCGCTGTGGCCGCCGCTCACCCCGCGGCGGCTGGTCGCGGAGCTGCTTTCGGACCCCGACCGGCTGCGCTCGGCCGCGCCGCTGCTGACCGACGACGAGCGGGCCGCGCTGCTGCGCGCGCCGGACGCGCCGTGGACGGTGGGCGACGTCCCGCTGCTGGACGAGGCCGCGGAGCTGCTGGGCACCGACGACTCGGCCGAGCGGGCCAGGGTCCGGGCGGCGGCGGAGGAACGGCGGGAGGAGGAGCGGTACGCGCGGGAGGTGCTGCAGATCGTCGGCCTGGGCGAGGGCGAGGACGACGGGCCCGCCCCGGTGGACGCGGCCGCCCTCGCCGCCCGCCATCTGGACACCGGGCCGGTGCGCAGCACCGCCCAGCGCGCCGCCGCCGACCGCTCCTGGGCCTACGGCCATGTGATCGTGGACGAGGCGCAGGAGTTGTCCGCGATGGCCTGGCGGATGGTGATGCGGCGGGTGCCCACCCGGTCGATGACGGTGGTCGGCGATGTGGCCCAGACCGGCAGCCCGGCCGGGGCGGCCTCCTGGGGGCAGATGCTCGACCCGTACACCCGGGGCGGGTGGCGCGAGGAGCGGCTGACGGTCAACTACCGCACCCCGGCGGAGGTGATGGACCTGGCCGCGGAGGTACTTGCCGAGGTGGCGCCCGAGCTGTCGGTCCCCGAGTCGGTACGCCGGGAAGGACGGCCGCCGGTGGCCGTACGGGCCCCACGGGGCCGGCTGGCGGGCGAGGTGGTGCGGGCCGTCGAGGCCGATCTGGCGGACCTGGCCGAACAGGGCGGCGGCCGGCTCGCGGTGGTGGCCGCCGACCGGGCGGTGGACGCGCTGGCGCGGGCGCTGCCCGGCGCCGTCCGCGGGGACCGGCCCGACGCGCTGGACTCCCCGCTGGTGCTGCTGACCGCGGCGCAGGCCAAGGGGCTGGAGTTCGACCGCGCGGTGGTCGCGGACCCGGCCGGGATCTGGTCCCAGTCCCCCAAGGGCGGGCACGATCTGTATGTGGCGATCACGCGGGTGACGCGGCGGCTGACGGTCGTGTACGAGGGCGAGCTGCCCGAAGTGCTCGGGCGGCTCGCCCCGTAACGCCTCGGCCCGTAACGCCTTGGCCCGAATCGGCCCCGGCGCAGGTCACATCAGCTCAGGTCAGGTCGAACTCGCCGTCGCGCGCGCCGATGACGAAGGCGCGCCACTCGGCGGGGGAGAAGATCAGGGCGGGGTCCTGCGGCCGGCGGCCGTGGCGCATGACGATATAGCCCTCGACGAAGGCGATCTCCACATCGCCCAGGCCCTGACTGCTCGACCTCCACTGGGCGGTGGTGAGATCGAGGTCGGGCTTCTCGGCGCTGCCTGCCAGGGGTTGTTCGGTGGTGGTGTCGGCCACGTGGTTGGCTCCTCCCGGATCGTCGTCCCCGCCCCACCCTAGCGATCGCAACCGGCGCCGCACAGGCCGCGAAAGAAGGACGGCACCGCACACGCGGGCGTACGTCGGGACGGCGGCAGACATCGGGCGGGGGCGGCCCGAGCCCCCGGTCAGCCTGGGCCCGGGACCCGGTCAGCCGACCGGGGGTTCGGCCGCCACCAGCCACATCGAGAAGAACTGCGAGCCTCCGCCATAGGCGTGCCCGAGCGCCTTGCGCGCGCCCTCCACCTGGTGCTCCCCCGCCTGCCCGCGCACCTGGAGCGCGGCCTCGGCGAAGCGGATCATCCCCGAGGCGCCGATGGGGTTGGTGGACAGCACTCCGCCCGACGGGTTGACCGGCAGATCGCCGTCGATCTCAGTCACGCCCGACTCGGTGAGCTTCCAGCCCTCGCCCTCGGCGGCGAAGCCCAGATTCTCCAGCCACATCGGCTCGTACCAGCTGAACGGCACATACATCTCCACCGCGTCGATCTCGCGGCGCGGATCGGTGATCCCGGCCTGCCGGTAGACATCGGCCGCGCAGTCCTTGCCGGCTCGCGGCGAGACGAAGTCCTTGCCCGCGAACAGCGTCGGCTCGCTGCGCATGGCGCCGCCGTGCACCCAGGCGGGCGGGGCGGGCGCACGGGCCGCGCCTACCCGGTCGGTGAGCACCATGGCGCAGGCGCCGTCGGAGGACGGGCAGGTCTCCGAGTAGCGGATGGGGTCCCACAGCATCGGGGAGGACTGCACCTTCTCCAGGGTCAGATCCTGCTCGTGGAGGTGGGCGTAGGGGTTGCGCAGGGCGTTGCGGCGGTCCTTGTACGCGACGAGCGAGCCGATGGCGGGCGGGGCGCCGGTCCGCCGCATATAGGCCCGGACGTGGGGGGCGAAGAAGCCGCCCGCCCCGGCCAGCAGCGGCTGCTGGAAGGGGATGGGCAGGGAGAGCCCCCACATGGCGTTGGACTCCGACTGCTTCTCAAAGGCGAGGGTGAGGACGGTGCGGTGGACGCGGGCGGCCACCAGGTTCGCGGCGACCAGCGCGGTGGAGCCGCCGACCGAGCCCGCGGTGTGCACCCGCAGCATGGGCTTGCCGACCGCGCCGAGCGCGTCGGCGAGGTAGAGCTCGGGCATCATCACGCCCTCGAAGAAGTCGGGCGCCTTGCCGATGACGACAGCGTCGATGTCCGCCCAGGTCAGCTGGGCGTCTTCGAGGGCGCGTACGGCGGCCTCGCGGACCAGCCCGGCGATCGACACATCCCGGCGGGCGGCGGTGTGCTTGGTCTGACCGACCCCGACGACGGCGATGGGCTCCTTGCTCATGCGCGCGCTCATGTCTGGTCCCCTTCCGATTGACCGTCCCGTTCTCCTTCCAGGACCGCCACGAGGTTGTGCTGCAGACACGGCCCGGAGGTGGCGTGTGCGACGGCCCGGTCGGACTCGCCGCGGTGGATACGGGCCGCGGCCTCGCCGAGGCGGATCAGCCCGGCGGCCATCATGGGGTTGGCGGCGAGCGCGCCGCCGGACGGATTGACGCGTACGTCCTCGCCCAGCCCCAGCTCGCGGCGGAGGATCACCTCCTGCGAGGTGAACGGCGCGTGCAGCTCGGCGGTGTCGACCGGCGCGGCAGCGTCGTCGAACAGACCGGCGTTGTGCGCGGCGAGCCGGGTCGAGGGGGAGCGGGTGAGGTCCCGTACGCCCAGTGCGTGTGCCTCGATGCGGTGGTCCATACCGTGGATCCACGCGGGGCGGGGGCACAGGCGGCGCGCGGTGTCGCCGGCGGCGAGGACGACGGCGGCCGCGCCGTCGCCGATGGGCGGGCAGTCGTGGCGGCGCAGCGGGCGCACCAGGTAGGGGTCCTCGAGCAGCGCGTCCGGGGCGGCGGAGCCGGCCAGTTGGGCGTGCGGATTGTGTTCCGCGGCGCCGCGGCTGCGCGCGGCGACCCCGGCGAGGGCGCGCTCGTCGGTGGCTCCCTCGTCGATGAGCGCCTGGGCCTGGAGGGCCGCCAGGGACACCGGGTCCGGCCACAGCGGGGCGAGGTAGTAGGGGTCGAGTTGTCGGGTGAGGACGTCGCGCAGCTCTCCCGGCGACGACTTGCCGTAGGAGTAGACGAGCGCGGTCTCGGCCTCCCCGGCCAGCAGCTTGACCCACGCCTCGTACAGCGCCCAGGCACCGTCCATCTCCACATGCGACTCGGAGATCGGCGGCCAGGCGCCGACGCCGTCGAGCGCCATGGTGAACGAGAAGGCGCGGCCGGCCAGATAGTCGGAGGAGCCGGAGCAGGTGAAGTCGATCTCGCCGGTGCGCAGACCGACCGCGCCGAGCACTTCGTGCAGGACCGGCATCAACATCTCGACCTCGGAGAGCTCCGCGGACCGGCGCCGGTGGCGGGTCTGCGCGAAGGCCACGATGGCGACGCGCCTCGGGTTCACAGCAGCTCCTTGTATGTGTCGTAGTCCGCGTCGGGTTCCCCGGTGGGGCGGTAGTGGTCGGGGTAGCGCCCGTCCTCGGTCCACACCGGCTCGACGCGCAGGCCCATCCGCACCTGGTCGTAGGGGATGCCGCCGATACGGCCGTGGAGGGCGAGGTCAGCACCGTCCAGGGCGATGTGCGCGTAGACGTACGGCACCTCGATATCGAGGTTCTTGGCCTTGATGTTGACGATGCAGAAGGTGGTGACGGTGCCGCGCGGGCCGACCTCGACCTGTTCGGCGGTGGCGACGCCGCAGGTGGGGCAGGCGCCACGGGGCGGGACATACACCTTGCGGCAGGTCGGGCAGCGCTCCCCCACGGTCCGCTGGTCGGCGAGGGCGGCGATGTAGCGGGAGGGGGCGCGGCCGGGCGAGTACACATAGTCCAGGCGGGCGGGCGCCACGATGCCCTGCACGGGATCGGCGAACTCGCCGCTGTGCGCGGCGGCTTGCGGGGCGGGCTCACCCTCGTACGGTTCGCTCTCGTACGGTTCGCTCTCGTACGGTTCGCTCTCGTACGGTTCGAAGCAGGCGATGTCGGTGATGGCGCCGACCCGCTCCTCGGCCCATCGGATCCGCACCCGCATACCGGTGCGCACGGCGTCCGGGCCGGGTGCGTCGAGGGCGTGGAGCAGGGCGGTGTCGGCGCCGTCGAGCCGTACCAGCACCCAGGCGAAGGGGGTGGTGAGGGGCTGTCCTCGGCGCGGGGCGGGGTTCCAGGCCCAGGTGGTGACGGTGCCCATGGTGCCCACCTCGACGAGGTCGCGGATCTCCTCGGCGGTGACCGGGTCGTACTCGACGGGGGGCACGAGCACCCGGCCGTCCGCAGTCCGTACGCCGAGCACGGCGCGCTCCCGCAGCCCGGTCAGGAAGGCGCTCTGGACGGGGCCGAGGGAGCGGGTGAAGGGGAACTCGACGACCAGAGGGGCGGAAAGCACCTCGGGCGCGGGAGCCGGATTCATCGTGTGCCTCTCCTCCTTTTAAGGCTCGGTTCTCCCCCAGCTACCGCTGGGAGGTGCCCCCCGGGGGCGCTACAGCCCCTGTCGACGGTCGACCGTGCTCGGCCGCTCGTACCTCGCGGCCTGCGCGCGCTCTCCCTTTCGACAGCGGCGCGCCCCTTCGGCTCACTCGCCGGGCGTCGCGGCCGGGTAGGGGCGGTGCGCTCGCGAGGTGGGTGTTCAGGCCCGTCGGTAGACCGGCGGTCGCTTCTCCGCGAAGGCCTTCGAGCCCTCCTTCGCGTCGGCGGTGGCGAAGATGGGCCAGCCGCGTTCGAGTTCCGACTTCAGGCCGTCGGCTTCGGTCATCTCCGCCGTCTCGTACACGGACGCCTTGACGGCCTCGACGGCGAGCGGGCCGTTGGCGTTGATCAGCTCGGCGATCTCCAGGGCGGCCTCCAAGGCCGTGCCGTCGGGTACGACCCGGCCGATCAGCCCGATCCGCTCGGCTTCCTCGGCGGTGTACGGCCGCCCGGTCAGCAGCATCTCCAGCGCGTGGGTGCGCGGGACCTGGCGGGCCAGGCGGACGGTGGAGCCGCCGATGGGGAACAGGCCGCGCCTGACCTCGAAGAGTCCGAAGGTGGCGCCGTGGCCCGCGACGCGGATGTCGGTGCCCTGGAGGATTTCGGTGCCGCCCGCGACACAGTGGCCTTCGACGGCGGCGATCACCGGTTTGCGCGGCCGGTGATGCCGGAGCATCGCCTTCCAGTGGAGATCGGGGTCGGCCTTGAGCCGGTCCCGGTAGTGCTGTCCGGCCATCCCGTCGCCGCCCGCCAGGGCCTTGAGGTCCATGCCCGCGCAGAAGACCCCGCCGGCCCCGGTGAGCACCACCGACCGGATGTCGTCGTCCTCGTCGGCCTGTGCCCAGCCGTCGTGGAGGCCGACCAGCATCGGCAGCGAGAGCGCGTTCTTGGCCTCCGGACGGTTCAGGGTGAGCACCAGCGTCGCGCCGGCGCGCTCCACCATCAGGTGTTCGGTCCCGCTTGTCACGGCAGTCCTCCCGTCTCGACCTAGAACAGGTTGCAGGAGGTGCCGGACGACTTCAAGAGAAATCTGATGCTCAGTCAGATTTATTGGCCATGCGCCTTCACATCTCTTCCGGACGGCGCTCCAATGACCGCCAAGGCCGCCCGGTGTCAGGTCAGGAGGAGCCGTGGAGTACAACCTTGCCGACCTGTTCGAGTCGATCGTCGACACGGTGCCCGACAGAGAGGCGCTGGTGTATATCGACCACCCCGGCACCGGGGCCGAGCGGAGGCTGAGCTACGCGCAGCTCGACGCGGCCGCCAACCGGCTCGCCCACCATCTGCGGGACACCGCCGGCATCGCGCCGGGCGAACACGTAGGCCTGCATCTGTACAACGGCGTCGAGTATCTGCAGACCTCCCTCGCCTGTCTGAAGATCCGGGCCGTGCCGGTGAACGTCAACTACCGCTACGTCGAAGAAGAGCTGATCTACCTCTACCGGGATGCCAACCTGGCGGCGCTGGTGTACGACGCCGAGTTCGGCGACCGGGTGGCCGCCGCGCTCCCCCGCACCGACACCCTGCGCCATCTCATCCGGGTCGGCGCGCCGGCCGGGGACGGCCCCACCCCCGACCCCGCGCCCGTGCCCTTCGAGGAGGCCGAGGCCTCGGGTTCGCCCGAGCGCGACTTCCCGGCGCGCTCGGCCGACGACCGGTTCATCATCTACACCGGGGGCACCACGGGCATGCCCAAGGGCGTCCTGTGGCGGCAGGAGGACCTGTTCTTCTCCGGGCTCGGCGGCGGCGCACCGACCGGCCGGCCGGTCGACCGGCCCGAGGAACTGGCGGAGCGGGTGGCGGCGGGCGGCGAGGGCCTGGTGTTCTTCCCCACCCCGCCGCTGATGCACGGCACCTCCACGCTCACCGCCTTCATCGGCTTCAACTTCGGCCAGAAGGTGGTCATCCACCGTAAATTCGTGCCCGAAGACGTGCTGCGCACGATCGAGAAGGAGAAGGTCACCAGCGTCTCGCTGGTCGGCGACGCGATGCTGCGCCCCCTGGTGGATGCCCTGGCCGGCCCCCTCAAGGACACCGACTGCTCGTCGCTGTTCAGCGTCAGCAGCTCCGGCGCGGTGCTGTCGGACACCGTACGGGCCCAGTTCGCCGCGCTGGCGCCGCACACCATGCTGCTGAACAACTTCGGCTCCTCGGAGTCCGGTTTCAACGGCACCGCCACCGAGGACGCCGGCCCCCAGAAGGGGTTCCGGCTGCGCGTCAACGCCCGTACCTCGGTGGTCGACCCGGCGACGTACCAGCCCGTGGCGCCCGGCGAGCCCGGCCGCATCGCCCAGCGCGGCCATGTGCCGCTCGGCTACTACAACGACCCGAAGAAAACCGCCGAGACGTTCTTCGAGGCGGACGGCGAGCGCTGGGTGCTGCTCGGCGACATGGGCACGGTCGACGAGGACGGTGTGATCACGGTCTTGGGACGCGGCTCGCAGTGCATCAACACCGGCGGCGAGAAAGTCTATCCGGAGGAGGTCGAGCAGGCGCTGAAGGCCCATCCGGATGTGTACGACGCGCTGGTGGCGGGCGTACCGGACGAGCGCTGGGGCAGCCGCGTCGCGGCCGTCGTCCAGCCCCGCGAGGGCGCGGCGCCGCTGACCGCCGACGCCGTACGGGCGCACTGCCGCACCCGGCTCGCGGGCTACAAGATCCCGCGTACGGTCGTCTTCAGCGACCACATTCAGCGCTCGCCCAGCGGCAAGGCGGACTACCGCTGGGCGAGGGAGGTCGCGGCGAGCGCCCCTGCCGACTCCTGACCGTGCCGCCGGTAGCCGCCGGGCGCGACCCCGTACTCCCGTTTGAACGCCTTGGCGAAGGCGAATTCCGAGGCGTATCCGGTCCGTTCGGCCACCGCGCGCAGCGGCAGCTCCGACTCGCGCAGCAGCCGGGCCGCCACCGTCATCCGCCACCAGGTCAGATACGCGAGCGGCGGCTGCCCGGCGAGGGCCGTGAAGCGCCGGGCGAACGCCGCCCGGGACAGCCCCGCGGCCTGTCCCAACGTCTCGACGGTCCAGGGGTGGGCGGGGTCGCGGTGGATGGCGCGCAGCGCCTCGGAGACGGCGCGGTCGTGCAGGGCGGCGGCCCAGCCGGTGCTCATGTGACCCGACTGCTCCTCGTACCAGGCGCGCAGCACATACAGCAGCAGCATGTCGAGCAGTGAGGTCAGCACGGCGCTCGTGCCGGGGCGCGCCCGCTCCAGCTCGCCGCCCAGCAGTTCGACGGCCGAGCGCAGCTCGGGGTGGCGGCCGAGCCGGGCCGGGATGTGGAGGGCTTGGGGCAGCTCACCGAGGAGGGGGTGCGGCCGGGCCCTGTCGAGGAAATAGGCGCCGCAGAGCAACAGCGTGTCCGGGCCCGGGCGCCGATCCGCGCCTGCGTCGGCGCCCCCTTCGATGTCTGCGGAAGCGGCGTCTTCGGCGAACGGACCCGGGAGGGAGCCTCGGAACGCGGCCAGTGGGGTGTGGGGGCTGTCCGCGAGGCCGTGTCCGCGCCCGTGCGGCATGAACACCACATCCCCCGGGCCCAGGGCAATCGGCTCGCCGTCGCGCGGCAGCATCCAGCACGTCCCCTGGAGCACGACATGGAAGCCCGCGCCCTCGGAGTCGGGGAAGCGCACGCCCCAGGAGCCGTGCTGCTCCGTGCGCCCCGCGTGTGGCCGCCCGGCGCGCATGGAGGTGATCGCGTCGCTGAGGACATCCATGCGCGCCACCATATCGGAGCCGCGCCGCACACGAGACGAATGGACATGTTCCGAATACGGTGAGGCATCGGGAATCTCTCCGGGTCTTCCTACGGTGGATCACAAGCCAGAAGGCACACCCAGAGGAGAACGTTGTGAAGATCGCCGTCTTTGGCGCGAGTGGTTACACCGGCAAGCTCGCGGTCGCGGAGGCGCGGCGCCGCGGTATCGACGTGGTGCTGGTGGGGCGCGGCGCCGAGCGGCTGCGCGCCGCGGCGTCGGAGGCCGGGTTCCGGGGCGCGGAAATACGGGTCGCGGAGATACGGGTCGCGGACGCCGAGGACCACGACGCGCTCGTCGCCGCATTCCGCGACACCGACGCCGTCGTCAACTGCGCCGGACCGTTCACCCGGTGGGGAGAGGGTGTGGTGCGCGCCGCCATCGCCGCGGGAAGTCATTATGTCGACATCACGGGCGAACAGCCCTACATCCGGCACATCTTCGACACCTTCGGCGCGGACGCCGAGCGCGCCGGGGTCGCCGTCGTCCCCGGTGTCACCGACGACGGCCTCCCGAGCGACCTGATCACCGCCTTGACCGCCGCGCGCGTGGGCGGCGAGGCAGAGGAGATCGCCATCGCCGTCGACATCGTCAGCGGCGGCGCCTCGCGGGGCACCATCCGCTCGATGGGCGCTCTGCGGGAGACGCTGCTCGACGGCGGTCTCGGCTACGAGGACGGGCAGCTGTCACCGCGGGCGACCGCCCGCCGTAAGGAGATCGTGCTGCCCGGCGGGTCGGCGCCGACGCCCGTGGTGCGCTTCGCGCTGCCCGCGGTGGTGACCGTGCCCCGCCATGTGCGCACCCGGCAGGTGGAGGGACTTGCCTCCCAGGAGGTGTACGAGCTCTTCACCCGGCTGTCCCCCGAGATGGCCGAGCAGGTGCCGGAAGGCCCGACAGCCGCGCAGCGCAAGGCGATGCAGTGGGCCTTCGCGGTGGAGGTGCTGGGCGTCGACGGCCGGCGCGCCCGGGGCGAGGTCCGCGGCTTCGATGCGTACGGCACCACCGCCGTGATCGCCGTCGAGGCGGCCCGACGGCTTGCCGCCGACGGCGCCCCCGCGGGGGTCCTCGCCTCCGCCCAGGCCTTCGACGCCGCCGGGTTCCTCGACTTCCTGGGGGACCACGGCGTCAGCTGGTCTGTCGGCGAGGCGGCGGAGGCGTAGCCCCCGCACCCCACGGGAGGCCGCTGCGCTCAGGTCCCGTTCGGCGCGCACACGGACGGCAGGGCGCGCTCCAGTGCCACCGAATGCAGCGCGTCCAGCTGTCTGTCGTGGCGTACGCGCAGCGCGGCCACGGTCAGCAGGCCCGTGCAGGACCGCTCGGCCCGGGCCCGCTCCGAGCCGGCGATGGCCCGGACCAGCTCGCCGTTGATCCGGTTGATCTCCAGCCGGACCTTGGAGAGGTCGGGGCGTTCGGTGGGCGCCTGGGCGGGGTCGGCCTCCCAGCGGCGGTACAGGCCGCGCTGGACGAGCTTGTTGGCCTCGATCTGGTCGCGGAAGATCCGTACGGTGGCCTCCGGGTCCGCGCCCAGCGCGCGGGCCTGTTCGGCCACCGCCTCCAGCACCTGCCGCTCCCGCTCGGGGTCGTCGATGGGGCTGTCCGTGCCCCACTTCGCCTGCGCTACCTGATCGGCGGTCAGCAGCCGCTGGGCGGACAGGTCGGTGATCGGCAGCAGCCGCCCGTAGGGAGGCGCCGGTACGGAAGCCGAGGCAGGAGCGGCGACGGAAACGGCCCCAGCCGCCGCCGCGCCGGGCGCAGCCGTGGCCAGCAGCCCGAGGGCCGCGACGGCGGTCAGCGCGTGGCGCAGCGTCCCCTTCAGCATCGGCGTCATTCCCCTGCCTCCAGAAACGGGCGCACCTCGGCCAGGAACTCCGCGGGGCGTGTCTCGTGGACGAGATGCCCCGCGTCGATGGTGACCAGGCGGCAGTCGGGTATCCGCTTGGCCATGTCGGCCATCAGCTCCTGCGGGATATGGCTGTCCGGGCCGCCGCCGATGAGCAGGGTCGGGGCGGTGATCGCGGAAAGCCCTTCGATCCACCGTGGATCGGGCGCGTTGCGCTGCTCGGTGAACTGGGTCTTGACCGCCCAGTCGAAGACCAGCCGCCCCGCCGGGCGCTCGGGCACTTCCAGCGGCGGGTCCTGGGCCCACAGCGGCGGGGCGTCCTCGATCACCAGCCGCTCGACGAGGTCGGGGTGGCGCTGGGCGAGGAGGTAGCCGACCACGCCCCCGTAGGAGTGCCCGACGACCGAGACGCGGGGCAGGCCGAGGGCCGCGAGGAAGCCGACGATGTCGTCGCTCACCCGCTCCAGGGCGTAGTCCCCGGGCCAGTCGCTGGCCCCGTGGCCGCGCAGGTCGAGCGCGTACACCCGCCGGGTGCGGGCGAGTTCGGGGGCGATTCCCAGCCAGTCGACGCCGTCCGCGCCAAGGCCGGCCAAGAGCAGGACGGGGGGAGCCTCACGCTCCCCCCAGACCCGGTAGGCCAGCTCGATCCCGTCCACCTCGACGGTGTCAAGTGTGTGCATAGGGCAGAGGCTACCCGCGTCACATCGCTCGCTCACGCCCTTCCCAATACGGCTCGCGCAGCCGCCTCTTGTAGAGCTTGCCGTTGGGGTCCCGTGGCATCTCGGCCACGAAGTCGACCGACTTGGGGCGTTTGTATCCGGCCAGCCGCCCCTCGCAGTGGTCCAGCAGCTCCCGCTCCAACTCGGGCCCCGGCTCGTGTCCCGGGGCAGGCTCCACGACCGCCTTGACCGCCTCGCCCCAGTCATCGTGCGGGATGCCGAAGGCCGCGGCGTCGGCGACGGCGGGATGGGTGAGCAGTTCGGCCTCGATCTCGGCCGGGTAGATATTGACGCCGCCGGAGATGATCAGGTCGATCTTTCGGTCGCGGAGGTAGAGATAGCCGTCCTCGTCGAGCAGGCCGAGGTCGCCGACCGTGAAGAAGTCGCCGATGCGGTTCTTGCGGGTCTTGGCCTCGTCCTTGTGGTACGCGAAGCCGCCGGTGCTCATCCGCATGTAGACGGTGCCGAGTTCACCGGCCGGGAGCCGGTTGGCGTCGTCGTCGAAGATGGCCAGTTCGCTGATCGGCCAGGGCTTGCCGACCGTCCCCGGCTTCTTGAGCCAGTCCTCGGCGGTGGCGAAGGCACCGCCGCCCTCGCTGGCCGCGTAGTACTCCTCGACGCAGCCGCCCCACCAGTCGATCATGGCGCGCTTGACGTGGTCAGGGCAGGGTGCGGCCCCGTGGATGGCGTGGCGCATCGAGGACACGTCGTAGCGCCCCCTGACCTCTTCGGGCAGCGCCAGCAGCCGGTGGAACTGGGTGGGGACCATATGGGTGTGTGTGCAGCGGTACGCGTCGATGAGGCGCAGCATCTCCTCGGGCGTCCACTTGTCCATGAGCACCAGCCGGTGGCCGATGTGCAGGGAGGAGGAGGCGAACTGGAGCACCGCGGTGTGGTAGAGCGGTGAGCACACCAGATGGACGTTGTCGGGCTCCTCGTCGCGGGGTTTGATGCCGAAGAAGCGCAGAAAGCCGCCGAGGTGGGCGTTCTCGGGGAGGGCTCCGGTCAGCGCGCGCCGGATGCCGCGCGGGCGGCCCGTCGTACCGGAGGTGTAGTTCATCACCCAGCCCAGCTCGCGGTCGGCGGGCGGCTGATCGGACTGTCCGGCCAGCAGTTCGGCGTACGGGCGGAAGCCGCCGACCTCGCCGACCGCATAGCGATGGGTGGCGGGCAGCCCGGCCTCGTCGGCGGCCAGGGTGGCCTGTTCGCCGAAGCGCTCGTGGGCGATCAGCACCTTGGCGCCGGAGTCGGAGACGATCCAGGCGATCTCGGGGCCGACCAGGTGGTGGTTGACGGGCACCAGATAGAGCCCGGCCTGGGTGGCGGCGAGCGCGGCGGTGAAGAACTCGACGCCGTTGGGCAGCACCACCGCGAAGGCGTCGCCCCGCCGCAGCCCCGCGGCGCGCAGCCCGCCGATGAGCTGGTTGCAGGCGGCGTGCAGCCGGGCGGCGGTCCACTCCTCGCCGTCCGGGGCGATCAGGACGGTGCGGTCGGGTTCGAGCGCGGCCTGGGCCCAGAAGCCGTTGGGTGTACGGGACATGGCGGTCCGGTCCTCCTTCTGGCGGCGTATCAGGCAGGGACAGTAGGGGTCGCGGCGGGCTCAGGCCCGTCCGGCGATACGGTTGACGCGGTCGATGGCGCACTCGAAGCCGCGGGTCAGATCGTCGAAGACGGCCTGCACCGGGCGTTTGGTGTCCATCCGGCCGACGATCTGCCCGACCGGCGTGCCGAGCAGCGGCTCCACCTCGTACTTCTGGATGCGCGAGACGGCCTCGGCCACCAGCAGGCCCTGCAGCGGCATCGGCAGCGGGTCCGGGCCCTCGGGGGCCTCCCAGGCGTCGGTCCACTCGGTGCGCAGCTGTCGGGCGGGCTTGCCGGTGAGGGCGCGGGAGCGGACGGTGTCGCCGGACCCGGCCGCGAGCAGCTTTTGGGTGAGCGCGGGCGACGTGAGCGCGGCCTCGTCGGTGGTGAGCCAGATGGAGCCGAGCCAGACGCCCTGTGCGCCGAGCGCGAGCCCGGCGGCGATCTGTTCGCCGCTGCCGATGCCGCCGGCCGCGAGTACGGGCAGCGGGTCCACCGCCCGTACCACCTCCGGGGTGAGCACCATGGACGCGATCTCGCCGGTGTGGCCGCCCGCCTCGTAGCCCTGCGCGACCACGATGTCGAGCCCCGCGTCCTTGTGGTGGAGCGCGTGGCGCGCGCTGCCCGCGAGGGCAGCGACGAGGATGCCGTGGCCGTGGGCGCGCTCGACGACGTCGGGGGGCGGTGAGCCGAGGGCGTTGGCCAGGAGTTTGACGGGGTAGTCGAAAGCGACGTCCAGCTGGCTGCGGGCGACGTGCTCCAGCCAGCCGGTGATCCGCCAGCCGGAGGCCTCGCCCTCGGCGAGCTCGGGTACGCCGTGCTTGGCCAGGGTCTCCTGGACGAACCGGCGGTGTCCTTCGGGGATCATCGCCTCGATGTCCGCCTCGGTCACCCCCTCGACCTTCTTCGCGGGCATGACGACATCGACGCCGTACGGCTTGCCGTCGGTGTGCTCCTGCATCCAGTCGAGGTCGCGCGCCAGCTCGTCCGCCGCTCCGTAGCGGACCGCGCCGAGCACGCCGAACCCGCCGGCCCGGGTGATCGCGGCGGCCACGGCGGGGAACGGCGTGAAGCCGAAGATGGCGTGCTCGATGCCCAGCCTGTTGCTCAGCTCCGTCTCCATGGGCGGCAGGATGCCGCAGGGCGGCGGACGAAGGAAGAGTTTTTCTGACGCAACGTCAGATTCTTTGGCTGTCCGGTTGGCTGCGGCCCGGATGCGGGCCGGGTACGGCCCGGGTACGGCCCGGGTACGGCCCGGGTACGGCCCGGGTACGGCCCGGGTACGGCCCGGGCGCGGCTACCGGCCGAGCACCGCCATGGCCGCGTTGTGCCCCGGGATTCCGCTCACCCCGCCCCCGCGTACCGCGCCCGCCCCGCACAGCAGCACATTGGCGTGGCGCGTCTCCACGCCCCAGCGGCCGGTGCCCTCCTGGGCGTACGGAAAGGCCAGCTCGCGGTGGAAGATGTTGCCGCCGGGCAGCCGCAGCTCCCGCTCCAGGTCCAGCGGGCTCTTCGCCTCGATACAGGGCATGCCCTCGGAGTCGTACGCCAGACAGTCGGCGATCGGCTCGGCGAGCTCGGCGTCGAGCAGTTCGAGGGTGGCCTCGAGCAGCGTGGCCCGCGTCGTGTCATGGTCGGTGGTGAAGAGCCGCGCGGGGGTCTGCAGCCCGAACAGCGTCATGGTCTGGTAGCCCTGCCGGACCAAGTCGGGGGCCAGGATCGACGGGTCGGTCAGCGAGTGGCAGTAGATCTCCGAGGGTGGCCGCAGGGGCAGCCCACCCGCCGCGGCCTGGCTGTAGGCGGCCTCCAGGTCGCCGTAGCCCTCGGCGATGTGGAACGTCCCGGCGAACGCCTCGCGCGGGTCGACGTCGGGGTCGCGCAGCGCGGGCAGCCGGCGCAGCAGCATGTTCACCTTGAGCTGTGCGCCCTCGGCGGGCGGATCGGGCGACTCGTCGCCCAGCATCACGGCCAGCTCCTGCGGAGCGGCCCCGACGAGTACGTATCGGGCCTCCACCAGGCCCTCCCCGTCCGCGTCACGGAACATCACCTCCGCGGACTTCCCGTCGGTAGCGATGGCCGTCGCCTCACAGCCGGTGGCGATCCGGGCGCCCGCCGCGAGGGCCGCGTCCCGGAGCGCGTCGGTCAGCGCGCCCATGCCGCCGACCGGCACGTCCCAGTCGCCGGTGCCGCCGCCGATCACGTGGTAGAGGAAGCAGCGGTTCTGACGCAGCGACGGATCGTGGGCGTGGCTGAAGGTGCCGATCAGGGCGTCGGTGAGGACCACGCCCCGGACCAGGTCGTCCTCGAACTCCGCCTCCACCGTCTCGCCGAGGGGCCGCTCGAACAGCGCCCGCCAGGCCGTCTCGTCGCCGATCCGCGCGCGCAGCGCCTCGCGCGTGGGCAGCGGTTCGGTGAGGGTCGGGAACACCCGCTCGGCCACGCGCCGGGTCATCCCGTAGAACCGCTGCCAGGACTCGTACTCCCGGTCCGAGCCGGTCAGCCGGGCGAACGACTCACGGGTACGGGCTTCGCCACCGCCCACCAGCAACCCGGTGGGGCGCCCGCCGCGGACGGCGGGGGTGTACGAGGACACGGTCCGCTTGGCGACGGAGAAGCGCAGCCCGAGGTCGTCCACGATCCGCCGCGGAAGCAGGCTCACCAGATACGAGTATCGGGAGAGCCGCGCGTCGACCCCGGCGAAGGGGCGCGTGGAGACGGCGGCGCCGCCGGTGTGGTCAAGCCGCTCCATCAGGAGCACCCTGCGGCCGGCGCGGGCGAGGTAGGCGGCGGCGACCAGGCCGTTGTGGCCGCCGCCGACGATGACGGCGTCGTACGCGTCGCTGTGAGGCATACCTCCTGAGTAGCACGCGGTGATCGCCGGGGCCAGGACGCGGCAAGGCGCGGCTCGGGCAGCCGCCGCCCCCGCCGGGCCCGGCACAGCTGACCCCCGTGGGGGTACGGGCGACACATCCGAGGCCGTCCGAGGGGCCATTTGCCCGCCGCACCGACCGGGCCCACCGCGGCGGAGCCGCGCAGGGGGCGCGGCCCGGCCGCCGCCGGGGCCCGCCGGACCGGGCCGGAGCAGCCGCCGGGGGCCCGCCGGACCGAGGCACAGCCGACCCGCCCGTCAGCCGCGCGACGGCAACACACCAAGGCCGTTCCATGGGCCCGCCCGTCCCGCCGCACCGACCGAGCCCCACCGCAGCGGAGCCGCGCAAGGGGCACGGCCCGGCCGCCGCCGGGGCCGGGCGGCCCTGGGTCTCACTCGTGCCGACGCCGTACCGCCGCCATCCGCCGGTACAGCTCGACGGCCTCCTCCCGCCGCCCCAACTGCTCCAGGCACTGGGCCTCGTCGCCCAGGCTGGCGAGGGCGTCGGGGTGGTCAGCGCCCAGCACGTCCGCCCGGGCCCGGGCGACCCGGCGGTAGAGCTCCAGGGCGTCCGTCCAGTTGCCGAGCCAGCCGAGGGCCACCGCCACCTCCCGGTGGCTGACCAGGGTGTCGGGGTGGTCCGGGCCCAGCGTCCGCTCGCGGAGGGCGGAGACGTCGCGGGCCTCGGCCAGGGCCTCCTCCCAGCGGCCGAGGCGGCCCAGGTTCACGCCGAGGCCGTGCCGGGCACGCAGGGTCTCGGGGTCGGTGGGGCCCTGGGCGCGGGTGCGGTCGTCGACGAGGGCGCGGTAGAGCACCAGGGCCTCCGCGCTGCGGCCCAGCCGGGCCAGGCTTATGCCGACCTCGTAGCGGGCCGCGAGGGTGTCCGGGTGGTCCGGGCCGAGGGTCCGGCCGCGGGCGTCGGCCACCTCCCGGTAGATGTGCAGCGCCTCGCTCCAGCGGCCCAGCTGGCCGAGGGCGTACGCGACCTCGTAGCGGGTGACCAGGGTGTCGGGGTGGTCGAGGCCGAGGGTACGGGCGCGGGCCGCGGCCACCTCGCGGGCCACGCGGTGGCAGTCCTCGAACCGCCCCAGGCGGCCCAGGTTGAAGGCCAGGTTGTGGCGGCAGCGCAGTGTGTCGGGGTGCTCGGCGCCCATCGTGCGCTCGCGGGACGCGAGTACGGCGGCGTAGATCTGGTGGGCCTCGAAGTGACGGCCGAGGCGGCTCAGCGCGAACGCGGTCTCCTGCCGGGCGGCCAGCGTGTCCGGGTGCTCGGGTCCGAGCGTCCGAGCGCGGCCCGCCGCCACCCGCCCGTACTCGCCCAGCGCATCGCCGTGGCGGCCCTGCCGCCCGAGCGCGAAGGCCGCCTCGTAACGGCTGGCGAGGGTGTCGGGGTGGTCGGGGCCCAGCACGCGCTCCCGCTCGGCGGCGACCTCCTGGTGCGTCTGGCCGGCCTCCTCCCAGCGGCCCTGCAGGGCCAGGCTCATCCCGATGGTGTGCCGGACGGCGAGCGTGGCGAGCAGATTCGGCGGCGGGGGCGCCAGAGCGAGCCCGGGCGGCCCAGCGGACCCGGCCAGCGCAGACGGCCCAGCGGGCGGCCCAGCAGACCCGGCCAGCGCAGGCAGCCCAGCGAGCCCGGGCGGCCCGGCAGGCGCAGACGGCCCAGCTGGCCCGGCAGGCGCAGACGGCCCAGCGGGCGCAGACGGCCCGGCAGGCGCAGACGGCCCGGCGGGCGGCGGCGCCGGGCCGGCGGGCGGCGGCGCCGGGCCGGCGGGCGGCGGCGCCGGGCCGGCGGGCGGCGGCGCCGGGCCGGCGGCCCACGCCGCGGTCAGCCCGCCCGCCCCCGCTCCCCCGCCCCGACCGGTCCACGCGCCGGTGAGCCCGGCGGCCTCGCCCGGCGGGCCAGGCCGCGCCCCGGGCCGGGCGGCCCCGCCCGCCGCGGTACCGGTGGACATATGCCGGGCCCAGTCGGGCAGGCGGGGCTGTCGCTGCGCGGGGACGTCCGCGCCGAGCCCCGGCAGGGTCCACGCGGGCACCAGCGGCTGCCCCGCACCCCAGGTCGCGCGGGCCAGGGCGATCCGCTTGGCCAGGTCGGAGGCGTCGCGCGGACGGTCCTCCGGGTCCTTGGCCAGCAGGTCGAGGATCACCCGCTCGAAGGGCTCGGGGATCTCGGGCCGGTGCCGGCGCGGCGGCTCGGGCGGGGTGTCGCGGTGGCCGACGAGCACCGCCCAGGCGTCGTCGACATCGAACGGCGGCGCGCCGGTGGCCATTTCGTACAGCACACAGCCCAGGGAGTACAGATCGCTGCGGTGGTCGACGGCGCCGCCCGCGATCTGCTCGGGCGACATGTAGTGCGGGGTGCCCATGGCGATACCGGTCCCGGTGAGCCGGGCCGTGAAGCCGATGTCATGGCCGAGCCGGGCGATGCCGAAGTCGCAGATCTTCACCGAGCCGTCGGCCAGCCGCATGATGTTGGCGGGCTTGAGGTCCCGGTGGACGATGCCCTGGTCATGGGTGTACGCGAGGGCGACGGCGAGCTGGCCGGCCATGTCCAGGACGTCGGGGACCGGCAGCGGCCGCTGCTCGTTGTCCTCCAGCAGCTGGCTGAGGTTGCGCCCCTCCAGCAGCTCCATCACCAGATACAGAACGCCCTCGTGCTCCCCGAAGTCATGCACCACGGTCACCCCGCGGTGCTGCAGCGAGGCCGCGACCCGCGCCTCGCGGCGGAACCGCTCGCGCAGCACGTCCGTGAAGGACGGGTCCCGCTGCTGCCCCATGGGCTTGAGGCACTTGACGGCGACGCGCCGCCCCAGCGACTCGTCGAGCGCCCGCCACACCTCGCCCATTCCCCCGCGCCCGATCAGATCGAGCAGCCGGTAACGGCCCTGGATCAGCCTGGTGTCCGCCATGGTCCCCCTGCCTCCGGCGGGAGTGCCTCCCGCCGCCCCCGTCGAAGCCGACGGCTCGTCATGGAGCCTTCGACGCATCCCCGTTGTCCAGTATGGCGGCGTTTTGGCGCAACTTGTAGACCGAGGGACGAGTGCCCGGATCCAGCCGTTCGACGGCCCGCAGGATGTGTTTGGGCGGCAGCTGCCAACGGAGAGTGGGCAGGATACGGCGCAGCACCCGGCCGCCCCCGACGAGTTAGCCGAAGGGGCGCGCCCCTGTCGAAAGGGAGAGCGCGCGGAGGCCCTGAGGCCGCAGTCGATATGCGGCTCCGCCGCGCGGAGGGCCGAGCACGGTCGACCGTCGACAGGGGCTGAGGCGCCCCTGGGGGCACCTCCCAGCGGTAGCTGGGGGAGAACCGAGCCGCCAAAAAAAGGGGGACGGCGGGTGACGACGGCGGGGGCGGGCGTACAACTCGTGGGCGTACGGGGGCAGGCTCGCATAGGCGAGTGCGGCGATGCGCCCCCATATCAACGCACGCGCCGGCACGAGCAGGGCATGAACGGGCGGTCTGCGCAAAAAAGGCGTCGACTTCCCGGCCCCAGGGGTATGGGCGAGCGCCCGGCGCACCTTCTCGAAGTACGCGGCGAGCCCCGCCGTATCGGCGGGGACGCCCGCGGGGTCGAGGCAGCCGACCAGCCGGGCAGCCTCGCGGTCCTCGGATCCCGCGGGCGCGCCAACTCCCGCGGGATCTCCCGGGGGCATCTCCCGGGTCGCGGTCACCCGGCCGTTCAGATCCGGCACCGGTGCTCATCCGCTAACGGCGCACCCTCGGCATCCCCAGGCCGATCCAGGAGATGATCTCCCGCTGCACCTCGTTGTTGCCGCCGCCGAAGGTGAACACGACGCTGCTGCGGTAGCCGCGTTCGAGCTCGCCGTGGAGCACTGCCCCCGCCGATCCCTCCTTGAGCGGGCCCGCCGCGCCGACGATCTCCATCAGCCAGGCGTACGCGTCGCGGCGCGCCTCGGAGCCGTACACCTTGACGGCGGAGGCGTCGTGGGGGGTGAGTGCATCGCGCTGGAGGGCGTCCACCATCTGCCAGTTGAGCAGTTTCATGGCGTCGAGCCTGGCGTGGGTACGGGCCAGCCGCCCGCGTACCCAGCCCAGGTCGATGACGCGGCGGCCATCGGCGAGCTTGGTGTCGGCGGCCCACTGCTGGACGCCGCGCAGGGCGCGGATGGCCATCGTCCCGTGGGCGGCGAGAGTGACCCGCTCGTAGTTGAGCTGGGTGGTGATCATCCGCCAGCCCTCGTTCTCCGCGCCGACCCGGCGGGTGGCCGGCACCTCGATGTTCTCGTAGTAGCTGGCGGTGGTGTCGTGGGAGGCGAGGGTGGTGATGACGGTGCAGGAGTAGCCGGGGTCGCTGGTCGGCACGAGCAGAATGCTGATCCCTTTATGGGGCTTGGCGTCCGGGTCGGTGCGGACCGCGAGCCAGACCCAGTCGGCGGTGTCGCCGTTGGTGGTCCAGGTCTTCTGGCCGTTGACGAGGTAGTGGCCGGTCTCGGGGTCTCCTTCGCGCACGGCGCGGGTCTTGAGCGAGGCGAGGTCGGTGCCCGCGTCGGGCTCGCTGTAGCCGATGGCGAAGTCGATCTCGCCGGAGAGGATCTTCGGGAGGAAGTACTCCTTCTGCTCGTCGGTGCCGTACCGCATCAGGGTGGGCCCGACGGTGTTGAGCGCCATGAGGGGCAGCGGCACTCCCGCCTGGGCGGCCTCGTCGAAGAAGATGAACTGCTCCACCGGGCCGAGCCCACGCCCGCCGTACTCCCGTGGCCAGCCCACGCCCAGCCAGCCATCCGCGCCGAGGCGGCGGATGGTCTCGCGGTAGAACCGCTTCTGCCCGGCCGGGTCGGCGTAGCGGGCGTAGGCGTCGTCGGGGACGAGTTCGGTGAAGTACGCGCGCAGTTCGGTGCGCAGTTGCCGCTGCTCGGGGGTGTAGTCGAGGTGCACGGCCCCTCCTGGAGTCTCGCGTCCGCCGCGTAGGCGCCTGGAATCGAGGGGCACGGTAGAACGTGTTCCAACAATACGGAAGGGCCGCGGGCCCGGACGCCGCATCCGCCGAGACGGCGTCCGGGCCCGCGTATCCCGGCCGAACGGGCAGCTGGCTGCGGGCGGTCAGACCGCTCGCAGCCAGCCGTCGATCAGCGCGGGATGATCGGTGGTGACCGCGTCGGCGCCCAGGGCCACACAGCGCGCCAGCCGCCCGGCGTCGGCGGCCGGCCAGGCGTCCACCCTCAGCCCCTGGGCGTGGCAGCGCTCGACCAGACCGGTCGTCAGCTCGGGCGTGAGCTCCGGGCAGACCCAGGTGGCCTTCACTTCGGCGGCGCGCGCGGGCAGTTCCGCCGTGGGGTCGGCGGTGATCAGCCCCCGTTCCACCTGGGGCAGCAGCCGCGCGGCCTCGTCGAGCGCCTCGGCCTGGAAGGAGGTGAGCACGACTCGCTCGGGCAGTGGGGTTTGCCGGTCGAACTCGGCCAGAGCGGCCACCGCCTCGGGGGCCTTGATCTCCACCTGCACCAGTCCGGGGAAGGCGTCCAGGGCCTCGCGGAGCGTGGGGATCCGCTCGCCCTGGCCGGCGTCGAGCTCCCGCAGCTCGGCCAGGGAGAGCGCGGCGACCTCGCCCGTACCGTCGGTGGTGCGGTCCACGGTGGCGTCGTGGATCACCACGAGGTGCCCGTCGCGGGACACCCGCACATCCAGTTCGACACCCTCGGCGCCGACCCGGTGGGCGCGGCGGAAGGAGCGCAGGGTGTTTTCCGGCTCATCGGCCCTGGCGCCCCGGTGTCCGTAGACCAGAGGACGTACGGCCGGGCGTGGGGTGGCGGGTCGGGACGGTGTCACAGGTGCTCCTCAATGGACTCACGGTGCCGGTCCACTCCCTTGCGCAGCCGCGTGGCGACATCGGAGAACGCCTCGTGCGCGGGGGTGTTGCCGGTCCAGATCTTCTGTAGCCCGGTGTAGATCTGGACATTGGCGTTGGGCACCATCATCCGCACCTGGTCGCCCTTGCGGGTGTGCGGCAGCTGCTTGACCGCGGTGGAGAAGTTGGGGTCCTCGGTGAGCAGCTTCGCCAGCGCGGGGGACTTGGTGGCGGCCGGGACCACGGGCATATAGCCGGTCTGGACGGTCCACTGGGCCGCGTTCTCCGGCCGCGCCAGGAAGCGTACGAACTCCGCGGCGGCCTGTTTGCGCTCCTTGGGCACCCGTTTGAACATACCGAGCCCGCCGCCGCCCGTGGTCACCCCGAACTCCTTGTGGCGGGGCAGGAATCCGGTGCCCAGCTCCCAGCCGCCCGCCTTCGCCATCTCGGAGATCTTCTTCAGCCCGCCGGTGGAGGTGATCAGGGTTGCGATCAGCTGGTTGCCCATGTCCCCGGCGGGGTCGGTGGACATATAGGCGATGCGGTCCTTGTGGACCAGTTTGCGCTGCCACTCCCCGGCCGCGACGGTGGCCTCGTGGTCGATGGTGACGTCCAGGCCCTTGGAGTACGCGCCGCCCCACTGCCAGGCGGTGCACTGGAACTGCCAGTCCCCGTCGATCTTCTGATACGCCTCCATGGCGACCGGCTTGCCCTGGGTCTTCAGCCGGGTGATCTCCTTGGCCCAGCCGTACATCTCCTCCCAGGTCTCGGGGGCCCGGTCGGGCACCCCGGCCTTCTTGAAGAGGGTGCGGTTGAAATAGAAGAGCGGGGTGGAGCGGGCCAGCGGCAGCCACCAGTGGTGGCCCTTGACCCGCCCCTCCCCCAGCAGCCTCGCGTTGTAGGTGGCGCGCAGCTCGCCGGGGTCGATGTAGTCGTCCCAGGGCTCGAGCGCGTCCCCGAAGTAGAAGCGGTACCACTTCACATCGGACAGCACGCACAGATCGGGTGCCTGGCCGGCGAGCAGCCCGACGACCGCCTTCTGGGCGCATTCGTCGTACGTGCCCTGGAACTGGACCTCCACATAGATGTCGCGCTGCTCGCGGTTGAACTTGTCGGCGAGATCCTGGAGGGCGCGGCCGGGTACGTCCGCGAAGGTGGACCACAGCACGGTGCGGGTGCGCCCGGCGTAGCGGTCGGGGACCGATCCGCCCGGCTGGTCCACCGGCCCGGTGGTGGTGCCGCAGGCGCTCAGCAGCGCGGCGGCCGTGGGCGCCCCGGCCGCGAGGGCGAGAAAGCGCCGACGGCTGGGGAGGCTGTGGCTCGGGCTGGGGAGGCTGTGGCTCAGGTTGGGGAGGCTCTGGTTCACTTCCCGGCTCCCTGGGTCAGCCCGGCGATGATGTAGCGCTGGGCGATGAAGAAGACGATGAGCACCGGCAGGATCACCATCACCGTGCCGGCCAGGATGGCGCCCCAGTTGGCGTAGGTCTCCTGGTCCCGCAGGAAGAGGAGGCCGACCGGGAGGGTGCGCATATCGGCGCTGCTGGTCACGATCAGCGGCCAGATGAAGTCGTTCCACTTGGTCACCATGATCACGATGGCGACGGTGATCACCATGGGCCGTGACATGGGCAGTACGACGCGGAAGAGGGTGCGCAGATGGCCCGCCCCGTCGATCCGGGCCGCGTCCATGACCTCCTTGGGGAGCGTCAGCATGTGCTGGCGCAGCAGGAATGTGCCGAAGACCGAGCCCAGCCCCGGGGCGATCAGGCCGGCCCAGGTGTTGACCCAGCCCAGCTGGGCGATGGTCAGGAAGTTGGGCAGCAGGGTGACATGGCCGGGGACCATCATGGCGCCCAGCAGGAAGAGGAACAGCCACTTCTTGCCGGGGAAGGGCAGGAAGACGAAGGCGTACGCGCACAGCAGCGCGGAACACAGCTCGATGGCGGTGCCGACGACCGAGACCACGAGGGAGTTGAGGAAGAACCGGTCGAAGGGGGCCGCGTTCCAGGCGTCCGTGAAGTTGCTCCAGCGCAGGTCGGTGGGGACCCAGTGGGGCGGATAGGCGTAGATCTGGGGGTTGGTCTTCAGCGCCGAGGAGGCCAGCCAGTACAGCGGGCCGGCCGCGATGAGCGCGACCAGGACGAGCAGCGCGTACAGGCCGAGGCGCCGGGCCCGGCCGCCGGGGCGGCGGGAGGGCGCCGCCGGGTCGAGGGCCGTCACTGGTAGTGCACCTTTCGCTCGAGGTAGCGCGCCTGTCCCGCGGTGATCAGCAGAAGCACGGCGAACATGATCATCGCGCCGGCGGCGGAGCGCCCCGCGTCGAAGGCGCGGAATCCCTGGTCGTAGATGAACCAGCTGAGGGTGGAGGTGGAGGTGCCCGGGCCGCCTGCGGTCATCATGGCCAGCACGTCGAACGCCTGGAAGGTGCTGATGGTGCAGGTCACCAGGAGGAAGAAGGTGACCGGTGAAAGCAGCGGGAGGGTGATCCGGCGCAACCGCGTCCAGGGCCCGGCGCCGTCCAGCGCGGCGGCCTCGTACACCTCCCTGGGCAGGCCCTGGAGCCCGGCCAGGTAGACCACGGCGACGAATCCGATGTTCTTCCAGAGGTAGACCAGGATCAGACCGGTCAGCGCCCACTTGGAGTCGGTCATCATGGCCGGGGCGGTCAGTCCGAGCGGGGCCATCAGCGGGCGTATCAGCCCGTAGTTGGGGTCGAAGACGAACAGCCACAGGGTGCCGACGGCGGCCCCGGAGAGCACATACGGGGCGAAGGTCAGCGTCCGCACCACGTTCCGGCCGCGCAGCTTCTGGTTCAGGAGCAGCGCGGTGGCCAGCCCGAGGACGATACCGCCGGCCACGATGCCGACGACGAAGACGACCGTGGTCCACAAGGTGGCGCGGAAGTCGGGGTCGGTGAGCAGATCGGTGTAGTTGCCGAGCCCGACGAAGTCCTTGACCGGGGAGATCATGTCCCAGTCGGTCAGGCTGAGATAGCCGTTGTAGACCACCGGCCAGTAGGCGAAGAGCAGCAGGAACAGGAAGTTCGGGGCGGCGAACGCGGCGAAGAGCAGATAGTCGCGCCGTCTGCGCCTGGCGCGCAGACGGCGGCCGGCGTCGTCGATGGCAGACAAGGGGAGTTGATCCTTCCGAACTGCGCCCCGAGGCGCCCCCAGCTACCGCTGGGAGGTACCCCCGGGGGGACGTGCTGGTGACAGCCCCAAGGGATACCAACAGAGTTGATGAGAAGGAAACACCTTGTCGTGTTACAACTTGGCCTACATCACATGCATCGCTGGCTTTTTCTCACTCCTTCCGTGAACAACCGCCGGAAACACGGGACTCAGCCCCGTCGGGTGGTCCGCACCACCTCGCCCGGGCGCCAGGTCTGCAGCACCAGATCGGAGCCCTCCACGGCGGTGCGCACCACCTCGGTCACCTCGACGCGGAAGAGGTGGAACGGCTCCGGCGGGTGGACCTCCGCGGCGAAGCGGGCGAGCAGTTGCGGATCGGTCACCTCCACGGCGCGCCCGCCGACCCGTACGTCGCCGCCGTCCATCCCGGTGTCGGGGCCGGGGTTGGCGTGGATCGCGAAGCGCGCGTCGCGCCGCAGGTCCAGGGCCTTGCGCGAATCCGGCATCATGCCCAGCCACATCTCGCCGAAGCGGAAGTCCACTTCGAGACCGGTCACCCGCGGGCTGCCGTCCTGGCGCAGGGTGGCCAGCACATGGTGCCGGTAGCGCTGGAATCGCTCCCGCACCACGGTGGAGAACGCGGGCTCCGCCGCCTCGAACCCACCCCAACTGGTCGTCGTCGCACTCATCATGGCGCCCATGCTTCCGGGATTACCGGACACCTTCTGTCGGGATTGGAGCTCACGCGCCTGATCCGGCGGCAGATGGGCGGTCCAGTCCGTCCCGGGCAGCCGATACGCCACCCAGGTCTGCGCATAGGCCGGGGGACGCGGCTGGGAGCGGTGGGTGAGCACGGCAGTGGGTTCCCGGGCGGACCGCAACACCAGCGCCGCGGGCGTGATGGACCGGTTGTTCCCGCTGGTCTGGGCGGAGGCGCAGCCTGCGTGGTACGCGATGGGCAGGGCGTGGTCGCCGGCGACCAGGCACGGCGACCGCAGCCCCAGCCGGTGCAGCGCGGCAGCGGCCGTCCGGTAGCTTCCGTTGACCTTCTCCGACTGGGCCGCCGAACGGCCGAGCACCACATGCTGCGAGGCCAGTTGGAGGGTGACCACCACACCGAGCGCGACCGCCACGGGCTGCGGGGAGCGCACGCCCTGGACGATACGGAGCAGCAGCTCGGCCATGGGGAGCGCGAGCAGCGCATAGGAGGGCATCAGGAAGCGCGGCGCGAAGTAGCCGATGAGCAGCAGATACGGGATGGCGAGCGCGGCGGCGCAGACGATCGGCAGGATGGTCAGCGCGAGCGGGTGGCCGTGGTGCGGGGCGCCCGGGCGGGCCACGCGCTCCCGGCGGTCGCGGCGGTCCCGTACGGCGACGACGACCGCGGCGGCGGTCAGCAGCGGCAGCGCCAGCCACCACACGGTCAGCTCCGGGTGGCGCAGCGGCACCTCGCACGGACGGCACAGCTGCGGCCCGTTCAGGCTGCGCAGCGCCGCCCCGACGTTGAAGTGCAGCCCCATGCCGCCCTCGACATCGCTGGAGACCTGCAGCCGCTCCAGGACGCCGCCGAAGCGGGCGTACGCCTCGCCCACCCACTGCGCGGCGCCCAGTGTGAGCCCGCCGAGCAGCGCGGGCAGGGCCGGCCGCCAGGCCCGGATGGCCACGGCCCCGGCCAGCAGCGGCAGGGCCAGCCAGCCCCCGTCGGGGGTCCGTACGAGAGTGACGCCCGCGATGACGGCGGCCAGCCACCAGCGCGCGCTCCGCTCGGCGGGGGCGCGCAGAAACCAGCCGACGGCGGCCACCGCGCCGATCGCCACCCACAGGTTCGGCATCACCGTGGGTCCACTGATCTGGGTGATCCACAGCCCGGCGAACAGGAGTGCGGCCAGGGCGACCGTGCCGTGGCCGAGCATCCGGCGCCACACCCGGAAGGCGGCGTACAGGGCGGCGGCGGAGAGCACCGCGAGGAGTACCCGCAGCACCGGAATGGAGGAGGTCACGGAGACGACCGGGGCGACCAGCATGCTGATGCCGCGGGAGCGGGGGGCGCTGAAGTACGCGGCCGGGTGGCGCGGGTCGACCTGGGAGACGTACACGGACTCGTCCCAGCCCAGGGCGTGCGCGGTGTGCGGAATGACCACGAGGAGCTGGACGAGGGCGTAACCGGCGGCCACCAGCGCGAGCCAGGGCGCGGGGCGGCGATGGCGCGCCGGCTCGAAGGGTTGCGGGCGCGGGCGCGGGGTGGCGGCGGCCGGGGCGACAGTATTCTCCATGCGCGAACCATATGATGCTTTTGTACCTTTTTCTCCGCATTGATCCATTCAGCTCAGCGCCCAAGGGGTGCCATGAGCGCCGGAGATCCGTAGGATTTTCATCCCGCGTACAGCTCCACCCGTACAGCTCCACCCGGCGGAGAACGGACACGCATATGAAGATGCTGATCAACGTTGCCGAGACCGTGGTCGCCGACGCCCTGCGCGGAATGGCCGCCGCGCATCCCGAGTTGACGGTGGACGTCGAGAACCGGTTGATCGTCCGGCGGGACGCCCCGGTCGCCGGCAAGGTCGCGCTGGTCTCCGGTGGCGGATCGGGGCATGAGCCGCTGCACGGGGGATTCGTCGGGCCCGGAATGCTGGACGCGGCGTGCCCCGGCGAGGTCTTCACCTCCCCCGTGCCCGATCAGATGGTGCGGGCCGCGGCCGCCGTGGACAGCGGCAAGGGGGTCCTGTTCATCGTCAAGAACTACACCGGCGACGTCCTCAACTTCGACATGGCGGCCGAGCTCGCCGAGGACGAGGGCGTACAGATCGCCAAGGTCCTGGTCAACGACGACGTGGCGGTGACCGACAGCCTCTACACGGCCGGGCGGCGCGGCACCGGGGCGACGCTGTTCGTGGAGAAGATCGCCGGCGCGGCGGCCGAGGAGGGCGCGCCGCTGGACCGGGTGGCGGCGCTCGCCCGGCAGGTCAACGAGTCGTCGCGGAGCTTCGGCGTCGCCCTCAGCGCCTGCACCACCCCCGCCAAGGGCGGCCCGACCTTCGACCTCCCGGCCGGGGAGCTGGAGTTGGGCGTGGGCATCCACGGCGAGCCCGGGCGCGAGCGGCGGGCCATGATGACCTCCCACGAGATCGCCGACTTCGCGGTGGACGCGGTGCTGGAGGAGCTGCGGACCGACAACCCGGTCCTCGTCCTCGTCAACGGCATGGGGGCCACACCGCTGCTGGAGCTGTACGGCTTCGCCGCCGAGGTGCACCGGGTGCTCGGCGAGCGCGAGGTGGTGGTGGCACATACGCTCGTCGGCAACTACGTCACCTCGCTCGACATGGCGGGCGCTTCGGTGACCCTGTGCCGGGTCGACGAGGAACTGCTGCGACTGTGGAACGCGCCGGTAAGGACCGCCGGACTGCGCTGGGGCTGCTGACCGGGACCGGCTCCCGCCACCGATACGTACGCTGTCGCCGTTTGGCCATTCGACCGAGGAGGCGCCCTGTGCCCAGCTCTGTGTCCAGCAGCGAAACCGCCGACGAACCGGCGCTCGACGCCGCCTTCTTCCACCGCTGGCTCACCGCGGCGGCCGCGGCCATAAGCCGCGAGGCGACCCGACTGACCGAGCTGGACTCAGCCATCGGCGACGCCGACCACGGCAGCAATATGCAGCGCGGCTTCACGGCCGTCACCGAAGCCCTGGAGAAGGAGCCGCCGGGCCCGCCGGGGGCCGTGCTGATCCTGGCCGGACGTCAGCTGATCTCCAAGGTGGGCGGCGCCTCGGGGCCGCTGTACGGGACACTGCTGCGCCGGGCGGGCAAGGCGCTCGGCGACGCCGAGCAGGTCACCGTACGGCAGCTGGCCGACGCGCTGCGGACCGGTGTGGACGCGGTCGCCCAGCTCGGCGGCGCCGCGCCCGGCGACAAGACGATGCTGGACGCTCTCCTCCCCGCGCTGGACGCGCTGGCCGCCGACGGCGGGTCCTTCGCGGCGGCGAGCGAGGCCGCGGACAAGGGCGCGCTGGCCACCGTGCCGATGCTGGCGCGCAAGGGCCGGGCCAGCTATCTGGGCGAGCGCAGCATCGGCCACCAGGACCCCGGCGCCACCTCGTCGGCGCTGCTGTTCGCGGCCCTCGCGGAGGTGGCTTCTTCATGAGTGACGCGGAGAAGCGGGTCGGCGTGGTGCTGGTGTCGCACAGCGCCGCCGTCGCCGAGTCGGTGGCTCAGCTGGCCACCGGGCTGGCCGGCGGCGGCAGCACCGCGCCGGTCACCGCGGCCGGCGGCACCCCGGACGGCGGGCTCGGCACCAGCCCGGAGCTGGTCGCCGAGGCGGCTCACGCGGTCGACCAGGGCGCGGGCGTGGCGGTCCTGGTGGACCTGGGCAGCGCCGTGCTGACCGTGAAGGCGCTGCTGGCCGAGGGCGACGAGCTGCCCCCGGGCTCCCGGCTGGTGGACGCGCCGCTGGTGGAGGGCGCGGTGGCGGCGGTCGTCGCCGCCTCGGCGGGGGCGGACGTGGACGCGGTCGCGCGGGCGGCGGAGGAGGCGTACGACTACCGCAAGGTCTGATCCGGGACGGGTCCGGGGCCTTCCGGGTCGGGCCCGGGGGCGAGCCCGGACTCCGAGCCCGGGGGCTTCGGCATGAAGATGCAATCATCGCCCGGACTGGTGACAGGGAAGGTCACCGTTGGTTGAATGCGCCGAGCGCTTTCCGGTCAACCCCTGGAGCGTCCCGTGCGGATGACACGTCGTGCCCTGTTGTCGATCGTCCCGGCGGCGACCCTGTCGGCGGTGGCGCCGCCGCAGCGGGCCTGGTCCCAGGCGCCGCGGGAGGCGACACCCGGCGAGGCCGCCGAGGACCAGGCAACGCTGATCGGCAACACCGTCGCCGTCCTCGCCGGCACCGCCGACTCCAACGCCCGGCCGGAGGTCGCCGCCAAGCTCGCCGCCATCGCCTCCACGGCCAAGGCCCGGCTGGCCGCCCTGGACGGCGCCGGGTCGGGCGAGCTGTTCCGCGGCCTTCCGCTGGGGAGCAGCGACACCAATCTGACGACGTCCTTCCAGTACCTGTACGAGATCGCCCTCGCCACCCGCGCCCCCGGCGGCGCGGCCCCGGGCGCAGGTGACGATACAGCGGTCCAGCGGCGGGTCATCGACGGCCTGGTCCGGCTCCACGACGACTACTACGGCGACCAGTCGAAGGGCTACTACGGCAACTGGTTCAACTGGGAGATCGGCATCTCCTCCCAGCTGACCCGGACCCTCGTCCTGCTGAAGGACGAGCTCACCGCATACCGCCCCGACCTGACCGCCACCTGCGTCGCCTCGATGGACGCCTACCTCCGCAACGGCAAGGCCGGCGACGTCGACCTCGACTCCCGCTTCCACACCGGCGCCAACCTCGCCGACATCACCACCAACCGGATCCTCCAAGGCGCCGTGCTCGGCGACGAGGCCCGTATCACCAAGGCGGTCGCCGACCAGCTGACCGTCCTCACCACCATCGACCCGTACCACCTCAGCCACAACGTCACCGACGGCTTCTACGCCGACGGCTCCTTCATCCAGCACGCCTCCGTCGCCTACACCGGCTCCTACGGCAAGGGCCTGCTCACCCGCATGGTCCAGGCCATCAAGATCCTCGAGGGGACCGGCTATGCCCAGGGCCAGGACCGCGTCGGCGCCGTGCGCAACTGGGTGGTGCGCGGCTTCGCACCGCTGGTGTTCGAGGGCTGGATGATGGAGATCGTCAAGGGCCGCGGGGTGTCCCGCAGCACCACCACGGGATACACCGATGTCGCGGAGGTCGTCGAGGCCGTCGTCGACCTGTCCGGCTATGCGGCCGGGGCCGACGCCACCGCCCTCAAGGGCTACGTCAAGTTCGTACGGCAGAACTCCCGGGCCACCCTCGACCCGGCGCGCTTCCTCTCCCCCGTCAGCGTCGCCCGCTACGCCGACATCCTCGCCGACACCGGGATCCCCGCGAAGGACCTCAACCCGGCCGAGCGCCACGTCGCGTTCAACGCGATGGACAAGACCGTCCACCGGCGCCCCGGCTACGCCTTCGCGCTGGCCCGCAGCTCACCGAGGATCAGCAAGTACGAGTACATGAACGGCGAGAACCTGATGCCCTGGTTCCAGGGCGACGGGGCCCACTACCTCTATCTCTCCGGCCAGGACCAGACCCAGGCCTTCGGCGTCGACTACTTCACCACCGTCTCGCCCTACCGCCTGGCCGGCGTCACCGCCCCCGTGGAGACCCGCCGTACGGTCCCCGAGCTCTACGGCGGCCTGTGGTACGACAACCCGGAGCGCGGCTTCACCTCCTCCTCCGAGTCGCAGAACACCTACGTCTACTTCCCCCGCGGCGCGGGCGGCCTCTCCGGCGGCGCCTGCCTCGGCGCGTACGGCGCGGCCGGGCTCGTCCAGGCCGACGACGTCGCGTACGCCGCCCAGCAGGCCGGTACCCTGCCCGACGACTTCGTCGCCTACCGCAACGCCCGCGCCACCAAGTCGTGGTTCATGCTCGACGACGAGATCGTCGTCCTCGCCGCGGGCGTGGGCGACCCGGCGGGTCGCGCGGTGACAACAACCATCGACAGCCGCGTCAGCCGCCTGGCCCGGCCGGCGGACACCGTCACCCTCACCGGGCGGCTGCGCGACGGCACGCCCTGGTCCGGCACCGGCACCGCCCCGCTGGCCTGGCTGCGCTACGCCGACGCGGGCCAGGGCACCGCGGTCGGCTATGTGTTCCTGGACGGGCGGCGGCCCACCGTGGCGCTCGAGACGGTCACCCGCAGCCGCCGCGCCGTCCGCGTGTCCAACCCGGACACCATGGTGACCAAGCAGGTCTTCTCCGTCTCCGTCGAACAGCCGGCCGGCGCGCCCGCCACCTCGATGGCCTACGCCCTCGTCCCGAACGCGTCCGAGCGGCAGCTGATGGCGTACGCCGACGGGCCGATGTCCGTGCTGGCCAACACCGCGCGCGTCCAGGCGGTGCGGCACGAGGGCCTCGGCCTGATCGCCGTCAACGTCTTCGCCCCCGGCCACCACCACGCCGGACATCTGTCGATGGACGGCCCGGCGTCGGTGATCCTCCGTGAGGGGCGCGACGGGACCGTATCGGTGGCGGTGGCCGACCCGACCACCGAGCGCGACACGGTCTCGGTCGTCATCCGGGGCCGCGCCCTGCGGGCCGGCTCGGTGGACGAGGGCGTACGGGTCGACCGCCTCCCCGGCGGCACCCGGATCCGCGTCGCCACCCGCCACTCCTACGGACGGAGCTTCACGGCGACGCTGCGCGGACGCCGACGGGCCGAAGGCCGGCCGGCAGGTAGCCAACGGGCCGACGGATAGCCGAACAGGCCGACGGATAGCCAACAGGCCGAAGAACAAGGGCTCCTCACCCGGTCGGTGGAGGAAATCGAGGAACACCGGCCCGCCGAACATTACTGTCGTGTCATCGCGATCGAGTCCGAGCGGCACCCAGTGACCGGTGGTCATCGAAACTTCCTCAAGGAGCTCGAATGGCTGAGAAGTCCGCCGAAGCCTTGATATCGGAGCCGGACGAACCCGCGATCGACGGACGCGTCGGTGTCGAACCGGCGGGGACGGACATCGAGAGGAAACTCGCCGAAGTACTGGCCGAGGTCGTATCCGCAGAACGCGTTTCGACCGCCCACCACTTCTTCACCGATCTCGGCGCGAACTCCTTGGTCATGGCCCAGTTCTGCGCACGGGTCAGAAAGAGACCGGACCTGCCGTCCGTGTCGATGAAGGACATCTATCGACACCCCACGATACAGAGCCTGGCGGCGGCTGTCGCGAGCACCGCCGCTGCCGCAACCGCCACCGCCACTGCCACCGCCACCGCCACCGCTGTCGATTCACCGGCACCGACGCAGATGGTACCGCCGACGCGGAAGGCATCGGCGCGCACACTGGATTACGTACTGTGCGGAACACTCCAGTTGCTGGTTTTCCTGGGCTATTCCTCCGTCACCGGACTCGTCGCGGCCCGAGGCTATGAATGGGTCGCCGACGGCTCGGGTCTGGTCGACACCTATCTTCGGTCGGTCCTGTTCGGCGGCATCGGCTTCGTCGTTCTGTGCACCTTCCCGATCGCCGCCAAATGGATCCTCATCGGCCGCTGGAAGAGCCGCGAGTTCCCGGTCTGGGGCCTGACCTATGTGCGCTTTTGGATCGTCAAAGCGCTGCTCCACGCCAATCCGATGCACTTCTTCATCGGCAATCCGCTGTATGTGCTGTATCTGCGGGCGCTCGGCGCGCGGATCGGCAAGGAAGTCACCATCCTCTCCCACTCCATCCCCGTCTGCACCGATCTGCTCACGGTCGGGGCCGGCACGGTGATCCGCAAGGATGCGTTCTTCCTCTGCTATCGGGCGCACGCCGGACACATCCAGACCGGCCGGGTCACCCTCGGTCGGGACGTGTTCATCGGCGAGAAGACCGTGCTCGACATCGACACCTCGATGGGCGATGGAGCGCAGCTCGGCCACTCATCCGCCCTCTACCGCGGTCAGGCGGTCCCGGACGGCGAGCGCCATCACGGGTCACCGGCGCAGCCGACACAGATCGACCATGTGAGGGTCGGGCCGGCCCGGTGCGGTACGTCGCGCCGGTTCCGCTTCGGCCTCGCCACCCTGCTTCAGCTGTTCCTGCTGTATCTACCGCTGACCGTCGGCGGCATATACATGCTGTTCCAGGCGATTCCGGCGCTCGGCGAGCGAGCGGACGCGGGGGCGGCCGGAATCACCTCGTCGAATTTCCTCATCGACGCGCTGCTCATGTCCTCCGCGCTGTTCTTCGGCTTCGTCGTCGTGGGCCTCGCCTTCGTATGCACCGTTCCGCGCCTGCTGAATCTGTTCATCAAGCCCGACAAGGTCTACCCGCTCTACGGCTTCCACTACGCGGCGCACCGGGCGATTGCCGGCATGACGAACTTGAAGTTCTTCACATGGTTCTTCGGCGACAGCTCCTATATCGTCCACTATCTCCGCGGTCTCGGATACGACTTGTCCCGGGTCGAGCAGACGGGGTCCAACTTCGGCACGGAGGTGCGGCACGAGACCCCGTATCTGGCCTCCGTGGGCAGCGGAACGATGGTGGCCGACGGCCTCTCCCTCCTCAACGCGGAATTCTCGAGCACATCCTTCCGGGTGTCCCGGGCGTCGATCGGAGCGCATAACTTCCTCGGCAACAACATCGCCTATCCCGTCGGGGCCAGGACGGGTGACAACTGCCTGCTCGCGACGAAGGTGATGGTCCCCCTCGACGGTGAGCTCCGCGAAGGGGTGGGACTGCTCGGCTCGCCCTGTTTCGAGATTCCCCGGTCGGTGGAGCGCGACTCCCGATTCGACCACCTCAGGGGCGGGGAGGAACTGCGCCGCAGGCTCGCCGCGAAGAACCGCTACAACGCCCGCTCCATGATTTTCTTCCTGCTCGTACGGTGGCTGCACGCCTTTGTGCTCACGGCGCTCGGTCTCGCCTCGATCAGCCTCTACGGTGAGCTCGGGCATGTGGTGATCGCCGCGTATCTGGCTCTCACGCTCGCCTTCACCGCCCTCTACTTCGCCCTCGTGGAGCGCGGCGTGGCGGCGTTCCGCGCGCTGCGCCCGCGGCTGTGCTCCATCTACGACCCGTACTTCTGGTGGCATGAACGGCTGTGGAAGGTTCCGGACGAACACCTCGAGCTTTTCAACGGAACCCCCTTCAAGAATCTGATCTGGCGGCTGTTGGGGGTGCGCATCGGCAGCAGGGTCTTCGACGACGGCTGCTATATGACCGAGCGGACGCTCACCGCAATCGGGGACGACTGCACCCTGAACATCGGGAGCAAGGTCCAGTGCCACTCGCAGGAGGACGGCACCTTCAAGTCCGACCGCACCACGCTCGGTGCCGACTGCACCCTCGGGGTCGGCACCCATGTGCACTACGGCGTGACGTTGGGCGACGGTGTGGTGATGGCACCCGATTCCTTCCTCATGAAAGGCGAGGAAGTCCCCCCGAACGCACAGTGGGGAGGAAACCCCGCCACGGAGCTGCCGGTGGCGAACCACGCCGGATCCACGGCGATGTGAGGAAGGGGGGCCATTCGATGGGAGCACGCGTGGAAGCGGATCAGGAGTGTGTGAGCGGTGTGCCGACCGCTGGTGGATTCCCCGTGGTTCCACGGTGGACCCGGGAGCCGGTGGCGGGCGTGGCCGAGTACGAAGTGGCAGTGCCGGGCGATGTGGTGGAGGGGGTGCGTGAACTGGCACGGGAGTTGGGGGTGCCGGTGAGCGCGGTGCTGTTGGCCGCGCACGCCAAGGTGCTGTCCGCGCTGTCGGGTGAGCAGGAGGTGGTGACGGGCTATGCCGCCGACACGACGGACCCTCCGCTGCCGTGCCGGCTGACCGTCGCACCCGAGTCGTGGCGCGCACTGGTGTTGAGCGCTCATCGCGCCGCGGCCGAGCCGGCGGCGCACGGGGAGTTTGCCGCCGATGAGCCGCGGCGGGAGCCGGAGGCGGCGGGTTACGAGGTCGTGTTCGACCCGGCGGGCGCCGAACGCGGGCTGGGCGACGGCGTGGTGCTAGAGGTGAGCTGGTGTTGGTGTGATCGGGGCGGGCGGCTGGTGGCGCGGCTGCGGTACCGCACCGAGGTGATCGACGGCGAATGCGCGGCCCGCGTCGGCGGCTACCACCTGGCCGCGCTGGGCCTGATGGCGGCGGATGCGGAGGCTGAGCACACGCGGCAGAGTCTGCTGTCGGCCCAGGAGGTGCGCCATCAGCTCGAAGGTCTTGCCGGGCCCCGCCGGATGCTGCCGCAGGGGCGCGCGCATGAGCTGTTCGAGCAGCGGGCGCGGGCGCATCCGGAGGCGGTGGCGGCGGTGCACGGCGATCGCCGGTGGACGTACGGGGAGCTGAACGCGCGCGCGAACCGGCTGGCGCGGGCGCTGCTGGCGCGGGGTCTTGGCCGGGAAGCGGTGGTGGGGGTGGTCGCCGAACGCGGCCTCGACTGGCTGGCCGCGGTGTTGGCGGTGTTCAAGGCCGGGGGCGTGTATCTGCCGATCGAGCCCCACTTCCCCGCCGGTCGTATCGCGGCCACGTTGTCGCGTGCCGAGTGCCGACTCGTACTCACCGAATCCGGCAGCACACACACCCTCGATCAGGCCCTGGCCACGCTGCCGGGGGTGCAGAAGGTGCTGGTCGAGGCGGCGTACGCGGAACAGCACGCCGACACCGACGTCGGGGTGGACGTCGCGGCCGATCAGCTGGCCTACATCTACTTCACCTCCGGCTCCACCGGCGAACCGAAGGGGGCGATGTGTGAGCACGCGGGCATGCTCAACCACCTCTACGCCAAGATCGACGACCTGGGGATCGGTCAGGGCCGAGTGGTGGCGCAGACGGCCCCGCAGTGTTTCGACATCTCGCTGTGGCAGTTGCTGGCGGCGCTGCTGGTGGGCGGGCGGACGCTGCTGATCGGCCAAGAGGTGGTCGTGGACGCGGAGCGCTTCGTCGACACGCTGGTACGTGGCCGGGCCACCGTGGTGCAGGTCGTGCCCTCCTATCTGGAGGTGGTGGTGTCGTACCTGGAGCGGTATCCCCGCGAGCTGCCCGATCTGAGGTGTGTCTCGGTGACCGGTGAGGCGCTGCAGCGGGAGCTGGTCCAGCGCTGGTTCGCCATCCAGCCGAGGATCAAGCTGGTCAACGCCTACGGGCTGACCGAGACCTCGGACGACACCAACCACGAGGTCATGGACGGGGTGCCGGAGCGGGTGCTGTTGGGCCGTGCGGTCAGCAACGTGCATGTCTATGTCGTCGACGAGCGTCTGTCGCTGGTGCCGTTGGGCGCCCCGGGGCTGATCGCGTTCTCCGGGGTGTGCGTGGGGCGTGGATATGTCAATGACCCCGAGCGGACCCGTGAGGCATATCGTGACGATCCGCACCGGCCGGGTGAGCGGCTGTATCTGGGGGGTGACTGGGGACGCTGGCATCCCGGTGGCAAGCTGGAGTTCCTCGGCCGTCGGGACAACCAGGTCAAGATCCGTGGCTTCCGTATCGAGATCGGCGAGATCGAGAACACTCTGCTGCGGGCGCCCGGGGTACGGAACGCCGCCGTGGTCGTGGCCGAGCGGCCGGACCACAGCACACACCTGATCGCCTTCTACAGCGGCCGGCGGCAGGAGGCGGACGTACTGCGCGAGGCGCTGGGCGCCGCGCTGCCCGCCTATATGGTCCCCGCGGCCTTTCACTGGCAGCACGATCTACCCCTGACCGCCAACGGCAAGATCGACCGCAAGGCGCTGACCGCGCTGGCCGAACAGGCCCCGCCGGCCGAGCAGACCACACCCGCGAGGACGGGCGAGGCCGCCGGAGCGCAGCACCACGCCCCGCGCACCCCGACCGAGCGGAGGCTGGCGGCTGCCTGGGCCGAGCTGCTGGGCGTTCCCCGGCACCGGATCGGCCGGCAGGACCACTTCTTCGACTCCGGCGGCACCTCGCTGTCGGCCGTGAAACTCACCATCGCCCTGGGCCGCGCGGTGTCCCTCAAGGACATCACACGCCACCCGGTGCTCGCCGACCTCGCCGCACTCCTCGACGGCACGTCCCGGCCGCGCCCGGGGCTGCTCCAGCCCCTGTCGGACCGGTCACTGGCGGGGGCGGATGGTGCCCCGGAGTGTGCCCTGGTGTGCTTCCCCTACGCGGGCGGCAACGCGGTGAACTTCCGTCCGATGGCCGACGCCCTGGCGGGCCGCGGGCCCGCGGTCTACGGCGTCGACCTGCCCGGTCACGATCTGGCCGCCCAGAGCGAGCCGTTCGCGCCGATGGCGCGGGTAGTGGAGCAGGTCATCGCCGAGATCACCGGGCACGGCCTGCGCAGGGTCATGCTGTGGGGCCACTCCTCGGGCGCCGCGCCGGCCGTGGAGACGGCGAGGAAACTCGGGGAGCGCGGGGTGGAGGTCCCCCGTGTGTTCCTCGGCGCGCAGCTGCTCGGCACGGCCACCGACCGGAGCGCCGCCATCGGCGAGTTGACGGGACAGACCGACGCCGAGATCGCCGCGCAGCTGAGCGCGCACGGCGGCTACACCGAACTCACCGAGCTCAACGAGTCACACGCCGAGCACATCGGTGCCGCCTACCGGCACGACTGCGTGGCCGCACACCGCTATTTCACCGACGCCCTGGAGACCCCGCCGACGGCGAAGCTCTCCGCACCGGTCACCGTCGTCATCGCCGCCGACGACCCGAGCACGGCGGACTACCGCGACCGGTACCGCGACTGGCGGCTCCTCGCCGAGCGGGTGGAGCTGCGCGAACTCGCCGACGGCGGCCACTACTTCCCGCGTACCCGTCCGCTCGTAACGGCACAGGCCGTCCTGAGCGCCGCCGAATCGCCGACCTTGGCGGAATCGCCGGCCCCCTCCTGAGGCTCCTCCCGAGCCTTCTGAGTGGCGATCGAAAGGAACCGAGATGTCGTCCACATCCCTGGAACCGCTCTCCGCGGTGCAGCTACGACCGGGCAGACCTCCGATTCTGCACGTCGAGCCCCCCGGATGCCCCTCGACTTGGGCGGCCGAGCACCGCGAGGCGCTGCGCGCGCAGGTCACCGAACACGGTGTGGTTCTCGTCCGCGGCCTTGGGCTGCGCGAGGTGGATCAGGTCGGTGCCGTGTTCGCGGGGCTGGCCGGTGAGCTGATGGTGGAGCGGGAGGCCTTCGCCCCCCGGCAGATCCACGGCCCTGGGCTGTACTCCTCCACCGCCTGGCCGACCAACCAGCCGATGTGTATGCACCATGAACTGAGCTACACGCTGGAGTGCCCCGGTCTGATGCTGTTCGCGTGTCTGGAAGCGCCCAGCGAGGGCGGGGCGACCGCGGTGGCCGACGCGGAGCATGTGCTCCAGGCGCTGCCCGCCACGCTGAGCGAGCGGTTCGAACGGGAAGGGTGGCTGCTCACCCGCAGCTACAACGACGAGATCGGGGCGTCCGTGGCGGAGTCGTTCGGCACCGACGACCCCGCCGCCATCGAGCGCTACTGCCGCGCCCACGCCATCGACTTCGCCTGGCAACCCGACGGCTCCCTGCGCACCCGGCAACTCCGTGGCGCCGTGGTGCGGCATCCACTCACCGGCCGACGCTGCTGGTTCAACCAGATCGCCTTCCTCAACGAGTGGACACTGGCCCCGGAGGTACGCGAATACCTGGTGGACGTCTACGGAGCGGACGGGCTGCCGTTCAACACCCGTTTCGCGGACTCCACCCCGATCGGCGAGGACATCATCCAGCTGATCAACTCCACCTACGAGGCCCACACCGCGCGTGAGCCCTGGCAGGCCGGCGATGTGATGCTGGTCGACAACATCCGCACCGCGCACAGCAGAGAGGCCTTCACCGGAGAGCGCCAGGTGCTGGTGGCCATGGCCGAGCCCCAGCGCCTGGCCGACGGCCGCCCGCCCGGGGAGGTGGCGCGGTCATGAACCCCCTGCTGTCCCCCACCCCCCAGCCCGCCACCTCCCACCCGGTCCCGGCGCCGAGCTTCGCGGTGATCTCCGGTGAGCAGGTGCGGCGGGCACTGGAGGGGCGCGAGAAACAGATCGTGGAGCTGGTCGAGGCCGCCTACCGGCTGCACGGCGCCGGGGACTCGGTCAACCCCCCGTCGTACTTCCTGCGCTTCCCCGACCGCCCCACGGCCCGGATCATCGCGCTGCCTGCCTCCGTCGGCGGGCCGCTGCACGTGGACGGGCTGAAATGGATCTCCAGTTTCCCGGCCAATGTGGCATCCGGTCTGCCCCGGGCCTCCGCGGTCCTCATCCTCAACGACCACGACACCGGCTACCCCTTCGCCTGCCTGGAGAGCTCGATCATCAGCGCCGCCAGAACCGCGGCGTCCGCCGCGCTGGCGGCCGACTGGCTCAGCCGTACCAGACCCCGCCCCACCCGGATCGGATTCATCGGCACGGGCCTGATCGCCCGCTATATCCACACGTTCCTGGCCGGCACCGGCTGGACATTCGACACCATCGGCGTGCACGACGTGTCCGCCGACAGCGCCACGGGCTTCCACGGCTATCTGCGGCGGGTCGGCGGACACGAACACTCCGGGCAGGTCACGGTGCACGACAGCGCCGAGGAACTGGTGCGCTCCAGCGATCTGGTGGTCTTCGCCACCATCGCCGACCGGCCTCATATCACCGACCCGGGCTGGTTCACCCACCATCCGCTGGTCCTGCATGTGTCCCTGCGCGACCTCGCCCCCGAGATCCTGCTCGCCTCGGCCAATATCGTCGACGACGTGGAGCACTGCCTGAAAGCCGACACCTCCCCGCATTTGGCCGAGCAGCTCACCGGCCACCGCGACTTCCTGTACGGCACCCTCGACGACGTCATGTCCGGGCGGGTGACCCCGCCGGCCGACCGGCCGGTGATCTTCTCGCCCTTCGGACTCGGCGTCCTCGACCTCGCCGTCGGCAAATACGTCTACGACGCAGTGGTCCGCTCCGGACAGCTCCACCTCATCGACGACTTCTTCCACGACCTGCGCCGGTACGGCTGACCGTCCCATCCCTCAGCTCAGGCATCAGGAGGCCAGCGTGCCCGTCATATCCGCACCCCATGCCTTCAACGAGAGCCGGCTCTATGTCGACCTCCGGTCGATCTTCGGGCGCTCCCTCTATCTGAAGTGCGAGGGTTTCAATTTCGCCGGTTCGATCAAGTTGAAGGCCGCGGTCGAGATGGTGGAGAGCGCCGAGCGGCATGGAGTCCTGACGCGGGATTCGATCCTGGTCGAGTCCTCGTCCGGAAATCTGGGCGTAGCGCTCAGCATGATCGCCGCCAGCAAGGGCTATCGGTTTCTGTGTGTGACTGACTCCCGTTGCAACCTGTCGGCCAGATTGCTGATGGAGGCGCTGGGCAGCCAGGTGCACATCATCGCCGACGTGGACCCCAACGGCGGCTTCCTCGGCGCCCGTATCGACTACGTACGTGCGCTGTGCGCCTCCGATGACCGATATGTGTGGCTCAGCCAGTACACCAACCCGGGCAACTGGCGGGCGCACTACCGTAGGACGGGCCCGGAGATCGCCCGCCAGTTCCCGCGCCTGGACGTGCTGTTCATCGGCGCGGGCACCACCGGGACCCTGATGGGCTGCGCACGTTACTTCCGCGAATGGCACCGGCCGGTGCGGATCGTCGCCGTGGACAGCGCCGGATCGGTGACCTTCGGTGGCAAACCCGCCCGCCGGATGATTCCCGGCCTGGGCATGAGCATCCGCCCCCCGCTGCTCGACGAGTCCTATGTGGACGAGGTGATCAAGGTCGAGGAGGCGGACACCATCCGTGCCTGCCACCGGCTGGCCAGACGCGGGTTCCTGTTCGGCGGCTCCACCGGGACGGTGGTCAGCGGCGCGATGGACTGGTTGGGCCGGCATCGGACGCCCGGCCTCACCGCGGTGGCCATCGCCCCGGACCTCGGCGAGCGCTATCTCGACACCATCTACCAGAGCGCCTGGCTGCAGGACCTGTACGGGGATCGCATCCTCGACTCCGAGGAGGAGGTGACGGCCGACTCCCGGTAGGCCGAGCTCATACGGCGTACGGCGGGCCGACACCCGGCGACGGCCCGGCGTACGCGGTGGGGGAAGCGGGGGACCGGACGCGGAGGCGCCGGACGCGGAGGCGCCGGACGCGGAGGCGCCGGACGCGGAGGCGGCGGACGCGGAGGCGGCACGCACACTCCGGCCCCGAAGTATGGTGTCCCGCCACATGTGCCACTGACCAGCGTGTTCCTACCTTGTGCGGACACGTACACGTCCCCACCGAACTTCTGGAAGTGGTGCACATGGCCTCCGCAGCATCCGCTCCCCCGACACCCACAGCACCCGCGAACCTCCCCCGTATCGTCGCCGCGAGCCTCATCGGCACCACCATCGAGTGGTACGACTTCTTCCTGTACGGCTCCGCCGCCGCGCTCGTCTTCAACAAGGTCTTCTTCCCGGACACCGATCCACTGGTCGGCACGCTGCTGTCCTTCCTGACGTACGCGGTCGGCTTCGCCGCCCGGCCCATCGGCGCCCTCGTCTTCGGCCACTACGGCGACCGGCTCGGCCGTAAGAAGCTGCTGGTCCTGAGCCTGCTGCTGATGGGCGGGGCGACCTGTGCGATCGGCCTGCTGCCGACCCACGCCACGGTCGGCTCCGCCGCGCCCGTACTGCTGACCGCGCTGCGCCTCGTCCAGGGCTTCGCGCTCGGCGGCGAATGGGGCGGGGCGGTGCTGCTGGTGTCCGAGCACGGGGACGCGCGGCGGCGCGGCTTCTGGGCTTCCTGGCCGCAGACCGGCGCGCCCGCCGGACAGCTGCTGGCCACCGGTGTGCTGTCGGCGCTGACCGCCACGCTGTCCGACGCCGCGTTCCAGTCCTGGGGCTGGCGGGTGCCGTTCCTGCTCTCGGGCGTGCTGGTGCTGATCGGCTTGTGGATTCGTCTCTCTGTCGATGAATCGCCCGTCTTCAAGGCCGCCCTGGCGCGGGCCGAGGCCCGCAAGGCCGGGGCCGGGACGGCGGACGACCTGGCCGAGAAGCTGCCGCTGGTGGCCGTCCTGCGCCACCACTGGCGGGATGTGCTGGTCGCGATGGGCGCCAGGATGGCGGAGAACATCAGCTACTACGTCATCACGGCCTTCGTCCTGGTCTACGCGACCTCCGACCATGTGGGCCTCGGCAAACAGACCGCCCTCAACTCCGTGCTGATCGCCTCCGCCGTGCACTTCGCGGTGATCCCGGCCTGGGGCGCGCTGTCGGACCGTATCGGCCGCCGCCCGGTGTATCTGCTGGGCGCCGCGGGCGTGGGCGCGTGGGCCTTCCCCTTCTTCGCCCTCATCGACACCCGGGACTTCGGAGCGCTGGTGCTCGCGGTCACGGTCGGGCTGATCTTCCACGGCGCGATGTACGCCCCGCAGGCGGCCTTCTTCTCCGAGATGTTCGCGACCCGGATGCGCTACTCGGGCGCCTCGATCGGCGCCCAGTTCGCATCGGTCGCGGCCGGCGCCCCCGCCCCGCTGATCGCCACGGCTCTGCTGGCCGACTACGACAGCTCCGTCCCGATCGCGCTCTACGTCATCGCGGCAGCGCTGCTGACCCTGGTAGCGGTCGGCGCCGCCAAAGAGACCCGGGACCGCGACCTGGCCGGGATCGAGCCGACGCCGGCTGCGCGGCCGAGCGCGGCGGCACAGGGCGCGAACGAGCCGAACGGGGCGCCGCGGACTGCGAACGAGCCGGGCACGGCGCCCCGTTCGGCCTCGGCCTGACGAGCCTGCGGGAAGGGCCGGACGGCGCCCCCACACGGGCTGGCCTCAGCGGGCGACCGCCGAGGCCAGGCCGTGCAGCCGCAGGGCGAGTTGTACCTCCAGGGCGCGGGACGGCGACTGCCAGTCGGGGCCGAGCAGCCGTCCGACCCGCTCCAGTCGCTGGGCCACCGTATTGACGTGGACGTGCAGTTCGTCCTTGGTGCGGGCCGGGCTCATCCCGCTCGCGAAGTACGCGTCGAGGGTGCGGACCAGGTCCGTACCGCGCCGGGCGTCGTAGTCGACGACCGCGCCGATGGTGCGGTCGACGAACCCGGCCACCCGGGCGGCGTCCCCCGTGCCGTCGCGGGAGCCGGCCAGCAGGAGGCCGAGGAAGCCGAAGTCCTCGGCCGCGGCGCCCTGGCCGCTGCGGCCCAGCACCCGCAGCGCGTCCAGACAGCGCCGCGCCTCCGCGTACGCCGAGGCCACCTCGCCGGGGCGGGCGGCGGGTGCGGACACCGGCGCGGAGGCGCCGACGGTGACCGTCGCGTGTACGGCGGTGCCGAGCTGCCGGGCGGTGCGGCGGGCCAAGGCGTCGGCGCCCTCTCCGTCGGCCAGGGGCAGCAGCAGGACGGTGCCGCCATCGCGGGCGGCGGCCAGGCCGTGCCGGGTGGCCGCCAGATGGGTGGCGGCGGACCACAGGCGCTGCCGGTCGGCCGCCTCGTCCGGCGGCGGCCCGGCCGACCGCGCTCGTGGTCCGTTGCCGGGCTCACCGGATCCCGAGCCGGACACCCCACCGGACACCCCACCAGGCCCGCCACCGCAGGCCGCACCGCCCGCCGCGCCAGGCGCCGCGCCGGGCGCGTCGATCCCGGCGGCGAGTACGACATGGGGCGCGTCCAGGTCCGCCCGCAGCCGGGCGGCGCGCTCGCGCAGCAGCCGTGGCTCGCGGTCGGGGGCGTCGAGCAGATCGTCCAGCAGCTCGCCGCGTACGCGCTGTTCGGCCTCGTCCGCCGAGCGCCGGGCCAGCTGGAGCAGCGAGGTGACCACGGCGGCCCGCTCCAGGGTGCGCTGGTCCATGGGGTCGAGTCGGGGGTGGCCGCGCAGCACCAGCGCGCCGAACAGCTCGCCGCTCGCGGAGACGGCGGCGATCCAGTCCTCGCCGTGCCGTACGGCGTGGCCGTCGGCCCGGGAGCGGTCCACGGCCGCGGCCGGCGCCGTATGCGCCTCGACGAACTCCACCGTCCCGCTCAGCACCTCGGCCACGGCGGCGGCCACATCGTGCACCCCGCCGCCGCGCAGCACCAGCTCGGTCAGCCGGTCGTGCACCTCCGAGGCGCGTTCGATGACCTCGCTGCGATCGCGGATGATCTCGTTGGCGGCCTCCAGCTCGGCGAGCGCAGAACGCGTCTCGGCCAGCAGATTGGCCGTGTCGATCGCGACGGCCGCGTGGGCGGCGAAGGAGCCGAGGAGGGCGAGCTGTTCGCGTTCGAAGACGCGGGCGCGGCGGTCCGCGGCGAACAGCACGCCGATGACCCCGCTGCCCAGCATCAGCGGCACGCCGAGGATGGCTACAAGGCCCTCGTCCGTGACGCCCGCGTCGATGGTCCGGGTGTGCTGGAACCGCTCGTCGTCGAAGTAGCTCTCGGTCACATACGGGCGGGCGGTCTGCGCGACCAGCCCGCCGAGCCCCTCCCCCATGCCGAGCCGCAGCTGCTGGAAGCGGGCCGAGACCGAACCGTCGGTGACCCGCATATAGGTGTCCCCGGCCTGGGGGTCGTTGAGCGTGAGATACGCGACCTCGGTGCCGAGCAGCGAGCGGGCACGCTGCACGATGGCCTGGAGCACCGCGTCCAGGTCGCGCAGCCCCGCCAGATCGTGTGCGGTCTCGAAGAGCGCGGACAGCTCGGCCTCGCGGCGTCTGCGCCCCTCCAGTTCGCCGCGTACGCGCAGGGCCAGCAGCTTGGCGCGCTCCAGGGCGGCGAGCCGGGCGGCCGACGCCCCCTCGGCGCGGGCGCGCAGCACCGGACGCTCGTACGCCTCGGCGGGCGCGCCGCGCGCGAGCAGTTCCAGGTACGGGGTCTCCGGCTGATCATCGGACATGGTCACAGGGATACTCCCGCCGGGCTCGGACCCGCCAGTGCCCGGGCGCGACCCCGACGCCCGCTCGGGTGCCCGCTCGGCGGGGTGGGCCGCCGTACGCCCGGGCAGCCGTCCGGTCAGTGGGCGGTCCATCCGCCGTCCATGGCGAGCGAGGCGCCGGTGATGAAGGAGGTGTGCGGACCGCACAAGTAGGCGACGGCCTCGGCGACCTCCTCCGGTTCGATGAGCCGTTTGACCGCGGAGTCGGCCAGCATGATCTCGGAGACGACCCGCTCCGGGGGGATGCCGTGGGCGGCGGCCTGGTCGGCGATCTGCCGCTCCACGAGCGGGGTGCGGACATAGCCGGGGTTGACGCAGTTGGAGGTGACCCCGTGGGGCGCGCCCTCCAGGGCCGCGACCTTGGAGAGCCCTTCCAGCCCGTGCTTGGCGGCCACGTACGCCGACTTGTAGGCCGAGGCGCGCAGCCCGTGGACGGAGGAGATGTTGACGATCCGCCCCCAGCCCTGGGCGTACATATGCGGCAGCGCGCCCCGCAGCAGCCGGAAGGGGGCCTCCAGCATCACCGTGAGCACCCGGGAGAAGGCCTCGGGCGGAAAGTCCTCGATGGGCCGTACGAGTTGCAGCCCGGCGTTGTTGACCAGGATGTCGACGCCTGCGGCGGCCCGCTCGGCCGCGTCGAGGTCGGTCAGGTCGAGCGCCCGAGCCTCCACCCTGCCGGGCAGCCCGGGCGCCGCCTCGGCCCGGGCCGCCAGGGCGGCGAGCTCCGCGAGCCCTTTCTCGTCCTGGTCGACCGCCAGGACCGTGGCCCCGGCGGCGGCCAGCCGGAGGGTGCAGGCCCGGCCGATGCCGCCGGCGGCCCCGGTGACGAGTGCGGTACGGCCGCCGAGTGCGGTACGGCCGCCTAGGCCCGCGGTGGCCCCGGCGGCGTGGGCCGGGTCGGCCCCGGCGTCGGGGCCCGGTGTGGTGGACGCGCTCATGACGGGCAGGCTAAGCGGCGGCCGGGGCCCGACCGATGTGCGCCCGGCACATACTTCACTCCGGGATGGTGGAATCGAACCACGTCGGGCCGTCTTCGAAGGCCCGCTTGATCCGGGTCAGCGCGTACTCGTCCAGCTCCGGCAGCGAGTCGACCGGGAACCAGCCCACCTCCAGGGATTCCTCGTCGTTCACCCGCGCCTCGCCGCCCACCGCGCGGCAGCGGAAACAGATGTCGACAAACTGGCATACATCCTTATTGGGATAGGTCACCGGCTCCGCGGTGTGGACGAGCACGATGCGCTCGGGGACACAGCGCACCGCGGTCTCCTCGTACACCTCGCGCACCACCGCCGTCGCGGGCTGCTCACCGGGTTCGGGGATGCCGGAGGGGAGCGCCCAGCGGCCGTTGTCGGCTCGGCGCCCGAGCAGCACTCTGTCCTCGTCGTCGAGGACGACTGCGCTGGCGCCCGGCAGGAACAGCAGTTGGTGACCCGCGGTGGCCCGCAGCTCCAGGATGAAGTCGGGAGTAGGCATACGCTGAGGCTATCGGTCCGGGCAAGGCGGCACCGGATGCCATTCCCGTCACAGCCGGACGCCTTCCGCACAGCTGTCACACACCTGCCGCATCGTTTCTGCGCAACATATACACATATCCGGCCCCAGTCGCTACGGTATCCGTCCAGGCCCGCATGCGGCCTTTGGCCGCCTCCGGCGGGCCTCCGGCCCCCGCGGACGGCCGGCCCGGCACGCGGTGCCCGTCACGACTCGGGGGTGGGGAGCCGAAGGGGCGCGACCCTGTCGAAAGGGAGAGCGCGCGCAGGCCGCGAGGGCTGCGATCGATATGCGGCTACCGCCGCGCGGGCGGCCGAGCACGGTCGACCGTCGACAGGGGCTGAGGCGCCCCGGAGGCGAGCCGAAAAAACGGGGGCAAACGGGATGGCGTCTTCAGCGGCACGGCCTGTCGTACGGGAACACCACAGCGCGCCCGACATCGTGGGCACCGCGGTCCTCGGCTGTTGCGCCGTCTGGGCCCTGGTCTGTGCCGCGGGCCGCACCGCCCGCCCCGAAGGGGTCCTGCTCGCCGTGCTGGCCGTCGCCGCCGGCTACGCATGCGGCCGGATCGCCGGATCGCTGCTGCCGGTCGCCGCCGCCACGGCCGCCGCGCTCGCGGGCCTCGGCCTGGCCTGCACCGTCCCGGACGGGATGAACGGCCATGGCGGCGCCCACGCGGCGCAGTTCACGCTCGCCGTCGGGGCGACCTGCGGCGCGGCCTGGGCCGCCCGGTCGGCCGCGCTCCGGCTGGCGCTGCGCCTGCTGGCGGTGGCGATCACGGCCATGGCCCTGGCGGTCGGCTCGGCGGTCGGCTGTGTGGCCGGGGCCCTGGTGCTGCTGTGTTCGCTCGCCGTCGCCCGGACCCGCCGCCGGCTGCCGGGTCTTGCCGGGCTGGCCCTGGTCGCGGCGGTGGCCGTCGGCGGCTGCTGGGCCATGGCCGAGGACGCCCTCCCCGGCGCGCTCTCGGCACCCTTGCGCGACCGGCTGGGCGAACACCGGGTGCGGCTGTGGCACGACGCCGCCCAGATCGCCGAGCACGGACCGCTGCGCGGAGCGGGGCCCGACCGGTTCGGCGAGTTGAGCCCCACCGCCCAGCAGTCACCCGCCGCCGCGGACGACACGCCGTACTCGGCCCCGCTGCAGCAGGCCGCCGGCCAGGGGCTGCCGGGCCTCGCCCTGCTGGGCACGGCCTTCGGCTGGCTGCTGTACGCGCTGTGGCGCTCACCGCGCCACACACCGGCCATCCTGACGGCGGCCGCGGCCCTGACCGCCCTGGCCGTCGAGTCGACCTTCGGCAACGCGCTCAGCTTCCCGGAGGTGACCGCCGGAGCCGGCCTGCTCGCGGGGTTGGCCACGGCGCGACTGCCGGAGACGGGCCCGGACCCGGACTCGGGCCCGAGTCCGTCTCCGGGTCCGTTCGCGGGCGAGCCACCGCCCCTGGACCCGGTACGGGCGGCGCACTGAGCGTGGGCGCGCTGAACGGGCGCAGCGTCCCGGTCCGGGCGCAGCGTCCCGGTCACGGCGCCGCGGCACACTCCCGTACCAGGGACGCCAACCGGTCCAGGCCGACGTCGATGGCGTCCGGGGTCAGCTGGCTCAGGGAGAGACGGATCTGCTCGTAACCGCCGTCACCGCCGTAGAAGTGGGACATGGGAGTCCACAACACGCCATGTTCCTTGGCGGAGTACTCAAGCAGCTCGTCATCCGCCCGGAACGGGACCGTCAGAGTGAGGAAGAAACCACCGGTGGGGGTGTTCCAGGAGATCAGGGGCCCCGCCGAATCCCGCGGGAAGCGGCGAGCCAGCCCTTCCAGGATGAGCCGGAGATTGCGCTGGTAGACGTCGATCTCCCGGCGGTTCGCGGCCGGGAGGCTGTAGCCGTGCTCGACCAGCGCCCCGCCGACCACGGCCTGCGCCCAGGGCGAGGTGTTCACCGTGAGCATGCTCTTGATGGTCGAGAGATGGTCGGCGAGGAGGGAGGTGCCGCCATTCTCGTCCACCACACGCTGATCGGCCACCACGTAGCCCACCCGCGCCCCCGGCAGCACCGTCTTGGCGAACGAGCCGAGCCGGACGACCCTGCGCCCGGTGTCCAGCGACTTCAACGACGGCAGCCTGCCCTCTCCGGCGAACACACCGTACGCGTTGTCCTCCAGCAGCAGCAGATCCTCCGCCTCGGCCACCCGTAGCAGCTCCCGCCGCGCCTCGAGGTCCAGGCTGATGCCGGTCGGGTTGGCCACATCCGGCACGAGGTACAGCGCGCGTGGCCGCAGACCCGCGGCGCGGGCCTCGGCGATCTGCGCGCCCAGATCGTCGAAGTCGATCCCCCGCTCGCCCCCGCGGACCGGCCGGACGGGGAGATCGACCAGGCGCGCCGCGCCCGTCAGCCCGACGTACGTGGGAGAGATCGCGAGGACGATGTCCTGCGGGCCGGTGCGCAGGGCGCGCAGCACCAGGAACATCGCCTCCTGGCAGCCGACGGTGATGACCAGGGACTCACTGGAGACCGAGATTCCCTCGTCGACTTCCAGATGTCTGGCGACCAGCTCATGGATGATGCCCTTGGTCCGGCCGTACTGAAGGACGGTCCGCTTCGCCTCGGCCTCGGTCATACCCCGCTCGCGGCGCAGATGGTCGATGAAGACGTCGACGTAGCGGTGGACTTCGGCGAAGTCCAGGAACTCCTCGCTGGGGCGCCCGGCCGCGAACGAGATGGCGTTCGGAAACCGGATGGCCACTTCGTTGAGGAAGTTCATCGAGGCCATCGCGGGATCCGCGAGCGAGCCGTGCAGCTGCGACAGCCGTACGTCATGGACATCGATGGCGCGGGCAGCGGAATCGGTCATTGGTGGTCACTCCCACAGTGGCATGGCATGGTCGTCGTCCGCAGCCGGGCCACGGCGGCCAGATCGGGGCACCCCGCCAGGGCCATGGCGTGCCGGAACTCCTCCCCCAGCAGCGACAGGACTCGCGCACACCCCGCCTCGCCACCTGCGGCGAGCCCCCACATGACGGGACGGCCCAGCAGCACACCCGAGGCACCCAGCGCCAGCGCGCCCAACACATCGGCCCCGCTCCGGATCCCGCTGTCCACCAGCACCTGACAGCTCTCCCCAAACGCGCCCCTGACGGCCTCCACAACACCGGGAAGCGCCACGGCGGTGGGCACGGCCCCGTCCAGCTGCCGCCCTCCGTGGTTGGACACCACCACCGCGGCCGCCCCGAGCTCGGCCGCGCGCAGCGCGTCGGCCGGATGGGAGAGCCCCTTGACCACCAGAGGCAGTCCGGTGCGCTCCCGCAACCATTCGATGTCATGCCAGGTGAACGACGGTGCGAAGGCGGACGCGGTGTGTGCGGCGACGGCCGAGCCGCGCTCTACGCGCTCATGCGCGCTGCTCATGGCCCCGCCGTCGAGGTTGGCGGCCCGGATGGTCGGCGGCAGCGCGAAACCGTGCCTCATATCGCGCAACCGCCGCCCCATGACCGGCACATCCACGGTCAGGACCAGCGCCTCGCTCCCGATCGCCTCGGCCCGCTGGACCAGATCGAGGACGGCGCCCTTGTTCCGTAGCCAATAGAGCTGGAACCAGGTGGTGGCGCCGGTGGCCGCGATCTCCTCCATGGGGACACTGCTCAGCGTGGACACCGTATACGGCACCCCACTGTCCGCCGCCGCCCGCGCGACCGCGAGCTCGCCCTCGGAGTGGAACAGGCGCTGATACGCGATGGGCGCCACGGCCACGGGCAGCGCGGCCGGGCTGCCCACCAGCGAACCCGCCGGGTCGCAGGACGACACATCGGCAAGTACGCGGGGCACCACCGCGACGCGGTCGAACGCGCCGCGGTTACCGACCAGTGTCCGCTCCCGCCCCGCGCCGCCCTCCAGCCAGTCCCAGAGCTCGACGCTGAGCACCGTGCGCGCGAGCTCCGCGAAGTCGGCCACGGAAAGGGCGGCTGAGACGGGATCGGGCGACCGCGCACCCGCGCGGTCGCCTGACCCCTGGTCAGCGGGGAGCTTGGTCACTCCGCCTGCCCCTTCGCCGCCGCCGCGCGCTGCAGTTCGATCGCCTCGTAGAGCGCCCGGATGTTGTTGCTGCCGAACGTAGTGGCCCGAATGCGCTCGATGACCTCGAAGAAGAGCGTTCCCCGAGGATGTACGGAACGGGTGAATATCTGAAAGAGCTGACCGTCGTGGTCCTCGTCCACCAGCACACTCAACTCCCGGAGTTGCTCCACCGAATGGCGCAGCGGCGTCAGCCGAGCGGTGAGCAGATCGTAGTACGTCGCCGGAGTGTTCAAGAAGGGCACGCCACGGCCGCCCATCGTGCCGACGCTGTGCACGATGTCGTCCGTGGCGAACGCGACATGCTGGACCCCGGCCCCACCGTGATCGGCGAGAAAGCTCTCGATCTGCCCCGCGCGCGCTCCTGGCATCGGCTCGATCAGCGTGAAGGTCACCTCGCCCGAACGGCTCTGCACCACGGCCGAGTCCATCCCCATCGGGCCCACCTCGATGCGCTCTTTGAAGACCACCGGCATGTCGAAGACGTCGGTGTAGAACCTCATGGCCGCCGACAGCTCACCCAGCGGGAGGCAGACCGCGAAGTGGTCGATGTTCAGCAGCCCGACCGGGTCGTCGGTCGTCAACTCTTCGGCGGTCGCGGGGCGTGGCTCTGGCAGCCCCGGAAGGCGGTCGACCGGCACACCGGGGCGCCGCTCCACCAGCGTGTGGATCACATCCCCGAAGCCGCCCACCGCCGCGGTCACACAGCCGTCCTCTTCCCGCGGCGGCGCCACCTCCACGGCCCCGTTCGCCATCAACTCGGCGTGCGAGGCGCGGACGTCCGTGGCGCACAGAGCGATATCGGCGACGCCGTCGCCGTGTCGCTCGACATAGGCCCGCGCGGGGTGGTCATCGGAGAGGGCCTGTGTCACCAGCAGCCGAATACGGTTCCGTCCCAGCAACGCGGACCGGTGATCGCCTCTACGGCTGCCACGGGTCGGCGGTATCAGCACCTCCAGTCCGTAACCGGTGGACAGTGCACTCACTGTCGCCTCGACGTCGGTCACAAAGAATTCGATGTGGTCCAGGGTCAGGCCGGCCAGGCCGGAAGTGGCGGATGTGGTGGAGATGGCACCATCAGTCATGGGAAGTGCGCTCCTTGATTCCTTGAGGATTCCTTGAGGATTCCTCGGAGGTGCTTTGACTGGCCTCAATTAGGAAATCTGAAGATCAACAGAGAAGAGACCTGTTATTTGATTCACCGCCTCCTCCAAAGACCCCAGGGATGCGATACGCAGACTGGGTTCGGCCTGAATCGGCGAGTGATCCCGCGCCATTCTCGCCCGCCCACCGCCGGTCACATTGAGGAGAACGGAGGCGTCTCGCGGGATTCTCCCTCCCCGCACCGCGGAAAGGAGCGAGGCAGCGGCGACGGCGGATGCCGGCTCTATATCGATCGACTCGATGTCGTTGAACATGTCCCTGGCCGCACGGGCCGACTCACCATCGACCGCGAGGACATCGCCGTCGCTCTCGACAAGCACGTCATAGACACCGGAATGAACCGCATAGGGCGGAAACCGGTTCGTGAGCTCATCGGCGAACGCACGCCGCACGGCGCGCTTGTCATCCTCCACGGAACCGCGGACCAGGAAGCGCTGACCGGCCTGCCACGCCCTGTGAATGGGGGCGAATGACTCGTTCTGGGACAGGAAAAGCCGCGGCAGCGCCTCCTTCGGCGCAGTCGACGCATTCGAGGGGGCTCCTGCCGCCATCAAGCGCTTCGCGGCCTCGTGGACCGCGATACCACCGGCGGCGCTGCCGACGGCTTGGAAGTAGAAGTCCGGCAGCTCGCCCATGGCCTCCACGGCGGAGTACATCACCGTCGCCAGCCCATCGCGGCGCCCGACATTGCGTACCCCTCCCTCCAACTGGAAGCCGGTTAACTTCCCCACCGCCTCCGCCAGCGCGATGGCATCCGCATAGTCGGCGTCTTCCAGAACGACCAATCGTACCGACGGATGCAACGCTTCGGGCAGCTTCAACCGACCGAGCCCGACCTCCGGCACGATGAGCAGACACGGCTGCCCATAGCGGGAACAGACGGAGGCGAAGGCGGCAGCCGTATTGCCGGCCGAGGCCACCACCAGGACCACGGGATCCTTCGGCAGCCTGCCGAGAACCGTATATGCCTCCAATTCCTTGAAGGTCCCGGTCTCCAGAAGCCCACCGCGCTCGGGCCAGTACCCGTTGAACGCCACCCAGAGGTCAGGAAGCCCCACCAGGCGGGAGAGCCGCTCACTCCGGAACACCGCGGGGCGCGCGGAGCCCGGGATCTCCCGGACGACCGGCAGCCAGTGGCGGTATCGGAATATCCCCTCGTCTCCCTGCACCGGTGTGAAGTTGTTCTCGGTGTATTCGGTTTGGAGCAGCGCGGGCTCATGGCCATTGGGGCAGGTGAGCATCAGCCCGTCATCCGCATACTGTTTACCGCAACACGAACACACCAATGAATAGTGGCGTTTGCCCGACACTTCCACTGCGATGTCTCCCATTCCAAGAATCTCATGACCCGGCCCGCGGTGGCTGCATCGGCCCGCAGGGCAGGAGGGGGTCCGCTGACGCGACTATTGCTCCGGCCTCCGCATGGGCCTCAGTTTCGGTCGCGTCGGCTGGGCGGCGGATGCGTCGATATGTTCGCCGAGACCGACGACAGTGGGTGCTTTGAACAGGGCGCGGATGGCGAGTTCGACCCCCAGAACGGTCCGGATACGGCTCACCAGCCGGGTGGCGAGCAGCGAATGCCCGCCCAGCGTGAAGAAGTCGTCGTCGATGCCCACTTCCGGAATCCCGAGCACTTCGGCGAACAGCGCACACAACGTCTCCTCCCGCGGTGTACGCGGGGCACGCCGGGAGGCGGACGCGGTGTGGTTCGGGGCGGGCAGGGCGTTCCGGTCGAGCTTTCCGTTGGGCGTCAGCGGCAGGCGCTCGAGCACGACGAGCGCGGAGGGCACCATGTAGTCGGGGAGCCGGTCCTTGGCCAGGTTCAGCACTTCGGTGGTGTCCAGGGCCGCTTCCTTGTCGGCTCTTTCGGCCGTGTCAGCCGTGTCGGCCGTGTCAGCCGTGTCGGCCGTGTCGGCAGGTACGAGATAGCCGATGAGGCGTTTGTCGCCGGGCTGATCTTCGCGTACGACGACGGCGGCTTGGGCGACCGCGCGGTGAGCGGTCAGGACGGCCTCGATCTCGCCGGGTTCGATGCGGAAGCCGCGGATTTTGATTTGGGTGTCGGTGCGGCCGAGGTGTTCGAGTGTGCCGCTGGTGTTCCAGCGGGCGAGGTCGCCGGTGCGGTACATGCGGGTGCCGGGTGGGCCATAGGGGTTGGGGATGAAGCGTTCGGCGGTGAGGGTGGGGCGGCGATGGTATCCGCGGGCGAGTTGTGTGCCGGCGATGTAGAGCTCGCCGGGGACTCCTGGGGGTACGGGGCGTAGGGCCTGGTCGAGGATGTAGGTGTGGGTGTTCCACATGGGCCGGCCGATGGGGATGGTGCCGCTGACCTGTGTGCCGGTGGTTGGTGTGGTGATGGTGTGGTCGGTGGCGCCGATGGTGGTTTCGGTGGGGCCGTAGTGGTTGGTGATGGGGGTGTGGGGGTGGTGGGTGTGCCAGGTGTGGAGGGCTTCGGTGGGGAGGGGTTCGCCGCCGATGATGAGGCGGCCGGTGGGTTGGTGGGGGGAGTCTTGGAGGAGGGGGAGGTGGCTGGGGGTGATTTTGATCAGGCTGACCGGCTGGTTATCGGGTGGTGTGGGGGTGGTGGTGTCCCAGGCGGTGAGGTGGAGGCGGCCGCCGCTGATCAGGGTGCCGTAGAGGACGGTGATGCCGATGTCGAAGGAGACGGAGGCGTGGGCGACGGTGGCCCCGGACAGTTCCGGGTATGCCTCGGTGGCGCGGGTGAGGTAGTTGACCAGTGCCTGGTGGGGGATGATCACGCCTTTGGGGCGGCCGGTGGAGCCGGAGGTGTAGATGACGTACACCGGGTGCCCCGGCAGCAGCGCTCCCGTGCGGTCGGTGTCGCGTATGTCGGTGCCGGGCTGGCCGGCGATCTGTGCGGCCGTCTCAGGAGCGTCCACCACCACGGACAGGCCGTCCAGGGTGGGCAGGGTGGCGGCGGTTGCGGTGGTGGTGTCGGTGACCAGGAGCAGCGGGTCGGCGTCCTGGAGCATGTAGCTGATCCGCTGGGCGGGTAGTTCGGGGTCCACGGGCACGTACGCCGCTCCCGATTTCAGCACCGCCAGCAGCGCCACGACCAGTTCGGCCGAGCGTGGCAGGGCCACCGCCACCAGCCGCTCAGGCCCGGCTCCCTGTCCGATCAGGTACCGGGCGAGCCGGTTGGCTCGCACATTCAACTCGCCGTAGGTCAGCTTCTGGCCCTCGCACACCACTGCCACTGCATCCGGGGTCCGTGCGACCTGCGCTTCGAACAACTCCGGTACCACCGCATCCGGCACCGGATGCGCGGTGTTGTTCCAGTCGACCAGCACCTGCTGCCGCTCGGCCTCACCCAGCACATCGACCCGTCCCACGGGCAGATCCGGATCCGCGGCCATCGCCTCCAACACCCGCACAAAACGACCAGCCAACGCCTCAACCGTCGCCTGATCGAACAGATCGGTGCGGTAGTCAAACCGGAGGTGGAGTTGGCGGCCGGGAACTACCGCCAGGGTGAGCGGGTAGTGGTTGCCGCTCCTGGTGTCTTCCTTCGTGAACTGGAGCTCTCCCGAAGGCCCGTCAGCGTCAGGAAGATCAACAGGATAGTTCTCAAAGACGATGACCGTGTCGAAGAGTTCGCCGAGTCCCACTGCCTTCTGGATATCGGCAAGCCCAAGGTGCTGATGGGCCAGCAGCTCGGTCTGTTCCTGCTGCACTCGCTTCAGCAGTGCGCTGATCGATTCGCTGGGCTGCAGGGTGACCCGTACGGGGAGTGTGTTGATGAAGAGGCCGACCATGGTTTCGATGTGGGGTATGTGTGGGGGTCGGCCGGCGGTGGTGGCGCCGAAGGTGATGTC